>CAMDGG010000001.1 GCA_945898045.1 bacterium UBP8_UBA817
TTTAGACGGTCTTGCATTTGCTCGAATCCTTTGGGTTCAATGAAACGTGTATAGGGATCGTTGAGTGAAGCCAGTAGACCTTTGATTGCGCCATACTCTAATTGCTTATCTGTGACATCTTTTTTAACGAAGTCTGCTTTGACATAGCCTCTTACTGTTTCCAGAAGATCAGAACTTTTAGCCTCGGTTTTAAGTGGAATAAAAGGAATACTTGCAATCGCTAAAAATCCGATGATACCCATGATCATGAGGAGGTGTTTATTAGAAAAAAATCTTTTCATTAGTGGTTACCTTTCTTACTACGAAGGTCTACAGTTTAGCAAATAAGGTTAAGAGTCGTGAAGCTTATCTTCGTATGTATCTCATTGGATCAACCGGAACCCCATTTTCCCGAACTTCAAAGTGTAAGTGAGGTCCTGTGCTATACCCTGTGGAACCTACCCAACCGATCTCTGAACCCTGTTTCACCAATTGTCCTTCATGGACCAAAATCCGAGATTGGTGTGCATAAACGGTCGCAAGACGTCGTCCATCTTTTCTGAGACCGTGATCAATTACAGTTACTTTTCCATAGCCTCTATATTGCGGTTTTTCACCCGCTACAATAACGACACCCGTATCAGCAGCGCGAATTCTACAACCACTTGGGGCTGCAAAATCGATTCCGTTATGTTTAATCCTTCGTTTAAATATGGGGTGCATACGCGTTCCAAATGGCGACGATACCCACCCATCAACAGGCCTTACAAAGGAGCCTGATCCATAAAACTGCGTATTGCCCTTGGACCCTTTTAAAATAAACGAGGTCAATTCTTGTGACGATTCTTCTAGCTCGCGATTTTGTTGTTCGATGTGTCTAATTTGCGCTTCTAACGAGATGAGTTCGTTGCGCTTTTCTACTTCTTGCTGCGAAATTTGTGTTTCTTTTTTGGTAATTTGTTCTTTGAGTACAGAAATTTGTTTTGTCTGGCCTTCTAAAACGGTTTTTTGCTTACTGAGTTGATTTTGCTCTGTGCGCATGTCAGTAATTAATCCGACATCGGCACGCAATAATTTGTTAAAAAAATATTCGGATTCCATGGCAGATAATAAATCTGGAGAAGAGAAGAGAAAGTCCATAAACCCTAGATTTTTATTTTTATGAATTTGCCGCATTCTTTCCTCAAAACGAGATTGCTTATCCACAAAATTATGCGCAACGACGGTTAGTTTTTCTTGCGTTTTTTCTTTTTTAACTTGGGTCACCTGCAAGTCATTTTTGGCTTTTTTAAGCTGGTACGTTGTGTATTTTAATTGACGCGACAGCGCTCCCAATTTCACCCGAGTTTCTTTTCTTTCTTTGAGTTTTTCGCCAATCACTTTTTTATTTTTTTCAATTTTTGAATTGATAACATCTAATTTTTCTTTGGCATCCGCATCTTCCTTTTCTGCGAATACAGGGGCCATCCAAATGCTTGCAAGAAGAAGAGCTAAGATACCGAAACTTAATTTATTTATTTTCATGGGACTCATTAACTCATTTTGATAGATTTTTTATTTCTTTATTGCGTTTGTTTCTCTGGAAACTGACGGCAAACCGGTGGGATTCGTCTCTGACTTGCTGAAGCAGGTGCAAAATGGGATCACGCTTTTCTAATTTTATCGTATTCGGAGAGTTCGGGGAATAAACTTCTTCATCTCTCTTTGCCAATGAGAGTAAATCGACAGTTTCTTCTAGGTCTAATTCCTGCCTCGCTTTTTGGGCAAAATTAAGCTGCGCCTTTCCACCATCGACAAGCATGAGTTTGGGCATCGGCGCTTTATTTTCTAGAGCTCCTTTTAAACGACGATAGACAACTTCATAAATTGATTTAGGGTCGTTACTTTTTCCTGATACGGTTGCGATGTCATAACGTCTATATCCTGATTTATCTGGTTTTCCATTTTTAAAATAAACTGCGGAGGCGACTATATTTGTGCTTTGAAGATGTGAGATATCGACACCGACGATTTCTGTTGGCAGATTCTTTAAATCGAAACACGCTTGCATTTTTTTGAGGAGATCCGGGGTTGATAATTTGTCAGGCTTTTTTTCTAGCTTAAGTCGCTCAATCGCAATTTTCGCATTTTTTTGAGCAAGTTCTAATAATTGTTTTTTATCGCCTCTTTGGGGCAGATGCGCTTTTTGTTTTAAGATATTTCCTGTTTGGGCTTGCACATCTTGTATGGTCTGCAACATACTTTCATCACACAAAATTTCGTCTGGCAAATCACCTAAAATATCTACTCCTTCTAGAAAAGCATCTTGTAAAAATTTGGGGCGATCTTCTTCTTTCAGGTCTATTTCATACAGGCCTCTTTGAAAAAGGAGGGTTCCCGCAACAATAGTTTGTACCAATACATAGGTATAAGGAGGCGCATTGCAGGAAACCCAGAGTTGTATATTGGCGGTTTCTTCTGGCATGACCATGCGATTGGCTACTAGGGCCTCTATTTTTTGAATGCGATCTCGAATCTTCGCCGCTTTTTCATAGTCTTGGGCTTTTGAATGTTGATGCATTTCTTTTTTGAGTTGAATTAATAGGGTTTTATTTTGCCCGGTTAAAAAGAGGCTCAGCTCTTGGACGAGGCGGTCGTACTCTGGCTTAATATCTTTGTAAATACAGGGGCCAAGGCATCTTCCGATGTCGAGATTAATACATTTTTTTTCGAGTTTGGTGAGGCTGATAGATTGCTTGCAATCACGTATGGGGAAAAGATCATTAAGAAACCGCTGAAGGGTTTTGGTGGAACCGATAGAAGCATAGGGTCCAAAATAGGTGGCCTGATCTTTGTATTTTTGACGTGTAACACTCACTTTTGGAAAAGGTTCTTGTGTGGATATTTTGATATAAGGGAAACTTTTGTCGTCTTTAAGTGAAATATTGTAGCGTGGCTTAAAGGCTTTGATGAGTTTATTTTCTAGAATAAGGGCTTGGTTTTCGGAGTTGGTAACGAGGATTTCGATGGATTTGATATGTGTGACGAGGAGTGTGGTTTTGAGATCTTTTTGTGTGTTAAGAAAGTAAGAACTTACACGTTTTTTGAGATTTTTTGCCTTGCCAATATAAAGGATTTTGCTGGCTGCATCTAACATCTTGTAGACTCCCGGATTGTTCGGAAGTCTATTCAGATGTTCTTTTGTAGGGAGGAGTATGTCCGCTGAATTAAGCGTCCTTTGCAACTTCCTTTTCTTCTTTAACCACTTGTACAGTGATTGCGATGGGCACTTCAGGATGCAAAATAATTTTTACTGCAAACTCGCCAAGTTCTTTAATTGGTGCTGAAAGTTCTAGCAATCTTGCTGCCACTTCTACTTTAAGATCATGCAGAATATGGTGAGCGATACTTGTTGGTGTCACTGCGCCATAAAGTTTGCCGGTTTCTTTACTTGCTGCTGCGATGACAATGGTTTTGCCATTGATTGTCGCTTGAACTTTTTCTGCGGCGGTTTTCAAAAGAGCCAAGCGCTTTTGCTCTTTCTTTTCCAAAAGTTTAAAGCGGTCTTGGTTTCCTTTTGTTGCGAGTAACGCCATGCCATTAGGAAGCAAATAGTTGCTAAAATAACCTAATTTAACCCGTTTTTTCTGACCTAGTTTCCCAAGCCCTTTTTCTTCTCGTATTAAAATAATTTCTACGTTCGCCATGTCATTAACTCCTGATTTAATTAGTCCATCGTGTATGGCAATACACCAATATAGCGAGCGCGCTTAATAGCGGTAGCCACCATACGTTGATGTTTTGCACAAACGCCAGAATTCCGCTTAGGAACAATTTTCCCGCGATCTGTTAAGAATCTTCTGAATTTTTGTGTATCTTTGTAATCTAGAACCTCAATTTTTTCTGCACAAAAAAAACACACTTTTCTGCGTTTCATGCGACGTTTTACAAATACCTTTTGCTCTTGATCTGCTGCCATTTTATAGTCTCCTTCTTAAAATTCCTGACTTGCGAATTCAGGGTGTTCGTCCATTTGTTGAATGCCTCTATCCAGCATTTGCATGCTATCCGCGATCACGTCCGCGCTGGTTTTGGTTTCACCATCTTTCTCGTAGCTGTCTACCTGTAACCGTCCTTCAATTGCAACTAGCTTACCCTTTTTAAGGTATTCTCCGCAAATTTCTGCGAGTCTGCGCCAGGCAACTACACGGATAAAATCTGTTACGCTCTCTTGTCCGTCTTTTCCACGTATCCGATCTATTGCAAGTGTAAATCGGGTTACGGTAACGCCGGAAAGTGTGACGCGCATTTCAGGATCACGTACCAAACGTCCTATCAAAAAACATTTATTGTACATTAGAATGGCACCTCTTCATCAAGATCTGTCTCATTATCTGGCGCTTGTGCAAATGGTGATGGTGCAGGGGTTTTTGCCGGACCAAAATCAAAGTCGGATTCTTGAATTTCTTCCACTTGTTTTTTCTGAATACTTGGCTTGATAGAAGATTGAGCGGTTGTAGGAGAAGAGGTTGAGGTTGTTTGTGATATAGAAAGAGGTCGGAGTTCTCGCGCTTCTACTTCCGTGAAATATTTTTTTCTTCCCGCTTCGTCTTCGGTTGTACGTGTCACAATCCGCCCTTCAATAAGAACAGAGTCTCCTTGCTGGAGAGTAGCTGCTTGCTCCGCAACTTGTCGCCAGGCCACAATATCAACAATATCGAATTGGACAGGTACGCCGTCAGAACGCTCGGGACGATTTGCCTTAATCGTGAATTTAGCAAATTGATCGCCTGCGTTTGTAACGCGCACTTCAGGAGTGGTTTCAAGAGGTCCGATAAGAATAATTTTGTTTAAGCTAGACACGATTAATCTTGTGCTACCTTTTCTTCTACTACAGCTGGGCGTGAGTCACGAATAGAATTCATGTCCACAATCAGGTGTCTTAAAAAACTTTCGTCTACGCGCATTCTCTCTTTAAGTTCATCCAAAGTTTTGTTGGTTCCTTCAAATTCGCAGTGAAGGTAATGACCTTGTAGTGCGGGTTGGAATGTAATTGGCATATCAGTTACGCCTTGGTCTTCGAACAATTGGATTTCACCTTCGTTATCTGTGATCCATTTTTTAAAATTTATTGTTAGCTTTTCTAGTTTCTCATCTCCCAAATGGGCTTTGATGATCACCAGGATATCGTATGCTTTGCTCATGGTACCGTAACTCCTTAAACGCGATTATATGTAAAGTAAAGGCAAGCATTGTAACATAGCCTCTTTCTTTTTCGCAATCCAGCTTCTTTGTATTGAATCTGTTATTTTGATTTGAGCCATTTGGATTTAGAATCTATGCCTAATTTCTTATCGCTAGAGCTTACTCGTCGCTCTAACTTTTTGATATCTTCTTCCGGGGGAAGCTCTTCAGGCTTAATTCCACTTTTATTAAGCAACTGCCTAACGTCTTTATTGTTTTTGACATGCTCACCTGAAATAGTGTGCTCTCCTATTAAGTTTTGTTTTTGAACATTAAAGTTGGTGATTTCGGTGGCTAGATCTTTGGCTTTTATGGTGATCGTAGGTAAAAAATCGGCCATCGGTCGGTTTTCTGGAATACCAAGCTTCTGTTTCATTTGAACGGTATTAATTCCTCCAAACAAAGCCTGATCACCCTTGCTTCGAATTCTACCAAAGCCTTGATTGTCGACTCCTCGCTCATAAATAATTTTAGAAAGTTCAGTTTCTGTTTCCACCAACTTTTTACGAGCCTGTAATCGTTCTATTAGATTGATTCGATCTTCTACAAGTTCTTGCTTTCGTGTTTGAACAGCGAAATAGCTTTGCGCAAATGCGATGGGATCTTTTTTAGGGTCTCCATTTTGCGCAATCAAGTAACAGGCGTAGCGAGTGAGCATGATGTCTTCAACTTTACGTTGTCCACCCTTGCCTAACCCGATCATTTTGTTGACACCAACAAAATGATCGGACGCCTCCTGCCCCGAATTCTGACAAGCCTCTTTTGCTTTTTGAATTGTGTTAATAAAATTGCGCCATTCGGTATAACCGAGTAATTCTTGCAAATCGCGTGCTAGCCAATATTCAACCCCACCCTGATCACAAGCCGAATTCTCGAAATTTTTATGAAGCTCTGAAATCAATTCCTGTTTCATTTCCGATCCCTTTAGTTAGTAGCGACTAATTTTTTATCATCATACTATCTTATATTTTATAAAAATTTATATATAAAATTTATTTTACGAGAGATTTACTGTTTTTGACAAGACGAATGAGCACAAGCCTCACTTGAACCTAAATAATACTGTATACTCTCAGACTAATGACTTCACCAGATGCTTCACAAGATTTTAATAACCCCCAAGAAAACCCAGAACGACTGGTTTCGTCTGACCGTGTCATGGACGATATTAAAGAAGGAAGCCTTCGCCCTAAAACGCTGTCGGAATTTATCGGCCAAGAAAAATTAAAACACCACTTGGGTATTTTCATTCAAGCGGCTTCGCAACGACAAGAGAGCATCGAGCACGTATTGCTCTATGGACCTCCGGGACTTGGGAAGACGACATTAGCCAGTATTATTGCGGCGGAAATGGGCGTTCAGATTAAGATCACGTCTGGGCCGGCGATTGAAAGGCCTGGGGATTTGGCGGCGATTTTGACGAATTTGCAGCCTGGAGATGTGTTGTTTATTGATGAGATTCATCGACTGAATCGGGCCGTTGAAGAAGTGCTTTATCCGGCGATGGAAGATTTTGAATTGGATATTATTATAGGAAAGGGCCCTTCGGCGCGGTCGATTCGATTGGACTTGCCGAAGTTTACTTTGATCGGTGCAACGACTCGAGTTGGCAGTTTGTCGGCGCCGCTTCGGGATCGGTTTGGCATTATTGAGCGCTTTGAGTTTTATACACCTGCCGATTTGACGCAGATTATTCATCGGTCTTCTTTTCTATTGGAGACTCGAATACATGCAGAGGCAGCCGAAAAAATTGGCGAGCGGTCTCGCGGCACGCCTCGTATTGCAAATCGATTATTGAAGCGGGTTCGGGATTGGGCGCAAATTAAAGGTGACGGGACCATTACATTTGAAATTATTCAGGACTCTCTCGAAGGGTTTGGGATTGATGTGTTGGGATTGGATGATGTGGATAGGCGTTATCTACTGACGATTATTGAAAAATTTAGGGGCGGACCTGTGGGTCTCGACACCATTGCTGCTAGCATTTCTGAAGATTCTGATACTATAGAGGATGTTTATGAACCTTATTTATTACAATTAGGGTTTATTGAACGCACACCGCGTGGACGTCTTGCTACGGCGCTTGCCTATAAACATCTGGGTATTGCTCAAGCGCGAACACCGGATCAAACCCAACAAAATCCATTATTTTAGGAGGCTTTATGTCAACATCGCCACGCACTTTTACGATTAATCGTCATACAAAAGAAACACAAATCTCCATGACCTTTTCTTTGGATGGCAGCGGGAAAAATGAGATTCAAACAGGGATTCCTTTTTTTGATCACATGTTAGATTTATTTTCTCACCACGGGCTTTTTGATTTGTCATTGCAAGTTAAGGGTGACTTGGATGTGGATTTTCACCATACAGTAGAAGACGTTGGCATTTGCATGGGGCAAGCGTTTCGTGAAGCAATTGGTGATGCGAAAGGGATTGCGCGGTATGCTTCTGGCTTTTTGCCAATGGATGAGGCTCTTTGCCAAGTGGCTATTGATATTTCTAATCGCCCTCATTTGGATTTCAACTGTGTATTACCCAAAACAAAAGTAGGTTCGTTTGATGTTGAATTAACCGAAGAATTTTTTAGAGCGTTTGTGAATAACGCTCGTATTACGCTTCATATAGATGTGGTGCGCGGCAATAATTTGCATCATATAATTGAGTCTTGTTTTAAGGGTGTTGGTTTTTTTCTGGATAAAGCGTCGTTATTAGATGCCAGAAAACCGGCAATTCCTTCTACAAAGGGCCTGTTGTAACGATGAATTCTCAATACGCTATTCCTGATTTAATTCAGCAGATAGGTCGGCAGATTTTGTCCGCACATCCGATCTTAGATCAAATTGTTTTGGTTGGCATTTTGTCCGTGGGATACCCATTGGCACAGCGTCTCGCATTTTTTCTTGAGAAAGAAACGGGAAATCCTGTACAAGTTGGCAAATTGGATGTGGCCCTATATCGGGACGACTTGTTTTCTCGCCAAGATTTTGTGACGCTGCGAGAGTCGGATATTCCGTTTAGTATTGAAGGCAAAATTTTAATTTTAGTGGATGATGTTTTATTTCATGGTCGTACTATTAGAGCCGCTTTAAACGCGCTCTTGGATTTTGGGCGGCCTCTCACGATTGAGTTAGCCGTGTTAATTGATCGGGGTCATCGCCAACTTCCTATTTTCGCACACTATTGTGGGGCACAACTTCAAACTTCTACGGACGATCATGTTGAAGTCCAACTCTATGAAATAGATGGCGACGATAAAATTATACTGGAAAGGAAATAGCCATTCAGGTTAGAATGACACCCTATGTCAAAACCTAAAAAGCCTGCTCCAGCACCTAACCAAAGTATTTGGCGTAACTTAATTTGGGTTTTGGTTCTTGCTCTTATTGGCGCATCTTTCTTTTTAAACTATTCCAGCAGCCCTAAAAAGCCTGCCGAAGTCGGTTTCTCCACGTTCATGACTCAACTTGAAAAAGGAGAGATTAGCGACGTGACGGTGAGTCCTACTGATCATGTGATTACCGGCAAAACAAAAGCAGGCGTTTCATTTAAAACCTATTTTTTAGACTACCCCGATTTGGTTCCTGATTTAAAAGCCCATGGCATTCCCGTCACTGTTAATACGAATAGTGGGAATTGGTTGTGGAGCGCGGTTATTCAGGGTCTTCTTCCTTTTATATTGATCGGTCTTTTATGGTTTTTTATCTTCAGACAAGCTCAGGGCGCTAATAATCAGGCCATGTCTTTTGGAAAGTCTCGGGCAACCCCTTGGCAAAAAGACAAAGATAATATTACAACGTTTAAAGATGTTGCGGGTGTTGAAGAAGCCGTTGAAGAACTTCAAGAAATTGTTGATTACTTAAAAGCCCCTAAAAAATATTTGGACATTGGTGCCAAGATTCCAAAAGGTGTTTTGTTAATGGGGCCTCCTGGAACTGGAAAGACGTTATTGGCTCGTGCGATTGCAGGTGAGGCGGGCGTGCCTTTCTTTGGATTGTCGGGTTCTGACTTTGTTGAAATGTTTGTGGGCGTTGGCGCCTCTCGGGTAAGAGATTTATTTGGCCAAGCAAAAAAGAATCAGCCTTGCATTATTTTTGTGGATGAAATTGATGCAGTAGGTAGACAACGTGGTGCCGGTTTAGGTGGTGGTCATGATGAACGTGAGCAGACATTAAACCAATTATTGGTAGAGATGGATGGCTTTGAAAGCAAGCAGACCGTTATTGTAATTGCAGCCACTAACCGTCCTGATATTTTGGATCCTGCATTGCTTCGACCAGGCCGATTTGACCGCCAAATTACGGTGGATAAGCCTGATGTCAAAGGTCGACTGGCTATTCTTCAGATTCATGCAAAAAATAAAAAATTATCTAAAAAAATTAATCTGGAAATTATTGCCAAACGTACGCCAGGATTTACTGGAGCGGACTTAGCTAATTTAGTTAATGAAGCGGCGCTTCTTTCTGCACGTAAGGGTTTGAAAGTGATTACGATGATAGAAATGGAAGAATCGATTGACCGCGTCATGGCTGGACCACAACGCAAGTCACGCGCTATGTCTCCCAAAGAAAAGGAAATCGTTGCGTATCATGAGGTAGGACATGCCATTGTTGCGCAAAGACTTCCGGGGGCAGATCCTGTTCATAAAGTCAGTATCTTGCCTCGTGGACGTGCGTTGGGTTATACACTGCAGCTTCCTGTTGAAGATAAAAATTTAATTTCTCGCACTGAAATCAAACACCAAATTCAAATACTGATGGGTGGACGCATTGCAGAAGATTTGACGTTTCATGAAATTACATCTGGTGCATCCAATGACATTGAGCGGGCTACAGACTTGGCCAGAGGCTATATTTGTCATTATGGCATGAGTGCTAAATTGGGAGTTCGTAAATTTGGAAAGTCGCAGTCCCAGGTCTTTTTAGGACGTGATTATTCGGATCATTCTAAAGATTATTCGGAAGCCACGGCCAATGCCATTGATGATGAAATCAAAGCATTAATTGACGAGTGTTATGCGGGTGCCCTGAAGATTTTGACCGACAACCAAGCAAAGCTCATTGACATTTCTAAGATCCTGATGGACAAAGAGGTGCTTGAGGCAGATCAATTTGAGGCGTTGATGGCCTCAGAAAATCCTAACGATGTTGATTTAGATGCGCTTGCTTTACCTACTTCGGAATCACATGAAGACGAAGCGGAAAAGCCTAAACCCAAGAAGCGTACCAAGTCTAAATCTTCGGATACAAAGGAAGATCCATCTCTCATAATCGGGGCGTAGCGCAGCCTGGTAGCGCACTAGCATGGGGTGCTAGTGGTCGCTGGTTCAAATCCAGTCGCCCCGACCAATTACTTTCATGACCTCATCATCCACCGGAATTTTATATGTATGTGCAACCCCCATTGGGAATTTATCGGATTGCTCTACACGACTTATTTCCACATTAAAATCTGTAGCCTGTATTGCGGCAGAAGATACGCGTGTGACACAACAGTTGTTACGACATTTCGAGTTCAAAACGCCTCTTATGAGCTTACAAAAATTCAATGAAGCTTCGCGAGTAGACCAGATTGCAGGGCTTCTTTCAGAAGGTAAGGATGTCGCGCTTGTTAGTGATGCCGGTACTCCGGCTCTTTCGGATCCCGGGGCTTTACTTGTTGGGGGCTTGATTGCACGTGGGTTTCGTATCTCTCCTGTTCCTGGCCCCTCTTCCATCACAACACTTTTGTCTGTTGCGGGGTTGCCTGCGGATCAGTTTTATTTTGGCGGCTTTTTTCCAAGAAAAGAAGCAGAAGCGACTACGCTTTTAGCCTCTTTGCAAACACTTCAAGTCCCACTTTGTTTTTTAGAATCTCCTAAGCGTATTGTCAAAACGTTAGGCTGGCTTATCGAACTATATCCGACGGCCAAGATTGTTTTAGGCAAAGAATTAACCAAGACCTACGAATGGTTTCATCATGGCACCCCTGCATCCGCATTAGAGGCACTTGATACGATACTTGTAAAAGGTGAATGGTGCTTTGTGGCCTCACTCCCCAAACAACTGTCTAAAGACGTTCATACTATCGTATCGGATCTCAAATCTCATGGACTCTCTCTTTCTCAAGTAGTATATGTAACGCAGTCATTATTAGGATTGCCCAAGAATGCGGTTTATAACGCGTTTCATGAGCCAGGAGATATCACGTCATGATCGATACACATGCCCACGTTTTTTTATGCAAAACGCCGCTTGAAGAAATTCTAGAAAATGCACGTCAGGCGGGTGTCACCCATATGGCCAATGTTGCTTTAGACCTTGCGAGTGCAAAGTCCGTTTTGGCACTATCCAAAACCTATCCGCAATTAATACCTACGATTGGGCTTTATCCCTCCGAAGCAGAAAAGCCTTATTCGCTTCAAGACTTGCGAATACTCTTGGAAGCGGGTGGATTTAAGGCGATTGGTGAAATCGGCCTCGATTTTCTTAAAAATTATGCAACTAAAGAAAAACAAAGCGCTTTATTTGAAGGCCAGCTTCAACTTGCACTTGATTTTGATTTACCCGTGTTAATTCATAATAGGCAGGCTGACATCGAAATGATTGAAACCTTCAGAAAATTCCCGACTGTTAAAAAAGTATTTCATTGTTTTTGTTCTCCTCTATCTTTTGCAAATACGATGTTATCTATCAATTCTGAAACTTATTTTTCATTTGGAGGCCTTATCACTTATGATCCTGACGAGGCCTACCTAGAAACCATTCGCACGATTCCATTGGAACGGATGATGATTGAAACAGACTGCCCCTACCTAACACCTACTACACTTAAAGGTCGCGAAAATCAGCCCGCCTACGTGGTAGAAATTGCGAAGAAAATTGCAGAAATCAAGCAGGTTTCTTTGCGTGAAGTAGACGACATTACAAGCGAAAATGCGAGACAATTTTTTGGCATATGATTGGACTGATTAAAGATCTGATACTTTTACAACGATTGGCTATTTTTTGCCGAAAACTGTCACATTCTTTAGAAGCGGGTCTCTCCCTGGAACGTGCACTTTACTTGTTCTCACAGGAAGAAACGCACCCCGAATTTAAGCGTCGCTTACAGTCTCTTCTGACAGATCTCGAGTCTGGCCGAAGTTTTGCCATCTCTTTTTCTCAGATAGCACCTTATGTGCTTCCGATGCGATTTACCGAAGAATCCCCCATTGTAGACATTCGATTGTTTCTAATGCATTGTGCAACGTATTTAGAGAAACGACATGTCTATTTAATATCTTTATTTAAACAGCTTTTTTATCCTGCGGTTTTGCTACTTAGTGCGATCTCGGTATCTATTTTATTTTTCACAACGCTCTTACCACATTACCTCTATTTTTTTTCAGGATTAAATCTCAAGCCCCCTGCTTTCCTTATGTTTCTAATGTCGCTTCGACGTTATATGGGTCTATTTTTTGGTGTGAGCTTGCTTCTTTTAGCTGGACTTTGGCTACAGTCTAAACAGATTACTTCTTTTATAAAAAGTCGTTTTTTACAAACGCGAAAAGCCAATGCCTTGTGGTTATTATCGCTGCTTTTATCCAGCGGACTTTCTTTTAAATTGGCGATTCAAAGTATTTATTTTGGCAAAGAAGATCACTTGGGCGTTTTATTTTTAAACTTCAAAGAAACACTTTTTGAGTCTGGGGATTTTAGTCATGCCATAGGAACACATTTATCTCTTTCGCCCTATCAAAACGAGCTTATTTTGGCGTCCCAAAGAACAGGACGTTTACCCGAAGCCCTTCAAGATGTTGCCTCTGATATTTATACACTTCAAGAAATGAGGACACGTAGATTTCTTGGTTTTTTGCAGCCGGCATTGCTACTTATCATGGGCATTTTTGTTTTTGGTTTTGTTTATCTTACTTTCATTCCTATCTTAGAAGGACTAACCGCGATTTAATAACGGAGTCATCTCAATATTTTTGAGAATTTCCTCAATTTCTTGTGCTTCTTCGTCCAAATAATAAGTCGTCACAATAATAAAGACATGCTTGCGAATAATGGCGACATAGAAAAATTGCTGCGCGCTTGTGGGATAAATATCACACGTAGCCGTCAAGACATCAAAGGCAATGGTTCCGATTGTTCTTTTAGCAATTTCTTTACTAAAAGTATAAGGTTCTTTGCTCTTCTCGAGAGTCTTTTTTATTTCTTGAATATAATCGACACTCGTCGCTACACCTGGATGATCCATCGGTTCTGCCATCACCAAACAAGAAGGATTGGTTGCAGGCGTCCCTTGTTCACGTTTATAGATTGAAATTAAATTTGCACGATTTTTAGGCATCCTTGCCTCATCTAAGATCACCCATTTTTTGGGTACCTGAAAGGTGAAGTTGAAAAATTTATTTTGATAAGTTTTTCCATCCAGCGCACCTTTGTCTAGCGGCTTATACGCATCAACGATAGCAATAAAACGGGCATCCATTTTTAATGGCAAGAAAACAGGATCGTCACTATATTTCCAGGCGGGAAATTGATTTTTCATTGCCAATTCTATATTGGTATAAAAAGCTTCTTTATTCCCTTTTGTCCATTCGATTTCTGCTAATGTAGAGTAGGCATATCCGCTTTTTGGATCGGCGATAAGCGCCGTTTTAATATCCTCTTGCGCCAGATCTAATTTACCCATTTTAAAATACGTGTAGGCTCTATTATTGTAGGCTTGGGCATGACTTGGAGACAAGGCAATTGCAGTAGTAAGATCTACGATGGCTTCCGTATAACGCCCTTTTTCGCTCAACAATGTTCCGCGTCTGTAATACGCTGGCTCAAAATTACCTATAATCTTTATAGCAGATGTATAATCCGCTTCTGCTTCTTTCTCTTTTTTTAGAGATTCATTGTAAATACCTCGTTTGAAATAGGCATATACATTTTTTGGATTTTCCTCGATGGCCTTATCATAAAAATGGACCAAAAGCGCTTCATTGGGCTCTTTCCCTATTTCTAGGATATACGCTTTTTTCACCCATTCACTTTTAAAAAAAGCGGGATCTAACTGATCACTATTAAATACTTCTTGGGTTTTATCTCGACATGCCCCAAGCAGTAACACACTTATAAAGAGTAGAAATAACATCGAGCGTTTCATAGTTTACCAATGATAGTCCAGGCCTGGCTTTCATTCAACACGATACATTATATCGTCATATTTTTTGCAAAATATATATTTATTGACTTTTATATTTCTGTGAGACATACTACTTATCATGAACAAAAAAGAAAACGGATTTACATTGATCGAACTTCTTGTGACGATGGTTATTATTGGAATTATTACCTCATTTGCAATTCCTAGCTTCTCAAAGATTCAAAATCGTGCGAAAGAAAGCAATATCAAATCCACACTTCACTCCCTCCAAGTTTCCATTGAAGCCTATGCAGCAGCAAATGGCACTTATCCTACTGGTTCCGACATCGATTTACCCACACTTGTTACGACACTTAAAACCAGTGGTGAATTTTCAAAACTACCTATCAACCCATTTACAGGAGCCCCCTACACTGCACAAGATAAATCGGGAAAAATACTATACTCACTAGACAGTGCCGCTAATGTCTACACACTTACTGCTTACGGCGCAGGCAATACAGCCGAAATCAGTAAACTACAAAATATTTAATGCGGGCTTAATGCTTTCTTCAACTTCTCTATCGACTTTTTATAAATACGAGAAATTTGTGATTCCGAAACGCCAACGCGTTCGCCAATATCTTTAAAAGTCAGGTCTTCTCTTGTGTGAAATAGCACAATTTGCCGCTCACGATACGTTAGCACTTTCATCGCTTCATTCAACTGAATACCGTTATCAACACCACACTCAAAATCAGCCCTGTCATTTACCATCAAATACATATGCCCTGCGTCTGCTATCCAGTCATAAAACCGTGTAGGATCTGATTTTGTGATATATCTAATGTGGTCTTTCATCGCACCAATAATACGGGCCTGTGCAAGCGGCCAAATATCTTGAGACCGATCAGGGCTCCACACTTTTAATGTCTCTAAAAATTCTAGTTTTGCGAGCGTGGTTAAGTCATCCGTTTCACTTTGCGCAACGTGGGCAGGCAAGTATCGTGCGTACCGTCTCACCACCTGTACAATTTTAGGATTATAGAACGCAAAAATATCGGGCACGTAGTATTTAAGTAGATGTATTTTGATATTATTGAGCACTTTTTTTCCAATGAGGGCCCAAACTTCTTCGACTTTTTCTGTATTCATAGTAGACCTAGTCGGACGTAGATTTCTTTTAGATGTTCATGCGTCAGGGCGTCTGTTTGTTTTTCTTCTGGCAGGAGCGCCCGCACCATTTGCTGACCCTCTTCGTATATTCTAGCCATTACAGCGTCTTTTAATTCTGGGTCGGTTAGGTTTAGATTTTCCAAAGAGAGATCAATGGCATTGCTACCGTCATCTTTACGCTCGCTTTCTGCTGCCGTACGACGATATTCGCTCTGGGGAATTCGCTTAAGATAATAGGCGTCATCAGTCATAAGTTACGTGTTAGCTCCCTTCTTCTGAAATGATACCAATAGATTGCACTTTTACTTTGGGAACAATTTCATTATAGGACAGAACAACAAGCTGCGGATAATTTCTTTCGGTAAATTTCTTAAAATGGGGCCGAAGACGAGGTGAGCAAAGTGATACCGGGTACTTATCCATTTTTCGGAAACTACTCATATGATATCCAATTTGGGACAATACTTTTTCACCAAGATGTGGATCTAATGCAAGGAAAGATCCATATTCGGACTGATGCACGGCACCAATCATCGTCTCTTCAAGCCTAGGGTCAATAGTAAAAACGGTAATGGTGTCTTCTTTATCCATGTATTGACTACAGATTTGTCTAGCGAGAGATTGCCTTACATACTCTGCAAGCAAATTGGTATCACGTGATACATGCGCATAATCTGCGAGCCGCTCTAGAATTGTGGAAAGATCTCGAATAGATACGCGCTCTTTCACCAACGTCTGTAATACTTTATGCACTTGCCCCAAAGACAACATGTCTGGAACTAGCTCTCGGACAATAGCGGCATTGGTATTTTTGACCAAATCTAAAAGCGCTTGTACATTTTGGCGCGTCATAATTTCATCAGAATGTTGCTTGATGGCTTCTGCAAAGTGATTGGCAATGAAGTCTGTAATATTTTGCGCGGGGATTACATTTTCTTGCAGTAGTTCAATTTGATCTTCTGATACCCAGGCCCCAGGCTCGTTAGAGATGGGGTCTATAGCCTCTACCCCACTGATGCCTTGTCGCTTTAATTCTGCGACAGCACGCTGTACAAAAAAGTGACCTGGCAATGCCTCTCCAATAGCGACACGCGTACCTCGTATATCTACTTCGTACTGGTTAGGCGGCAAACTCAAATCATCTTGTACACGCACCCCAGGAATTACAAATCCCAATTCTTGGCCAATATGATAACGTACTAATGTAATACGCTCGAGAAGGGGTCCGTTTTGTGAAGGGTCAATGAGTGGTACGAGATTACGACCCGTTTTGAGACTGATGGGATCTAAGTTGAGTGTTCCCAATAGATTTTCGGGCTTTTTCATCGCGTCTTTCGCCGAATCTTGGTTACCCTCCATGGCCATGTCATCTGCATTTTGCTTGGATTTTACAATTGCCAAGGCCAGAACACCTGAACCCAGAGACAATAGCCCAAAAGGTATAGCAGGAAATCCTGGAATAAAACAACACATAAATAAGACAACAGCTGTTACCGCAAATGCTTTCGGCTGCCGAAAGATTTGTGCTGTTACGTCGGCACCCAAACTTTCTTTGGAAGCCGATTTTGTTACAACCAAACCGGTTCCAATTGAGATTAAAAGTGCGGGGACTTGGGCAACTAATCCATCTCCAATCGTTAGTGTTGTAAAGACTTTCAGGGCCTCACCCAAACTCAATCCCTGTTGAAATCGTCCGATTAATAATCCGCCGACCACGTTAATAAATACGATAATAATACCGGCAATGGCATCCCCTTTTACGAACTTATTAGCACCATCCATGGATCCAAAAAAAGTAGATTCTTGTTCTAATTTTTTTCGACGTTCTCTGGCGCCATCTGCATCAAGTAACCCTGCATTTAAATCAGCATCGATACTCATTTGCTTTCCAGGCAATGCATCCAATGTGAACCGGGCGGCCACTTCTGCTACGCGCTCAGATCCTTTTGTAACAACCATAAATTGCACCAACGTAATGATGACAAACGCCACGACGCCGACCACAAAATTTCCTCTGGTTACAAAATCCGCGAAAGCCAATACAACGTGTCCATTAAACTCGATACCCTCACTTAAAATAAGCTTGGTAGAAGCAACATTGAGAGAGAGTCTAAAGAGTGTCAAAATGAGGAGTATTGAGGGGAAAGCAGCAAAATCAAGAGGCTCCGCCAAGTACATAGCCATGAGCAAAACCACGACGCCGATGCCAATACTTAAGACCATAAGGATGTCGAGTAACCACGTCGGAATAGGGACGATCATGAGACCGACAATCATGATGACTGTGACCGCAAGAATAACGTCGGAGAGGGAGAAAAGGTGGCCTAAGGATTTGAGTTTTGACATAGTTTTAGTAACGGTACTTCTTTTTCTTCTTTAGATTATACACAAAGGCCAAAATCTCTGCCACGGCTTTATAGTATTGCGGCGGTACTTCCTTGCCGGCTTCGGTTAATTTGAAAAGGGCTTGTGCCAAAGGCTTGTTTTCTATAATAGGAATATTATTTTCTCTTGCGATGCGTTTAATTTCCTCTGCCATTAAACGTTCGCCTTTAGCCAAAACTTTGGGAGCTTTCATTTGATTGGCCTTATACACAATCGCAATCGCCAAGTGTATAGGATTTGTAACTACCACATCAGCACCTGGCACAGCCCCCATTTGACGCCCTTGCGCCATTTGACGCTGTGCCTCACGCTGCCTCTGCTTCACCGTAGGATCGCCTTCTAGACGCTTATACTCGTCTTTAATTTCCTTCTTAGACATCTTAAGTCCTTTAATATATTCATAGCGTTGATAAAAATAATCCGCCATCCCAATGAGCAGATAAAAAAT
Organism: bacterium UBP8_UBA817; assembly: GCA_945898045.1. Taxonomy (GTDB): domain Bacteria; phylum Margulisbacteria; class Marinamargulisbacteria; order SXXA01; family SICP01; genus SICP01. Next base: position 18,314 of record CAMDGG010000001.1, read on the forward strand.
ACCTAACCGTGTAACAACCTTCATAATCAACTCTCCTACAAAGGTCATCATTTGCCATAGCGTTAACTGCTGAGCCATAATCACCATAGGAAATTCATCTTTAATAATGCCCGTAACAAGCCAAACAACGACAATCATTTTAATGATAGATTTTATAAGTTCTACATATTGCTTAAGCGAAAAAAACTTTTTACAGCCTTCAATTGGATTGAGTTTACTTAGCTGGGGCATTAAAGGTTCAAATGACAGCACAAACCCAGTTTGGAGTACCTCGACAACAATGGCGGTTGTTAAATTAGCAGCGAATAAGGGGGCCATTGCCCGCAAAAATGTAAATAACGTATCACTCAATAAAACGCCCACTGTTTTTTCTGTAAATTTTTCAGGGATCATATTAAAGGCCTGAAGCATGATGTTTGTCATTTGATCCCAAATGTAAACACCTGAAAATTTCAACGTATAAAAAGCGACGATTAATAAAAACGCCGCTGTTAAATCTTTGCTTTTTGCGATTTGCCCCTTTTTACGCGCTTCTTGTAGTTTATGGGGGGTAGGTTCTTCTGTTTTTTCGCCGGAATCTTCGCTCATTTTATACTTGTAGTGCGATTAATACTTCAAATGTTTTTTCGGTTAACATTTCCATTAATTTATAGATCGTATCGGTAAGCCCTGGCGTAATCGCCAAAAAAACCAGGAGTCCCACCGATGGCTTTACCTGAAAACCAAGCTGAAAAATATTGATTTGTTCTGCAATTTTATTAAGAAGTCCAAATGCAAAATCGACGATAAACATGACTAATAAAATAGGCGCCGAAATAATTAAACCTACTTTAAATAACTCTGTTCCTAAAGAAAACACCATTTGGCTTCCTTTTGTAAAATTTAATGGCATTGCGATGGGCAAAATATCAAAACTTTTCACAAGCGTTGTGATTACCATATGATGGCCGTTTAACTGAAGAAAAATGAGAATGGCTACCCAATTCAATGTCTGAGACAACAAGGGTATACTTCGTCCTGTAGAAGGATCGAGTAAAGCCGCAACACTTAAACCTGCCTGGGTATCCATTAAACTCCCGGCAAACTCTACGGCTACGACGAGAAGATCTGCAATCAGGCCAATAATAACGCCTACCAAAAATTGACTTATAAATAACAAGACGAAAGGCTCGACATTGTTTGGCAACTCCCTGGGAATAGGAATAGCAAAAACCAAGCTTGCCGTAAGCCAAAATACAAACGCCACTTTAGCCATCGAGAAAACATCTTTTCTACTAAAAACGGGTGCCGTTGATATCATTCCGGCGACACGTGCCAGAATGAGAAGAATGGCACTGACTAAGTGCAACGATAAATTCATTTAGCGTAAAGCGGAATATTTTGCCATAAGTTAATCGTCATTTCCATAATGATATTGGCTGTCCAGGGGAAGGTCGCGCCCAACACCAATAATACGACAATCATTTTGGGAACAAAGGTTAAAGTTTGTTCTTGGATCTGTGTAACTGCTTGCACGACAGCCACGATTAATCCCGCCAACAGCCCCAACGCTACACTTGGAAGAGACGCCAGCAATACGACTTGTATTGCGGAATTTAGAATGGCATTTGCGGCTTCGATGGACATGAAATTTCCTTATTGAAAACTGATCAATAGACCTCGAATAATCAAATTCCACCCATCCGTCAAAACAAATAACAAGATCTTAAATGGCAACGAAATAATGGCAGGCGATAACATAAACATCCCTAGCGAAAGTAAAATATTCGAAATAATTAAATCGATAACTACAAAGGGAATAAAGAGCAAAAATCCAATTTGAAAAGCTGTTTTTAATTCCGAAATAATAAAAGCTGGAATAATAACAAAGATAGGAATATTTTCGTAATTTTGTGGATTTTGTATTTGTGAAAACTCAATAAATAGTGCCAAGTCTTTATCTCTTGTAAGTTTAAGCATGAAAAGACGAATAGGTTTTATGCCTTGTTCCAACATTTCCATTTGATTCAATTTGCCTTCACGATAAGGCGTTACTGCTACCCGATTAATTTCATTCCAGGTGGGCGTCATAACAAAAATAGTAATGAACATGGATAACGCGACAATGATCATATTGGGAGGCGCTTGCTGTGTCGCGAGGGCTGTTCTCACCATGGAAAGCACGATGACTGTACGCAGAAATGAAGTAGTAGACATTACAAAAAAGGGGATAAATGCGATGCTTGCCATCGTAAATAGCAAGCGCATCGTCGTGCTGAACCCTTGAGGATCTACAAAAGTTTGTAAGTCTGAGGGTATGCCAGATTTTGCTGCTGTTTGCGCAGAAATAGGACTCACCATACAGAGAAATAGAAGACCAAGGCAGATGCCCCCCGTTAAGAGGACGCGTTTAAGTTTAAAGCGTTTCCAGGAATTGGACATTTTGACCACCTACACTGAGTAAATATTCTTTTTCGCGCAATTTTACTACGAGGAGTGCCGTAGCATTACTCAACGGAATACGATCTACCACTTTCATCTCGCCCGAAAACTTCTGCTTCTGTAGATTTTTTGTCATCCTCAGAACGACCCACATAATTCCGGATATAATTAAAAGACTTAGAATAACTTGAAGATAGTATCCGGTCGACATTAGTAAGTTGTTTCAGTCTGAGAGATAATCTGTGTCACACGGAGGCCATAGTTATTATCGATAGCCACGACTTCTCCCTGCGCAATAATTTGTCCGTTTACAACAAGATCCAGAGGCTCTCCGACCAATCTTTCTAGCTCGATGATGGCACCTTCTGTTAATTCATAAACTTCTTTTAAAGAAATCTGTGAACGTCCTAATTCCACCGAAAGGTTGACCGGTATATTTTTAAATACGTCTAGTTCAAACTTGCGCCCGGATATGTCTGTGTCTAGCGTAGGAAATTGTACGTCTGCCACAGGAGTTTCATCTGCATGACTTCGTTGTGTTTTTTTTGCAGGTGCTTTTGCTTTTTTTTCTGTCACACTTTCTTCTTTTTCTTCAGGAGCAGAAAAAGCACCCTCCATAATGGGGTCTATTTTTTCTAAAGGATCTTCAAATCGTTGTTTTTTTGCCATTTTCAAGTACCTCGTTTACTAATTTTAGGTAGTCTTGCGCACCCTTGGAATTTATATCGTACTCAAAGATACTTTGTCTTGACCCTGGTGCCTCTGACAAACTGACACAGCTACGAATGGCTAATGAAAGTAATCCAGGAAATACCCTTTCTAAACTTTGGCACACATCCTGAGATTTTTTATTTCGCTTATCAAAAAATGTTGGAACAACTTTGGAAATACTGATATCACTACCGAATATTCTATTAATGATTTTTATATTGTTCAATAGCTGTTTTACCCCGACGAGTGACAAGTATTCCATCGACACAGGCAAAATAATTTCTTCCGCGTACAAAAGTGCATTTTGATTTAACAAATTCATAGACGGACCGCAGTCTATAATAACGATATCATACTCCGTTACATCTGCCATATACCTTGCGAGCAATCTCTCCCGTTCAGGCATTCCTGACATGGCAATTTCTGCAGGAAAAAGATATTCATTTCCACAGATCATATCTAGATTAGGGCGTACTGGTTGGATACAATTTCGCGCAGTTTCTTTTCCCATCAAAACATCATAGAGAGATTTTTTTGCGGTGATTCCCAAGTGGTATCCGACAGATCCCTGTGGATCCATATCAATGATCAGAACTTTTTTCCCTTTTAGCGCAAGTCCATGTGCAAGGCTTACGGAAGTAACCGTTTTCCCGGTACCCCCTTTATAATTAATAATCGCAATTTTTCTCATCGTTGGATCACGCTATTCCGCATCCAAATCATCCCACGAAAAATCATCGTCCCATTCTTCTTCGGTTTCTTCTCCTGGGGATTCAACAGGTGCTGAAGGTGGCACATTGGAAACCGAGGGAGGCGTATCGAGTTCTTCACCGGTCTCGTCATCATCATCTAAATCGCCCCACTCATCGTCAGCATCTTCTTCATCAACAAGTTCTTCTTCTGGAATTTCGTCTTCTTCCGGCGCATCATCTGCTTCATTTTCCCAGTCATCACTTTCGTCTTCGGCCATTGCTGATGCGGGAACAGGAATAGGAACAGGGGTAGGGATAGGGATAGGAACAGGAGGTGCTTCTTCAATAATAGGTGGCGGATTATATACAGGTGCGGGCGGTTCTGGAAGATCTTCTGTAGGTGGCGTTTCGTGTATAAAAGGGAGCACAGCACTTCGGGTTATTCTTTTAGGTGCGCCCTCTTGGTCTTCCATCATTAATAACTGTATACATACTTTATGACCGACCACACCTGGCTGCCCTGAGAGGCGTGTTTTCTGCCCTCCAATATAAATTTTCAGAGGCTCATCCAAGCAAGTGTCGAGCGTAATGACATCTCCAACTTGTAGGTTTTTAATATCCTGCATTCTTAGCGTGGTTTCTCCCAAAACTGCCCTAACAGGTATTTTTGTCTTGGTTAGTGTATTAGGATAAATTGCGATTCTTTTTTTGATGGGATCAGAAAATGTTTGTCTGATCGTGAGTAGTTTTCTTAAAATATGATTAGGATATGCCCACGTTACTTTTTTCAGATCGCCTTTTCCAAAATAAAAATAGAATGTAAAAATAATGTAGGCTTCTCTAAGTGTTACTTTTTTGTCTTGGATATACTTTCCGCACTGAAAATCGAGTCGCAATTGATCTTGTGTAAAAATAGATTTCCAAGCATCTATAAAGTAAGGAACCAATTCCTCTGTTTGCGTCTTAAGAATTTCCCCTTCTAAATCAGAAAAAGTCTCGACGTCACTTTCTTCACCCTTTCCACCGACTAGGCGATTTACAATCATGTCTGCCAAAGCCCATTCAAATAGGACATTCACGCGTCCATGTTCCCCCAAAACAAAATCAGTTTGCACGACCGAATTTTGCTGTGCATTGAGAAAATCATCGTAGGCCATTTGGCTTGCTACGATTGAATGCAACTCTACTTTGATATCCATATCTTGGGATAGTTTTTTGGTTATTTTTTCTGCCAATCTGTAATGTAAATAATGTACATATTTAAGCTGATCACGCGGCATACTATCAAAGTTAATATTACGAATTGGTGAGATATTAATCTCTTCCATGTCACTATCTCGATATTGAATTGTTGTCCAATCCCCTATCGCTGGGGCTAGTTTAATTTTCCTTGAAAAAGCAAAGCCGTTTTTTTGATTTACCACGTTTTATGGCTCCTCAAATTTAACTGTGATTCTTCGCCCATTTTCTAAGTATATCGCATCGTGGCGGATAATAAAGTAGGCTTTTTTTATTGTGTTCGCTTCGACATCTTTGTAAGGCAATTCTTGCCCTATGCGTTGTGTCGGTCGTTGAAAAGAAACGGCTGGCAATTGAATTCCCTGTGCCTCAACGAGGCCCGATGTACTTATTTTATTTTCAACAAAAAATCTCTGGCGTTTTTGAGCTTCATTTAATTGTTCAGCTCGGTCTGTAATGTCTTGTGGAAGTCCTGGTAAATCCTCAAAACTCATTTTAGCCTGAACAGTATTTCGCCGCATATCCCAAATATTAGCAATCCACGACTCCCCTACCTGATTTATTTTTGTAATCATGCCACTAAATGTTACGGCTCCATTCTGTACAATATTTACTTTTTTTCCCACATAATTAGCATACAGAAAGTCTCTTATATCTAATTTAGATTGTTCTTTGGCAAGCGCTACATCAAATGTTTGGGCGGAAGAGCCGCGGCCCTCCTGATCCCCTAAAGAGGACGTGTTGACTACAGGGGATGGGGTTAGCGAATTGGAGATAGGACTTGGTGATGACATTTAGTTATAATATACCGTCAGTTACTCATCGGAAAAGAGGGAGTCCGATTCGCTCTCTTTTTTCTGCTGTTGTTGCTGCTGAGAATTCTGTCTATCTTGTTGATTAGTATGTGAGGGTTCTTCTTGTAGAAAGAGACTGATGTCTTGATCTGGAAATATTTTTTGCAAGGTTTGTTTGAGTTCGGCCTGATGTTTTTGCAAGTCTTTGAACCCTATCCCTAATTGCTCATCTCCAAATACTTGGATCTTAATACTTTTGCCTTCAGTCTGGAACTGCACTTTCAAAGGAGGCTCCGTAAAGGTGAATTGATATTGCTGCTTTCCGTTGATTGGATCTAGCTTTTTGATGATTGTGACGGTTTCTCTAATAAACACGTGTAGAATAGGGCGCACATCCGCAATATTACGTGCCTGAAGTGCCTGTAATAAATATTGAGCAGGAGAAAGCTCGGTTAAAGACTTTGTGTCGGTTGTAGTTTCTTCGCGTTTTTTGTTTTCCGGATCTTGAAATACTTTTTCTTTTGGCTTAATCGGAAGAAATTCTGCGTCTTCCTTTCCATCCCCTTCTTGTTGCATTTTGTAATGGGCTTGGCCTATTTCGACTATATTTTCTTTTTCTGGCGCTTCAGAGGCTTGGCTCATTAGCTCGATAAAAGAGGTCGTAGTCTTCAAGCTCCCTAGCGGTTGCGTAGGAATTGAGGGAGTTGTCGCTATAGGGTCTTGAGAAAATTGCAACTCATGCATCATAGCCGATGGCTTTGGACTCTTTTAATTTTTCTTGAGCTTCTTTTTTGATTTTGTAGCGATAGCTTTCAAATACTTGACCTAATTTTTTGGAATATTTACCTTCAGAAATAAAGGCTTTTCTAAGAGGGAAGCGTTGTTGCAACTTAAAGCCCAACTTATCTAGTCTTTCCGCGACATCTAATTCATCTAAAGGCGTTTGGCCCGTAATAAGTCCCTTCTCGCCCTCTGTAATACGTCCAAGATCTCTTACCCCAGCTTTTATAAAATCTTCGAAATCAGGATAAAGTTCCATATTTACTGTAATAGGAATATCATCGGGCAATATTTCACGTGCAAGATCTATGGCTTTTAATACATCAGCCTTGTCTGCAGGTTTTTTCTTTTCGAAAGGGGTCTTAGGTTCAGGAACAAAGTTTTGCACTAAATATTCATGGATATGGCCATATTCTCTATGTAACGCAGCAATTTTATTGAGAACTGATTTCTGATTTTCTTTACTTTGGCCAATACCAACAATATTACCTGTGATGACAGGGTAATTGAGTTTTCCAGCCCATTCTAAACTTTTAAGCCTTAGCTCCAATCGTTTTCCTGGTGAATTTTTATAGAGATTTTGAGACGTTTTTTCGTCTACAGAGTCCATCATGATTTTAACAAGCGCACTTACTTCTGCCATACGTTTCATTTCAATTGGACTTAAAAAACCAAGCTCTATAACAGGTATTAATCCTTCTAAAAAACCTAATTCACAGACAGTATAGACATATTCTAGGTAGGAACTAAACCCCCAAAGGTCTAAAATGGCACGAATATGAGGGAATTTATCAGGTCTTTCTCCTGAAACAAAAAAGATTTCTCTAGCACCTTTCGATCTGGCTTGCTTGGCTGCACGAATGGTGGAATAAGGAACAATAATATTATCTTTTTTATGAAATCCACAATAAGGACAATCATTTCGACACATGCGAGACAAAATAAGCGGCAAAGATTTAGAATAAGTAATGATATTTGGGCCGTCTTCTCCGATGACTTGGATGTCATCTTCTACATCATTTCGATTTCCAAGAGAATATCCTACAACCATTATGTGGCTCCTTATATGGGTGAACTATGGTACAAAGTGTGGTTTAATTGAGTTTTGTATTATACCAACAAACACTAAGAGTTGTAAGATGAATGAACCGCATAACGATTAAAATTAATTTGGATCAGTATAAAGCCAATTTAAAACGATTAGCCTCTTCTCTTCCAACTGAGTGCGGCATTATGGCCATTGTAAAAGCGGATGCTTATGGTCATGGTGCCATTGACGTTGCAAAAGCGGCGATTGAAGAACAGGTCAGGTATCTCGGCGTTGCTACTCTTTCTGAATACAACTCACTTTATCAAGCCGGAATAGATTATCCAACACTACTATTATCAGAACCCGTCTTTATAGAGACTGACACAGACCTTGCGAAGAATTTAACCTATACGGTCTATACGATTGATTTTATTAAACGGCTACAAGCATTTGCAAGCCGGTCTTCTAATATTATTAAAATTCATCTAAAAGTTGATACCGGTATGAATCGACTTGGCATACATAGTCGGCATACATCCGAAATGTTATCTTTTATTCAGAAATGTCCTCACTTATATCTTGAAGGACTTTATACACATCTTTCACAGTCAGAGATTTCTTCTTCTGGATTTACCCAGAAGCAACTTAAGGATTTTTTAAAGATAAGGAACTTGGTTGAAGTGCCACTTATACATTCTGCAAACTCTGGGGGTATTCGCTATTTTCCTGACAGCTATTTTTCTATGGTTCGTGTAGGCCTTGATAGCTATAAAAACGTTATGGAAGTAATGAGCCGCGTCTTATTAATCAAGGATATACCTGCGGGTGAATCCGTCGGATATGATGCCCAGTTTACAGCTTCAGTAGAGATAAAAATCGCTATTATTTCTGCCGGTTATGCAGATGGTATTTCAACTTTATTTAGAACTGGCCATGTTTTCATAAAGGGAAATAGATATCCCATTATAGGGAAAATATGCATGGATATGTTTATGGTCAATTTGGGGAATAATGATATGAAAGTGAGTTGTGGAGATGAAGTTACTATTTTAGGACGCACGTCTACAACATTGGAAGAATGGGCTGACATTAGTGGATTAAATCCACGAGAAATCACCTGTTTATTAGGAAACGGAAAAAGATCTCAGAAGAGAGATTAGTATTAATTACGTTATTTTATTATTTAATGGGGTTTTATAGATAGAATTGTTACTTTGATATTGCGTGCGTATCAGTCTTGGCCACGACCTACTCTCCCACTAGGGTAACCCAGCAGTACCATGGGCGCTGAAGGACTTAACTTCTGTGTTCGAGATGGGAACAGGTGTACCCCCTTCGCTATCATGACCAAGATTCATACGCACGCTTAAATTGTGATTTTTTTGTTTTAAGAGTTATTGCATCATAAACTGCTTTTTTCAAGACCTCGACCTATTAGTACTGGTCCGCTGAATACATTACTGCACTTACACGCCCAGCCTATCAACCTCATTATCTACGAGGGGTCTTACTCCAAAAATGGATGGGAAATCTTATCTTGAGGTGGGCTTCCCGCTTAGATGCTTTCAGCGGTTATCCCGACCATACGTAGCTACCCAGCGTTTACCGTTGGCACGATAACTGGTACACCAGAGGTATGTCCATTCCGGTCCTCTCGTACTAGGAACAGCTCCTCTCAAATTTCCTGCGCCTATAGCAGGTATGGACCAAACTGTCTCACGACGTTCTGAACCCAGCTCACGTACCGCTTTAATGGGCGAACAGCCCAACCCTTGGAACCGACTACAGCTCCAGGATGCGACGAGCCGACATCGAGGTGCCAAACCTCCCCGTCGATGTGAACTCTTGGGGGAGATAAGCCTGTTATCCCCGGGGTAACTTTTATCCGTTGAGCGATGGCCCTTCCATGCGGTGCCACCGGATCACTAGGTCCGACTTTCGTCTCTGCTCGACTTGTATGTCTTGCAGTTAAGCTCCCTTATACCCTTGCGCTCTACAGACGGTTTCCAACCGTCTTGAGGGAACCTTTGAACGCCTCCGTTACTCTTTAGGAGGCGACCGCCCCAGTCAAACTACCCGCCAGACTCTGTCCTCATCCCGGATAACGGGATCAAGTTAGTAGACCAAAATAATCAGGGTGGTATCTCACCGGTGACTCCCCAAAGCCTAGCGACTTTGGATTAACATCTCCCACCTATCCTGCACAAATTATTCCAATCTACAAAGCCAAGTTATAGTAAAGCTCCACGGGGTCTTTCTGTCTTGCTATAGGTAGTCCGCATCTTCACGGACAATTCAATTTCACCGAGTCTCTCGTTGAGACAGTACTCAATTCGTTACGCCTTTCGTGCGGGTCGGAACTTACCCGACAAGGAATTTCGCTACCTTAGGACCGTTATAGTTACGGCCGCCGTTCACTGGGGCTTCAGTTCTGTGCTTCACACCGAAGTGTTGACACATTGCATTAACCTTCCAGCACTGGGCAGGCGTCAGCCCCTATACATCCCCTTACGGGTTAGCAGAGACCTGTGTTTTTGGTAAACAGTCGCTTGAGTCATTTCACTGCAACCCTTAGATGCTCCATCCGCGAGGGACTTCACACTTGTTGGGCACCTCTTCTCCCGAAGTTACGAGGCTAATTTGCAGAGTTCCTTAACGAGAGTTATCTCGCGCACCTTGGTATTCTCTACCCGCCTACCTGTGTCGGTTTTAGTACGGTTACCTACGACTCTCACTAGAGGTTTTTCTCGTCAGTGTGGATTCAATCACTTCGCTGCAAGCAGCTCGTACTCGTATCTCGGCCTTAAGGGAAAACGGATTTGCCAATCTTCCCAGCCTACATACTTAAACCACAATCCAATAAGTGGCTGACCTATCCTTCTGCGTCACCCCATCGCTATTAACGATTCGTTGGTAGTACAGGAATATTAACCTGTTGTCCATCGGCTACGCCTTTCGGCCTCACCTTAGGGCCGACTAACCCTGGGCGGACGAACCTTCCCCAGGAAACCTTAGGCTTTCGGTGGAAAGGATTCTCACCTTTCTTTTCGTTACTCATGCCGACATTCTCACTTCTGATTCGTCCACCAGCCCTCTCGGACTGACTTCAACCTACTACAGAACGCTCCCCTACCGATCATATTAAAAATATAATCCCGTAGCTTCGGTACTATGCTTGAGCCCCGTTACATTTTCGGCGCAAGATCGCTCGACCAGTGAGCTGTTACGCTTTCTTTAAAGGATGGCTGCTTCTAAGCCAACCTCCTGGTTGTTTAAGCAATCTCACTACCTTTCCCACTTAGCATAGATTTAGGGACCTTAGCTGACGATCAGGGCTGTTTCCCTTTTGTCCTAGAAGCTTAGCCCTCTAAGACTCACTCCTGAGTATGAAAATTTGGCATTCGGAGTTTGCCTAGGTTTGGTAACGCTGGTGGCGCCCCTAGCCTAAACAGTGCTCTACCTCCAAATCTCTTAACCTCAAGGCTGACCCTAAAGTCATTTCGGGGAGAGCCAGCTATATCCTGGTTCGATTGGCATTTCACCACTATCCACAGGTCATCCAAGAATTTTTCAACATTCACTGGTTCGGGCCTCCACGAAATTTTACTTTCGCTTCGCCCTGCCCATGGATAGATCACCAGGTTTCGGGTCTAATACCAGTAACTAAACGCCCTATTCAGACTCGGTTTCCCTACGGCTCCGCATTTTAGCTTAACCTTGCTACTGACATTAAGTCGCCGGCACATTCTTCAATAGGCACACCGTCAGACCCAAAAGGGTCCTCCGATCGCTTGTAAGCATACAGTTTCATGTTCTATTTCACTCCCCTCCCGGGGTTCTTTTCAACTTTCCCTCACGGTACTGGTACACTATCGGTCACACACTAGTATTTAGCCTTGGATAATGGTCTACCCGGATTCCCGCAAGATTTCTCGTGTCCCGCGGTACTCAGGAATATTTCAAGCAAGACCTTATGTTTTCGTATACGGGGCTATCACCCACTATGGCGAAGCTTTCCAACTTCTTTTACTAACATAAGATTTTTTGACTTACTCATATGATTACAGTCATATACGAAATACCCTACAACCCTCTAACTACAACGCCTGTAAGCTTGACATAGTTAAAGTTTAGGCTGATCCCGTTTCGCTCGCCGCTACTTAGGGAATCTCTTTTGATTTCTCTTCCTCTAGTTACTGAGATGTTTCAGTTCGCTAGGTTCTCTTCTCTTACCCTATGTATTCAGGTAAGGATACATAAGTATTACCCTATGTGGGTTGCCCCATTCGGAAATCCCCGGATCAAAGCTTGTTAGCAGCTTCCCGAGGCTTATCGCAGCTTTCCACGTCCTTCATCGACTTGTGTGCCAAGTAATCCTCTGTATGCCCTTAATATCTTGAAAAAAAGCAGTCTATGAGCAATAACTCTTCACTCTGAAAAGTTACTCTCAATAAACTAGACGCTTTGATGTCTAACTCATTTTTAAACAAAAAATCACAATCATATCAAAGAACAAGCACTTGTGTTTTGTGCGGGTCTTGAAGAATACCTAATATGATCTTTGTTTGTCAAACACTTTTTTTAATGGTCTTTTCTGTTTTATCGCTTTTGAACTCAAAATAGGCTTTTTTGAGCGCGGGGCACAAACAAGTTTCTTTGATTAGGCTGGTTTCGTCTTCCCAGATTTCAGGCCAATTGGGATAGCTACGACAATGGCCAGGTCTTTCAGCATAGACCTGGCATTCATTCTTTTTGTTCAGAAAACACTCTGTCCTATGTCTTTCTGAGGCAATCACATTCCATCCATTTTCTCGCCTTACATATAGTTCTTTGAATTTTTCATTGGTGATTTCTAAAAGTGTTGCCATACCATCAATCTCTTTTTCGGTTGCGTAGACATAGCCGGATGTTCTGCAACAATTACCAGTTTTTTGGCAAACGAACTTATCTAGTATTTTTTCTTTGTCTTCCTGTCTTATCATAAGAGTGATTATAATGGCTGCATGGCAAAATCAGATGATAAAAAATTAGTCGCTAGTAATAAGAAGGCTTTTCATAACTATGAAATCGTTGAAAAGCTAGAAGCAGGGATTGTTCTTGAAGGTTATGAAGTGAAGTCTATTCGTAATGGGCATGTTACGTTTCAGGATAGTTACGCGCGTGTTTCTAATAAAGGGGATGGGGTCGTTTTGATGGGCTGCAATATCCGTCCTTATAATATGGCACAAAATATTGTGATTGATGCAGATCGCGATAGGAAGCTACTACTGAACAAAGCTGAGATTCGCAAACTAACAAATAAGACGAAGACAAAGGAATTGGTTATCGTTCCTATCTCTATGTATTTTAGTGGAAATCGGGTCAAGGTGGAGCTAGGACTTGGGAAACCAAAGAAGAAATATGATAAGCGCGCCTCTTTAAAAGAGAAAGATGTTAAACGAGAGATTGATCGCGGGATGAAGAGTCGTTAAAAAAAAGGAGGGCGGTCATGAGTGCACTATTACCTTTAGCTAGACTTAGTCGTGCTGGAATTCTACCTATACAGGGAAGCCTTCGCGCGCTTAGCCAAGTCGCCAAGAAAAGAGAATTCAATCCAGAAACTGCGGATAAAAGCGTGTCCCATCTCCCAACAGGTTCTCTTATGAAAGAATGGGCTCTTTTACGTACGATGCGCATTACAGCCCTTCATCCTTTGGCTAAATTTGCTATGGACAATAGTTTAAAAAATGATTTGCTTGGAACATGCTCTAGTCATTTGATTCGTCCCTGGTTTCAACAGTTTTGTGTACAAGGCAATCCCGATATTGTTGTGGCTGAAGCTGTTCAAAAACAATTAAATCCTGATCATGTTATTTTTGATTATGCTACCGAAAATATTCCTGATGCCTCTCATAGAGAGGAGACCGAGAAACAATATCTTGCTTATCTTAGACATCCTTCTGTCAAGATGATCGCCGTTAAATTAACTGGATTGTGTCCTGTTAAAATTCTTGAGAGTGGGGATTACGAACATCCTCATTATTGTGCTGCATTGGCTTCTCTTGAAACAGTCGTGAGAACAGCCCATGAATTGGGAAAAATTGTGGTGTTTGATGCTGAACAATTTTCTGCGGAATCTATGATTTCACATGCAGCACTTCAGTTTGCAAGAAAATTTCCTAAAAATGTTATGATCACTGCTCAGGCGACACGCTGTGATTCTTTAAATCGATTAAAGTCTTGGAGTGAGGAGATGCCAGAGGGCGAACGGTTAATGGTCAAATTGGTCAAAGGAGCCTACAAGTCTGATCGCGACCTTCACAAGGATGCCCTTTATCAAGATTTTTCTGGCACCCATCAAAACTATATTGATTTGCTAACCCTTGGGGCTACTCATCCTAAAATTGCAATGCTGCCCTGTACGCATAATCTTGATCTTATTGATAGGAGTGTTCAGAGTGGATTTAAGCAAGTCGGTAATTTATCAGGAATGGAAGTTGCTAAGGGATTATCTGAAGATCTGGCTGAAATCCGCTATTTTATAGGGCACCATGACCCCTCAGAATTAGTAGAATATATGAAACGTCGCTTCCACGAACATGGAGAGGCATTGGAACCACGTCGTGAATTATTGCTTTCTGCCGCATTACGCTTTCGACTAGAAAAATCTATACGCTATTGGACTTCATAATCCAACGGATCTATTATTTCGGTCTCTTTAAATCCTTTTAGACGCAAGATGCAAGCGGGACAGGTGCCGCAGGCGGGCCTTTTTCCGTTATAACAAGTATGTGTGTGCTGGTACCAGTCGAGCTTTCCTAGATTTTGCATTAGCAAAATAGTTTCGGCTTTCGTAAGAAACATGAGTGGGGTGTGAATTTCCACCTGGGTTTCCATTGCTAAATTGAGGGTTTGTTCTGCAGATTTAATAAAATTGTCTCGGCAGTCTGGGTACCCTGAATAATCTGTTTGGCAGACGCCAGTATAGATGTGCCGAATATTTTTTTCGTATGCGATTATGGCGGCCATGTTTAAAAAAAGTAGATTGCGACCCGGCACGAAAGTGGAAGGAAGTTGGCCTTCTTTGTGTTCGATGGGAATATGATGGGTGAGGGAGTTTTTTGTAACTTGCGAGAGGAGCGGGAAATCGATAATTTGGAACGGGACTTTGGCTAATTTCGCAATAATTTGGGCTTGTTTGAGCTCAATTTGATGGCGTTGTCCGTAGTTGATGGCAACGGCCTCGACTTCTCCTGGAAAATCGTGGAGGGCTTGGGCGAGACAAGTGGTGCTATCTTGGCCCCCAGAAAATAGAACGAGTGCTTTTGATTTTTTAGACATACCCTAAGCGAATTTTGCCAAAGTAATACCTAGATTAAGGACTCCCTGTTGTTGCTTAGAATCTAGCAACGCGCCAGTTTCATCAAAGGCTTTTGATGCGAATGGAATGCATAGTTGCTCTGGCAATACGATCATGCCAAAGTTGGCCAGTAGCATCCTAAGAAAAACAAGTCCACGTATACCCCCTAACTGGCCTGGTGATGTTGACATAATCACTACCGGTTTTCCCTTGAACACACGTAAGGCAGAATCATTTTCGCCTTCTGATCTTGAAGCCCAATCGAGAGCATTTTTCAATAAGGGACTAAAGGCACCATTGTACTCTGGCGAAGCGATGAGAAAGGCATCATGTTGATCTAGTAACGCTTTGAATTCTCGCACTTTTTCTGGCATGCCTTGTTCCTTTTCAAGATCTTCATTAAAGAGCGGTATGTCGTAGTCGACAAGATCTATCAGTGTCACTTTAGCACCGGCAGCCTCTGCGCCTTGAGCTGCAATTTTGATTAATTTTTTATTGAAAGACTCTTTTCTTGAGCTTCCTGCGAAGGCGAGTATTTTGATCATTTTATTTTCCTTTTGCAACAAAAAAGCCCGCATTTCTGCAGGCTTTTGGAATTATATTTGGTAGCGGGGACAGGACTCGAACCTGCGACCTTCGGGTTATGAGCCCGACAAGCTACCACTGCTCCACCCCGCGTCGTTATAGATAGAGAGGCGTTATGTTAACAGAGAATTAGATTGAGTTCAACTTAAGAAATTTTTGAGTATGTCCTTTCCGTTAATTGTGAGAATGGATTCTGGATGGAATTGTATGCCTTCTAGAGGATATTTTTTGTGGCGGACGCCCATGATGATGTTGTCGTTTGTCCAAGCTGTGATTTCTAATTCGGGGGAGAGGGTTTCTTTTTCTAGTACTAGGGAATGGTAGCGGGTGGCAGCGAAAGGGTTTGGGAGTCCTTTAAAAAGGTCCTTGCCGTCGTGGTACATTTCGGAGGTTTTTCCGTGCATTAAATAGGGAGCGTGAATGACGCGGGTTCCGAAGACATTTCCGATCGCTTGATGACCTAGGCAAACGCCTAGAATGGGGATGGTTTTGTGGAATTGTTTAATGACTTCTTGGGAAATACCGGCATCTTCTGGACGGCCTGGGCCTGGAGAAATAACGAGATGGGTGGGGCGTTTTTCTTGAATTTCTTCGATTGTTATTTTGTCGTTTCTATAGACGACAGGACCTGCGCCTAGCTCGCCTAGATATTGGACCAGGTTATAGGTGAAGGAATCATAGTTATCGATGACGATTACAGACATGCCTGTAGGACTCCTTTGGCTTTGTTACGTGATTCTTCATATTCTAAGTCTGGATCTGAGTCTGCGACGAGGCCTGCCCCCGCCTGAATATAAAGTGTATTGTTTTTGGCTAGAATCGTTCGAATGATAATGCAGAGATCCATATTGCCTCGAAAGTCGATGTACCCTAATGCACCACCATAAAGCCCCCGTTGTTCGGGCTCTAAGTTTTCGATGATTTGCATGGCTCTTATTTTTGGTGCGCCGCTTAATGTTCCAGCCGGAAACGTGGCTTTAAAGAGATCGAAACCATTTTTATCAGGACGCAAAGTACCTTGAATGGTTGAGACCATGTGTAGCACATGAGAATAGGCCTCTATAGACATTAAGTCTGTTGTTTGGATTGAGTTGAATTCACACACTCTTCCCAAGTCATTTCGGCCCAGATCAACTAGCATGAGGTGTTCGGCACATTCTTTGGGATCTTGTTTTAGATCTGCGATTAGTGCGTCTTCTTGGCCATGCATTCTGGGTCGAGTGCCTGCAATAGGTCGTACAGTTGCGATGCCTTCTTCTAGCCTTACTAAGATTTCGGGCGAAGATCCAATAATGTGGTAGTCACCAAAATCGAAGAAATACATGTAGGGTGAGGGGTTAATGCTTCTAAGTTTTCGATAGATGTCCATGGGATTTTTTTTGCTTTTTATTTTGAATTTTTGAGAGAGCACTAACTGAAAAATGTCACCTTCGTAGATATGTTTTTTAACTTGGGCAATTTGCGCTTTAAATGTGGCTTCGTCATAGTTTGACTCTACATATGAAAAAGGATCTTCTATTGTTTCTGTTGGGGTGAGGATAGCAGATGTTGGCAGTGATTTCTTAAGTGATTCTTCTAGCGCATCTAATCGTTTTTCTGCCTCTACTAGAAGATTGTCTTGGACAAGAGTGACTAGAATTAATTCGCGCTTGGCGTGGTCGAAAACAACGATTGATTGTGGAAATAAAAATTGAGCAATTGGAAAAGAGCTCCCTGGCTTTTCAGATCTCTGAATTGACTCGATGTCATGAATCACTTCCCAAGAGAAAAACCCAACTGCACCTCCGATGAACGGGGGAAGATCAGGATGCTTTTCCATATGATAACGAGAAATAATGGACTCCAATCCGTCTATGGCACCTAAAGGCAAGCTAGTTCTTTTCTTATTCTCGAAAATGGCTGTGCCTTCTGTAGTTGTGAGCATGGTGAGAAAAGGGTCCAGCCCAATGAATGAATAACGGGCTACCTGTTCTCCTCCGATGACACTTTCTAGGAGAAAGCTATTGGGACGCTGAAGTTTTAGATAGACAGAAACAGGTGTATCTAAATCTGCGATGAGCTTTCTATAAATAGGTGTCAGAACAATGGGATTAGACATGGTGATTAATTAATTTAGAAAAGGGCTCTACTACACTCCCTACGGATAGAAAGCTGTCTTTAATATAAGTATAGGGACCTATTTTCCCCCCTGTTTCTATCGTTGTTTTTCCTGTTAAGGTTGTGAAGGGATGGATAATGGTGTCCTGCCCGACAGACACCGTGGAATCAATAAATGTGCTTGCCGGATCAATAATAGTGACGCCCTCTTGCATGAGCCTGGAATTATTTTTTTGGTAAATAATCTGATTAATTTTTGCAAGGTCCATACGGGTATTAATTCCAATAGCTTGATCTGAATCTTCTGCACAATAGGCCTCTACAACGGAGCCTTTCTCTTTGAGAATGTGAATGGCATCAGTTAGATAATATTCGTGTTGATTATTGTTGGTTGTAATTAGCTTTAGGGCATCGCATAATGCGCGTTTTTGGAAGGCATAGATTCCGGTATTAATTTCTGTAATTCTCAACTCTTCTTCTGTACAGTCCTTGGCTTCTTTTATTCCGATGACGGTTCCCATTTTTCCTCTGAGAATACGGCCGTAACTTCCGGGATCTTGCATTTCTGTGCTGAGAATACTCGCTTCGGCATTGGATTCCAGGTGAATATTAAGTAGATTTTGCAGGGTTTCTAGCTCTATCAACGGGCAATCTCCGGCCAGTATGACCAGCGTTTCATCTTTATTCGTATCAAGATAAGGAGCGACCTGCATTACGGCGTGTCCAGTGCCTAGCTGCTCTTCTTGATGAACAAATTGGATTTTTGGATTTTGGATCCGTTTTTTTACCAATTCGGCCTGATGTCCTACGACGACAAAGATTTCATTAACATGGCTACTCAGAACTGTGTCAACGACGTGTTCTAGAACGGCTTTTCCAGCAACATCGTGCAAAACTTTTAGTGTGTCGGATTTCATCCGACTTCCTTTTCCTGCTGCGAGAATAATAGCTTTTAGTGTCATAAAGAGAACTCTCCCCATTTTGGTGTTAGTTATGATAGTATCATTTGATAGGTTTAAAGACAAAACGAGGTGTTAATCAAATGAAAATTATCGTCAAGACACACAATGTTAAGCTCACAAAATCTCTAAAAGAATATGCTACAAAGAAGATGGAAAAATTAACAAAGTTTTTTGATAACATACAAGATGTTGTTGTAGAACTTCATATGGAAGATACTGCAGCCATTAACCAACGTCAGCTTGCGCTAGTGACAGTTCATGCGTCTGGCACCGTAATTCGTGCAGAAGAAACGTCTCAGGATTTATATGCGAGTATCGATTTGGTTTTTGACAATTTAGGCAGACAGCTGCGCAAACATAAAGAACGTCTTCGGGATCACAAAAAAGATTTACCTGGAAAACGTCTTATAGCGGATTCTTCTGACGAAGTTTCAGTCAAAAAAAGCAAGATGCCTTCTGCTTTTTCCCCTGATGACTTATTTGAGCCCAAACCTCTCGAAATTGAAGAAGCTTCTCGCCAAATGAGAGAAAATCGTCTTCCGTTTTTGGTATTTCGAAATTTCAAAACAGAGAAGATTAATGTTGTCTATCCAACAGGCACTTCTTCTTTTGGAATTATTGATCCCGCTTAATTAAGCCACCAATTTACTCAGCAAGTCGTTAACAATTTTGTTGACGTCTTGCAGGGCCCCCTGTAGCGCAGAAAAACCTCTATTCAGCAGATTCATGTCCAATGCAACTTGCGCCACTCTGATATTAGAAGATTCTAACGATGCCCCCAAAATCTGGCCCAATCCATCTTCTCCTGCAGTGACAGGTGTTTGGGCTAGTCCTGACGCCACAGTACTTTTTAGCGCCCCCCCATCGACCAATACCAGGCCTTGTCTATTTTGAAAGGTGGTTATAGCAAGTTTATAGAGCGGGGCTTGCTCTGGCGGCGTAGTTCCGCCGGCGATCGCATCTTTTTCTGCCTGGAAATTACTCACTAAAACACCACCATCTTTGAAGCCAATGTCTTTATTCCCATCTGTTTCAATGGGGACAAGCGTACGATTTACAGGGGTTCCGTTTTTGTCTACTTTGAATCCAAATACTTTTCGTCCAAATGAATCCACCACAAATTGATTGTTAAAATCTACTTGGAAGCGTCCGGCACGGGTATACGATTTTTGTGACTGCGCATCAAATTGTGACGCAGAATCCGATAGGATAAAAAATCCGTCCCCCGAAATAGCAACATCCATACCTGTACCAAATCCGATATTACCTTGTGCATAGTCCGTACTCGTTGTGCCCAACGTCATGCTTGAGCCAGATTGAATAGGATTAGTGGTGTCCGTTCCCATTGACTCTACCTTACTAAAAACCGTAGTGAAGGAAGCAAACGAATATTTGTAACCAGGGGTGTTGAAATTATTAGAGTTTGAGATGGCAATTTTTAGGCCACTTTCGAGTGCTGATAGCGCGTTTCCTATTTGTTTATATAAATCTAGTATCATGATTGTTTCTCCTTTGTTTTATGCCGCTTCGATAATGGTGGTTTCTGAATTAAATGAAATTGTCTGAGATGTTTCTATATGTTCACCCAAGCCAGACTCTTGCTTGAGTCGATTGAGAATCGCTAAATACTCTTTCTTCTTCCTACTTAAATAAACGTCTCCCGGATTTGCTTCTAAGTGTACACTGAGTTTAAGATATTCTTCTTTAATGATAGAAAACATACTGCTGTTTACTTGATCTCGTATGGCAAGCATATCTTTTTTGGGCATCGAAGCGCCTAGGTTTTTCAATCCTTTTAGTGCTAGTTTTAATTTTTTTTGAACCAATGCAAAAGCGGGTCCTTGGAGAGAGGGTAATGTTGCTTTTTCTTCCATGGCTTCTTTAAAAAGATCCATGAGTCTTAGGCGAGCCAGACCTTCTCCCTCTTGTTGTAACTTTTTATAGGCTGGTTCTGAGTTTAATTTTTTCTTAAGCTTGTTAAGCTTAAACCTAATTTCTATGTTTGAGCGAAGATCCAACTGAACAGACTTTTGTAAAAACAAGGTGCGGATATCATCTTCTAAACCGTCTATCGATGTTTCTGGAGCTTGCTGTTGTTGTCTTTTTGAATTTCCACCCGATTGACGTCGTGGATCCGTATCAATCATCCCAGGAATTTCGGGCGCTCTGAAGCCGGCCGCTCCCCAATCTTCAAGTTTTTTACCGATTGTTTTCATATATGCAGCGCTGTCAAATTTTGCAATACTGGCAATTTCATTAAAGCGATTAAAGGCTTTAACAAGTTCTTCTGGAGAACCCCCTTTCGCCTTAGATTCAATAATTGTATTGTCTAGTTCGTTTGCAATAAAGTTCCTCATATCCGCTTTGGCATCTTCCTTGACCTCTTGCATATTGGATCGCCCTGGACCAAATACACCCTTTAAACCGGCTAGATCTGCCAAACTTTCCATTTCATTACTTTTGTGAATCGCTTCTAACGTAATTTTATTGTCGTAGCTTAATGCCAGTTTAATAAAACTATCTTTTAGTTTTTGCTTAAAATCTTGATGAAGCGTGCGGCGAATAGTACCCTCTAAATTGCTCAACTTACTAGGAGAAAGGCCCTCGGTGAGCAATTTCTCCTTAAGGTGTCTCGCTTGATCTTGCTTCTGTTGTGTTGGGGAAAGAATGGTTTCGGCCAAAGTAGTAAGGTACTTTGTAACCACTTCTGTAGTTTCTATATCTGCCGTGCCCGTTTCTTGTTTTTCAGTCTTCTTTAATTCGGTTGCGGCAGCTTGCGCCAAGACAGCTTGTAGAGGAGGTTTTTTTGCCATTTCTTGGGCCGTATGCAGATTACCTTGAGAGTCTTTTTGTGCTTCAGTTGGCTTGCCTTGTGGATTAGTTTGTTTTTCTAGGAGTAGCTTTTTGAGGTCATTAGGTAAGTGAGCCTCTTCTTTTTTACGATCTTTACTAAGAACGACGCTATCTTCGGTTTTTTCTTTGTATTCATCCTGAAAATGTTTTTCCACTGTTCTGGCAATTTCTTTTTCTAATCCTTTCGGCATAAATTGATTGTGCTGCGTACCAGACTTTGCCAATTTTCGACTCATTTCTTGTAAAAGTTCATTAGGCGAAACATCTTCTTCAAGCGCAGCAACAGATGTTGATGTTTCTGAAAATCTTTTTTCTTGTTTTCGCTTCCGTTTGATATCTTTTTCACTTTCTTGTCCAGAGACGACCTTTTCTTCACCATGTATAGTTTGGTTTACGTCTTCTTCGTTAAACAAATGGGACTTCATACTGTCATCATTTGCTTCGGTTTTATTGAGGGGCATTATGGAGCCGGCGTTATGCTCGATGATGTTTCGGAGATTAGTTGGCTGGACGTTCATGATGGAATTTCCTCTATTACCCTAGGCCTGAAACGACCGATTTTGCTTTACTTTCAATCTTTTCAACCCAATTTGCATCAGAATCTTATCTTTTTTGCTTAAGTCCAAAACATCCTCGAGTTTGGCTTGATACAATTTGAGGCGATGTTCTGTTTTATTAATGTACATATCCAGTCTTTTTATTTTCTTCTGAATTTCTTTCGCACTAACGGTCGGGTCTTGTCCATCCGTAAATTCGACCAAGACACTTGCTGATTTCACAGTCTCTTTTTTAGGTGCTGATGTCATGTTCCCACTTCTTGTATTAAGAACTCATATTGATAGGCCAATGCGTCTCGTTCTTGCTTAAATTCTTCTTTTATTTTTTTCATTTGCTTGATTCTTTCTTCTAAGAACCTGGATTTAGACCAGTAATTTGGTTTGCCAAGCAACGTCATTTGTTGCATGAGTTGCTGTTGTGCCTCTGCGTACATAGCCAAGCTTTTTTTTGATTTCCTGCTTTTCCCATGCAATAGTTCTGTTAGCTCCATATTATATATATTTTCGCCCATATTATTTAGATTTTCTTCACTTGCGCCCTCTAGTGCTTTTTTTTGCATGATTTGAAGCTCTTCCGGAGTGACGCCCATAGCGGTGAGCATTTGTCCAATGAGCCCTACTTTAAATTGCGCGTATTTGGACAAAAAGAAATTGGAGGATTTGGCCTGCACTGTGTTTTGCATGTAGGTTTGTTGGAGCTGAGATAGCTTTGGAGAGAAATCGATTTTTTGTCCAAACAATTTTAGTATTGTATTGCCGTCGTTTTTAAGATCCACCGAGGTTAATAATGGATCTTTCAAGGCCGCTTTCAATTCGTATTTACCCTCTTCGTTTTTAGACCATTTGGTATTACCAATAGAGACATTGTCCTCTCGTGGATCCGATTTTTTATCAAGGGCGGTGGCCACCTGTTCTTTGGTTTCTTTTTCTACCTTTGCGAGCTGATCGCTTTGGGACGCTAGTTGTTTGGTGGCTTCTTCTTTTTGGACTTTGAGTGTTTCCTGTAATTTTTCGTAGTACGGATTTGCACTCATTTTTTGGGCTGAGGGTCGAGATAACGAGGTACTCCCTATTCGGGTGTCGCTCATGATTCCTCTTCCTCAGATTTTGGCTTTTGCGAGTTTTTGTTGTTTTCGCCCTGTATTTTTTCGCCTTGTTTTCGGCTTTCTTCTGCGGCCTCTTTTACTTGCCTTTCTATTCTTGCGGTGACCGCTTGGTCGTCGGCCTTTTCATCTGCTTCGACTTGATTACTTACTTTAATACGATCAATCTCATCATCCTCGAACTCTTCTTTTTGAGCCTCATAGGTCTTGATCTGTTTCGCATGTCGGATAGAGATCATTTTATTTATTTGTGATTTCTCAAAGATGTTATGGCCGATAGCATTCGTAGATTTGTCTTTAATTAGTTTCTGCGCGTCTGCAAAAATGGGATCATTATAATCGTTTAATTGGCTGATACTGTAACGAAATTTCGCATCTTTTTTACCCAACACATTGATACTATCTTCTGATAGACCGTTATTGGTAATCATCGGCAACTTGTCGCCACCAAACATGCCTAGAACAGGCGCTAAAAGTTGTGAAAGGCCCAAGATGTCATCCGTAAATTTTTGAGCCGTGTCTTTATTTTCAAAATTAAGCTTTAAAGGTTCGCCTTCTACAGTTTTCCAGGCACCCACCCATTCATCTTTCCCTTTAACTTGTACTTTATGGTCTTCTGGATTCCACTCTTGCCAAGATGCTTTATTGCTCACTGAAACAGCACCAGAGCTTTCTCCTTTGGCGGTAAATACAGCCTTGCCGTTACTATCTTTTTCGGTACTCATGCCTACCATTGTTGAATAAATATGTAAGAGTGATTCATAGGCACTACGCGTGTTTTGAACTTTTTCTTGCCAGGTATTTCCTGTATTTATTTTTGCGGTGATGTCTCCAAGAGATTCGTAAGCCTTGCTACTTTCGTTATAGATTTTTATATTGCGTCGACCTACATCTTTAATTTGATCGAAATCTTGAACTTCAAAACTAAATTTTCCAAGATACTTTTCCCGCACCGTTTTTTGAATAAAAGCCTCTTTATCAGCCCCCAAGCCTAGACCTAGATCAAAAGCAGGATCTTCCATTTTAAAGTGGGCTGTAATTTCGCCTTCTTCTGTAATAAACCCTTTCTCGATTAACTTTGTCCAAACCTTATTGGTCTCAGCTGTACTATCCAAATTAAAATCTTCTTTTGAAAGCTGCTTTTTACTTGCGAATTGACTTAAGTACTTTTGACTTAAATAGTCATGATATCCACTTACCAAAATTGCTCTAGGATCACCTTCGTTTTTAAGTAACCCTTTACTTGCGCTATCTCCTGCCGCCCCAACTTTACTCCAATCCGTATTGGTCGTAAGAGAATTGGCTATCTCGGGAATCAGCGCTTGTGTTAATAAGATGGGTACGTCCTTAACTTTACTACCAATTTTATCCCACCAGCTTTGTGCCTGTGTAGTTGCATCTAGTTTCTGTTGTTCCATTGTTTTTTCGGGACTGTTTTGAGCAGAAAATCCTGTTGGTTTTGGCCCTGTTCCATACATATTGGCATAGATGGCATTGAATCTTGACATGTCTTCAAATGCACTCATGACGGTGAAAAAACTTTCTTTATTATTTAGTTTTTTATAGACCTCTGGGCTTGTAATGATGCCGTTGTAGTCGAGATACATATCGTGTTTATCAACACTATCTGCATAGTAGGGGTCTGTCATTTTTTCTTTATTGAAATTTTTATTTTTTTTCGTAATGTCCGCTATCGTTGTGTTCATGGTATCCCATAGCTTGGGATCGAATTTTTCTAGCGATTGGAGGGATGAAAGAAATTGCGAATTAATAGGCTTGAGCGCCTTATTTTTTTCAAACGCGTCATAGTTTTCGGTGTCTCCCGTTTTGATAGGATTCCGGTTATCAAGCCTTTGGTAAAGAGATAGGTTATGGAGATAAGTATTCCCTTCACCTTCTATACTTTCGTCTTTTTTTGCATCAATGGCATCATTTTCAATTTTTTTATCTTTTTGTTTTTTGGCTAAAGCGGCTGATTCGAAAGCTAACTTTTGCTTGGGCAACTCGTCTATCAGCTTCTTTTTTGAAAGATAGGCCGGATCATCCGTCCTCTCAAAATTGGATCGCTCTCCTACTAGCTCTATATTTAACTTCTGTTGCCTAGAAATAAATTTGAGTCCGCTTGACATCCCCGAAAGCTCTTTGGCAATACTAAGCGCATTAAGCTGCTGGGAAAGAGTATAGTCGGAAACAGAGATTGACTCGTGTGCACCAGCACCTGAGCTAGTGGCTCGCGAGGCAGCCGCGTCTGGATCTACGTCATTTAAAATTTCATTTAATTGGCTCCCGAAGCTATTTTTTGCATTAAATTGCTTATCGGGACGCACATCTATTCGGAATGCGAATGGGGCAGGCTTGGGTTGGTTAAATTTTTCGATCTCATCTAGCATGGCCGTCGCTCCGTTATCTGGTATTCCGCACTATCTAAGTGTCCATAATTTATTTTCGTTTTTCAATCCTAGATTCGCAAGTCCATCAGCCGCTTCTCTGGAACTGTCTAGCGCTT
The DNA here is from genome assembly GCA_945898045.1 of bacterium UBP8_UBA817. Taxonomy (GTDB): domain Bacteria; phylum Margulisbacteria; class Marinamargulisbacteria; order SXXA01; family SICP01; genus SICP01. The sequence continues at coordinate 43,983 of CAMDGG010000001.1, forward strand.
GCATATAAATTTGCAGACCCAATGCACCACCGACACTGTTAATATCTACTGATTGCCCTGTGTTTAAATCAACGACACCATTGCTATTAACAATATCATTCTGTACACGACTTAACTCTTTAAAAAAGCTATCCCAGGCTAAATATCGACCGTATGCATAGTCAAATGTTCCCTTAATCTTGTTGGCATTGACTACAGATGTAGCGGATCTATCAAAGAAAAAACTACCTGTAAAACCACTATTACCATTATTACTACCAGCCATGAGACACCTCCTTTTTTAATGAATATTGTCGCGATGCCGCCCCTGATATAAATGCCAGGGGCGGTTGTTTATCAATCAGCCGTTATTATCCTTGGCCCAATTTCTTCGCGGCTTCTTTGTTGGCCTTAGCGTCTTTATCAGGGGTGGATTTTCTAACTTCATAGCTAGATTCTGCCTCTGTTAATTTAAGCTGAGATCCAACCATAGTTCCCAATGTTGTTCCGGATGAATCTGATTTATCCAAAGTATCTCTAATTCTTTCAAGATCAGATGTATATTCATTACCCGCAGCTGTTCCGGCTGCAACTCTATCTCCGGCTGTATCTAAATTTACTGCTGCATCATAAGTTCCTGGCATAGTGTTTCTCCTTTAGGTTGTTTTTTCTTAATTTCTCTTGTGGCCCAATTGCCCAAGAGTATTTCTTCATTATTTTTTCCCGCCTCCTTATTTTATTGACCAGATGTTTGGCTGTCTCTTGATTGGGTATATCGGTGCATCAGAGGCTTTTTATGTATTGAAATTTCTTGATGTATGGGTTTTTCTGTTTATAATGGGTTATGGACGATACCGAAATACTTGAATTACTTGATACTCTGGAAGAAATTTCTGGAGAAGGTGAGGCGTTGGAAGAGTCTGAAATTTCACTCGCATTTAGCTTATTAGATTATCCTACGCCAGAAATCGCAACCAGAGCCGCCATTTTTTTAACAGGTCTTACTGACCCAGCTATTTTCTTGCGTCTTCTTGCCATTTTTCCAGAATGCTCGGCTGAGATTCAAAGACAATTGGCCATTTTGATGGCGTGTCTGGATCATGTGGAAATTTATGTATTTTTGTTGGATTTTATCGAAACCGCTTCAGATGCCATCCTGTGTCTCACTATTGAAATGGCACTAGCCAACACCCGCTATCCTATTTTGGGACTCATCTTTGAAAGGCTGGATACAGCGCCCCCCCACTATCTTAGAAAACTAGAACGTATTATTCGCTCTATGGATCGTCACCGACTTAAAACCATTTTGAGGCTTTATCCGGTGGTTCCTCATGAGCGTTTTTTGCGGGATATTTTGGGGGATACGTTTATGCACGATGTATACAAGAAAAAATAGATGCATTATTTTTACGGCTTTTATCGATTCTCTTTTAAGAGAGTCATAGAGGGAGCCTATTATGAGCGCATTTCCTAATAACATTAATCAAAATTCAGATGCTTTTCGGGTTATCAAAAACCCCTTGTACCCCATGGGTTTACCGGAAGGGTTTTCTGCGCCTACAAATCAGATATCTGATCTATCGTATATAGACGAGTTAGCCCTGTCGCTCCCAAAGGGGGCTATTGACGACCTGTTTTTACGGAATAAGCTTTTGAGTATTTTGGATGCGGAGGCTGTTCAGGGGGCCGCCCAATCACTCTGTCGAGATTATTTACTTCATGGAACCTCCGCTCTACATTCGCCAGAAGACAGTCAACAGGTGCTAAGATTTTTAACAGAACTACAACATCCTGCACGTGCTTTAAAATGTGGATTAAGCTTTGAACATCTAGAACTCCTACATACCGCAGCAAAAGGGATAGAGCAGCTAGAGTCACTCCCCCAGCTTTCTCAGATACCCAATGTGGGCGAGTCTATCCGAGATAGCTTGATAGACGAAGCGGGCTTTTCGGATGCGGAACTTACGTTTAGGCGGCGTGCTCAGTTGGTGGATGCAAACGCGAGTGAGCTGGTTTCTTTGACCAATGGCCTGTTTCAAATGGGCATCTTGTATGTGGGCATGTCTACCTCGGAAACAGCAGCTACGGTATTGGCCTATGTGCAAGACCATTTTTCTTATATACAGGATGGTGCAGATGATCATTGGAATACGATTGCTGAAACGCTAAAACAGAAGGGCGGAGATTGCGAAGATTTGGCGATGCTCACAAGCTCGCTTTTGATGCAAGTGTTGAAGCATCAGGGGTTTTCAGACGACGCCGTGCATCACATGGTTACAGTCAGTTCTGGATATATCGCAACTGATGAGGGGCCGACTAAAATTGGGCATACCATTGTGCGTTTTAAGGATCCTAGCGGTGAGACGTTAGCACTCGATGCGACTTCAAAAAATAAGCCTCTTTTGTTTTCGGATATTCCGTTTGATGAAGTGCTTCGGTTTAACGATAAAAAATTTGTTCAGCTTCAAACAATTGATCCTTTTTTTGAAACGGCGGCTCAGGTTAATTTTCGTATAAACCTTGCCGAGGGAACAACATTTGCTGCTTCTGATAGCCAAATTAATGAGGCTCAGAAGTCTATTCTATATAGCATTAATAAGTCAGCGGAGCGTCTCCAAGAGCATGCTTCTCTAAAGATTAAGATTCCTAGATTACGTCATGGCAATCTATACCAAGCGATGAGTGTCGAGGGATATAAACCGATAATCCCTCAGACTATTCTGCCCAATGGGGATTTTACGGCTCAGAGAGCGAATATGCCGGGCGCCACTTTTGGTTTTTTGGAGCTTTTACAAAGTGATTTTATACCCAGAACTGTAGACGCTACCAAAATATATTACGATACGCTTGTGGATGCTCTGTACCTGAAAGATAGCAAGCAGGCGATGGTGAACGCGGGGTACAGTAATACATCTGGGGTTTATAAAACGTTTAATGTCATTACGGGGAAATATAACTCTTTAACCGGCAGTGAATTTACTGCGCTTCCGCCAGATGCTGTGGTTTATCGAAGTCTGCTCGCGTATCAGGAAATAGGGTCCGGCCTAGGTCACATTAGTCCCTCTACATTTCGTCGTGATTTAGCCAATGTCGATTCGGACGGACATGCTATCGATCCTACCTCAAACTTCATTGGAGGACCGGATGAATTTTTTAATATCAGAAAAGTTAGGGTGGAGATTAATAGTGCTGTCGACTCCTTTGACATGTATACCATACAAATTAAGGAGGAACGGTTTTTTCATTATATTGAAGATATTCGACAATTCGTAAATAAACTGACCGGACTTTTTCTGATATCAGCCTCTTACTTGGAGTTGCTGCAAATTGCAGCTCGGGAAATTGGGGATCAGTCTCTTAATGATGAAGAAAAACAAGCCGCCAATGCGAGACGTCAAGATGAAGATAAGCAGCATAACAAATTTGCTGAAATTATTGGAAAATGGCAAGACAAGATGGGGCAAGGCGTTCGGGATATTGAGCATGAATTAAATAATTTTATTCGGGCAACGAATGAGTCTGAGGCCGCTCGTGTTGGGTTTCTTGTAGATATGTACCCAAGAAAGATAGATGAGGCAGGCAAAGAAGATGCAGGAACGATCGTTGCAAACGTTTTCACAGGTATTGGCACTGATTTAACCGATGAATTTACGGGCGCATTTACGCAGGCAAAATCTACGGCAAAATTTAATTTGTCTATTGTTCAGACCTCGCTCTCTGCCTTTAATGCGCAAGCAGGGTTGAGCATTACTGAACGTATTTCCAAACACATTGATCTATGGGACGCAGAACATGGTCATGCCGAAACTGAAGAGGCCATTACCGGCAACATTAACAACCCTCTGTATTTCGGCCGATCGACTTATGACGTTCAATATGGCAGTTCCAGCTTCCAAGCACTATCCAAGCGCACTAGTCGAAACGCCATTATAGAAAATATACAATTTGTTAAAAATACGGATCTTGCTGAGATACTAGGTATTATTGAGGATAAGAATAACTTTAGCCCTGCCGCCGCTGGCGCCGCTGGGGCCATCGAACTTAATTTGGGTGCCAATCGCACTGAGATTCAGCAGAATGCCGGTGCTGGACCCAGCCGTTTATTTAACGAGGCTCCTAATGTCAAAAACGATGCTGGGGCTGGAGCAGATCCTGTCATCCCTAATCTTGTCACAGATGCCCCAACCAATAACGAGCCCAATGTCTCTATGCTCGCCAAAGTTAATAACTTAAAAATAAAAATGGAAACAATTCAAAGTCAAATAACCAATGCAGCGACTTTAAATCCACCTTTGACGCAAACCCAGATTGCGGTACTTCAGTCTGATCTTCTAGCAGCGGATGCAAAGCTAGACGATACCATGGGCATTACCAAACAGCGCCAAGCGATAGTCGATACCACCAAGCGCTTAAATGCTATTACTGCAGACCCAACACTTCCTCCTGGGCCCAATTTTTATGCGCCGGCAATTAAATATGCCTCTATAGCGGAAGAAACTGCGGATCTCACAAAGATCTTGAATGGTACACCTGGTGTTCAGCCCAGTCTTCAAAAGAAATTAGATGACATGCTCGTTAGCAAAGCAAAGCATTCGGTACCTCCAAGTGAGATTCAGGCTGCGGATTTATTGACAAAAGAAAACTTAGATAAGGTAAACGCACAGGTTAGTGGCCAGAGCCCTGATATTCCAGCAGCAGCGGGAGGATCTGAGAGATATTTCTTTGATTACAATATGCCGAGACAAGCCACGATGCGCCGAGATCTTATTCAATATCAAAACTTTATGCGTGCTGCATTAATTGCTAAACAAAATTTAACAGGAAAAATAAAAGAGGAAGCCGCAAAATTGGGGGATTCCCAGGGCTCTGGCTCAGAAACAATCTTACGTCGATATGCGTCCCAAGCATTGGAAGCCGACTTATCTATACAGTACGGGGCATTTGACAATGCGATGCAAGAAACGTTCCAGTTAGGCAGTCTATTAAATGAATTGGCGACACATCAGCTGGAATATTACAGAGCCACCCAAATGGCAGCCATGAAAGCCACCAAATTTGCGCTTCAACTTGTAGTAGAGGCCACCTCTATGGCAGCAGGAAATGCTTTGTCTCCGCTATCTACCCTTGCTTTTGCGGATCCGTTTTACTTTTCATATTTGTTTAATACCGTGGCGACACAGGCTGTAGATACATTGGGTGCTGGTTGGGAAATGGGGATTGATAAAGCCACAGCAGAATACTATCGCCCTACTATCATGCAACTATCGGATACAGAATTTAATACGGCGTATACCAATCAAAAATTAAATTCACAGAGTATTAAAACTTTTGATCAAGCCACTTTAGACAGCAAGAAAACACTGGATTTATTTAGCCAAGATTCTTTTCAGTTTTTTGAGCATGCCACCGATTCACTTTTGCTTCATACCCAAAATTTATTTAATCCTGTCGTCACTCGTTCGTTCACCAAAGATGGCGGAACAGCTTCAGGAAACACTTACAAAGATACCGTACCTATTTTTATTCAGGACCGCCATGATGGGTTTTATGTAACTGATGGATATGAAATGTATTTGCGTGAAGGTCCATCCAGAACTTCTAAAGATTTGTCGATACCAAGATCAGAGGCCGCGACTAATTTTGAGCAACCGCTATGGAGTTATTTTGCAAAAATTAAGATGTATATGTTTGTTTTGTATGCACTTTATGATGCTGTTGAAACGATATTAGGAGATATGTTTGGCACGCAAAAAAGCTCTAATATCCAGAAATTTGATGGCATGATTGATTCTTTTGTGGGATATCAACGGTCATTGATTGGCAATTTCAAACAAGAAACAAGTGCATTTTTACAATCAACCAAACAAAATGCCGAAAAAGAAAAGAAGATCGAATTTGATATTTACGATGTCGCTTCGGCAGGTACCAAAATAGCTGTAGCTGCGTTGTCTGCTTTTCCAAATGCAGGACGTGTATTGGTAATGTCAGGAAATATTCTGGCAGACGCAGCAGAAATGATTCGGAAACGTGCTGCGGGGACATTCGCGGGGACATTCGCTGAGTATAGAGATAGATCAGGGAGCACAAAACCTGCTGCGCCTATCGTTTTAAATGCTTCGCTTTTCCCGGAATATACTACGCTCGATCCTATTAAAGAAAAAGCAGTTATTGACCTGGAGGTCCTCCAAACAATTGTCACTGGGTTCAATGAAGCAACACTTTCGGACCCCCTAGGAGATTATACGAGATATAATCCTACCAAACTCAAGCTTCCAGATCCCTCTAAAGCACCCGCAAGCGAACGCGAGGCTATTGCACAAGATGCACGGCGATATTTATCGTGGTTTGAGCTTGATCAGATGGAAAGCAAAGTGATTAATGAGATGTATCTCAAAAATCAAAATGACCCTTATCATCCTACCGCCCTGCAATATACAACCGCCAACTTTACTGACATTATTGCAGCCCAAACTTCTCTTAATAATATTTTTACGATACGCACTATTTACATGATGATTGAGCAAGGGCTACTTAATGCCAAGCAGCAGACGATTAAAGATATGTTTGGGCATTCTATTTCATCCAATATTTTGTCGAAAACAATGGCTATTGTAGATCAATACAATCAATCTCAGTTGGACTCTATTAATTCTTTAACGCAAGAATTTAGTAGTCGCGCCGAAGCACACAATAAGTATGAAGAAGAAGTCATGGGCTTGGAGGTGGATTCGGCAGCTATTCCTATAGGTGCTGTGGCGTTTTGGATAGTTACACCTACTCCTAATCCAACGGGAGGAGGGGGAAGTAAATATGCCAACTGGGAGAAAAAAATTGTAGCTGGAAAATCGGGTAAACAGGCGGCCCAATCTCTAGGGAATTTAACCATTGGACTTGTTGGTATTATTTCTGGCCTAGAAAAAAAAATAAACCCTATTAAATCTGAGTTTTTAAATTATGAGGTTGCTACACAGCAAGATAAGGACCGAGACGCAAATATTAAAGAAAAGACCGATGAAAAAGATAAGCTTGAGAAAAAACAGAAATCTGGAACCCCCCTAACGGATGATGAAAAAAAGACACTTAGTAAGCTTAAAAATGATACTGGCCCCGGCTCATTAGCCAGTATGCAAACAGCAAAAATACGGTCCACACAAAAGCGTCAAGAGAGTGATTCTACCAACATTAATATGGGGCAAGATCAATTGAAGTTTGTTGGATCTGGCCAAATGGTTGTACAACGGGGCGCAAAAAATGAAGCCACTTCGAAACTCACCCGAAAAGCGCGGCAGGCTGAGATGATACAGCAAGTCCGTTTATCCTTGGCGGATGCGTTTATGGATAGCTCGGATGAAATGTCGGGATCAAAATCTAGCCGGTCCTATCGAGGGGTTATAGGAATCATTAATCGTACGAAAGGTGTCGAGTCTAGCCAGATTGATCTCATGGAACAAGCACTCGAAGCTAAGGCCAATGAAAGTAATAGGGCCATGAATAAGATTGTTAGCGCGGCTGTTTCGATGATAGCGCAAGGGATTGAAGCGCTCGCTGCCAAAAAGGTCGCAAAGGCCAAATCCGGGGATGCTCGTGAAAAACGCAGCTTAAAAGTTGAGAAGAATAAAAAAAATATAAAACATCTTGAAAAGAAACAGGCTGACAAAAAAGCGCAAGGTAAAAAACTTAGTAAGAGCGACGCAAAAGATCTCAAACTACTACAAACCCGCACCAAAAAACTTGAAGCCAAACAGGAAAAATCTAACGCTAAGGCAGAGGCTAAAGAAAAAAAGAGTGGTCCAAAGCCCGTTACGAAAGCAGACAAGCTTCGCAATCATTGGCTTGGTGCACGCAACGAATTTAAAGGCGGTAGCAAATGGGCTAAGGTACTTCATACTATTGGCAGAGTTGCCGGTGGCGTCGGGCATATGCTCTACCGCCTTCTTACTCTTCCTATTTACCTTATTAACAAAGCATTTACTGTGATTGCAAAAGTTCTGGCCTGGAAAGAGGCCCGCAACAACAAGGCAGCAGCTAAAACTATGAAGAAAAAAGAGGATAAGCAAGATAAAAAAATTAAAGCGAAAGAAGACAAAGTTAAAGAACTCTCTAACAAACTCAATGATGCTCAAGAGAAAAAAGAAAGTGGCGGCTTGGTTGTTCACCTAAGCGATAAAGAAAAAGCCTCTATTAACGCAGAAATTTCTACACTTCAAACTGATATCTCTAGCATGTCTGCATCTATGCAAAGTATGAAGATGACTAGAATCTCTCTAGAAACACCTAAGGTCTCCAAAGAACAAAGTGATGAGGGATCTAATCCCAACGTCACAGAAATACAACGCAACGCAAAAGCCCGTGACCAAATGCGCAGCAAACGGCAATGGCGCGTCACGGGACACATGAGTCAGATACTGGCCAACATTATTGCAGACGGCATCATCTCTGCCTCAACCGGAAGCAACATGGGACTGGCAGGTCAAGCCAACCTGGCTAAAATCACAGATGGTATTGATGGTGACAATGTCTTGGCTGGTAATGACGGTGATATGGGTATTAAAGATACGGCTGATCTGGAAAATGCAACTTTGGGAATGCAGCTTGAAAAAGCCAATTCACAGGCCTCGACAGAAGTCATGCGCATACAAAATCGATTTGATCAGGCCGCAGCAAGAGCACTGCGTCAACATGCCTTAGATCCCCTTATCAAGGCATCTCTTGGCATGAGCAGAAAACAACAAGAAGCCACTATAGAACAAAAAAAACATGAATTGACCGATATGATCATCAGGATCCAACGCAGAAAACAAAAGGGGAGTGACTCTAATCCAACGCCAGTTACAAGAGATGACATCATAAAAGAGATGGGATGGAAAGGTGCGGTCGCGGCCGGCATTATGACGGGCGGGATAAAATACGCCAATGCCGTGAGTAGATTCATGTTTGGAAACGGGAAAACATACGCCACAATTGATACAGACCTCAAAGACAAGGCCTCAGCAAAAGGGGATAAATCAGTCGAATCTAAACTCGACGAAAAAATTAATGAGTTAGAAAAGATGACCTCGCGTACCAAAGAGCAAGATACTACTCTGGTAGAATACAAGAATCATAAAAAGTTAATTGAAGATGTCAGAACTTTCGAAGGGAAAATACGGCAATCTGCAGAAGAAAAAGTCAAGCTGGCAGGACAACTCAGGGAATCAGGGGAAGATTCCTCCGCTGTTTCAAATCTTGTCCTTTCAGCTGACGAGGAAAAGGCTCTACCTGAAATGAAAATTAAGTTAGATGCTATGAATAAAGACCGAAAAAAAGAGTTCGGCATTGAAGACGCTAGTGTTAGCGGATGGTCTAAATTAGGAGCTTATGCAAAACGTACAGGCTTTATGAACTTGCTTGGATTTAATGTTCAAATCCAGTCTGGAAAATCTGTACTCGCAAACTCGAAGAACGACAAACAGTTTCAGTTTGCTGTGCAGCAGTTGTTTTTAGAGAGACGTATTTTGGAAAGTAAAATTGCCTATGATGAGGCCCGTTCGACAGATGCAACTTATGCGGATCAACTTTTGGGTCAACGCAGAATGCGTTTACAAGATGCGGAAAACGTATTAACGGTGGGCGCAAACTTAGAGCGAATGACCGAAGATTTAAAAGGCAATGCGATTTTAGAACCGGTTCAGAAATCGTTTCAAGAGTTACAAGACGTCACGGATAGGGTTTTAAAACTTGGGACATTTACGGAATCTGATTTAGCCAGTGCCATGGGTACTCAGGACACTGAAGCTGTATCTAAACTCTTTAAATCCCTTGTCGATTCTGGTTATGCAGAAAAAGCTATGGCGACCATTCTTGTACCTGATGGCGTAGATGCTAATGGAAACCCAAAATTTTCAGAAAAACAAGTGCCTGCCATTATGATGACTGCCAAGTATTACAGTCGGATGTCGCGACATTCCGACAAAAATTCTGATGGCACGTTAGTAGATCCCGTGGATAGATTGATTAAAAACGCGGGTTTTACCGATACTAAAACAGCCAAAACACTTTTGACACAATTTTCGGGCTCTACTGAAGCGTTGGATAGCATTTATCGTGCAAGAAACGACATGGAAACGGCAGCGGCTACACTAATGAGTGGCATGACGCTATCGACAACTCAAGTCTCTACATTTCAGAAGGCACTAAAGACATTATCTCCGGTAGATTTAGAAAAAAAGCTTCCTTCATTCATTATGACTCAGGGAACTGATGGTGTATTAACGCCTGTAGAACTGGGTAAAACCACAGATCTTTCAAACCATGTCCCCATTATGGTTGTTAATGGAGATCCCGGCAACGAAGAGCTCTCTGTTCTCTGGGTAACCTCCTCTACAAGCGCAACTGAAGCTGCGTTGTTGGAAAAACTGCCCAAAGGAACACGATTATTTAAAGCGGAAACAGATAAAGCTTTATTACCAGACCCTAATTTTGAAGGATCAAAAGCGGCAGAGTATGACACGGCGGTCAGCAACGTGGTAGATGCGATGTCTTCCTCAAACCAGGTCTCCGTCGATAATGTTGCCGCCTTAACTAAACTCACTACCTTTTTAAATAATTTTACTAATACTACGGCCACTGCTGGGCATGCGCCGGCGGGATCTGCCGCGCAGGCTATTGGCAGAAGCCAAGGGTTTAACAAAGCATTGCGCGCTGTTAATTTGGCCACGCGGACGAGTATGGATGCACGAGATGATATCAGCAGGCGATTATTGAACTCGGGGGTCGAGGAAGATGATATCAAGGCAATTCTCGAAGACTTATATAAAGACGAGCTCATAAATAAAACCACTGGCCAAGCTACCAACCTGACGCCAGATAACATTAAGGCTGCAGTCTCTAAACGCAAAGGAGATACGGTGAAGGCCATTCTTCAACAATCACTCACCGATCAATACCAACAACGTACCATCAAAGATGATATAGAGCGTCGTGGAGGTAAAACTCAAGCAGAATATCAGAGTTTTTTAAATCTTCTAGATACTTCGATCTCCCTCGCTGACACCACTTATAACGCAGGAGGAGCCACCCCGAACACTAACGAACAGAACGCCCTCACGGCTTTAAAAACAGTTATTTCTGCCTATGGGCAAAAGGCTTCTGATACAGCTAACGATCAAAAGCGGTTTGTTATGGGTGTTCGCACATCCAATGCCCAAGTGTTTAGTTACGATGATGTCAAATTTGATGTTTTTGGTAGTTTTGGCAAAGGCTTAACAGGAGCCGCACTTGAACGTCTTGACGTCGTAGCCCCACAGAACCGGCGCAACTTGGCCATTGGACGGGCGCAGGAAGAATTGGGTATTAATCCGGCACGGGCTGTGCGTAGTTTGCGGGAATTGTATAAAGAAGATTACATTCGGAATGAAGCGGGTGAAATTTTATATAATACTGATATGGCAGCCATGGCCAATAAACCAAGCGCTGCCAACCCTCCTGTGTTACGCTTTAATGTCCAAAAGGCGTTTTTTGAAGATGTAGAAAAGGCAGCCTCCCGTATACACGGACACATGAATACTGAGGGTGGCGCCCAAATTGCAGCACAGATTGTGATGGCAACAATCGACAACTTTAGCCAAGCTGGCAAAGAATATATGGAGGAAGAAACACGCAATTTTCTACCCCATTTGCTTCGCATATTTCAGAATGAAGCGCCAGAAGATGCCGAGAAACTTATCGCAGCGCTCATCGCGCAAAACCAGAACAACCCAAGAGGCCTAGCAACAGTGATGGACGGGATAAGTAGAGCTGGGCAGACAGACGTGCAATTTTTCAAAGGGCTTGTTGACCAAAATAAAGCCCAGCGATTTGCATTGTCTGTATTGCAGCTTAACCTTGGTGGTCAAACAGCCTCTATGGGTCTAAATCCTACAGAAGAAGCTGCAATGATGATGGAACAAAGGGGTATTGATGTCAACAAAAATGCGGCTGACTTTCGTCAGGCTATTATTAAATCGGAGAATATCGTCGATATTTTTGCCCATACGACTGCTGCCGATTTACAACAAGGGGGCTTCGCGGCAATTATAAAAAACGACCAAGATTTCGTGACAGTGGAGGAGAAATTAAAAGCAGTAGCAAGCGATAAAATGGCCCCCGATGGAAAACGTTTTCTTGCAAATCAGGCTCTCAGAAATATTTATGCAGCACGTGACAAATCTCCCAATACTAACGATATCGATCTTTTTTCTGGAGATACGACACTATCGCCTAAGGAGTTTGGCGCCATTGGACAATCAGGGCTTTTCTCTAAACCTCTGTATGGCAATAAGGGGGTTAATGAAAATTTAGAGGAGTTGGCTAACAAATTGCGAGATCCTAAGACACGCACGCAAACAGTTGCCGCACTCAATGCATCTGGTGGAGCCGGGATTCGTGATTTATCGATTCTACTGAGCCAAGCCAATAATTCAGATGTTGGTGCAGTACGACATGAATCCGCGGGGCAAAAAGGATTTGTTGCAGCGACCGCTATTTTGGATAATCTGATCGATATAAACTCGGCTGATTCTGAGGCCGTTTTATTTAAACTAGCACCTGTACTAGCAGGTCCGTTACGCTCTAGCCTACCAACACAAACGGTCAGCAAGTATCTAGACCAACCTAACTCACAACGCACGACTGATCCAGATGCGTTGATAGCATTGGATTTAACAACACGCTTCAAAAATGACCAGGCGTCTTCACAACAGTTTTTAAACGGTGTTACGACCTCTAACAAGGAGGGTGTTCGTAGTGCTACACCTGCTTTTATAAACGAACTTGATAATGCTGATGATGAAAAATTAAGAAAATTTGCGGCGTTAGTTGCAAAATCCTTGGCAACACAGTCCACTACGACGGGCGCAAACGGCCAAGATACACTTGTTGGAGACGAATTGTTGGCTACTGTCGCTATTCCTGTGTTGACTGAAGAACAGAATAAGAAATTTGCCGGTTATTTAGGTGAAGAGGTTGAGAAATTTAATAAGCATTTAACGGATGGAAATAAGATAGATATTGATGAGCGAATTAATAAGTTGGCGGCTAGAACAGCACATGAGCACAAAGATAAGGCTGATCAGTTTAGAGATTCTTTAAACCATGGCATGCTCAGTCGTCGGCCTCAATTTTTACTTGGAAAAGATCTTAAAACAGGTCTTGCAGATGAAGCTAAGAAATTGGCAAACAAACCGGATTCATCTGCCGATGTCGCGGCGCTTAATACGTTCAACCGAGATATGGTGTTGCATGGAGATAGACAGGCAGCCGCTGCGTTAATCACTGAGCTCCTTACAGTCACTACGCCAGAAGCTAAACAACACGCAAACGCCGCCAAGAGATTAACACGCTCCGTTGGCCAGTTGACCCTCAACCCCACCGAACGTCAACGCGCCTCTCTTGAGGCGTATTACACTGATGTGATGAAGACAACAAAAGGTTTGATTGACAACCCAGATACTGCGGATACTATCAAAGAAATCCATCAACATGCACAAGATCAACTGCGCCTTCTCTCAGCACAGGCTCCCACAGCCCCTGGCAAAGATACTGTTGCAACGCGCTTAGCAGGCGATATTCGTACAAACTTGTTCAAACTAGATTCTGCGGGCAACGCAGATCCGTCCAAAGCTGCAAAATCAATGGTATCAAATTCATTCCAAGCACGAGATCGTGGTCGCGATACCTTCTCAAAGATTACCACTTCCAGCACAGCCGCTCCAAATTCTCCGCAACAAAACGCCTTGGAAGCAGTTAAAAATTTCCGGGATAATATACTGGATGACAGCACCATAAGACCTGAAACTATGTTACAACATCTAAACACAAGTGTTGTAGGTAGTATAAATACGCTTACCGAAGGCGTAGATGCGCTGGGCAACCCAGCAGACCGACAATGGATGCGTACAGTGGGAGATTTAGCCCTTCTTTCACATGAAAAAGACATAGATGAGTTTGCAAAAAAAACTGGTTCTGAGGGTGCCCATGCAAGAGCGCTCCAGGGTCCCCTCAAAGAAGCCAAAGCTCGTGTGATGAAAACTTATTTATTGAATGCTACAGCAGATCAAATTAATACTTTTTCGAAAGATCCGAAGCGCGTCCAAATGCTTGCGGATATGTTGCCCGACATTGTCTTATCGAGAGAAGAAAAAACCATGCTGAATCCTACAGGCTCCAGAGAAACCTTGACCGACAAAACCCAAACTAGCCTCGATAAAGATGGGGTAGCTATTCTCACAAAATTACTTAGCTCTGGTACGGACTATGAAGCCACTCGCCCGCTGATGCCAAAAATTTTAGATCTTTTAGATACACCTATGGGAAATGCTGATCGCACCTCTTTAGAACCCCTTGTTGAAAAGCGTCTCACTCAGCAACTGTCCACACTTTCGAATACAGATACGGCTGCATTAAATGAAACGGCTCAACAACTTTTGCAATTCCAGAACCATCAAGGAGGTGACGCCCTAGAACCTACTCAAGAACTCAAAGAAACGTTGGTGAAATTACTGCCGCCCGGAAATTCTGCGATTCAGTACATAAAAGATGCCACTTCCTACAAAGAACTTAATCGTATCCTAAAAACTGTTACAGACCCTTCATTAGATAAAATAAAAGGGCATTTAGCTACCCTTGAGACAAAAGAAACTGCTTTTAAACAAGATCAGACGTTGGGAGAAAAACTTAAAGCTGGTGAAGCTATAGCCGACCATTCTGACGCGATAAATGAAATGATGAAAGATCCAAAACGCATGGAGGCCTTTAAAAAATCGCATGGCCCTCAGTATCTTGAAATTCTTACTTCAATGCCCCGGAAACAATTACAAAAATTAAGCGATTCTCAAATAGATAGCTCCACTACCGTCTTAGCACACCCTGATCTTTCTCTGCTTTTAAATGGGACTAACAAAGACATTTTGGCTGGATATATGAATGGCGATCTCTCTTTATTTTTAGCCGCCACGCCAAAAGAACAAGCTGTTATGTTGCCTTTGTTGAATCTTGACCCAGGTAAATTCTCAACCTTGATGGAAAATGTAGAGAGTAAGACTCTCCCCCCAGCTGATCTTAAGGCTCTTCAAGATGGAAAAATATTGAATAAACAAGGGTTTATTCATCCCGAATTCTTATTGCCCGATGGCAATGGACTTAATCCAGTAGGGGCGGCAGCCGTGAGTGATCTTTTGCCAACAAATTCCGCCTCAATTATTCAGGAATTGAATGCTGCAGCCTCAGGGGTTGAGTCTCGAGAAAAACTTGTAGATACCCTCCAGAAGGAGGTGCGTAATTCTTCTAATATCTCCTCACAAGAAATGCAATCCAGCCTTCAAACGCTACAAAAAATTAAATCAAAACTCCAAAATCGTACACAGGATGCCTTTGGCCAGCTAGCCGATATGGCAAATACAGCTCAAAAACAAGCGATGGACAAGGACGTCCAACCCTATCATGAAACTGTTGCAAAAATGGCTGGCACGTTGCAAAACATGCAACCTGAACTTCTTAAATTGGGCGTATCCCAAGACGCTATCGACAAACTCAAATCAAATGATCCCGATACATTACAGTTTGAAATACTAGATATCTTAAAAACTGCAAGAGCGAATGCAGGTGGTGGAGAGCAAATACAACTCGACAAGATCACGCAACAATTATCTACAGCTGTTTTTGCGTATGCACTTGATCCTAAAGTTCAAGAACGTACAGCTGTCAAAGAAAATCTACAAAAGTTTTTAGGAACTTTATCTAAAGACGCAAAGAATCCTATTGCGATATTATTAAAAAACTCTGACAGCCCTGAGCTTTTGGATGGCATACTCACTCTATGTAAGGGCAAAGATAATGAAGCCATGCTTGCTGCTGTACTGCCTTTATGTTTTACAGACGCAACTATAAAAATAGATCCTGACAAAACAAAACCTGTAGACGCAAAGACACTTCAACTGATGTCCTTACTTCAAAGTAATCAAGAAGCCGGAAAAGATGCTGGAATTGCAATTTTGAATACATTATCACCAGATAAACAAGTCGATATACTGAATCTACTTTATAGCGGCACCAATCCTAATGGGAGCGCACGCGATATCGCTGCACTGCTTCCTAAGACAACAGGCCCAGACAACAGCCCCATCGCCCTATCTAAATTACCTTTTTCTGATCTGCACGAAGAAGGATTGGCTCGGTTACTTCCTGTTTTAAACAAAATGGCATTAGCCACAGCGAAAAATATTATTCCTCAGCTAAAAATCATGACCGATCCAAATCTAGAACCCTACGCCAACCAAATGAGTTTGCTGTTAAGTTCAGAATTACAGACCCCCGCGGGATTAAGAAGGATTACAGAATTAGAAGTCACTTCAAAGTTAATGAAAAAGGCGACTACTAACCCCGCTCAGTTTCAGACAGACCTAGCTGATAAAATTTTAAAGACACCTATTGAATCGGATTTCTCATCTACATTTTCTATGCTCATGAGTGATCAAGCGTCTCAGCAACAAATCATCTCTCTGATGAATGCAAATCCTGCTGTACGTGATCGATTGGTTTCTTTTGTAACATCTGACCAGTCAGGAACAATGATTAGCTCAAGGACACTAAATAGCATGATGCAAAGCACTCAATTTAAAGCGGCTGTTACAAAGAACATAGGCTCCAACAAAGATGTCTCAGGCGAACGTGCGGATTTGCTGTACCACGCCTTGAGATTGTCTAGCGCTAAAGGTATTAGACAAAAAGAGTCCATGACTTTTGAGTCTAGTCCCGATAAGGGAAAGGCCACTATAGGTAAGATGATGCAGCTGTCATTACAAGATGGCAAAACGTCTGACCTACGTAATTTCTTCCTCCGTGACACAGCAACTAAAAATATGGTTCTTGATCATATTGCAGATGGTCTCGCAGGCACTCCTGGAGCGATTCTTTCTAAACAACAAGCCATGAAAGCGCTCAATGTACTGTATACCCCTGAGATGGCGGTTGGCGCTCTGGAAAAAGGATTTAAAGCACAATATGCACTCGCAACAAATCCACAAGAAAAAAATGCGGCTATAGACTCCTTTTTGAAAGAGACTCTCCAAAATCCAGATTTCTTATCGTCTCTCCCCCCTGCTCAGCGGAATAACATGATGGGGCAAGTGATGCGATCCGTTACAGCCTGGGTTGGCAAAAACGATGCGGGTATCAAAGCAACACTAGATGGACTCGCAAACGTAGCCAATGATCCAAACCATACTGCTCCTGAACATGTCAGGGAACAAGCGAAAGAGATTACACTGCAGTTCAAAGACGAAACTGAGAAAGCGCAGTTTAGTAATGCAGAACAAACTCTGGAAATAGAATATGCTAATGCAACAGATGCCACCGAAAAAAATGCAGCTATAGATAAATTTTTGAAAGCTAGCCAAGCTTTTCTAGCCTCTGCCTCCCCTGACAATGTCAATGATAGGATCGACCACGTCTTCGACAATATTTCTGATTTGACAAAAGAACCCTCTCTGAAAATAGCTGTGATCAATTCTTTTATACAACAGACTATTTTAGATAAAGATTTCTTAAAAAATATGCCCGATGACAACAGAAATAAACTCATCGAAAAAGTCTTAAATAATATCACCACCTTGCTGGAAGATCCTCACGCAGCAAAAACTATGCTCACCTATCTATCCACCCAAACAAACGCGGCCCCCCATGTGGCCACCCATGCAAAATCACTCTTGCAATCAGGCGCAGCAGCGCCCACTGCCTCTACATTATTGGCCGATTTACAAAACACACCAGAGTTTAAGACGAAGTGGGCGTCTGACCCAGCCTATAGAGAAACGATGTTGAAAGAGATGACGGAAGGCCTCAAAGCCTCTCCTCCAGACCCCATGATACTAGCCCTTGCAAGCCCGGGGATAGATGGCACGCGTCCACTAGATTCCCTACTAAACGATACGTACCCTTCGCCCAAGGAACGTGCTGCTCGACAACGTTTCTTGGATAAACTTTATGAAGCCAAAACCAAAGATCCCTCTTTCAAGATTAAAGAAAAGGCAGAATTTGCTATGTGGATTGGAAAACACCAACCCGCCGGCAGTATCTCTGCTACACAATTTGTGGATTCAAAAAAGGGATTAACCCTAGAACAATCCCAAGATATCCACACAACGCTGAAAGACAATGGCTTTTTGGATGCGTCGGGTCGCGTGACACGTATGTTGGATTCTACAACCGTATCGGAGATCAAAGCCCTGTTTTCTACGTCTCTATCACCCGACCAAATCCAAGGTGTTTTGAGCACTCTAACTACGGCATCTTCTGGATCTCCTGCTAGCCAAACGTCCTTTTTGGTGAATGATTTATTGCCCAAGTTTGACCCTTCTTATAAAGCACATAAAAAGGGCTATACGAAGCAATTAACGGCTGCTTGTCAATCCGTTATGGATAGCAAAGATTTGTCGGATCAGCAGAAATTGGAATGGTTAAAAGTCTTGTCTAAACAAGGAAACGAAAAACATGAAACAGCTGCTTTAAAGGCGCTACACACCTATACGAACAAGATGGCTTCAACAGCAGTTACGAAAGAAGAAAAAGCTGCTGCAGCCGCGCAAAAAGCTATTTTTACGGAGCTATTGGCTTTTTCTATCACCTCTCAACCGAGCGTCTATCTTACTCAAGCCAATAACCAAATATCCCCCATGGGTCAATTGTTAAAGACAATTGTTGAGAACGATCTTAATGATCCCGCGAATCCAGGGTCCGTTGTCTTTGGATTAACTTCTGCACTACAGAAAACACCGTATCCAATGTTTGTGATTGATACAGCGCTGGAGTATGTGTATCTCTCGAAAAGCACATTTACGGATAAGCGTGAACATTACAGAAGCGTTTTTAAAACGATGCTCAGAAAAGCTGCTGTGGAAAACAATGTCGGTGTAATGAACGCGCTACACGTCATGGGTAGCCATCTTGCTTATCAAGGACAAAGTGTCACATTTCTCCACGAGGTCTTATCTGAAACCAATACATTTACGCAAGGGGAATTATTGGGGATATCAGATTTGTCGCCGGTAAAAAAAGGGGAGTCCACGGCATCATTGCAAGCGCGAGCTAAAGACGATGCAGCGCGTGCAACCAAAGCATCTGATTTCTTATTAAAGCGCCTCTCTGCCCATGATAACGGATTTTTAACTTACGACAAGGCCTCTAAAACCTATATCCGTACAGCCAAAGAATTAACATCTCCTGATGAGCTCAAATTAGACGACTTTTTTCGAAATAAAGACTTCTTCCCTACACCACCCACCCAGGCAGATCGCACTCGAATTTTAAATTCAATGGTCAATGAATTAAGTGCGGGACCTCGACTTATTAGCTCAATGGTTAGCGCCGCTAAATCTGAGCCTGATTATCAACTGATTCGGTCACACAAAGAAAGTATGCCCGACGCGGCAAATGCTTTAGATCCCAAAAAGGCACTCCCTAGCGCCAAAGACCCACAAAGTTATCGTCAGGAACTACACTCCATTAATAATTATTTATTAAGCCAAGGCCCTGCGGGTGCAGCTCTTAAAACTGTGATGGACGCTAGAGTTATGGCAGAATCTCCTAAGATCGGTCACGACATAGGCAAGAGTCTGACTACCGACTTACTTTCTACCCCTGTATCACAAATCTCATCGGAATTAATGGCGGGCACGGCTGTATTGCGCGATAGTGATTTTACAAGTACTGGCACACTAGAGAAACTTATTTCTACCGGATATATTGATTCAAAGACTGGCAGAGTAACTGAGAAATTTATGACGCTAGAGCCACCACACGACAAAGGTCCGTTACCTGGTCTTGAAGGCGAGTTTTTGGGGCAACATCAAGCTATTCGGGATAAATTAACACAGGCGGCGGGTAGGCAAGCAGAAGGTTCTCAACGGTCTCAAGAAATCTTAAAAGCCTTAATTCCTGCGAATGCCGAAAAATTGTATAAATCTATCCATACCCTCGCCCCGGATTCTCAATTATATCGTCAATTGGCAGTAACGGGACATGCGCTGGTTAAAGAACTCGCTAGCCAAGCCGATGCGCTTGCTGCAGAGAAGAACAACGCTACGGACCCTGTCAAATTACGACACATCGCATCCCAAGAAGAAACCCTTAAATCACATCTAGAAACTTTATATATTGGTGCGCCAAGTATGTTTATGGGCGCACTAAAGACTACTGGCAGTTCAGAAGCTTCGGCAAGAACTTTAATGGGAATGAAAGGTGCAGGGTCCATTACGCAAACTTTTGATGCAGCCAAAACTGCCGCTGCAAGAGTCAAAACCGTCGATCCCGCAGCAAAGAGACCTGACAACCCTATCTTAGAAGCGTTTAAACCCATTGCAAATCATAACTCCCCCAAAGAATTTGCCTTGGCGTTACGCGCTACGGATTCTCTTCCAGAAACTAAAATACAACAAGTTCCAGTTCCAGGAAAACCAACACCTCCAGATAAAACACTGATGGATAATTTTAAAGCGGCTCTTGGGAAGCAGCAGAAACAAGATGGTTTAGCGTCAAAATCTGAGGCATTTATCCGTTATTTTGGGTTTCAAGATGCCGATAGGCAAGAAGTGGCAGATGCGTTGCGTATCTTAGAATTCACCTCTCCAGATATGACCGGCAAAGAGCACCCAGAGTCTATGGCTAAGGACATACAAACCCTGCATGAAACACTCCCTGTGTTTGCTGGTGAAGGCACTGTCACCGTCAATAAAGGCGCGATGCAACATGCGATGGGATTAACTGGAGAAGATGGTGTGGCTGATCGTGTGTTTAACGCCTTGAAAGATACTGGGATGATTACAATGTCGGGCAACACCGTTGAGATTCCTAGTAAGCCCTTCACAAAAGCACAGTGGGACGCACTGAATGCGCACCTAAAATCTAAAGATCCTCTGAACACGCTTCAACTTTCGGATAAAAAAACAGACTTTCTTTTGTCAGATGCAAAAAAAGCCTTTGAGTCACGTCAAGAAAATCTTGATAGCACCAAGATTCTCTCTGCAGTTCAGACACTTTATGTTGACGAAAAGGGGAATTTGACTAAGGCGAAACTAAAGAAAGATTTCCCTGTTTTTGAAACTAATCCAGATAAATTAGAAACATTAAAATTTGAGCTTGCCATACACGGGTTGGAGTCGTCCAACAAAGATGTTCAAGCTGCAGCTGTTCAGTCGTTGGTTACAAAGAATGAACATAAGGGTTTTCGTGAGCAAATGGTGGAACGGGATAAAACACAGCCCGAATTAAAACTTCGAGAAAAGCTAGAAACTGCAATGAAAAGTACAACAGGATTGGCTCGGAAAGACATTACGACACTTGAACCAAAAGCTACGGATGAACCTACTCATGTAAATGCAGCGTTTGCAAAGTTTGATGAACAGCC
Organism: bacterium UBP8_UBA817; assembly: GCA_945898045.1. Classification (GTDB taxonomy): domain Bacteria; phylum Margulisbacteria; class Marinamargulisbacteria; order SXXA01; family SICP01; genus SICP01. The sequence continues at coordinate 65,377 of CAMDGG010000001.1, forward strand.
AAATCCTACTCTATCTGATTTGAAAGCATTGGTTATAGGTTTGCAGACATGATAATACAGAGACGATTCGTATTAGGCATGATTACAGAGATGCACTTCAGGCCCTACTTGTCGGATTCGATCCAAATGGCGCAGTCGATCCCAGCCTTATTGCGCTAGCCAATCGCCTGGATAGTGTCCAGAATTCCCCAGCTGCTTACACCGATAATCATCAGGCTGAGACTACAATTAGAGAGCATATAGCACAGTTAGCTACAGATTATACTGAATTAGAACCTGGCGATCTTGACCTCATTGCTGAACAAAATAATACAAAAATTATTATGCATAGATTTGAGAATGGCGTGCATATTCAAAACGATTTGGGTGGCCCCGCGAGCACCGCGCCTCCTATTCATGTGTTGCTCGGTCACCTACCCGTTGTTCCAGGAGCACCTTCAAGCGGGGGCTTACATTTTGAACGGTTAGCCTAGAAAACACCAACCCTGCCGAACTCTTGGTTATCAGGTAAAAAATTCAGATTCTTAGTCAAGAATAATTTTGGCGGGCTATAGTTCCTAAAGGTATACTTCCGACATGCATACAGACTGTCGATGGAAACAGCGGTTTCAAAATTTTGAGAAGTCTTTTTTATCGATGCAAGAGCTTGTGCCTATAACGTCTCTTACAAAAACCGAACGCGCTGCACTGATAAAATATTTTGAAATGACCTTTAAACTCTCGTGGAAAGTTCTAAAAGATTATTTGGAAGAGGCTGGTTACAATCCAAAAAGTCCCCGAGAAACCCTCAAGCAAGCCCTCCAAATGGAGCTGATCACAGAGGGATATGAATGGCTTAATGCACTTGATAAGCGAAATCTAACCACACATACCTACGATGAAGCTATCAGCCAAGAAGTAGCACTCCTTATTCAAGAACAATTTGCTCCCCTACTCCAAAAACTTTATCAGCATTTCAAACCGTTATATGACCAACACTAATCTTACAGACTTTGACATTGACACGATCCTATCTGTATTTAAATCTTTCCCAAAAATAGACGAAGCTATTTTGTTTGGATCTCGGGCTAAAGGAACCTCAAAACAAGGGTCCGATATAGATATTGCCCTAAAGGGAATCTCACTTCATGACGATATCGCCAGAATTTCGGCAACTTTAAACGAAGAAACGCCTCTTCCTTATTTTTTCGACATCCTAGACTATCAAACGATCACAAATATTGAGCTCAAAAATCACATTGATCGGATTGGATTATCTTTATATAAAAAAACTGATACCCCTTAGTGACAGAAGAATGAAGGGGCGGAGCTAAGGTACCGGAGCAAGAGTGTATCGGGATTGATCTATAGCTCATAAAATGGCATAATTTGAGCTATATGAAAAAGCGCTATCGCTCATGAGTTGGAACTGGCAACAAGCTAATTGGCCGGATTTTACCTATCAAGCCTCTCAATTTGTGGGAGGCGAAGAAGCTTTTTTTCTTCAGGCTGGGGTTTGGATGGGGACTTGCGCTCATATTTCGCAGGAAGATCAGACTCAGATAATGGTTGATCTGATCACTAATGAGGCGATAAAGACTTCTGAAATTGAAGGAGAGCTATTAAATCGGGCAAGTTTAAAATCTTCTATACGTCGAAATTTTGGGCTGCCAACGGACATTACACGGACGCCACCTGCTGAACGTGGCATGAGTGAGATGCGGCTAGATTTATATCGACATTTTCACGATGCGCTTACTCATGAAATTCTATACAACTGGCATCATCTCTTGATGGCGGGACGACGGGATCTCGCGGATGTAGGACGATACCGAACACATGAGGAGCCTATGCAGATTATTTCGGGGCCGGTTCATAAGCCCAAGGTCTACTTTGAAGCGCCTCCATCAGATGATGTATGCAAAGAAATGGATCTATTTATCGACTGGTTTAATCGCACCTCTCCAGAAGGAGCCGCACCGCTCCCTCCACTTACACGAGCAAGTATGGCGCACTTTTATTTTGTGACTATACATCCCTTTGAAGATGGAAATGGACGCATCGGAAGAGCGTTGGTTGAAAAAGTGCTTTCTCAATCTCTTGAAAAGCCTGTGCTTGTAAGCCTCTCTCAAGTCCTGTCCGATGACAAAAAAGCCTATTACTCTGCACTTGAAAAACACAATAAAACACTTGAAATCACCTCATGGATTACCTTCTTTGCCGACGTCATTCTTAAAGCACAAAAACAAGCTCAAAATCTTGTTAATTTTATTATTCAAAAAACCAAACTTTATGAACATGTTGGAAATAAGCTCAATGCACGACAAGCTAAGGTTGTGGCACGACTTTTTCAAGAAGGTCCGGCTGGATTTAAAGGGGGCCTAAGTGCAGAAAACTATACCCGCATTACAAGCACTTCCCAATCTACTGCTACTCGGGATTTACATGAGATGGTTACACTTGGGATTCTCATAAAAAAAGGGGAGCTGAAACATACGCGATATTGGCTGAATATTAGTAACTGATGAATGAGAATGAGGGGTCGGAGCTAAAGTACCGGAGCAAGGGCACACACTAGAAACCGCTAACCTTCTTTGGCCATTTATACCAGACAAATCTAAACTCACACTTCAGGAATGTCTGGTATAACAGCCCATTGAGCGTGTTGCGTTTTAGTAATGGTACCGACAGGCATACACGATAATCGCTTCTTGCGTCACCTCGTAAACGAGTCGATGGGTGTAATCAATGCGTCGTGACCACTTTCCCGCCAGCGCGTATCTCAGGGGCTCTGGCTTACCTAAACCTACGAAGGGTGTTTTCTCTATAGAAGCGAGTAGTAGATAAACTCTTTCAGCTAATTTTGGAAGCTGTTTTTCAAGATACACTAAATCTTTTAAAGCTTGGGCTTTAAACTCGATTTTCATACAGAACTACTGTTTCTTCATCTTCTTTTTAAGTTCTGAAATACTTGAAAAAACATGGCCCTTTTTCTCGTGCAGAGCTTCTTGTAGAAGCTGGGCATTTTTGGGAGCACTTAATAAATATAAGGTCTCATCTAAAGAGTGAAAATCCTCCTCTGACATTACAACGAGATTTGGCGCGTGACGACGTGTCACAAGCAATGTTACATGCTGTTCACAAACTTCATCGGCATTTTCCTTTAACCGCTTTCTAAACTCGGATAAAGATTTTGTTAGAACCATTTGTCATCCTCCTAGGAGAGTACAATAATACGTACAATATACCCCGAATACCTTATATTGAAAACCTAGCCGACGTCTTTCCTGGACGCGGGCTAGCTTGGGCAGTAAACTTTAGGGAATGGCATCTGTATCACCTGAAATTAATGAGAGTAGCTTGGAAGGATTGTCTCCTGAGCAGATTGGTTTTGCGGGGCGATTTTTGAAGTTGGTTTTTGCTGAGAATTCTCGGGATTTGACGGTGGCGTCTTCTGAGGAGAAGCAGGTTGTGCTTGCGTTATTGGGTGCGTTTACAGCGCCTAATGCTCGGGGGCAGGTGTTTTCTGCTTTGTCTGGGGAGTTGCAGCGGGAATGGGTGGCTGGCATTTCGGATGTTGAATTGGTTGGACTGGTTGGGTCTTTGGATGATTTGTGGATTTTGGGGCAGGTGTTTGATGATTTGTCTGTCGAACGGCGTGGCGTTTTATTGAAGCGTTTGTATCGGGAAAATCGGGAGTTGTATCGGTTTTTCAAGAAGAAAGAAACGTCTACGACGGAGATGATGGGTGGGGTCTTGGTGAAGCGGTCTCAGGTTCCTGAGGCTGTTTTGGTGAAAGAGACGGATCAGATTTTGGCGGGACTTATTTCTACGAAGACGTCTTTGGCGCAAAGCGTTGTGGCAGCGCAGCGTTTATCGGCGCATTATGAACTTGATGAATTGGATAAGATTTTGACGGGGCTTGTTGCTGGATTTGGGACGTTGGATATCCCGATGAAAGATGAGGCTAGCTTTTTTATTCATTTGAAATTTTATGCGTTTGTGGATGTTTTTTTTGCGGCGTTTCCGGAACTTAATCAGCAATTAAAAGTGTTGTTGGGGCGGGTGATTTCGGCATTGTCTCGTTTGCCCTCTGCGGTGTGGCGCGTGACTGTTTTGAGTCAGTTTCCGGAATCTGTGATTCGCTTATTGCTTCTACAGCTCAGGGGGTTTGAGCAGATTAGGGATTTTGAGAAACGGACATTGTATACTAAGCTCCTGCAAGATATTAAAAAACATATTGGGCTAGACCAAGCACATCGTGTACGTAGTGTGATGGAGGGATTATAAATGGAAGTTATTGGAGCATTTTTATCGGGCTGGGTTGGCATTGTTATTATAGTGCTTTTGGTTTTGAATATTTTACTGTCGTTTGCAAGATCGTATGCCGGAAAAAAACGAAGTCAGGCGCATATTAAACAGTGGGAATCATCACTTCGTGAATCTGAGGGGCGGGTACAGAATCTTTTGAAGCATATCGAAAACAACCGTGTGGACTTACGGGATTCGATTAAACGGCTTTACCTTGAAGAAGAACAGAAACTTCGGGATATGCAGGACACGAAAGACGCAGAGGACAATGGCTAAGATCAAGTCTTTAGACGGAGATGATCTCCAGAAGATGTTCGCAAATCCAGATTTATTTTCTGAGTATTTGGATACAATAACGGCGTCTTCTTTGGATACTTTGCGCGAGTCTAACGGTCTCGAGGGGAAATGGACTGGTCATGAACTACCAGATTTAGAGGAGGCTGCTGCCCCTGTTAAATTATCTAAGCTTGTTCCTCCAATTCTTAAAGCATCTAAGTCGATTGCGCCTGTTGCGAAACCGATTGCGCCTATAAAATCTATGGAAGAAGAAACGACACCAGAAAGTGTGAAACCTGTTTCTCCTACCGTCTTACAAACACCTTTACCTAGGGGCGTGGTTATTGAGTCTCCACTGCCTACCAAACAAGTTGCTTCGTCTCGGTCTTTTGAGCCAGCGACGTCTCCAGAACCGATTATTTCTCAGATGCCCTCTTTACCAAAAACGGAGAAAGAAGTCGCTAAAACCCTGCCGGACTTGCCGAACTCAGCTGTAAAAACGGGGGATGATATTCGGAATTTGGGCGTCAAAACAAAAGCTGATATGGCCAAAAAACTGAGAGAACGGGAACAAGAAATTCAACGGTTATTGACGGATAAAGGCAACAGCAGCATTTCATCGAGTTCTGTATGAACACTATTCCCGCACAGGATAAAGCCCAACATGAGTTGAATGAGCTTGAAAATAGCGAGCGTGAGCTTCGGCATTTTGAACAAGTTAATCCTCATAAACGATGGGGGAGGGCTTGGATTTGGGCTTCGTTTCCCTATTATGGCCTATGGGCTTTTTTTATTTATGTCCTTTCTTGGGTAGCGCCGGCTATGGGTCGTCGTTGTAAGGCGGGGTATTTACGAACTTATTTTCGTAATTTTTTTGAGATGCGCGGCGCGTTTGGTTATGCGTCTGGGCTGCCGATTCCTTTAGAGGTAGAGAGACCGATATTGGTTTTGGGCGCACGATATCATGATCTTAGCCCCATGTATGTGTATCAGTTATTTTCTTTTCCGATTATTGTGCCAAAAAAATGGTCTTTGAAAATTGCTTTTTCAGATACGATTTCCTATGAGGATGCACCGCTTGCTTCTAATTTGGAAAATATCCGGCAGCTATTGGAAGCGGGCCATTCGGTATATGCACATATCAATCATGGGATTTTGGATGAAAAAAATCCACAGAGTTTGTATACACATCGGGCTTTGGCAACGGTTTTGACCTGGGATGTGGATATTTATTTTTTGAGTTTGAGTGGCTTTGAAAACTATAAATTTACCAGCTTTAAAAACCCTGTTTTGATACAGCAACAACTGCGCGATCTTGCGTCTGTATTGCCACTAAAATCGGATCGTGATGGGCCGGCATTGTATAAAAAAATGGCGACGTTCTTTGGATTTAATCGTGTTCGGGTGGTTGGAAAATGAGTTCTGGGCTACACCCCATTTCTCGGGCTGAAAAACCGCTTCTATCTCAGCTACTCTTGCTTCAATTGGGTTCTTCTATTTTTCCTGAGCTCCTTGAGGAATTTCCAGAACGACTTTTAATTCTTGAGCATATATTAGGACCTATTGCACTCTCTACAAAAACACGGTCTACAGCTTCTTTACTTCCCCTTGTTTTATTACTCAACCGTCCGAATTCACGCTTCGTTTTTTCTTTCACTGAGTTCTTTCAAGAATTTTTTCGCTTGGCGCGGTCTATTTTTCTGCGTAGGGCATTTGCTTCACATGTGTGGCTTAAGCAAGATCTTGGCTTGTTATGGCAGAAGCATCTGGATATTTTTTCTCGTCAGGCGTTACTGACTTGTCGGTCTCAACATGAAATTGTACGTTTTTTTCTGCGTTTTAGGCCGGGTATTGCAGGGGTGGTGGTTTTACAGAGATTAGATCCGATTTTGCTGGATTTTCGTGTCAGTATTCCTACCGAAAAGGAGAGTCGAAAACATTTTTGGGAAAACCCGTTACTTTATGCGCTTCCGTCCAGTATTCAGCGTCGATTTGATGTCTTTATTAAAGCGTATCATCGCGCCTGCTCACGTCCGTGCGCACAAGAACTAAATGCGCTCGTGCATTACTATCACCATCTTTTGCTGGCCTTTCTGTCAGACTATGAAACGCATGTGTCTCTTGTCCAGGATCTGCTTATATCTGGTCAAACTGACCGAGATACAAATACAACGTTACATGGCTACTTACATCACTTACAGGTGTTTCAAGAAAGCATTGATCATCTGATGCGTATGACACCTCTTATGGGTGAATTGGGCTGCAATCTGAGAGCCTTGTACTTAGAGGGATTGCGATTATCAGTGTCTTTTACGTATCGAGGGGACTCTCTTTTTTCTAGCGCCTCTATATTAAAAAAGGACGCGCTATCTTCTGTCCGGCAAATTTTAATTTATCATGGATTACCTCTGGATTTTGAGCCACTTTTTACAGGCCACCTCCAAACTACCCAACGGTTAGCACGTAGTATTCAGGAACACCTCTCTGTCTTTGAGGGCATGAGAGACCAGTTGACGGTGATGTTTCAACAATCGAAGGCACATCAAGCACGCTTTCAAGAAACGCGGTTACTTTATCACCGTCCTTCAGAAGAAACGATGCACCGAGTGATGACGTTTTTTTTCCAAAAGCAAGATCTTGCTTTTGCTTTTTCAGCCTCTAACACGTCGCTTCTTTTTGAGCTGATTTCTCAAGAAGTTTCAATGGCTCAGTGTCATGCTTTTTGGGCGCAAGGTGTAGTGGATCGGGTTTATTCTTTAATGCAATCTCTTAGTGCTCCCACAGTTATTTTTGGCGTATTTCCCCTGTCCCATTTGGTTCGAAAAGATGTCGTGTATCAGTTTCACGCCTTACTCAGAAATGTACGACACTACATTAATAGTCATGACCTAGACGCTTCTAGCCAGTGGCTTCTTTCTATTTTGTGCGCGTCCGAAAGACGGCCTGTTTATCATTTTTCTGGTCTCTTGATCCATTATCTGAGCTTAGGACTTCCTAATGATCTCTTTCTGGCTATTATTCGCAGAATGGCTGAAATCGTGAAGGGATCCAATCGACCACTGTTTCGCTCGGCTATTGGAGAAGCTATATCGCTTGTAGATACGCAGCTTCTTTCTGTCGTCCCATCTACATGGTCTGCATCAGAAAAATGGCGAAATAGCCCCTATTTTTTAAATACACTGTCGGGGTATTCCCGCAAATTACTTTTGCAAGATTCTGAGATACCGTGGACATCGCTTCTGATTGATATGGGTCCAGAGGAAATGACGCATTCTCCGTTGATCCTTACGCTGACCTTTCATTATGTTCCTCAAACTTTAGAGGAGCAGATTTTGACGCCTTATTTGTCTGCATTGTTACGACAAAGCGAGGGGCGTTATGCGTCGAGATATCGTGCAAAAGAATCACTTCTTCTACTCAGCGCCCTATTTCCCGAATCTCAGCAGCCTGCCGCTCTAGCGTCTTTCACAGAGTATGTTTCTCAAGCCGGAGAAGATATCAGAAACAAAGCTGATTTGGTGTCTGTTTTTTCGTCTACACCTTTGTTTCCGTTTGCAAGTTATCATTGGAAGCAGCATTGGCTTTTGGCCGTTTCGGCTTCGCTTCAGCAGTATGCCTCGTCGGATTCTTTTTTATTTGTTACCAAGTTATTAACGCCACAGCTGCTTGCATCTTTGTCTCGTGCATTTGTAGAGGCTTGGGTTTGCGGCATCCCTCATAGTCAGGTTTTGTTTACACAACTTGCGCTTTTGAGTTCTTATGATCCAGCGTTGGTACGCCGGCTTTCGGATAGTATGGCCAAAGAATTTCTGGCGCTTTCTTTATCGACCGTTCAGCTTGCTTTGTTTTATGATTTTTTAAGACAAAAAGAAGTGGCGGGAAGCGTTCTTGTATCAGAGGTTGCGCGTCGTATTCAGCGACGGCTTGATCAGGATATCGAGGAAGAGAGTCCGGGTCTGGTGGTAGAGAGTAGGAATACAATGTCACTATCGGATGTTTTGTCGATGGTCCGAACTATTCCCCCGACAGCTGTACACGCCAATCCATTACTAACGGTAGCGTATCAACCGTTTATTCATGAGTTCTTCGTGTCTCCAGATGTATTTTTTTGGTATGGGGCCCAGCTTTCACTCACGCCAGATGCGCATCGAAAATTACGGATTTATTGCAGTACCACCTTGCCTCATTTTTACGCACTATTCCCTCAGCCTTATCATACCGTTTTTGATGTTATAGCCGACGCATTTAATCAAGCTTCTCTTTCTGGAAAAATAAGCTCAGAGGCAGGTCTATCCCATGAGTTACATCTGGTGGGTTCGTCGGAATTATTAAGCCCTTATCAATCTCTTTTACTTTCTCATCTCTGTCTTCTATTAGATTTTCTAGAGTTCCCCGAAAATAGCGCTAAATGGTGTTCTGTTTTGTATTTTCTTACAGATGTCGATGACGTGGTGCGCGGCTCCATTTTACCTATACTTTACAACTTTAATCAGTTTGAGGAATTGCTTCCGTGCTTATCAACATTATCTTCTTCGGACTGTTTATCTCATCTTACGATTGTGCAATCCGTGCTTCCAGATTTTCTAAAAACCCTTCTTTTTCCTTTGGTTAAAATGGGGAAATTTATGCCGAGTGATCTGACTGCATTTGCTGACGATGCCCCTACGGCTCAATTCTGTCTTGATGTCACACATTTTGTAGAGTGTATTTCTCGAACCAGTTTAGAAAATCCTGTATTTAGTGAAGCAGACAAGGCCGTGATTGCTAGTGTGACGCGGAACTATGGTGATTTTTTACAAGTATTTTCTTGTCGCGAGCCTGAGATGTATTTGCGATTTGTCGCTATTACGTGTCGTTTTCTTGATAGTTTTGGTTCCGTATCTTTATATGATTCCGCATTATATGAAGGCCTTTCAAATGCAATGCAAGCACTCCCCCTAGGCCTGCCTGCGGCAGAAATCTCTCGGTCTGGCATTCTCCACGCAATGCTGTCGCAAGCGTCAGATTTAGATGCGCTGGATACGCTTTCTAGTGTCTTTTTTGATCAGTTTACGTTGCCGCAACAAACGGGGTTTTTATCGTTGATTAGATACAATTTTGACTTGGTTCTTCCTGTATTTGAAGCAAAGTTGTCGCAGTTTTCAGACGATCGTTATCGTAGCTCTGTTTACTTAAAAACGTTTGGCCATTGTTTGTCCGCGCTGTCTGCCTCTCCTGACTTATTGTTGTCGCATGCGGACAGCGGACTACTTTCGTCTTTGTATCAATTGACCCAGCATTTTCAACGTAAGCCTCTTTTAGATTTTGAGCATTTGTCTTCACTTGCAATGGAGAGTTTATTGGCAGTTCAGGAAGGGCGCTCAGCGGAAGTATCGTTGCGACGCGCCTGTCAAATTGTTGGAAACTATCGTGATGAGTGGGCTCAAAAAGGATGGTTTCCTGCAGAAGAAATCCTTTCTCTGACTTCAGAAAATTTAGAAGAGTCAGATATTTTCCTTATTCTTATCCCACTATTATCTGCAGTTGGCGCTGGTATTTACGAACTTTCGCCCGAAAAAGCTCGTTATTTGGATGACGCCACGAACCGTCTCTGCCGAGGACTTTGCGCGGGTCTGGTTCTGTATCCACAACGATTTATTTTGTATTCGGGTGCATTTTGGGCACGTGCTGCCGCTGTGATCGTTAGGTATTGTGACCAGGATCCTGCGTTTATTTCCAAATCTATTCCTACAGCGTATTCGAGTGTTTCTGTTCGGTACCGCCTTATTTATTTGGCGGAACTTCTTAATCGTTATGACGGGGCATTGGCTGAGTTATTTACAAAATATAGTGGTCTGATGGGGCTGGAAACTTTATCACAGATTTTGGATGCTATTTTACTTTTGCACGAAGCCTCTTTTTCAGACGATAAGCTAGCCCGTTTAATTCAAGAAACGCCCGATTCTGTACGTATTTGGTCGGGTCTTTATCGAGAGTATCCTGACTTTTGTATTCGACTTCTAGCAACGCAATCTGAGTCTGCATGGTCCGATTTCCCCGTTGTATTACCGGCTCATCATTTACTGGTTTTACAAGCACCAGAAATGCTACAACTAGATTTTACAGAGTGGACTCATTTTGATTTTGGGAACGAAGATTTACCAAGCTTACTCTATCAATTAGGTCTTTCATATTTACACGCTATTAGTGCTGGAAAAGAGGATCTGGCTTCACGATGTTGTGTGTGGACAGGCCGATTCTTTTATCATTTATTGGCGTATCATCGGGATAAAGCCATTGATATTGCACCTGGATTTCTATGCCAATTTCCCGATTTATTTTTCAAAGCTATTTTGGAAGGCCATCCCAATCTTAAAGTCTGGCTAGTAGATGCTATTTTATTTTCAGAGTCAGGGCTTCAGTGTCTCGATGCGTGTATCCCCATTATTTTATTGCGAGAACCTCTTTTCCAGACACTTGTTTTTGAGATGCTTAGAGAAAAACCTGCGCCATTATTCTGTACGGCTTATGTCTTATACCGTTATTTACGACATTTCCCCGAAGAAGCACTTTCGTTTTCTACCCTCCCCTACTTTACGGATACGATGTACTTCTTTTTACGTTACGATCAATTAGATATGCTGATTTCTACACATCCTGAATTAAGAAATTTCTGCGCAGAACTACTTACCATTCATACCCCTACGGCCCCACTTGAGACGCCTATTATGGACGTTATTTATGATGCACCGCTGTTGATAGACGAGACGATTGAAATACGTCTGATGGCCGCCTTGGCGCAACGTGCAGGACAACCCGAGAATGCGCACGAAAACGAGGTCTTAATACATCATGCGTTTATGATGCTTTCTAGTCAGTCTGATGCTATGAATCGTTTTTTACAGGCGCTTCTCGATAGATCTAGCTCATGGGACGATCCGGTTCTTCTTACTTTATTTGAAGGATGCCCAAAACAAACCAGCCTGTTTCATGAGTTGTGTAGTCGGGTTGTTGATTCTCAGGCAAGACTATACTTGCACCACTTTATTACCCAGTGCTTCACGCTTTGGCTTTTGAACCTCCAGACACAGCCTCTTGATCTTGTAACTTGTCTGGATTGGTTTTGTATTTTTCTTCAATTTTTACCTGAATCTGAAGGACTTATATTGTCGCAACAGTTTTTAGATTTCGGCATACCAGCTTCTAAGCAGTCTATTGCATTACTATTGGCAGAAAGGCCTTTTTTAACCGATGCGATTCGTCTTAATTTGTTATCTTCCCTATTTCAAAAAAATGACCCGTATTTTATTGTAGATGCGCTTAAAACCGCCGATCGCTCTGCACTCTTTTTCCCGCTGTGGAATGTCTTTTTAACCTCTAATGATCTTACTGTTTTATTGGCGGAAGAGTCCCCCTTAGATCGCTATTTATATTCCGCATTTTGCCAGGCTTTAGTATCAGAAAACGGGGGACTTCTCTTAAGATATGGGCATGATTTATTTAGGCCTTTTCTGGTTAGATTTTTAGAGCGTTTTTATACCAATGAAGATAGTGCCGTTGCATTGGCGTGGTTTTTTAACCAAATTATTGAAACCCGACATACGGTCTTTCTGACAGCTTGGCATGATTTTATTCACGCACAACTGTTGCACGCTGATTTGACTTGGTTTTTTTCTGTGATCGTAGACTTTGTACGTCAACAGCCTCGATCTGATGCGTGGGCGTTTCTTTTGATGGGCCTTCCGCCTCGATTTTTCTTATATTTTATTCCAGCTCTTTTTCAAGAGAACGGTTTTAAAGATGTTCGTCATCGTATTTTTGATGACTTATTAACCATACGTGTTCCACATGAAACATTTTTGAGAGCCTTGGTTAAAACACTATCGACGCGTTCACTGGCCAGTCTCTTGCTTCATGAAAACCGCTCTCTGTTTATACGACAACAACTGGTTCAAACACTTTTAAGTTCTGATCAGGCGTATCGGGAATCGGTTTTGAATGACTTGATTGCGTCCGAACATCTCTCTGCTGAGCGTTATCGTGTCCTTCAAGAAAGTCTTTTACTCTTTCACATGTATGATCCGATATTAACAACGACTGTTTTACACTCACAACCTGACGTCTTTAGACAAAAACTTTGGGTATCTGTGGATGCATTAGAAGAGGCACGCACTCACCTCCTAAGTGCGATACGGCAATCTTCGGAAACAGATACCGAGGGATTTGTTCTTGCAAGTAAAACAGGATTGGCTCAGGTAGATCAGGGCTTTTCGTTGTTACCCATTGTGGCTGCAACGCTTGGACTGGATCAAGAATGCCCAGGTATTTTCTCGACATTTTGCCATGTGATGCGACGCGCCTATCTTTCTGTTCTTTTGCCACCGAGGGTTTTAAGTCCTTTAGAAAAAGAACGGTTTTTTGCGAAGAAATTTCTTCAGGGAATTCATGTTGGTTCCAGTCGCTCTCCCCAAATTTCTTTGGCGTTTCTTTTTAGACTATTGTCTCCTTATGTTGAGTTGCCTTTTGATTGTGATCGGCTTGTGGAAGATGTTACGCAATGGACAGCGTGCCTGAAAAGTCGTGATTTCCATGCGTTGGGCGCTCCTCATTTTTATTATGTAATGAATACGTTACACCCAACAGACTTGGAACAGATCTCGCGTCTCTATCCGCTTCAACTTTCTCCTAATTTCTTACTATTGCAAGGTATTCCTGAGGCATCCGTTTCTCTGATTTGGACGGGATTACAAAATACTGGCGTTATCAAATCTGATGGCAAAGTGGTTTATGATCGACTGGCCCATCCGATTGCGTTTCATGAGCTTTACGAAACTGTTTTCGAGAGCCTTAATCGCACCGTTTTGGAAGACAGCCAGAGACTTCAAAACGTCATCATGCAGTCAAAAGATCTTTATGCCATCACCCATTATCGAGGACGCAAGTTTAGAACAGCATTTTGTCGATTGTTTTTAAACCAAGATCCAGACCACCAAGCCTGGCTTACAGAATGTCTTTATCGGTTGGATACAAGCGATCCTGGTGCTCAGCCGCTCATACAAAATCTGACGGATATGCTGGTCGCAGAATGTGGAATTTCGGATGTGTATTGGACGCCAGAAGCTTTGTTTTCTCTAGCTGAACAGATGGATCAGTGGCTCTCGCTGAGTATTACGTGATATGTTGGTAACCTAAGGAATTTGGCATGAATACTGAAGAACTCATCAATTTAGTAAACCACTTAACAAATCGTTCTGAGGAATGCGAGTGGATTGAATTTAAGCACAACTTTCATTCTCCTGAGGAAATCGGAGAGAATATATCTGCCTTATCAAATAGTGCTTGTTTGCAAAATCAACCCTATAGCTATCTTGTCTTTGGCGTTCAAGATCGAACACATCAAATTGTAGGCACTCTCTTTAAAGCAAAGTCCTCCAAAGTAAAAAATGAAAATTTAGAAAATTGGTTGGTAAATCGTCTTAGTCCCAAAATTGATTTTTCAGTATATGAATTTGATTATGAGGGAGATAAGCCTATCTCTTTGTATATGATTCCTGCTGCGAAAACACATCCCGTAACTTTTTCGCGAATTGCGTATGTTAGGGTAGGCAGTAGCACAAGAAAATTAGCTGATTTTCGCGAGAAGGAGTCTAAAATTTGGCGTAATAATAGTACCTCTTTTGAAGAGGAGATAGCTAAAGAAAACCTGTTGGCTTCAGATATTGTTAACTTATTAAACACTCAGACTTATTTTGAGCGCCTAAAATTACCATACCCCTCAACGCAAGAAGGCGTAATTGAAAAATTCATATCTGAGAAACTGATTGTTAATGCAACGACTGGTTATTCCATTACCAAACTGGGTGCTATTTTATTTGCAAAAAATTTGGATGATTTTTCTTTGATACAGAGAAAATCTGTTCGAGTTATTGTCTATAAAGGTGTTAGTAAGGTTGAAACTATTCGGGAGCAGATGGGAACCAAGGGCTATGCCGTTGGTTTTGAAGGATTGGTAGATTGGGTAAATAGTCAGCTTCCGGCCAATGAAGAAATAGGCAAAGCCTTCCGAACAGATTCAAGAATGTACCCAGAAATAGCTATTCGGGAAATTGTTGCCAATGCTTTGATACATCAAGATTTTCTTGAAAAAGGGTTTCCCATGATTGAAATTTTTTCTGATAGGATTGAAATTTCTAACCCTGGAATTCCTCTTATTACACCCGAGAGATTCATTGATGAATACCTTTCTCGAAACGAATCCTTAGCAGATTTAATGCGGCGAATGGGGCTTTGCGAGGAAAAAGGTAGCGGGTTAGATAAGGTCATTCATTATAACGAGTTGTACCAATTGCCTGCCATAAATGTCATGGTTACAGAGAAAAGAACTAAGATCATTTTATATAGCTATAAAACACTTAATGCTACTGATAAAAAAGAGAAAATTAGGGCTTGCTATCAACATGCTTGTCTTAAATATGTTTCAAATCAAAAAATGACTAATCAATCTCTGAGAGATAGGTTTAAAATTGATGAACAGAATGCAGCGATTGCTTCTCGAATTATTAGAGATGCACTTGAAGAAAAACTGATTAAGGAAGACGATCCAACAAACAAATCCAGAAAATATGCTAGCTATGTTCCTTTTTGGGCCTAAATCTTATTTGATGGTTATTTGATGAATGGGGCTGAATGGGGGCGTTATACATTGTTTCACACAGAGTTTTTATTTGATGACCATTTGATAAATACTAATATTTTGATCTGAGAATTGAGATGACTACAGACGAAACCCACACTAAACTTTGGGACGTGTCTTTGCAAAACTAGAATCGGATGATATATTTTTTATTCCTAAATGGTGCGGGATTAGCTCAGTTGGTAGAGCGTCTGCTTGCCAAGCAGAAGGTCGCCAGTTCGAATCTGGTATCCCGCTCCAAAACTTTTTAGGCACAAAAATCCCCCTCTGCTCATAAAAGGAATCTTGTTACGATGAAAATACTTGAGAATAAGCGTCATGGTTTTACAGTAGATCTTACGATTGAAGTGCCGGTTGAAGCGATTGACAATGGATTAGAAAAAGCGTTTAGACAGCTGTCAAAATCAGCTCGGATTCCCGGATTCAGAAAAGGGAAAATTCCAAGAGGTCTTTTTGAAAAACATTATGGTACGGATGTCTTGGTTCAAGAGAGCCTTCCTGATGTCATTAACCACTCCTATACAACGGCTGTTTCTGAGTTAGATCTTCCGGTTGTTGATTTCCCTAAAAATGTTCAGATCCCGCCTTACGAGCCTGGGATTTCGCTTGTTTTCACATGCTCAGTGGATGTAGAGCCTGAAGTAAAACTAGGCAAATATAAGGGCCTTAAAGCGACACGCACATCAGACAAAGCACCCGCTTCTAAACTTGATGAACAAATTCAAGAACTTCGTGAAAATTATGCTGATTATGTCGCTGGAGAACATCCTGCTCAGGATCAAGATATTTTGCTTTGTAACGTAAAAGCGACTGTTGATGGCGAACTTGTACAAGCTTGGAGCCGAGATAATGTCGGCGTTAAATTAGGCGCTGGCTATTTTGGCGAAGAGTTTGATAAGGCGTTATTGGGTCTTCAGAAAGAAACCGACACGTCTTTTTCTGCTTCTTTCCCTGAGGATTTTTATCAAAAAGATGTGGCCGGTAAAACAGTTCAGTTTGATGTCCATGTAGTTGAAGTACGTCAAAAAACACTTCCTGAATTGGATGATGCGTTCGCAGAAAAAGTGGGCCAACTTCCAACGATGGATGCGCTTCGTGATCGCATTCGTGAAAACCTAGATGCACAAGCCAAACAAGAAAGTGAAGAAAAACTTCGTGCGGATTTAATGGAAGCCATTATCCAAGACATGACTGTTGATATTCCAGCAGCCATGATCGAGCGTGAAATGGACCATTCTTTGTCACAATTCAAAACGTCTATGGAACGCCAATCCTACATGAAATTTGACCAGTATTTACAAGCCACTGGCAAAACAAAAGAAGCGATTCGGGAAGAGTTTAGAGATAGCGCAACCACTCGCGTTAAATCTGAGCTAGCTTTAAAAGCCATTGCAGAAAAAGAATCTGTAACGGTCAGTGACGAAGATTTAGATGCGCAGATTAAAGAGTGGAATACACCAGAGATTCAAAGCTTGGAAGACTACAAAAAACATCCTAAAGCAGATACGCTTGAGAACTTGACCTTTATGGTGAAGCAGAAAAAGATATTTGATTTTATTATTGCGCAGTCCAAAATTTCTGTATAAAGGGGAATCAGCTTATGTCAATTTTAGTGCCTACCGTTATCGAACAAACTGGACGTGGAGAGCGTGCGTACGATATTTACTCTCGCCTTCTTAAAGAACGTATTATTTTTTTAACAGATGCGATTGATGACGTTGTTGCAAACAACATTATTGCCCAGCTTCTATTTTTAGAGTCTGAAGATTCTGACCGTGAAGCGTATATGTACATTAATAGTCCTGGCGGCGTTGTAACGGCTGGCCTTGCGATTTATGACACGATGCAATACCTCAAGACCCCTGTCTCAACTATTTGTATGGGACAAGCGGCCTCTATGGGTGCATTCTTGCTGGCTGCCGGCGCAAAAGGTAAACGCTATGCGTTGCCACATGCTCGGATTATGATTCACCAACCGTTGGGTGGTGCACAAGGCCAAGCCACTGACATTGAAATCCAAACCAAAGAAATATTACGCATTAAGCGTACGCTTAACGAGCTTTTGGCACACCATACAGGTCAACCTGTTAAGAAAGTAGAAAAAGACACTGACCGTGATAACTACATGATCGCAGAAGAAGCGTTAGCATATGGCCTCATCGATGAAATCATTACATCCCCTTCTAAGGCTGAGAAGCTGAAGAAATAATGACCGAAACAACGTCGGGAAACACAGGTATTTCCTGCTCTTTTTGTGGCAAACCTCAGAATATGGTGGACCGGCTTATTGTCGGTCCCGGTGTGTATATTTGTGATGAATGCGTGGGCGTTTGCAACTCGGTTATCAATGAAGACCAAGGTCCTGCCAACGCGACCGTAGGCGCACAAGACAAAAAAGAACCGAGCTTCAAGGCTGAAGAGGCTATGACGTTACCGCCGCCTAAAGAGATTAACAAGACGTTGAGTCAGCATATTATTGGTCAGGATTTGGCCAAACGCATTATTTCTGTTGCGGTTTACAATCACTATAAGCGGCTCTATATGAAGACGCCGATTCTCCCCGAAACAGAGCTCCAAAAGAGTAATATCTTGTTGATTGGTGCGACGGGAACTGGCAAGACATTGTTCGCGCAGACGTTGGCAAAATTATTAAATGTTCCGTTTACTATTGCAGATGCTACGACATTAACTGAAGCTGGCTATGTTGGTGAAGATGTAGAAGGCATGTTGTTTCGACTGCTTCAAATTGCCAATAATGATTTGGATAAAGCACAACGCGGTATTGTGTACATCGATGAAATAGATAAGATTAGTAGAAAGTCAGAAAATCCGTCTATTACGCGTGATGTTTCTGGGGAAGGCGTCCAACAAGCGCTTTTAAAAATGCTTGAAGGTACGACCGTAAATGTCCCTACAAAGGGCGGTCGTAAAAACCCTCAGCAAGAATTTATTTCAGTAGATACGTCTAATATTTTATTTATTACAGGTGGTGCTTTTGTAGGTATCGATCAGGTCATTCAAGCGCGTCTCAATGAAAAGAATTTAGGATTTTTAACTGAAACCCAAAAAGCAGATCCCATAGAAAAGAGTAAACTTTACGAACAAATTCAGCCAGAAGATTTGCAGAAATTCGGCATCATTCCAGAGCTTATCGGCCGGCTTCCTATTTTGGCCCCTCTTCATGAACTTGATGAAGCAGCGTTAGTCCAGATTTTGACTGAGCCCAAAAATGCGGTTACCAAACAATTCCAAAAATTGATGGCCATGGACAATATAGATTTGTCTTTTGATGAAGGTGCTTTGAAGCGTATCGCAAAAATTGCAGCGACTCGAAAGGTCGGTGCGCGTGCATTGCGTGCCATTGTCGAAGAACTTATGCTTGATTTTATGTATGAAGGACCTAGTTCCGAAAAATCTATAATCGTCATTACTGCTGAGATTGTAGATAAGTATATTGAAACTAAGATCCCCAAAAAGATTCGGGAACGGATTCAAGAAGAACTTCGTAAAGACGCTGAGACTACGGCTAAAGTTTTGAATCGAGAAGCGGCGTAGTTTTTAACGCCTGAATAACTTCTTCGGCTGTCTTTCTGGGGAGAATTCCTTTTGAAAAGAAGGGAGCATATGTTTTCGGGAGATCTCCAAAATAATCTTCAGAGTTTGCAAGATGCAGGATCCCTTGCAAGATAAAATACTCTCGATATTTTTTGAGGGTTAGCCCACAGACTTTTACGTCCTCTGTATAAAGCTCATAGGGACTAAAATAGGATTGGCAGAATTGCAGGTTTTTTTCTACGCCCTGAGTTTCTTTTAACTCGGCATAGACCTCACACGTTTTGAGGGAAGTTTGAATCCACTCTGTGATTCGATAGAGCTTTTCTTTTAATTTTGAGGGAAAATCGGGGTCATCAAGTTGGGCCATTACCGTTATGACAACATCTCCTGGACTGTGAAATACAATACCGCCACCTGTTATCCGGGTTGAATGATCCAGATGATGTAGATCTTCTGGTAAGGGTCTTTTTTCTGGATAGGTAATGCCTGGGGTTTGCCATTCGTATATACGAATACACCGTTCTTTCTTAGCAAGAAGCGTTTCATCGAACCGCATATTTTAAGAAGCTGATTTAAAAGAGTCATAATAAACTTTCATCGGATTTTCTGGGGTTTATTTTGTGTTAAATCGATAATCGTAGAAGCACTACTCAGATGTTTTATACTTGGGAAAATAAAGTCTACTTGTTGTCGCAATTCGACCTGTACTTCTTCTAAAGATTTTGGGAATGGTTGGCCTGCAAAATTGGCACTAGTAGAAAAAATAGGCTGACCTACTTCTACTAGTATCTGTTGCAGGAAAGCGTCTTGTGGAACGCGAATGGCAATGGTATTTTTTCCGCCTGTCATCCAGTTTGGAACTGTCTTTTTTTTGGAGAAAACAAAGGTCGTAGGCCCTGGCCATGAAGAAAGAATAAGTTGCTCATGTACGGGGTTAATTTCGGCATAGTTTTGCACCTCTTCAAAACTGGACATAAGACATAAAAAGGGCTTTTCTTGTGAGCGTTTTTTAATGAGATTTAGTCGTGTCGCTGTCGCTTGCGTTACGATGGCAACTAGGCCCCAGAGCGTGTCACAAGGAATAATACCGATTTCTTCTTTTAAGAGGCGGCTGGCGCACTCAGAAGGCGTCATGCGGGCTCAGTAATCCAGATTGAACTTTGGACTCTATATCTTCTTGAAATGAAATATAGTCTGCTTCTTTTATAAACTGTTTGGGATCATTCAAGGCCTCGCGAGAGGGTGTTTTTGTGACACACGATAGGCTTTCTGTGAGTAGAATACGCCCTTGAAATCCAGTGTAATGACACGTGACGCAGCCTGCATGCTTGCATTCTGGACATAGTTTTCGCACGAGTCGTTGCGACACAATGCCTCTTAGCGCATGGCCTACTAAAAAAGGATCTAGATCAAAAGTAGAAAGACGCATCAGTGTTGATTCGCAGTCTCCAGTATGTAGCGTTGAAAGCACGAGATGGCCAGTATACGCCGCCTCAATAGCAATCTGTGCCGTTTGCTTGTCACGTATCTCTCCAATCATGATAATGTCGGGATCTTGCCTTAAAACGGCCTTTAGCCCTTTTGCAAAATCATAGCCAATTTTGGGATTGATTTGCGATTGGCGTACGCCTTCTAAAATACTTTCTACAGGATCTTCCAATGTCACAATGGTTTTATTTTGTGTGTGAAGTAGATGAGACAATGCGGCATAAAGTGTGGTTGTTTTTCCTGAACCTGTCGGACCTGTTACTAAAATGAGGCCGTTTGGTTGCTTTAGCATTTCTCGAAACTGGGTCTCTATTTTAACTGAAAGTCCCAGAGATTTTATTTGGAATGAAGTCCCTGATTGATTGAAAATTCTCAGAACAAAATCTTCTCCATAGACTGTTGGAAGTGAGGCCACTCGAATATCGTATTCATTGCCTCGATAGGTCATGTGAAGACGTCCATCTTGGGGTTGTGTCACTACTGAAATATCCATTTGTGCATGAAACTTAATGAGTGCGTGTAGTTGGGATTCTTCTTTGCCTGTATAGGCTTGAAATGCATAGAGTTGCCCATGCAAGCGAAATTTCACTTGGGTTTTTTGATTTAGTTTAAAGATATGAATATCTGACGCTTGTTTGTAAATCGCCGCTTCTATGATGGTATTTAGAATTGAGACGGGCTCTTTTGCAAGTGTTCCGTCTAAGTAGTCTTCTAATTTCAAAACAGGTATTGGAATTTTCTGAATTGGCTTTTGAAATTGTTTTTCTAAGATGTCACAAATGGGATTGAAGGGATTATCTAGGACAATGCATAGGGCATCTTCGGTTTCATAAATGGGGTAAAAACGGTGTTGTCGATAGAGACCCCTTTCGAATTTTGTATGCAACTCATTATCAGGAAATAGATGGGTCGTTGGTTGCAAGATATCGGGATGATGTCGCCTTGCCCAGTCTACAAGCTGGTCTTCTGGAAGATTATATTGGTCTCTGAGTATTTGAAAAATCTGGTGGTCAGAAAGTGGCCGTAGCGTTTCTACTACGACCGGATCCAGCACTTTTTCTTGTTGAACGTGTTTAAAAAATGGGCTTTGTGTTGTCACGAAGACCCCACGTTATTCTGAGATCAATACTTTCTTGAGAATGTCTATTTCATCCAATGCAATTCCTGTTCCTAATGCCACGCATTCTAACGGAGAATTGGCGATACGTACTGCGATGTCTGTTTCGGCTTGGATATATTGATCGAGTCCACGTAAGTAAGCGCCGCCGCCTGCAAGTGTAATGCCTCTGTCCATGATGTCGGAGGATAATTCTGGAGGTGTTTTTTCTAAAGTGGTACGAATTCCTTCTACAATAATTTTAACGGTATCTCTCAATGCTTCTCTGATTTCGCTACTGGTCAGTGTAAATGTTTTGGGTAGTCCAGAAACCAAGTCACGTCCTCTAATATCTAGCGTCTGCTCTTCTCCTGTTTCGAAGGCAGATCCTAATTTTATTTTGATTTCTTCTGCAGTTCTTTCTCCGATTAAAAGACGATAGTTATCTCTGCAATGATTGATAATGGCTTCATCCATTTCGTCGCCCGCAACACGAATTGACTTAGAAACAACAATGCCGCCCAGAGAAATAACAGCGACTTCCGTTGTTCCACCACCGATGTCTACAATCATGCTTCCTGCAGGATCCGACACAGGTAGATTTGCACCAATAGCGGCTGCCATAGGCTCTTCGATTAGATACGCTTCTTTTGCTCCAGCATGATACGTGGCATCTAACACCGCACGCTTTTCAACGCCCGTAATGCCCGACGGCACGCCTACAATAATGCGTGGTCTTGCAAAGAACATGTTGCCTGGGAGTGCTTTACGAATAAAGTATTTAAGCATTGTTTCTGTTACATCGAAATCAGCAATAACGCCGTCTCGTAATGGACGAACAGCTACTACATTTCCTGGCGTTCTACCGATCATGCGTTTGGCTTCATCACCAACCGCTAGAACGATATTTCGTTTGTTATCGAGCGCAACAACAGACGGCTCTTGAATGATAACGCCTTGTCCTTGTGCGTAAACTAACGTATTGGCTGTACCTAAATCGATGCCTAAATCACAATTTAAATTGGGGAAAAAACGTGTTAATAGTTGGAATTTTCTCATGAGTGCTATCCTTTATTTATAAAAATGTATGCGGTTCGGGATTATACCAGGTCCAAATACGCTTGGCTATTGAGATAGGTCTTGACGTAATCTTGAACGGCTTCTTCTAACGGTCTGCACCTTATGGGGCATCCTGCGTCCTGGAGCTTCGTCATACTGGCTTGGGTAAAATATTGGTATTGGCTTTGTATAGATTCTGGCATGGGGATATAGGTTATATTTGGCGTGATATTCATGGCTGCAAATACGGCCGATGCCAACTCGTTCCATGTGCGCGCTTGCCCTGTACCGATGTTAAAAACACCATGACACGTTGGGGTATTTAGCAGCCACCACATGATTTCCACACAGTCTTTCACATATACAAAATCTCGTTTTTGACCGCCATCGACATAGTCCGTTCGATACGATTTGAAAAGTTTAATTTCGCCTGTTTCTAGAATTTGTTTATGTGCCTTGCAGACGACACTACGCATGTCATCTTTATGATATTCGTTGGGCCCAAAGACATTAAAAAATTTAAGTCCCACGATATTTTTTGAGAGGCCCGATCGCATAGCTTGCAAGTCAAAAAATTGCTTTGAATATCCATATCGGTTAATGGGTCTGAGCGCCGACAGCTTATCTATATTATCTTCAAAACCGTTTTCGCCATTACCATAGGTTGCGGCACTACTTGCATAAATAAATCTGACATCATTGTCGACACACCATTCAGCCAAAATTTGTGTGTATCGGTAATTATTTTCCATGAGATAATCCGCATCTAATTCTGTAGTCGCAGAACATGCCCCCATATGCACGATGGCCTCTATATCGGATTCGTCGTAATCACCGTCGATCAGCCTTTCTATAAAAACATCTTTATGAATATAGTCGGCATAAGATAGCCCCACTAGATTACGCCACTTCTCTGAAGTTTTTAATGTATCTACAATGAGGATGTCCTCTCGGCCTTCTTGATTACACTTCCAGACAAAAGCACTGCCAATAAATCCTGCACCACCGGTTACTATGATCATGATTTTTCCTCCATAATATCGTGGGCATAGAATTACGTATTTACACATACGGGGTCAAGGGTTACTTGACGAGCAAAGGGGGGGCTGTTACTATTCGAAGCTGTTTTTAGACACTTCTCGAAAAGTGGGGGTTTCCCGCTTTTTTGCTATTTATGAGCTAAAATTCGCACTAACATACTTCAAACTCTCGAGGAATTCAGATGATTGTAATTGACAACTTTAACCAGGTGTTGGCTCAAATTGAGTCTGAGCGTGGCATTGCTCGTTCTGTTATTATTTCGGCTATTGAGCAAGCACTTGTTTCTGCATGTAGACGGAAATTCCATGACGAAACTATCTTAAACGCTCATCTAGACCCCCTTTCTGGCGAAGCCAATATTTATCACCACAAGATCGTTGTTACCACACCAGAAAATCCAGACATGGAAATCTCTTTAGAAGAGGCCATTTTGGTAGATAGTGACGCTAAGATTGGTGGCGAAGTTTTGTTTGATGTAACACCTACTGACTTCGGACGCATCGCAGCACAAACCGCTAAGCAAGTTATCATTCAACGGATACGAGAAGCCGAAAAAACCGTTATTTTTGACGAGTTTCAAGAGAAAATCGATACGATTATTACGGGTACAGTTCAGCGTGTTGAGAATAGAAACTATCTTATTAATTTAGGCCGTGTTGAAGCGATTTTATTTAGCCGTGATCAAATACCTGGAGAACTCTTTCAAACAAAAGAAAAAATTCGGGTGTATGTCATAGGCGTAGATAAAAATTCTCGTGGAACCTTTATTCAAATTTCACGTACACACCCTGGGTTTTTAAAGAAATTATTTGAACTTGAAATTCCTGAAATTCAAGATGGCATTATTGAAATCATGAGTATTGCCAGGGAACCAGGACAACGCTCTAAAATTGCGGTCAAAACCAATAACCCTGCGATTGGTGCTGTTGGTACGTGTGTTGGACATATGGGAAGCCGGATTCAGTCTATTATTAGAGAATTGGGTAATGAGAAAATTGATGTTTTGGAGTGGGATACAAATCCAGCTACCTTTATTGCTAATGCATTAAAACCTGCAAAAATTAGTCGTGTTGTGATCAAAGATGATGTTAATAAATCTGCGGTTGTTGTTGTGCCTAACGATCAACTCTCACTTGCTATTGGCAAGAATGGCATTAACGTTCGTCTTTCCGTAAAATTAACCGATTGGAAATTAGACATTCTAAGCGAAACTGATTTTGCACCACGCGAAGCTGAAATTATGGGACAGGCACGTCTTTCTTTGATGGAAAAAGTTCAGCTTGAGAAAGAAAAAATAAAGGAAGTAGCAGCGGCTGCGCCAGAGCCTATCGTCACACATTTTAAACTAGCCCCAGAACCTGAAGAAGAGGACGCCGGACTTAAGGTATCGGAACTTGCTAAGCTTCTTAAGATAAAAACCAAAGATTTGATTGATGAGGCGAAAAAGGTAAATGTTGAAATCAGCACTATTCGGAGCATTTTAACTCCTGATCAGGTTGAACATTTGAAAGCTTACTATAATAACAAGCGGTAATTAGTTAAAAGGATCCTAATTGTGAAAGTTTTTGATTTAGCTAAAAAGCTAGGAACATCTCCAAAAGAACTCATTCGGTTTCTTGCTGATGTCGATATTAAAGTTAAGTCCCCTAACACCAAACTTTCATCTGTTGTTGTTGACCAAGTACAAGGTCTTTTTAAGGGTGAAACTCCTGAAGACAAGGCCAGTGAAGTTCGCATTGTCACTTTTGATGGCGATCATTTAACCGTTCAAGAACTTTGTGATCTCACCCAGGTAAGCTTGGGCGATGTCATGAGAGCTACACTTAAACGTGGACTTCTAGTAAATCTTAACTCTGATCTTGATTTACAAACGCTGCATGATCTGGCTTCTGATTTTAATGTTATTCTAGAAAGTTCTGATGCCGAAGTAGCCTCAGCAGCGCGTACGCTTCGTGAAAATATTCATGAAATGGTGAATGAAAAAGACAATGAAGAAGGCCAAGTTGAGCGGCCTCCGGTTATTACAATTATGGGCCACGTCGATCATGGCAAAACATTATTGTTGGATACGATTCGAAAATCCAATGTCATTGATACAGAAGCAGGGGGCATCACCCAACATATTGGGGCTTATCAAGTAGACGTGTCTGGTAAAAAATTAACTTTCTTGGATACGCCTGGTCACGAGGCATTTACCGCATTGAGAGCCCGTGGGGCACAAGTAACGGATATTGTTATTTTGGTTGTTGCTGCAGACGAAGGCTTAAAACCTCAAACGATAGAAGCTATTGACCATGCTAAAGCCGCCGAGGTGCCTATCATTGTTGCTATCAATAAAATTGATAAGCCAGACGCCGATATTGATCGCGTTAAACAACAACTTACAGAACATGAACTTGTTGCGGAAGAATGGGGTGGCAAAACCATTATGGTGCCTATTTCTGCTAAACAAAATCAAGGTATTGATACGCTACTTGAAATGGTTATCTTGGTTGCTGATATGTTAGAGCTCAAAACCAGTGTGGATCGTCTCGCCAAAGGCGTGGTTATCGAGGCAAAATTGTCCCGCAAAAAAGGACCTATCGCGACGATTCTTGTGAAGACGGGTACATTGCGTGTGGGCGACCATTTCGTCATTGGTCATACTTATGGAAAAGTCCGCGCTTTAATTAATGATCATGGGGAGACTGTGACTGAAGTCCTTCCTGGTACACCGGTTGAAATTTTAGGCGTTTCAGAAGTGCCTAGCCCTGGTAGTCTTTTAGAAGTCTGCGAAAATGAAAAAGCGTGTAAAGAGTTAGTAGAAGAAAGACTGTCTGAAGCCTACGCTTCTCGTACTAAACATGTGTCTCTCTCTTCTTTGTCTCAACAAATCCAAGAGGGTGAAGTTCAGACATTGAACCTGATTGTTAAATCCGATGTTCATGGTTCTTTGGAAGCTATTGTCGCTTCGATTAATCAAATTGTTTCCGATAAAGTTTCTGTTCGTGTGATTCACGCAGCGACC
The DNA here is from genome assembly GCA_945898045.1 of bacterium UBP8_UBA817. Lineage (GTDB taxonomy): Bacteria > Margulisbacteria > Marinamargulisbacteria > SXXA01 > SICP01 > SICP01. The sequence continues at coordinate 91,861 of CAMDGG010000001.1, forward strand.
GGCGAAGTCAACGAAAACGACATTATGTTAGCGGTTGCATCTTCTGCCATTATTATTGGATTTCATGTTGAGCTACGACCTGAAGCGGCTAAAATTGCGCTTGATGAAGATGTTGAGATTAAAACCTACGATATTATTTATGAAATTATGGACGATATTAAAAAATCGATTCAAGGTCTTTTCAAACCTGAGTTTGAAGAAGTGGAGACGGCTAGAATTGAAATCCGTCAGCTTTTCAAATTTTCTAAAGTGGGTGTTATTGCAGGATCTTATGTTCTTTCTGGCAAAGTAGTACGCAATAATATGGCGTATGTTTTACGCGGAAAAACAGAGATTTATCGTGGCAAAATTGAGTCTTTAAAGCGCTTTAAAGAAGATGTTAAAGAAGTCGCTTCAGGATTTGAATGCGGCCTTGTTTTGCAAGATTTTAATGGCCTTGCCGAGGGCGATATTGTGGTCTGTTTAACTAGGCAAGAAAAGCACGTCCAGAAACTGGCCTAAGTGTCTCGCATAGATCGTCTTTCGACTTTAATACAAAAAGAAATTGCTGATATCTTGCATCGTCGTATTAATGACCCGCATATTGGGTTTATTAGTATTACGCGTGTTCGTGTTTCCCCTGATTTAGAACATGCATGGATTCATTACAGCCAAATTGGAGATGATGCGGCGAAAGAATTGACGCTCAAGCGATTAAAAATCGCATGCAAATTCATTCGCTATGAATTAGGAAAAGTACTTGAGACCAAAAAAGTACCTAACCTGCGCTTTTGCTTTGACGATTCTCTTGAGAAGGGTACCGAAATTCTTAAAAAACTGCATCAACTTGGCAATGACTGATCGCAAGAATCTCCAAGATTTAAATCATCATTTACTCAATGCCTCTCGCGTTTTGATTTTGACGCATCAACAGCCTGATTTAGATGCCATTGGCTCTGCGCTTTCATGGTCGCACCAGCTTAAAGCACAAGGTATTTCTTCCTATATTTTTGTAGCAGACAAGCTTTATAACCAATTTGATTTTCTACCCGGACTTTCTGCAGTACAGAAAAATCTTCCGAAGTTTAAAGATTTTGATACGCTCTTGGTTTTAGATTGCTCTAATCTTTCACGCGTAAAAAATATCGACTCTCTTAAGCTAGATTTAAATAGCATGACTGTAATTAATATCGATCACCATACGGATAATACTTTTTTTGGAAATGTGAATTTGGTTGAAGATATTTCATCTGTAGGTGAGCTGTCTTGTATGATCTTTTCTGAACTCAAATGGACGATTACGCCTGATATCGCAACATGCCTTTATGCTGCCATTTTATTTGACACCGGATGCTTCACCAATACCAATGTCTCCCCTCAAACATTTCGGGTTTGTGCCCAACTTGTTCAAGCTAACGCTCGCGCGCATTATGTTACAGAACAAATGTATGAAAGCTATTCTCAAGCATCGTATGCAACACTTCGGGTGGGGCTAGAACGTCTTCAAGTCCGAAAAGAGTATGCGTTTACCAGCATACCAAAAGAAGTGCGTGAAGGTGATATTAAGCTGATTGAATTTATTCGGAAATTATCGGGCATTCAAGTTGCACTGGTATTTCGAGAAATGGAAAATGGCTCTATAAAAGTGAGTTTGCGATCTAAATCTACGTTTAGCGTTTCGAAATTTGCGGCCCTATTTGGTGGTGGCGGGCATCACAGAGCTTCGGGTATTATCGTTGAAGGTTTGTTAAAAGAAACGATGGAGCAGATGTGCAAAAAACTTGAAGATGTTTTGCCTGATCCAAGTTTTTATGTGTCCTAAATCCTATGCCAGACGGTTTTTTATTAGTAGATAAACCTCCTGGGATTTCATCTTTTCGGGTTGTGGGTCGTGTTCGGGCATTAACAGGCATTAAACGCGTTGGACATGCTGGCACATTAGACCCGTTTGCTTCAGGACTTTTAATACTTGCTATGGGCCGCGACTATACGCGCCAAATACAATCATTTCAGGATTTACCCAAAGTGTATTCTGCATGCATGGTACTTGGGGTTGAAACAGATACGTTGGATCATGAAGGCACTATTCTTTCGACAGATGACACGTTTTCGATTTCTACAAAAGACGAAATTCGAGATCGACTAGAGTCTGTATTATCTCAATTCAAAGGGGATTTGCAACAATTTCCCCCTGCATTTTCTGCTAAAAAAGTAAAAGGGGTTCGCCTTTATAAATTGGCACGCAAGGGTATTGAAATAGAAGTGAAAGCCCATGCGATCCATATCTATGAGTTGCGTATCGATCAAATTATTGTTGGCCAAACACCGTTGGCTTGGTTTACGGTCTGGTGCTCAAAAGGCACCTACGTTCGTCAGTTGGCCAAAGACTTGGCTATCGCGATTGGCACCGTTGGACATCTTACCGCATTACGACGTGTGTCCAGTGGATCGTATTCCTGTGATCAGGCAATAGAGTATGCGTCTCTTACGCCAGAATTGATTGAATCAAAGTGTTTTTATGAGTGCCCTTAATATCACATTATTTGGCGTTCCCGAAACACCCATTCATACCTTAGGCCTGGGTGTTTTTGATGGCTTACATCGGGGGCACATGGCGATTGCTTCTCACTGTCAGGCACTCCTTACGCTGAGTCCTCACCCGGCTTTGGTTCTCGGCAAAAAAACGTCTTTGGAAGTGCTCTCTACCCTACCAGAACTGCGCCATCTTTTTCCTCAGGTCATTCATTTACCTTTTACAAAAGAAATCTCTCAGTTAGAGCCTACCGTATTTTTAGAAGCCCTTATTTTTCATCAGCTGGCTCCTAAGAAAATAATCGTCGGCTATGATTATCGATTTGGTGTAGGCGGAAAAGGAGATTTTGCTTTCTTGCAAAACTGGGCGACGGGACACGGTATTGAAACTGTTCAAATTCCTCCATACGCCTATCAGGGTCAGGTCGTAAAAAGTTCTGATATCCGCACGTATTTACTTGAAGGTCAGTTTGACAAGGCCATTGCATTATTGGGTCACCCCTATTTAATTATAGGCAACGTAGTACACGGTGAGGGACGTGGGAAAAAACTGGGATTTCCTACGGCAAACCTTCAACTCCCGAAACATAAACTTGTTCCAAAATTGGGAGTTTACGCCGGAACTGTTTTAATTAAAAAAGAATCGCTTCCCGCTATTATTTATATTGGCAAGAAGCCGACTTTTGGTGAACATGCAGTTGTAGTAGAAGTCCATATTCCGGGTTTTGATCAGGTATTATATGGTCAAGATTTAGCTGTTTTTTTAACCAAGAAAATTCGAGGCGAAATGGTTTTTTCAGGCCCAGAGGCGCTTGTTCAACAAATTCAGCTTGATTTAACCGCTATTTAATAAGATATTGAGGTAACCCTTATGTCCTATAGAGAAGATTCATTTGCTGATCGTAGTCAGCTTGCCAATATTATTACGCTGATGCGTATTTTGGGTGTCGTCTTTATCTTCTGGGTGACGCCCTTTCGTAGCGTGGTCTCCCAACTTTGGATTATCGTACTTTTTATCATTGTCTGCGCGACCGATTATTTAGATGGTTGGGTTGCACGTCGATTTAATATCGTTTCTGACACAGGCAAAGTGCTCGATCCTCTTGCGGATAAAATTCTTGTTTTACTCTTTTTACCTCTCTTGGAAATGAAAGCCATTTCGTCGTTTCCGGTGTTTATTATTTTGGCTCGGGAATTTGCGATTATGGCCTTGCGAGTTGTTTCTGCTAAAAAAGGTCATATTATTTCGGCTAATTTATCGGGCAAAATTAAGACCGCGATTACGTTTCCGGTCTGTGGCATTTTGCTTGCCCGTGTACACGTACCCCTTGGACACAAAATCCCTTTTTATTTGTACCCTCTTCGGCAGGTGCAGCTTTGGGTTCTGTCTTGGCCACAGTGGGTCGTGCAAGGACTGATTACGTTAACCGTTGCAATTACGATATGGTCCCTTTTAGATTATTTAGCAAAATTTTCGTGGCAATTATTGCTAGAAAAAGCCAATGGAGATGTGTCAAAAGCCAAATACTCTCTTAAGAAATTAATTCCCAATGCCATTTCTACAGGTAATCTCTTGATCGGTGTTTTTGCTATAGTTTCTGCCTATCAAGATCACTTATCCCGTGCTGTCATGTTGGTACTGATTAGTATTTTTCTAGATGGCATTGATGGCAGCGTTGCGCGCAAGTTACAAGTGGAATCAGAATTAGGGGCTAAGCTAGATTCTCGGGCAGATTTTGTTTGCTTTGGGTTTGCCCCCGCCGTTATTATTTGGCTTGTTTTTTCAGAAACCACGATGGCGTACTCGCCGCTCATTGGCCTTGTACTTGGTCTATTTTATTACGGCTGCGTGCATTATCGTTTAAAGCGTTTTTCTGCAACGGGGGGGCATTCTGCATTGTTTCAAGGGATTCCTTCTCCTGTTGGTGCGTCCTTAATTGTTTTGGCTAGCGTTTCGGATCAATTATCTCAGCCGTTTATTTTTATTTTTATAGTGATTGCCTCTTCACTTTTAATGATTTCAAAAATCCCTTATGTCCATAATCAGGCAATAAAACAAACGTTTTTACGCTTTTTTCAGAAACCTAGCTTTGTTGTTTTTGTTCTCACGATTCTATCTCTTTCTCACATTATCCCGATTCTTTCAGACTATACGGCCATATTTGCACATCTGTTTTTAGGATGCGTTGGGCTTTATATTATTTCGCCTTTGTTTATTAGAAACCCAAGCGCTTTAACTTAGAGCGCAGTCCCAACAGGAATACGTTGCGCCAGATGTTCGTAAGGCTGGATCGTATGGTTTTCTAGGCATGTGTCTAAGTCTTGCCAAGTGAGTGCAGGGATATTCAAAAAGGCTTCTATTTTTTGTGTCAGCTCTGGCATGACGGGTTTTAAATAAATGGTGAGTAGCCGGAGTGCGTTTAGGCCAGTGGTACAGATAATAGCGGCTTGTTCTGGAGAGTCTTTTACTACTGACCACGGTGCGTTTTCGTCGATATATTTATTACTTTTGTCGGCTAAAGCCATGATACTGCGCATTGCTTTTGCGTAATCTAGGGCTTCATAACAGGCTGCTATCGACTCTTTTTCTGCGGTTATTTCATCGAGTAGCACGTGACCGGCTTTATCAATCGTTGTTAATTTTTCGTTGAGTTTTTTGGTGACGATGGAACCTAGACGACTTCCGATATTAACCACTTTATTCACGATGTCAGAGTTTACACGATAGATAAAATCTTCCATATTGAGGTCAATATCTTCAATACTTCCTGATAATTTTGCGGCGTAATAATACCGTAAAAATTCTGGGCTAAATTTCTCTAAATAGTGTCTGGCTGTGATAAAAGTCCCTCTGCTTTTGGACATCTTTTCGCCGTTGATGGTTAAGAAGCCGTGAACGTGTAGCTTTTTAGGCAGATTATACTCTGAGACCATGAGCATGGCGGGCCAAAATAGTGCATGAAAATACAGAATGTCTTTACCGATGAAGTGGTGGATTTCGAATTCGTTATTTTTCCATATAGGCTCAAACGGAATATCGTTTTCGCGACACCATTTTTGTGTTGTTGCAATATAGCCCACGGGAGCGTCTAGCCAGACGTAAAAATATTTATCGGTTGTGCCTGGGATTTTAAATCCAAAATAAGGTGCATCGCGTGAAATATCCCAATCTTGCAGGCCTGTTTTAAACCATTCTTGAAGTTTATTTTGTAGCTCTGGCTTGAGATGTTCTTCGCTATTGATCCAGGTTTGTAATTGCTCAGAAAATTGGGAGAGTTTAAAGAAATAGTGTGTTGATTTTTTTAGAATGGGCTCGGCGCCGGAGAGAGTGCTTTTGGGATTGATAAGATCTGTTGGGGCATACGTTGCACCACAGGATTCGCACGAGTCTCCGTATTGGTCTTCGGTTTTGCATTTGGGACAGGTTCCTTTGATGAAACGATCGGGCAAAAACATGGCATCTGCTTCGCTATAGTATTGTTCGATTTCTTTTTCGTAGATGGCGCCTTTTTCTTTTGCATTTAGAAAGATTTCTTCGGCCAGGCATCGATTCTCTTCTGAATTTGTGGAACCGTAATGATCGAAGCTGATGTTGAAGGCTTTGAAATCTTGGACATGGTCTTTATGTATGGATGCGATGAGGGCTTCTGGCGTGATGTTTTGTTGTTTTGCTGAGATGACTATCGGTGTGCCATGGGTGTCGTCTGCGCACATGTAATAGCAGGTGTTTCCGATGAGCTTTTGATAACGAACAAAAATATCGGTTTGAATGTATTCGACGAGATGCCCTAGGTGAATTTGGCCATTGGCATAGGGTAGAGCGCTTGTGACTAGTAGTTTTCTCATGCGAGTATCTGTATCCAGTTTCTTTTTCCTGCTTTGATTAGATAGTTTTGAGTGGTTGCCAATTGTTTGAATGGATCGGTTTCTTTTTCTCCATCTACTGTTACGGCACCTTGTTGAATTAAGCGATGGGCTTCCTTTTTAGAAGGCGCCATTTTATTGTCTATTAAAAATTGATCTAGCCTTATGTCTGTGACCAGTGTGGTTTCGGGAATATCTGTTGGGATTTGGTTTTGTGAAAAAACACGCAAGAATTCTTCATAGGCTGCTTCTGCCTCTTCGGCACTGTGGAGGCGCGTAACGATGTGTTTTGCTAGTGTGATTTTAGCGTCTCTTGGGTGGGTTTCTGATGAGAAATCTAACGTTGTAAGAAGATCATAATATTTTGGCATGAGCGCGTCAGGAATGGACATAAGTTTGCCGAACATTTCTTTGGGAGTGTCTAAAATGGCGATGTGATTATGGAGAGATTTACTCATTTTTTGGACGCCGTCTAGCCCTTCTAAAATGGGGGCTGTGATGACGCCTTGTGGCTTTTGTCCGTATTCTTTTTGGAGATGTCGGCCCATGAGCAGGTTAAACGTTTGGTCCGTTCCGCCCATTTCGATATCGCTTTTTAATTCTACCGAATCATAGCCTTGGAAAAGTGGGTATAAAAATTCGTGAAGGCTAATAGACTGTTCGCCTTTGAATCGCTTGGAAAAGTCATCTCTTTCGAGCATTCTAGCAACGGTATAGTGTGCTGTTAGTTTGACGATGTCCGTAGCCGTTAACTTGCTTAACCATGTGCTATTAAAAACGACTGTGGTTTTTTTAGGATCTAAAATTTTAAAGACTTGGTCTTGATAGGTCTTGGCATTTTCTAGTACCTGTTCGGATGTGAGGGGTTTTCTGGTTTCGGATTTTCCAGTGGGATCCCCAATCATGGCTGTAAAATCACCGATTAAAAATAATACGTGGTGACCTAAAGATTGGAGAAGGGCAAGCTTATTGAGTACCACCATGTGGCCCAAATGCAAATCTGGCGCCGAGGGATCAGCTCCCCATTTAATGGTTAATGGTTTTTGCGATTGGAAAAGGGTTTCGATTAGGTTTTCGGGATGTATTGTATCGAGTCCGCGCCGAATTTTCTCAATGTTTGTATGCATCATAATAGCGTCTGCTTCTTTTTTTAGCTCAAAATTGGTACACTGTAACTTTGTCTTTGAGCATATCAAGTTTAGGAGGCCGCTTCAAGTTGATCTTCCGTTCCCGACACTCTATTGGTAAAGTCTCCAAAACATCTTCTCGCTCAATGGGTGCTAAGTACCAATCTCAGCGCACTGGTCAGCGCCGGATTTTTGCGTTTTTTCAAAAAATTCTTGTGTTTGCCATTATTGGTGGCGCATTTTCTTCTATCGTTTTAGGTGGCATGACGTTTTATTTATCCAGCAAACTCCCGGATGTCGATACGATCAGCACCTATATCCCTTCAGAAACCACCAAGATTTACTCTTCAGACGGGACTTTACTTGCAGATTTACACCACGAAGAAAATCGGGTTTTTATTCCCATAGAAAGAATCTCTCCCATTTTACAGAAATCTGTTATCGCTATTGAAGACTCACGCTTTTATTCACACCACGGGGTAGATCCCATTGGGATATTACGTGCCATTGCGGTGGATATTAAATCGGGAGGGTTTGTACAAGGTGCCAGTACACTTACCCAACAATTGGCCAGAAATCTTTTTTTAAGTAAGCGCAAGCACCTTGGCCGAAAATTATCCGAAATGATGTTGGCTGTAGAAATTGAGCGAAAATATACCAAAACCGAAATTCTTGAAATGTACCTAAACCAAGTCTATTGGGGCCATAACGCATACGGAATAGAGTCTGCTTCTCAAATGTATTTTGGGAAATCTGCCAGTGATTTAACGCTTGCCGAATCGGCATTTTTAGTGGGTATTTTGAAGGGTCCCGAGCTGTATAGTCCCTTTAGAAACTACGAAGGCGCAAAATCTCGCCAACTAACAGCTTTGAAACGGATGAAAGAAATTAAGCTCATCACACAAGAAGATGCCGATATTGCTTACGCACAGCCGTTGCTACTGCTAAAACGCCAACGGTCTCGCTACAGAGCTCCCTATTTCACTACATACGTCATTCAAAAACTTTCTGACATGTATGGCGAAGCAGTCACCTATACCTCTGGCATGAAAGTCTATACGACACTTGATTATAAAATGCAGGAAAAAGCCGAAGAAATTACGGCCAAATATGCAGAGATGGCGAAACAACCCGGCATTGTTGGTGGCGAACATGTTCCGAGCCTTAACTTTGACCAGTCGGCCCTACTCTCTATTGATCCTACAACCGGTTATATCAAAGCTATGCAAGGCGGCACGGATTTCCAGAAAACCCAATTTAACCGTACGGTACAGGCCTTGCGTCAGCCCGGATCCGCGTTTAAACCTTTTGTCTATTTGGCCGCCCTTGAAAAGGGGTTTTCTCCGGGCACACTTGTAGACGATTCTCCCATTACGTTTAGCTCTGTAAAAGGTGGTTATAGTCCCAAGAACTACACCAATCAGTATCTAGGTAAAATTCCTATGCGTCGCGCGCTTGAATTATCCATCAATATTATCGCCATCAAACTGAATGCGTTGGTAGGACCTCAAAACGTAGTTCGTATTGCCAAAACGCTTGGCATCTCAACACCTATTCGCCCCGTTTTATCACTTCCATTGGGTGCCAATGAAGTCACCATGATTGACATTACAAAAGCCTACGGCGTTTTCGCCAATCACGGACACCTCGTAGAACCCACGTCTATTATGCGTATTGAAGATAGAGACGGCAATTTAATCTACGAAAGCCGCGTACATGATAAAGCTGTTTTTGATGAAAACTTAATTGCTGCTCTGGTTGACATGATGCGTGGGGTTTTGAATTATGGAACAGGTCAAAACGCACGTATAGGCCGACCTGCAGCAGGTAAAACAGGTACAACATCAGATTATAAAGATGCCTGGTTTATTGGATTTGTTCCACAATTGGTCACCGCGACTTGGGTAGGTAACGACAACAATAAATCTATGAATAAAGTCACTGGAGGCGGTGTTCCCGCTTTAATGTGGCGCGAATTCATGACCTTTGCACTTAAAGATCTTCCAGCAAAAGATTTTGCAAGACCCTCTGGGCTTGTTCAGCGTGCCGTTAATTGGGATAGTGGAAAACCAAATGACTACAAACCCGACAGCTCAACAACGGTTGAAAGTTATTGGAAAGAGTTAGATGCCCCACCTCAGGATTTACAAAAAAAATCCAAAGAATCACATGGATCAGATTTTTTTCAACTTTAACCTACTCTAAAAGGAGATACCCATGACAGAATCTGTTGTTATTATTGGATCAGGCCCTTCGGGACACACGGCGGCTATTTATGTAGCAAGAGCCAGGCTCGAACCTCTCATGTTCGAGGGTGAAATGGCAGGTGGCGTAGCAGCTGGCGGACAACTTACTACAACCACAGACGTAGAAAATTTTCCTGGGTTCCCAGAAGGCATTATGGGTCCCGAATTGATGTACAAGATGCGGGAACAGGCGATTCGTTGCGGAACTCGTATTGAAACCAAAACAGTTAATAAAATTGATGTATCTTCTAAGCCTTACAAAGTTTTTGTAGGCGATCAAATTATTTCTACCCAAAGCATTATTATTGCAACAGGTGCAACGGCCAAACGGCTAGGCGTTCCAGGAGAATCTGAGCTTTGGCAGAAAGGCATCTCTGCTTGTGCAGTATGTGATGGCGGACTTCCCCTTTTTAGAAATAAGCCGCTTGTGGTTGTTGGAGGTGGAGACACTGCAGCGGAAGAAGCAACTTATCTCACCAAATTTGCATCCAGCGTCACGATGTTGGTTCGAACAGACCGTCTTAAAGCATCTAAAGCGATGCAAGAGCGTATTTTGCATCATCCTAAGATTCGCATTTTATGGAACACCGTTTTGACTGAAGCGCTTGGCGACAAATTGCTATCGCACGTTAAAGTCCATCATCAGGACACGAACACCACGTCTATCATAGACGCAGAAGGCCTCTTCTATGCGATTGGACATAAACCTAATACAGATTTCTTGGAGGGCCAATTAGCACTAGATGACAGTGGCTATATCCTAACAAAACCCGGCACTGCAGAGACATCTGTACTGGGCGTTTTTGCGTGCGGGGATGTTCAGGACAAAGTCTATCGTCAGGCTATCACGGCCGCAGGAACAGGGTGTATGGCAGCACTAGAAGCTGAGAGATATCTTAGCGAGCACGTTTAATAATTAGCCCTGCTCCCGCCACGATCATACATAGACTTAACATTTGGCCAATACTCACAAGCCCCCAGACGAGTCCAATTTGGGCGTCTGGTTCTCTCAGAAATTCCAAGCCAAATCGGATGGTGCCGTAGCCTACTACATAGAGGCCAAAAAGAACGCCACTTTTAAGCTGTGCTCTTTTCAAGAGTGTGTATAAGATCGCGAATAAAAGTACGCCTTCTAAACCTGCCTCATACAACTGAGAAGGATGTCGTGGCAAAGGCCCCCCATTCGGGAAGACCATGGCCCACGGAACAGAGGATACACGTCCATATAATTCGCCATTGATAAAATTACTTAACCGTCCAAGCGCAATACCAATTGTGGATCCCACACCTAATAAATCCAATAGAATCCAGGCATTTTTTCGGAAGTGCTTTGCAAACATAAGCACCGCCGTCATCGCGCCCAATGCCCCGCCATGATAAGACATTCCCCCTTCCCAAATCGCCAGGCATTTAACCCAGTGCGTCATATAATAAATGGGGTCATAAAATAGGATATAGCCTAGGCGCCCTCCGATTAATATGCCCAAAATCAAGTATGTTATGACATTCAAGAGATCATCTGTAGTGAGATCCAGTCGATTCTTAAACTCTTTTCTCAAAAGAAATGCCGCGCCAACAATACCGACAACATAGGCCAAGCCGTACCATCTCAGTTCTATGGGTCCCATGGCTAAAAAAACAGGATTTATTTTAGGATAGATGATCATTTTAAATCGCTCCCCATTTCAAGTGTCGGTTGGTATAATGATGCCATCATGTCGATTCTAAAAGGTAGCAAATATAGTCAGGATCTCAAAGTAGAAGTCCCTATGCTTCAAATACATGAGTCGTACGGCAACACAGAAAAGTCGTTGAATTTAAAATCTCAAAATCCCGCCTTGGTTAAGGGCGCTCAGGTTTCATTTGGAGCCCGTATGCTTATTGGCAAAATTAAAGATCTCAAAAACCAGGTTTCTCATGATACAGAAGACAGTTCGGACTACAGTTATGCAGAGTCATTTAAGGAACAGGCTAGTCATATACCGGCGCCGCCACCTCTTGATTTTAGTCTCGTTGACCATGAACTTGAATCTTATAGAACGGCTGGCATAGCTAAAATACAGTCTGAATTCAAACAACTCAGAACTGCAGAATTGGCCTCTTTAGAATCCGAAAAGAAACGGCTTTTAAATGAGGCTTACCAAGAGGGCCGCTCTAAATCCCAAGAGGAAATGGATTATTTTAGGCAACAAAAATCCCAAGAATATTTAGAAGCCATTAATGAATTATCTAATGTAAAAGCACAGCTTTTGGAAGCAAACAAAGAAGATCTTTTACGTCTTTCAACAAAAATTGCAGAACAAATTTTAAATGCTGAACTCACTCAAACCCCACAGATCTACATTAATATTCTTGATGACGCGCTTAGCCACATTACCGATAAAGATCGGGTCATTATGCGGGTTAATCCAGAAGATGCGCTCTTGCTTCGAGATAAAAAAGAATTATTATCAAAACACCTGTCTGATATTCGTCATTTTATTATTCAAGAAGACGAAAGCATCTCTCGAGGCGGTTGCATTATTGATACCAAACTTGGATATATTGACTCTTCCATTAGCAGCAAATTAGAGATGATTGAAAACGCCCTCCTCTCTGTAGATCGTTAACCATGGATATTTCAGCTTACTTAGAAGCGATTCGAAAAGTAGACTTAGTTCGGGTTGTTGGAAAAGTGGTTCGTGTTGTGGGCTTGGTTATCGAAGCGCAAGTGCAGGGCGTTTGTGTGATGGAACTCTGTAAGATCGAATTGGCTCCCGGAAAATGGATCCTGGCAGAAGTAGTAGGCTTCCGCGAAGAACAAGTATTATTAATGCCCTTGGCGTCAATTAATGGCATTCGCCCTGGAAGCAAAGTCTTGGCAACGGGGCACCCTTTACAAGTGAAAGTAGGACCTAAGCTTTTAGGGCGTGTTTTAGATGGCTTGGGAAATCCCATTGATAACAAAGGGCCTCTTGAATGGGAAACGCTTTATGACATAGATCAAGACCCGCCGGACCCTATCTCTAGGCCACGTATTGATAAGATCTTAAAATCGGGCGTAAAGGCCATTGATGGCCTCCTGACACTAGGGAAAGGTCAACGGATTGGTATTTTTGCAGGATCGGGTGTTGGAAAGAGCACTTTAATGGGTATGCTCGCGCGTAACTGTGAAGCAGAAGTCAACGTGATCAGTCTTGTGGGAGAACGAGGGCGAGAGGTTAAAGACTTTATTGAGGAATCGCTGGGAGAAGAAGGTCTTAAGCAGTCGGTTGTTATTGCAGCAACATCGGATAACCCGCCCGTTGTTCGGCAAAAAGGGGCGCTTGTGGGCACCGCTGTTGCTGAATATTTTAGAGATCAAGGCAAAGATGTACTCTTTATGATGGACTCCGTTACCCGATTTGCCATGGCCCAACGTGAAATTGGGTTAGCAACAGGAGAACCGCCTACTACCAAGGGATATACGCCCTCTGTATTTGCTATGCTTCCCAGATTAATGGAACGTGCTGGAACTTCTGACAAAGGAACGATTACAGCGATTTATACGGTTCTTGTGGACGGCGGGGATATGGATGAACCGGTTGCCGATGCAGCGCGGGGTATTTTAGATGGACACATGGTTCTCTCTCGAGATCTTGCTGCAAAAAATCATTATCCCTGTATTGATATTGGCCCAAGTATTAGTCGTTTAATGTCAGTCGTTGCGACAAAAGAACATAAAGTTGCCGCAGGAAAAATGCGTGGCGTGCTAGCACAATATCAAGAAGCTGAAGATTTAATTAATATTGGGGCCTATAGCAAAGGAAGTAATCCTAAAATTGACTACGCTATTCAGAAAATTGATGCCGTAAATAGCTTTCTTCAACAAGGCACTTTTGACGATCCCCCCTTTGATCAAACTGTACAAGATCTTATTAAGATTTTCTAATGGCCCATAAAGCAAAAAAGAGTAAACGGTTTAAATATGCACTTGAGTCACTCTTAAAAGTGCGCAAGATCTATGAAATGAAAGCCCAAGAAGCCTTTGGTCTAGCCGAGCTAAAGCTTATTGAAGAACAAAAAAAAGAAGAGGCTCTTAAACGTTTGCAAACACAACACTATCAAGAACTTCATGATCTAATCGCCTCTGGTGAAATTAGAGATGTTACAGAAATTAATAGGCGAAAAGCCCATTTAGATGTCTTGAAAGAAAAAATTGAACAGCAAATTCAAAAAACAAAAGAAGCGGAAGTTGAACGTGATCAGAAAAAAGAAGCCCTCATTGTTGCTCTAAAAGAGCGCAAGATTATCGAAAAAGATAGGGAACACAAACGAGAAGCCTGGCGAAAACTGATGGACAAAGAGAATGACAAATTTCTTGATGACATTTCTTCCGTAAGGTTTGTCAAAACACACATGCCCTCGCAGTAAGATTGAGCATGCTATGCTATACTCTTAAAAATCTATTTCTCATAAAAAATTAAATCCCGCGAGGAGTTCGTAGTTATGAAAAAACATGCGCTACTGCTAAGTTCGTTTTTATTGATAGGCATTTCTTCGTTACAAGCTGGTATTTCTTATAACCTGAGTGATTTTGAAACACAAAACGCAGGTTTTTCTGTAGGAAATGTAAATCAAAACGGCCAAAATCTTTTTAAAATTGGGGCAAGTCCAGACTTAACTTTCGGCCCCTTACAAGTTGGCTTAGATATTAATGCTTATATTGGTGGAAAGCCTCATTCGTCTCTTCAGCCTATTGTACTAAGACGTATCGCTTACGATCATAATAGAATGGCAGGCATTGAATGGGGCCGTCTACAGCGTGTCACTTATGGGCAAGGTCTTCTAATGGACAATTATGATTCAGGAAGCCGTGGATCTGCTGAGCTCAACAACGATCAAGTAGGTCTAAAGGGATACTTAGATATTAATAACGTACGTATTGATGCCTTAAATACTGCCAGCCAAGTTTTTGCAGGACGCCTTTCTTACACACTATCAGAAAGCTTTCTAATGGGAAGCCCTATCGTGTTTGGAGGAACCTATATTAAAGACCAAAATGGCATCAATGAAACTTTTCAAGGCGCAACAATTACACGCCCTAAACAAGAAGCATGGTCTGCAGACATCAGCCTCCCAATAGGCGGCGCATTTTTCACCCCTTACATTGAATATGCAGAACTCACGAAAGGTCAAACCGGCAAAGGTGGCTCAGCAGGCATTAAAGGTGATTTTACGGTAGCGACTTACAAATTAGAATATCGCAATTTAGAAGCCGGCTTTATTCCTGCGCTCTTTAACGATACCTACGAGGCCACCAGTCTTGATTCGGCCAATGCCCCTAAAGAAAAGACCACTGGATTTCTAGGCGCCCTCTCTGCCTCTTTAAATGATTATATTAGGGGTGGCATTATTTATGAAAGCTATGAACATCGCGACCCTATATTAACAGGTGCTATTGGATGGCGTAAAATTGGCAATATTACTGGCGTTGCAAATTACACGCGCTCTTTTACCGGAAAAGACAATGCCATTTTAAATAGCGAAATCCTTTACTCCACAGACAATGGACTAGACTATGTTGTTCGCCTTAAACGAATTTATTTGCAAAATGGCCACGAGGAAGATTCGTACTCTGTAAGCCTTCGCTTTGGATTTAAAGCCCTAGGACTTCCTTTCTAAACTTATGACCCAATCTGATTCCCCGTATGACGTCGTTATCATTGGGGGGGGGCATGCAGGCATAGAGGCTGCATTGGCTGCAGCCCGAATGGGCTGCAGAACCATCATGTTTACTCTTGGCCTAGATACAATTGGCCTCATGCCATGCAACCCCTCAATTGGAGGGCCTGCAAAAGGGCAAATTGTTGGCGAAATTGATGCTCTCGGCGGTGAAATGGGGTTTGCTGCAGACCAAACTTTTATTCAAATGAAAGTATTAAATAGATCTAGGGGCCCAGCCGTACAGTGCCTTCGATCTCAAAACGACAAAACACTCTATAACCAGTACATGAAGAGTAAAATACTTCATCAAGAAAATTTAGAAGTCAAACAATCCATGATCAACGACTTTATTGTAGAAGACGGTATTATGAAAGGCGTTATTACTGATCTCGGAAAGTCATACTTCAGCAAAACCGTCGTCATTACAACCGGAACGTTCTTAAAAGGTAAAATTCATATTGGGATGCACAACCATTCCGCGGGTCGGTCAGGAGAAGCTAGCGCCGAATCTCTCTCGCAAAGCCTCGCAAAACTAGGTTTTAAATTAGGTCGCTTAAAAACAGGCACCCCGCCTCGTCTTGATGACCGGTCTATAGACTATTCAAAAATGACCTTGCAACCAGGAGACCCTCAGTTTTTACATTTCTCTTTCCGAACAACTTATAATGAACGCTTTAAAAATCAGATCCCTTGTCACCTCACACAAACGTGCCTTGCTACACATCAAATAATTTTAAATAACTTAGATCGGTCTCCCATGTTTCAAAAAGTCATTAAAGGAACAGGCGCACGGTACTGCCCCTCTATTGAAGACAAAGTCTTTAGGTTCTCAGATAAGGTAAGTCATCAAATTTTTATTGAGCCGGAAGGCCTCACTACAATTGAGCGCTATCCCCAAGGACTTAACACCTCTCTACCTGAAGATGTGCAAGAAGCATTTTTAAGAACGATTCCAGGTTTAGAAAATGTCCATATTTTAAAGTCTGGCTATGCAGTCGAATATGATTTTGTATTTCCAAGTCAACTACGCGCAACACTTGAAACCAAATTAATTAAAAATTTATTTCTGGCAGGACAATTGAACGGAACCTCTGGATACGAAGAAGCTGCCGGCCAAGGCATTATCGCAGGAATCAACGCAGGATGTCGCGCAAAAGGACTTCCAGAATTTATCTTAAAAAGAGAAGAGTCTTTTATAGGTACTATGATTGATGACTTGATTACAAAGAATGTTCATGAGCCCTATCGCATGATGACCTCTCGATCCGAATTTCGACTTTTACTCCGGCAAGACAATGCGACAACTCGTCTTAGCGAAAAAGCGCATGCGATTGGATTGATCACACAAGACCAAATTAATTTTATAAGAACACAACGCAGCCAAGTAGACGCCTATCTTGCCCACTGGAAAAGCACCTCTATCAGCGCCGATATGGCCGATAAATTAAATCTAAAGCAACGGATGCCCTTCCAAGAACTTCTAAAGCGTCCAGAATTTGATTTTAAGACCCTGCTAGACCTCGGTCTTCTTTTAGAATCTGAAAAAGAACTCGCTGAACGTGCCCTCGTTGAAATAAAATATGCAGGTTATCTTGAAAAGCAAAAAAAAGAGATTGAAAAAGTCACGGCTTATGAAAACAAGACTATTCCCCCCACTCTAGATTTCAATAAAATCTTGGGCCTCAAAAAAGAAAGCCGTGAAAAATTCCAAAGCCTTAGACCCAATACGATTTATGAAGCAAAAAAAATTGCAGGCATCAACCCTGCAGACGTCATGATTCTTATTGTCTATCTAGAAAAAAAAGGGCTTCGCGCATAATTATGGACACACTAACTCCTGCACAACAAAACCTCATCGCATCCTACATTAGGCTTCTAAAAGAATACAACGAGCAGACAAACATCTACTCCAAGAAAGCCTATGAACACCTAGATTTTCATATTCAAGATTGCATAACGCTCTCAACCCTAATTTCAAAAAAAGCAAAAACCTTGGTAGACATGGGCTCTGGGTCAGGCCTGCCCTCAATTGTGCTTTCTATTACACGTCCAGACCTCGCCATCACCGCAATTGAATCTAAAAGCAGAAAAACAAGATTTCTTCAGCATGTACAAGAGACACTTTCCTTGTCCAATCTAACTGTTCTACAAGACGACATTCTGCACTATGCCCATCAAATAAAAAATAGGCCTGACATTATTACCGCAAAAGCATTTGCGCCATATGACAAAGCAATTGAAATTGCAGAGAAACTAGCCAGACAGGGAACCGCATTATGGATACCCATTAGCGAAATTCAATACAACCTACTCAGCACACTTAAGCAAACCGCCTTTACGCTCAAGTGTACTCCCGATAAATTCTTTTATTTACATTGGATTAAATGAACTGTTTCACGTGAAACAGTTCATTACTAATCTAGGCGCGGCGCGATCTTAACTACCCCGTCACACCTACGGTGCGCCAGCCCTTCACAGAAGGGGAATTCTACAGAAACCAGGAAAGAGCCACTTCCCCTCTAGTAGAGGGGTGGCTCGCAGCAGCCTTGCGGAGGCGAGACGGGGTGTTTTCGCTTAACCCCTCCTAAACTTAGCACCCCAAAAGATCTTTTATAAACCCAGCCCTCAGAAGCGCCTAAGGACGATACACGGTGGTTAATGCCTGATACAACGCCCTTAGTTCTGCCTGGGAGCTGAATTTAATCTCAACCTTTCCGCCTCTACGGCTTGGCTTTATTTTAAATGGCACCTTGAATTTTTCAGTCAGCTCAGACTCCATTTCACCAAACAACCCCAATTGGCGATCTGAAACCTCAATAGATTTTGATGATTTTAGAGATGTCCCAGCTATAATTTTCTCTAACTCTCTTACATTCACCTGATTCTCTCGCAGCTTTTGGAATTGGCTCAGGATATCCGTCTCCGTCTCCAAACTCAACAAAGATCTTGCATGACCTTCAGAGAGACTTCCGTCATTCAACGCATCTTGCACCAATCCTGGAAGCTTGAGCAATCTAAGCTTATTGGTGACTGCAGACCGACTTTTACTAAACATTTCAGCTAATGCCTGGTGCGTCATTTCAAACTCGGCCATAAGCCGCTGATACCCCTTAGCCTCTTCTATTGGCGTCAAGTTTTCTCGCTCAAGATTTTCAATAAGGGCAATCTTGAGAGACTCTCTGTCACTCATATCTTTTACAATCGCAGGAATAACCTCAAGCCTTGCCAACAAACACGCTCTATAACGTCTTTCCCCAGCTATTAATTCGTAACCGATATCGCTTCGACGAACAAGAACAGGCTGCGCTAGCCCATGTTGCTTGATAGATTCGGACAAAGAGCGCAATGCATCTGGATCAAAATGGAGCCTTGGCTGAAATGCATTTGGCTTAATCTCAGTAATGGGTATATTTATAACTGTTTTTCCTGATGCCAAAAATGATTTTGGTATCAAAGCCTCAAGGCCCTTCCCCAATCTTGGTTTAATGCTGCTAGACACGAATCATCACCTCTTTTGCTAAATTTAAGTAGGCCAAGGCCCCTGCAGAATCTGGACTATACAATGTAATGGGGATTCCATGACTTGGAGCTTCTGTCAGCCGCACATTTCTAGGGATAATAGTATCAAATACAAGCCCCTTAAAAAACCTTCTGGCATTTTCTACCACCTGTTTATTGAGCGTTGTTCTTTTGTCATACATCGTCAACACAATGCCTGATATTTCTAATTCAGGATTCAAAGACTCCTTTACCAAGGTCAACGTATTTACCAGACCAGCAATTCCCTCCAGAGCAAAATACTCGCACTGAACAGGAATAATAGCCCTATCGGAAGCAACCAACGCATTTAAAGTCAAAAGACCCAAAGAGGGAGGGCAATCGATGACGATGTAATCGTAAAAGCTACTCGCCTCGACCAATTGTTTTCTCAACAATGTTTCACGTGAAACCATACCCACCATCTCAACCTCAGCTCCAGCCAAATCTTTACTCGAAGGAATGACATGAAGATTCTCAAAAGGAGTGGGATACAGCACCTCAGATATTGAGACCCCCTCTATTAAGAAATCATAGATATTTTTATCGATTTTTTCGGGCCTCAACCCAATACCAGAGGTCGCGTTTGCCTGAGGATCCAAATCTATTAGCAGAACCTTTTTATTATGATCGCTCAAATAGGAGGCCAAATTGATTGAGGTCGTTGTCTTTCCAACCCCACCCTTTTGATTAACAATAGATAAAATGACAGCCTTCATGAATGAAGATTATAGCATTGTTTTTCTATATGAGGAGCGCGTTTTTTACTTCTACACACCCCCTTATTCTGCTATACTTCCACTTAACCATGAATAAAGTTTTGAGCGGAATCGAAGGATTAGACAAGCTATTATTTGGAGGATTCCCAAAAGGGAGAGCCTACCTAATCTCTGGCGAGCCAGGAACAGGCAAAACTATTTTTACCCTGCAATTTCTCCTAGAGGGTGCGCGCCTTGGCGAAAAAGGCATTTTCGTCACTATAGATGAAAAACCTGAACACATTATCGCTGACATGGAAGCCCTAGGCTGGAATGTACGAGAATACCTAGAAAACGGCCTTTTGCAAATTCTGGACGTCACCTCATATTTTAGTCATACAGAACTCTCTACAAAAGAAGGGCTTGATGTCCATCACATTACGGAAGACATCTTGGGCTTTGTTAAAAAATCCGGCGCAACACGACTTGCTATCGACCCCATTGCTCCTTTAGTGTTCGCAGAAAAAGCCCTCCCAGAAATCACAGACTATATCCGGCAACTTATTTTTTCCCTGGAAGACAGTGGTGAGCTCACTACGTTATTAACTTCTTATGTGCCAGTGGGCTCTGATCGCATGAGCCAACATGGGGTCGAGGAATTTGCAGCCTCCGGCATCATACTTCTCAGACTCACCAAGATACAGAACAAGCCAATCAGAACACTTCTTGTACGCAAAATGAGAGGCACGCGAATTGAGCTCTCAGAATACAGCTTCGAAATACTGCCTCAACGAGGCATCGTCTTGAGGCAGCCCATTTAGCAGATGACCAAGATTATTGTTGCAGATGATGAAATTCATATTCGCATGCTGGCCCAGGCCATTTTTAAAGACATGGGGCTAGAGGTAACTCTTGCTGTGGATGGTGCTGATGCAATCGATAAAATCATGCAAATTAAGCCAGACCTCATCATAACAGATGTCATTATGCCCAATAAAAGCGGCTTTGAAGTTTGCAAGTTTGTCAGAAATACGCCCGAATTGTCCCACATCCCAATCATTCTCCTTTCAGCGATGGGAGACGAATATAATAAAATAACTGGCTTTGAAGGCGGTGCTGATGACTACATTACCAAACCGTTTAATATTGAAGAGTTAAAAGCGCGGGTTAAAGCGCTCCTCTTTAGGTATGCCCGATCACAACCCACACCAAAAGATGTAGCGCCAAAAGAAGCTACCCCCGGAGATATTACTAAACAAGGTTCTGTACTAGGGAATATTGGCACCGGCCTGGCAGAACTAGATGCCTGCCTATCAGGAGGCTTTCCAAAAGGATCTAATATCCTCCTAGTAGGCGCCATAGGGCGCGGAAAATCATCTTTTAGTCGACAATTTATAGGCAAGGGGCTTGAGAATGGAGAAAGGTGTTTATTTGTAGCCATAGATGACTCTCCAAAGCCCATTCGACATGAGATAGAACGCATTCTTAACACGCCTCTCAAATCATTTTCAGACAGGAATCTAATTCAATTTGTTGATGCTTATTCATGGGCAGGGATGGAAAACTCTGGGGAGGAGGAACCCTTTTCTGTACGAGGTGTTTTGGAACTCAATCAACTTTCTGGGGCAATCATAGATGCCAGTATGGCGCTAGGACAAAGTGTTCAAGGCAAAGCAGGGGGACGCAGGGTTATTGACTCTATTTCTAGCTTACTCGTCAATTTTGACCTGCCTTCTGCACAGAGGTTTATCACTCAAATAACGCGTACAGCCGTTGCCTTTGGCGATGTAACAACGCTATTTATACTTGAAGAGGGCACCGTGAGTGAACAAGTTCTTAATAACATTAAATATGTCATGGATGGGATTATTGAATTTGGAGAAATTGAGGGAGTCCGTTCAGTGAGAGTCCAATCGATGAAATGGACTGCTCACTCAACACAATGGCAACCGATTTTAGGCCAAAGTTAGTAAATGGATTATTTGATTTCTTCTTGATCCAACTGAGATCAGATTAATCTTTACTCCTGCTTTTTCTGCAATATAGTGGATATAAGCTATCGCATTTTCTGGCAATTTATTAAAATCTGTTAGTTGAGAAATATCTTCTTTCCAGCCAGGCAAGGTATCATAAATAGGGTCTGCGCTAGAGAAGACGTCTAAGTCTAGAGGAAATGCGGTGATAACCTCTCCATTTACTCGGTAACCGGTACAAACTTTAATAGTATCCAGTCCATCTAACACATCTAGTTTAGTGAGACATATTTCTGTAATACCATTTACGCGAATGGCATATTTTAGGGCTACGATATCAAGCCAACCACAGCGTCTAGAACGGCCTGTAGTAGTACCAAATTCAGCGCCCCTCTCTCTTAAGTGATCCCCCTGTGCATCTGTAAGCTCTGTAGGAAAAGGGCCTTCTCCCACTCGAGTTACGTATGCTTTTGTAACACCTAAAACACCATCAATTTTATGAGGACCTACTCCAGCGCCTATACATGCCCCACCAGAGATAGGGCTAGATGAGGTTACGAATGGATAAGTCCCGTGATCAACGTCTAACATTGTTCCCTGGGCACCTTCTAAAATAATGTTTTTCTTCTCGTCCATTGCCGTATTAATAAACAGAGATGTATCCGTAACATAGGGCAACATCTTTAAGCCAAATGCGTGATATTGATCAATGACGGCTTCAATATTTAGATCCTGGCCAGGAATTAGGTTTTCCCAGTGATGATTTAATATTTTTTTGGCCAATTTTTCTCTGGACAACAAATCCATTACACGAACGCCACTTCGAGATACTTTATCTGTGTAAGCGGGACCGATGCCACGACCCGTGGTTCCAATTTTTTCTTCATGGCGACGCGCCTCTTGGCTGCCGTCTAATATTTTATGGAAAGGAAGAATAATATGAGCGATACTAGAAATTTTGAAATTTGCAGGCGAAACAGCAATTCCGCGCTTCTGAAGGGCCTCGATTTCCGAAAACAATACCTCAGGATCAATCACTACGCCATTTGCGATTACACAGCAACAATTTTTGTTTAAAATACCTGATGGGATTAGGTGCAGCTTGAATGTTTCTTCGCCGACAACAACGGTATGCCCCGCGTTATTTCCACCTTGGTATCTCACTACTAAATCCATATTTTCTGCAAGGATGTCTGTAATTTTCCCTTTGCCTTCGTCGCCCCATTGGGCACCTACTATAATTTTAACTGTCATGTGATGATTCCGTGTCTCTGCGTATTAGAATATTGCCCCACTTTAGTGTGTATTTTGAGCGTCTGGATTATATCAGACGGCTATAGGCAAGGCAAAGTTTTTGTAATTCAGGAATATCTTGGTGTGCTCGTATAACGCCAATAAGCGGCGGGTGATAAATAGAGAGATTTTCAATGTTCTCCAAGGATATACCCCCAATCGCGACATAGGGCAGTTTGAGTTCAGAGGCTCGCTTTAAATAATCGAAACCAATACCGGCTCTGCCTGGCTTTGAAGGGGTTTCCCAAATAGGGCCTACGCTCACGTAATCGGCACCCTCAGCTTTTGCTTGAAGGCCTTGCTCGAATGTATGGGTCGTTTTCCCGATCAATTTATGGGGCCCTAGGAGTTGGCGCTGGTCTTCTACGGAAAGGTCATCTTGTCCGCTGTGGAAGCCATCTGCGTCAATAAGCTGGGCAACGTCAATATGGTCATTGATGATGAGTGGGATTTGATAGGTTTTTGCACGTTCTTTGAGATGGCGTGCCTTTTGAATAAAGTCTTGCTTGTTGCCCTCTTTGTCTCGAAGTTGAATGAGCGCCACGTTCCACTTTAAGCCTTGCTCTAAAATGTCTACATCATGTGAAATAAGGTAAATCCCAGGTTTAATAATAGGTTTAAGATGGGAAAGATAGACTTCTTTTTCAATCATATAGATTTCATAGCGAAGTTGGTTGTAGAGGGGGTCTCTTGTGTATTCCTCTAGCACCCTAAGGCCCTCTTCTACTCGCTTGAAATTGGCCTTGAGAAGATGCGTAATATCTTGACGCTTTTGTGGCACTTCTGCAGCCCTTACGTCTTGAGAGATGTCTCTAATCATCAAATTTTGAATGGGATTTTTCTCGGAGATGTTTATTTTTTTCCTAATGATGCTTAGCTGTTGGGTGATGATTTCATGCTGGGCGATAAACCTTGTGTACTCTTCAATAACACGCAAGCCTTCTGAAATACGATTGATGTTGGCGTCTATAATTTGGGGGTACATGGGCAGCCTTCTTTTATGATCTTTGCAATTTTTTCTCTGGCGTTTTTATCGATGTCTTCATTCAACACGGGGAAAGGGGTGTGGATTGCATCTAATATAAGATCAAAAGTTAGTACGTCTTCAGATATCCATTTTCCTGAACCTTTTGCTATAAACGCCTCAGCATTAAAAACCTGATGATTGTCTTTGGCATAGGGATAGGGAATCAGAACCGCTTTCTTAGAAAAGTAGAGAAGTTCGGCTAACGTCGTCGCTCCGGCTCTTGAGACAACCCAGCTGACGTTTTCATAGAGCCAATCCATTTTTTCGAAATAGGGCATTAAAATTATTTTGATGTCGCCTTTTTCATTTTTTATGATAGATCCTTCTGACAGGGACTCCATTTGAAGATTGGGCATTTTTTTATATTGGTTTTTAGTGTCCTCGAATGCGTTTTTGCCAGTGATGTGAATGAGACACTCGGGGGCGGAAAGAAAATGCGCGTGATGATCAAAAAACAGGGTGTTTAGGCTTCTTGCGCCTTGGCTCCCTCCAAAAACAAGCATCGTTGGCAATTGTGGCCGATCTATTTCTTTTAACCACTTAAATTGGGTATCTTCCAAAAATTGTTTTCTGACAGGATTCCCTGTAATCATGAGTTTTGACGTTTTAAAAAAGGAACGGCTTTCTTCAAAGGTGAGACAGGTAAGTGTCGCTATGTAAGAAAGGATGCGATTGACATGTCCAGGAATTACATTTTGTTCCAGGAGATAGATGGGGAGTTTGCATGTGGCCGCTGCCAAAACTACGGGTAATGTTAGGTATCCGCCTGAACTGATGAGACAGGTGACTTTTTCCTGTTTTAAAATTTTTCTGGCCTGAAGGAATCCTTTAATTATTTTGAAGATATTGTTATTGGAAGCCGTTATGGATTTAAAATTGTAGCCATATCGCGGAATAATGTGACTATCCTCTCGGTTTTCTGAGCCTATAAAAATAGCCTCTGTGTCTGACAATTCCTGCGCAATGGCAATGATAGGATAGACATGTCCACCCGTGCCGCCACAGGTATAGGCACGTTTATTCTGATGCGGTTTCACGGGATCTTTTTCTAGAAATATTGAGGATAACACCGCAATAAAATAGGGATGTAACCAGTGCTGTTCCACCAAAGCTAATAAAAGTTAAGGGGATGCCGGTAACAGGTAGAACGCCAATAACACTCCCAACGTTGATAACGGCCTGAATCACTAACAACATTGCTAATCCGTTGGCAAGATAAAATCCGAATAGGCTATCGGATTCTTGTGCAATTTTACACCCTCTGTAAAAGAGAAAGGCAAATATGAAAAGCACTAATGTCCCCAATAAGAAGCCGCCTTCTTCGCAGATAATTGAAAAAATAAAATCGGCGTAGTGAAGTGGGAGATAGGTGAATTTAAGCTTACTTTGCCCGAGGCCTAGCCCCCAGAACCCTCCTGAACCGATTGCAATAAAAGATTGAATGACGTGATAACTTTGTCCCAAGGGATCGTCCCAAGGTGATAAAAATGTCTCAACGCGATCCATTTGGTAGGGATGGAGAAGAATGTTAATGACGCCTAAGCTAAACGCTGTTCCAATGAGGACGCAGAACTGGATAATGCGGGTTCCACTCATGAACAACAAAACGATGACGGTTCCCATTGTTAGAATAATATTTCCAAAGTCGGGCTGTTTCGCGAGAATCAGAACGGGGATGGCGAGCATCATAAAAAGAGGAAACATCCCTTTGAAAAAATGGACAACGTTTTTCCCTTTATTTTCCAGAAACATAGCAGCAAACACTATCATAAAAAATTTAGCAAATTCTACGGGTTGAATACGAATAAACCCCAAATTGAGCCACCTTGAAGCCCCGTTTATCCTGACTCCCAAATGGGGCACAAGTGTCATTGCGAGCAGAATAATGGAGATGATAAGCCCTGGCATGGCCAATTTTTTGTAGTTTTGATACGGGACTTTCATCCCAATGAATAATCCCGTTAATCCAATAACGAGAAACACAAAATGCCGTTTTATAAAGTAGTAGCCGTCATTGAAATTAGAAATTCCCATGGTAGGACTCGTGGAAAAAATCATGATAATGCCCAAAGAAACCAATGTCATGACAATGCCAAGGAAGACCCAGTCGGGTTTGCCGACTTTAATTTTCATCACTTTCCCCCAAATGTTTTTTTGACAATGCTAGCACGGCCTTCTTGAATTCTTGTCCACGATGTTCGAAATTGTTGAATTGATCAAAACTGGAACACGCTGGGGAGAAAAGTATGATGTCTTTAGGCTGGGCAAATTGGCCGACTTGTAAGAGCGCATCGGTGATTACGTTTGCTTTATAGAGTGGGAATTGAGGGTTGATATTGGTGGATACAGCAATGAATCTGGATGTGATCGCGCCGAATACCGTGATGCTTTTTACCTTTTCATGAAGCCCACGTATAAATCCTTCTAATTCTAGTCCTTTATCGTACCCGCATATTATGAGGTGGATTGGCTTAGAAAAGGCCGCAACTGCTTTCAGTGTTGAGTCGGGATTGGTGGCCTTGGAATCGTTGTAGACAGGGCAGGCGAAGAGATCTGTGATGTATTCAATGCGATGCTCTAGGCCTTTGAAGGTTTGCATTTTTGAGAGGATTTTTTCATCTGAAAGACCTAGCAGTCTGGCGGCCTTTAGTACCGCGAGGGCGTTGGATTGGTTGTGCGGGCCTGGAATGGAAAGCTTATTTAGTAAAACTGCTTCTGGATCTTGTAGAGAATAAGGGATTTGCTGAGAAGGGCTGGTAGAAATGAGAGGCTTGAGATTGGCTTCGTCTTGGTTGTAGATGAGGTAGTCTGTGGCGGTTTGGTGATGAAAAATTTTCGCTTTTGCTTCTGCATAGGCTTGCATCGTTTTGTGACGTTCGATGTGATCTTCTGTGAGATTTAGAAAAATGGCAATGTGGGGGTGAAAAGCACTGGATTGTTCGAGCTGATAACTACTGAGTTCGAGGGCTATTGGGTCACCTTTTTTTAAGTTCCCTACATAGGTAATTAGAGGAATGCCAATATTGCCGGCCATGGGGCAATCGAGTACATGAGCCAAGAGTGCGGTAACGGTACTTTTTCCATTGGTGCCCGTGATCCCTATGAGTATGGGGAGGGTATCCGTTTCGTTAAAAAGTCTGTATGCAAATTCGATTTCAGAAATAATTTCACAGGAGACGTTTGGATACTGATGGGGCGGTATGCCGGGGCTTGTGACAATAAGATCTGCTATATCAACCGCTGTTTCTTGAATGTGCAATTCGTTTAATTTTTCTCTTACGGCCTTGGCTGTAATTCCGTCGCCAAGAATAGCTATTTTTTGTTTGTGCATGCGATCAGCTCAGCGTTATAAATAGAAATAAAAAGAATGCGCCCAAGGTCCAAAATAACCTAACGGCTTGGATTTCGGATAATCCCAATAATTCGAAGTGATGGTGAAGAGGCGCCATAAGAAAAACACGTTTTTTTCTAACTTTAAAACTTATAACCTGAATCATGACAGACAGGGTTTCGAGAATATAAACGGCCCCCAGAGGAATGAGTATAAATGGATTTTTTAAAGCAATCGCCAGCGTAGCCAAGAAAGTGCCGATAGCTAGGGATCCGGTATCTCCCATAAATAATTTTGCTGGGGGCTTATTAAAGACGAGGAAAGCCCCTATTGCGATGATCATACTGATTGGAAGCATGGCTAGCTCTGTTAAGTTGTGTTGGGCAATGTAATAACTAAACCCAATTAATGATAGTATTCCGAGCCCTGACAACAAGCCATCTAGACCATCGGTGAGATTGGTTGCATTGGGAGTAGCCACTAGCAAGAAATAGGCAAGCATAAAGAGGGGCATTGGAAGCGGCATTATATAGAATTGCAGGATACCGAGTGACAGTGCTGCAAGTAGATTTTGAAGTAAGAATTTATATTTGGCAGGGAGGCCTTTGTTTTTTCCATAGACGATTGAGAGCGTATCATCCAGGAGTCCGATTAAGGCTGCGGCAAGGGTTGTATAAAGACACCAGAGACTTTCTGTTGAATATGAAAAAAAGAGGCTGCTTAGAAAAAGGGTGATGATTATGCCTGCGCCGCCAAAAGAAGGGGTTTTTGCTTTTTCCTGATGGGTTGTTGGACTTAGTTCGTAGATAGGTTGATAGGCGCGTTGTTTTTTAAGCCAGGAGAGAAGGGTTCGGTGAACAAGAAGTCCGATGATGAAGAGTAGGATATATTTAATGATGTTGCTTAACATAGTCGACCGTTTCTTCCATTTTCATGCCGCGAGATCCTTTTACAAGAAGGATATCGCCTGATTTCAATTCGTCACAGAGCTGTTTATTAAGGCTTTTTTTATCTAAGAAATGGGCTATTGAAATTTGATCCGAGTGCATTTTTTCACTTTCTTTCCCGTAGGTAAAGAGGCATGAAATTTCATTGTCGATAACGTATTGGATTATTTTTTGATGTTCTGATTCCGAGTCTTTTCCAAGCTCTAACATATCTCCGAGGACTAGAATTTTCCGCCCTTTAAACCGTTTAATAAACTGTAGTGCGTAGATTACGCCATCTGGATTGGCATTATAGGTGTCATCAACCAAGGTGATGTTATTTCCCAGTTTATGAATACGTAGTCGGTGATGGGAGGGTTGATATTCAGCTAGTCCTTGCGAAATTTCTTCGTCTGATATGCCAAAATGTCGACCTATGGTGTAGCAGAGGTTAACGTTGGTATCTACTTTGTCTTGGCCCTTGAAGGGAAAAAGTTGAAACCCTTGTTTTTCTGCTTTCTTTTTTAAGAGGCTGTAGTAGGGGGTGTTGTAGTTAAGAAATGCGTATCTTGGGTGGTGTTCCCATTGTTGTTTGGGACAAAAAATTTCTGCCTTTGCACACGCGATATTGCGTTGTGTTTTGAGTAACTCTACGTGGCTCATGCCGATGCTTGTAATCACCACGTGTGTAGGGCGAACAATTTGGGCCAAGTATTTAATTTCACCTTTCTGTCTCATGCCCATTTCTACAATTAAGATATCCGTGGTGTCATCTGCACGAAGTAGTGTTAGAGGGGTGCCTATTTCGTTGTTTTCATTTTCGAGTGTTCGGACCACATTAAATTTTTGTTTGAGTATGTAGTAAAGCATATCTTTAATGGTGGTTTTTCCGGCTGATCCTGTAACGCCAATGACCTGGCAGCGGAGTTTTTTACGATATTTTTTGGCATAAGAAGGAAGATCTACGTCTAATATTCGCGCGCCTTTTTCAAGAGCTTCGGGTATAAATTCTTTGCCGTCAAAATGGGGGCCTTTAATGGGGATATACCATTGGCCTTTTTTGAGTGTGCGTGTATCGATACTGATGTCCATTTAATTCAACTTTTTCTTTTTAATTTGAGTGCGATTCGGGCTTCTTCTCTGTCGTCAAAAGGGAGCGTTTTTCCATTTATAATTTGGTGGGTCTCGTGGCCTTTACCTACAATCATCACGATGTCTGAATTTTGAGCTAAGTTGATTATATGCTGAATGGCTTGTTTGCGATCTAAAATAATTTCGTAGGGCTTTTCTGTCTGCGGGATACCCTCTAGGATTTCTTCGATAATTTTTGTGGGGTCTTCTGATCTTGGGTTGTCTTGGGTGATAACTAAATGGTCTGCATATTGATGGGCAATACTTCCCATTTTGGGACGTTTTGTTTTGTCTCTTTCTCCGCCACACCCAAACAGAACCCGAACTTTCCCGTGTGTTTTTTCTGCTAGGACTTGCGCCTCTTGCAATACATTTTGTAGGCCATCGGGTGTGTGCGCATAGTCAACAATCACTTTAAATTGCTGGCCTTCGTCAATGGTTTCGAAGCGACCTGGCGGCGAGGTTGCGTTAGATAGGGCATCTTGAATTTGGGTTTCGTTTAGTCCACATGATGCAAGAATTTGGACTGCCGCTTGCATATTTTTATAGTTAAAAACACCTGGTAGTGGAGAGGGGAAAGGGAGCGGCGTTATTTCTGTGATTTCAGGAAGAAATCGATTGGGTTTTTTGTCATTCATAAAAGATAATTTTGTTTCGGCATAGGCTTCGAATGTTTTGTGGTAGTCCAGATGATCTTGTGTGATGTTGGTTAATAATTTTGCATGAAACGTAATGCCGGCGATGCGATCTTGTGCGATGGCATGGGAGGAAACTTCCATAATGAAGTGTGTGCCTTTATTTTTAAGGTGTTCGGACATGGCGCGAATCGTATCGAGTGATTCTGGGGTTGTTAGTTTTCCGGTGAGCGTCCCTTGTACATAGGAATTAAATCCAGCTTTTTTTAGGGCTTGCCCGACGAGATGTGCCACGGTTGTTTTGCCATTGGTTCCGGTAATTCCTATGACACATAGTTTTTTTGACGGATTGTCGTAATAGGTATTGGCTAGATCCGCCATCTTTTTACGGTCTGCGGCTATATAGGAAGAGGCTCCTTTTTCAAGGGCTTCAGGAATATACGCCTCTCCACCAGGAAGACAGATATAAATATCAGAGGGCTTAATTTGTCTCGAATCGTATTGGTACATAGTGACCGAAATTATATCAGCAAGGGTATTTTTTTTGTACTTGAGTTGTTTTTCGATCATTTTTGAAGTTTAATTACCTATAATGAGCAAAGTGCGCACGGGTAGAGAATTATTGGTTTTGTCCTATTGTGAAACGAGAGATCCTGCATTACGCGATGGGATCTTGATTGAATACAAATGGCTGGTCGATTATATTGCACGAAAATTTGCTTATAATCGAAGTGATACCGAAGATTTAATGCAGGTGGGTTCTATAGGATTATTAAATTCTTTGGATCGGTTTGATCCTTCTAAAGATGTTGATTTTTCTACGTTTGCAACGCCGAATATTATCGGAGAAATTAAGCATTTTTTTCGGGATAAAAATCGCATCATTAAAATTCCCCGAAAAATTCAGGAATTAAGTAGTAAGGTGAGATCGTATGTTCGAGACTGTCAGGGGGACGGACGCTCCCCCACTGTTTCTGAAATTGCATTGGCTTTGGATGAAACCGAAGAACATGTATTGGAATCCATGGAGGTTTCACAAGTGGCCTTGGTGGTTTCGCTAGATTCCCCTGCTTATAGATCGGGCTCCTTTGATGATGGCAATTCTACTTTATTAGACAATTTAGGTGTCGCTAGTACGTCAGATTCGGTTCTGATTAAAGAAACTTTGGATCAAGCGCTCACCAAGTTACCTCAGCGCGAACAAGAGGTGATTCGCCTTCGCTTTTTTTGTGGTCTCTCTCAAGTAGAAATTGGGCAGAGGTTAAATTTATCACAAATGCATATCTCTAGATTGCTCACAAAATCGCTGCATCATTTAAAAAAATTGCTTTCTGAGTACATGTAAATATTGGGCTGGAGTGAGATTAAAAAATGACGCCATTATACAGATCTGAAATAGAAGAAAAAATACCGCATCGTTATGAAAATTTATTACTTGATT
The DNA here is from genome assembly GCA_945898045.1 of bacterium UBP8_UBA817. Taxonomy (GTDB): domain Bacteria; phylum Margulisbacteria; class Marinamargulisbacteria; order SXXA01; family SICP01; genus SICP01. The sequence continues at coordinate 123,286 of CAMDGG010000001.1, forward strand.
CGGTCACGAGTATAGACACAGGTTCCACCTTATCTGGAGAGTTTTCTTTGCAACTTTCTCAGGGTGATGATTTAGGCCGCGATCTTTTTTTAAAACAAAAAACACAGACACTTAAAACATTAATGACCCCTGTTATTATGGAAATTTTGGCTTTAGGCTCTATCGTTTCTTGTGGGGGAGTTCCCCATGATTACTTTTTATTTTATACAGGTATTAAAGATTTTATATTTTTTAGAGATTTTGAGGCTGGGGAAAAAATTACGGGAAAAGTTGTTCAGCGAGGAATTAAATCTGGCTTTTACCAATATAGCGGGGAAATGTTTACGTCTTCAGGTGAACGTATTGCCTCTGGAGATATGACCGCTTTTTTAATTAAAAAAGCTGATTTTGTTCAAAAGAAAATAACTCAACCAACTACTCAACCTCCCCCAAAAAGCTGCGCTGCTCCTTTGATTAAAGACTCCGCACTTAAAGATCTTTCGCTTTATGCGGTGGATACCCTTGTGCATATAGAAGAAGATTTGAGTGCACTTACTTGCATGTATACCTATCCTACTGACCATAGGCTGACGCGAGGCCACTTTCCCGACTATCCGGTTATGATGGGCGTAATGCAAATGATGAGTGTTGAAGATGCAGGCCTTGCTTTATCTCAGTATCTTTACAAGAAAAAAAAGAAATCTGGAATTTATTCTTTGACCTGTAATGCGTCAATTTACGATGAATTTGGAGCCTTGGTATCTGATATACGCAATTGTACACTTCGTGTTTATTGTGACGATTCTGAATATATGAATCAAGTAGAAATGTTGGGCGCTGGACGTGTCAGTTTTAAGAAAGGAGTTCGTCCAGGAGATACGATTTATACATGTCTATCTGCTATTCAGATTTCATGATTATTTTAGGAATAGATCCTGGTATTGCCACCACCGGTGTGGGGGTTATAGAAAAAATCGGCTCTAAACATAAACTCCTGTATTATGGCGCCATTATAACTGCACCTGATTTATCTTTCCCCGATCGTTTGTTTGCGCTGTCAAAAGAACTTCGCTCTAATATCGAGACCTATTCTCCAGACGCTGTAGCGGTTGAAGAATTATTTTTTAATACCAATGTTAAAACCGCCCTTACTGTCGGACAGGCTCGTGGCGTTATTATTCTGACTGTCAAACAAATGGGTATTAATGCGGTTGGTTATACACCACTTCAGGTCAAAATGGCCGTTTGCGGATATGGCCGGGCCGAAAAAAAACAAGTTCAGTATATGGTGCAAAAGCTTCTTAATTTATCTGTTATCCCGAAGCCAGATGATGCAGCAGATGCCTTGGCTATTGCGATTTGTCATAGTCATTCTTATCAACCACTGGGGAGGTAATCTAGTTATGATTTATTCTATATCTGGCCGATTAAAAGGGGTGTTTGAGGGGTATGTTGTTGTTGAGGCTGCCGGCGTGGGCTATGAAATTTTTATTCCTTCTTCCGTTATTGAAACGCTGCCAGCGCTTGAAAAAGAGGTTTTGATTTACACGTTTCACTATATTCGTGAGGATCAACAATTATTATTTGGCTTTTTGTCTCCAGAAGACAAACGTTTTTTTATTTTATTAACTTCTGTTGCTGGTATTGGTCCAAAAGTTGGGATTAAGGTCTTGTCTACGTTATCTTCAGACGAGGTTATTCGTGCCATCATACAAGAAAACATCTCATTACTAACGAGTGTTCCGGGTATCGGCAAAAAAGTTGCTGAGCGTCTTATTATCGAGTTAAAGGATAAAGTTCCAAAACTTGCTGTATCGGATGTTTCACTATCCTCTCTTTCTGGTTCCTCAAAAATTACTATTTCAGATGATTTGGTACTTGCGCTCAAAACATTGGGATATCATCCGGATGAAATAAAACGCGCCATATCAGCCGCTTCTCATCAATTATCAGATCAACTTGATGTAGGCGCTTCTATTAAAATTGTATTGAGGTATCTTTCTTAATAAGATGTTTGTTTTCTTGAAATTATTCATAAAACTGGTATAGTTAGCCCCTCCTTTTTTCACGTTTTTTCTTTTATCCCCATATGTTAATAAATCTGTGGATAACTTTGTGGACAGAATGTTACTTTTAAATAATTCCCCCTTAATATATTTTTTCAAATCTTATTTTCGTGCTCAGGCTTACTATTTTCAGTTAGAAAATAAAAAAACACAACCTTGCGGATAACTTGTTAATAACTCTGGGGATTAAAGTTAAAATGAACGATATTTGGAACGAAATTACACTTTGTCTACAACAAAATTTATCTGACTCAGGATTTCAAACATTCTTATCTTCAGCGAAAGCTATTTCGTATAATAATAATGTTCTTAATTTAGAAACCCCTAACCTATTTTCAAGAAATTGGATTAAAGAAAAATGTGAGCCCATTTTAAAAGAGGCTTTTTTAAATACTACCTATAACCCTTTAATGATTTCATATATTTTGTCTTCCGAGACGTCATTAAATGAAGGTTCTTCACAATTAGATATTTTTTCTAAGCCAAATTCTGATTTCGCAGAAAAAGGCCAGGATTCTTTTAATCCAAAATATACATTTGATCACTTTATTGTGGGTCACAATAATCGTTTTGCGTATGCTGCATCTGAGGCTGTAGCTAAGGCGCCCTATAAGGCGTATAACCCTTTATTTATTTATGGGTCTGTAGGTTTAGGAAAAACGCATTTATTACACTCTATAGGTACGGGTATCCGAACATTACATCCTAATCTTACGATTAAGTTGGTTTCTTCTGAAAAATTCACTAATGAATTGATTAACTCCATTAAAGATAAACAGGTTAATTCTTTTCGGAATAGATATCGAAATGTGGATGTTCTTTTAATTGATGATATTCAGTTTTTGGCTGGTAAGGAACAAACTCAGGAAGAGTTTTTTCATACCTTTAATGAGTTACATGGCAGTAACAAACAAATTGTTATAGCCTCTGATAGACCTCCTAAAGAAATCCCCACCTTGGAGCTTCGTTTAAGAACCCGATTTGAATGGGGTCTTATAGCAGATATTCAGGCTCCTGAATTTGAAACACGCATTGCTATTTTACGTAAAAAAACCGAATTGCACTCTTTTAAAATTTCAGATGATATTTTGCATTATATTGCGACACAAATTCCAAATAATGTTAGAGAAATGGAAGGCGCTTTAACACGTATTGTTGCGTATGCGTCACTTTTAAATACGGATGTGACGCTTTCGATTGCCAGCAATGTTATTCGGGATATGGTTGGCATTAAGCAAGAAAATCCTTTATCTATTTCGTTTATTAAGCAGAAGATTTGTGATTATTTTAAATTAACAGAGGCAGAACTTTCATCTAAGAATCGTACACGTGAGCTATCGTATGCACGCCAGCTTGCGATGTATTTGTCTCGAGAGTTAACCAATGTTTCTTTACCGCGCATTGGTGAAAATTTTGGAAATAGAGACCATTCAACGGTCATGCATGCTTGTGACAAAATCAAAACATTGATGGTTTCTGATAATGATACAAAAAATATTATTAATATTTTGCTGTCTAATATTAAAAATGATGAGTGACTTGACGGCTGTGGATAAGTTGATGGAAAATTGTTAGTAAATGTGGGTAAGTTAAAGTTGTTAGTGAGTTTCCATAAGTTATACACAGGGGTATAGGTTAAAAAAATGGTATAGCTACAATAGAAAGAAGTAACTATCCAGATATCCACAGCTACTACTACTACTAGCTTTATAAATATAAAATAATAATCTTTCAATTGGGTGTGGATAAAAGGAGAATTTAAAATGAAATTTATTTGTAATAGTAATGAATTGATGAAACGTTTGAGTATTGTAGAAAAGGCTATTTCTTCTAGATCTTCGTTACCTGTTTTAGAAAATGTTTATTTTGAATTAGAAAATTCTATTTTGAAATTGAGAGGTCATGATTTGGAATTAGGGATTGAGACAACGATGCCTGTTCAAGAAGGTGTTAATGGGAAATGTTTAATTAAAGCTAAAACAGTTTCTAGTATTGTGTCTAAATTTCAGAATCAAACGTTGGTTTTTGATGAAGAAAACCAAATGGTGAAAATTACAGCTGATAATCGAGTGGATTTTAATATTTTAGGTTCACTTCCTGATGAGTATCCGGTTTTCCCTGGTTTAGAATCTGGTGTAAAAGTGAGTTTGCCTGTTGAAGATATTAAGCAGTTAATTCAGCATACTATTTTTGCGGTTTCTTCAGACGAAACAAAGCATTTTTTGAATGGTATTCTTGTTAAAAATGAAGGTGAAGATTTGGTTTTTGTGGCAACGGATGGCTATCGCTTGTCTTTGAGAAAACATAAATTGGCTTCGATGGGGTCTTCTTTTTCAGTCATTATTCCGTATAAGGCGATGAATGAGTGTTTGAAAGTATTGCAACAAGCCAAATCAGATGATGTATTTGAGATGACGTTGTCTGAAAATCAGGTTTCATTTCAGTTAAAAGATGTTTTGTTTGTTTCTCGTGTGATTCAAGGTCAATTCCCTGATTATAATCAAGTGCTTCCTAAAGAGACATTGAATAGTTTTTCTGTTTCTAGACGGGCCTTTTTGGATGCGTGTGAACGGGCTTCTATCATTGCGTTTTCTTCGAATAATGTAATTCGTTTGGTTTTTTCAGATGATCATTTAACAATTCATGCGAATGCGCCAATGGGTGAGTTTAAAGAGTCGATTCAACTTTCTCGTTTGGGTGGATCTGGCGAGGCTAGAATTGCGTTTAATGTGCGGTTAATTTTAGATTCAATTAAGAATTTGGAAATGGATGATTTGAAAATTTCATTTAACAATGAGTTGAGCCCTTGTATTGTTCAGCCGGTTTCGTATTTGGATTATACGTATATTATTATGCCAATTCGTACGAGTGAATATCAGGCGAGAGAAGTTGAAGTTGCGGCATCTGTAACTGCATCTTAATTATTTTTTTGTTTTAAAATGCTTAAAAAGTTGTGGATAAAAGGTTTCCGCAACTTTGATGAAGTAAATATAGATTTTTCATCCTCGTTGAAGTGGTTTTTTTGGGGTGATAATAATCAAGGAAAAAGTAATCTCTTAGAGTCTATTTATTTTTTGACTACTGGGAAATCACCCCGTGAAGAGGTGTTGAAAAATTTAGTAGGATTTCAAAAGCCCGAGGCATTGTTAGGTGCAGATTTTGAGTCTGATGCTGGGCTTCATCGTGTTTATCTTAAATTAAGTTCTGATGGCGTGCGTCAGTCGATGGTGAATAATGTTGTTGTGCGTTCTTTCACACAGTTATCAAAGCTAATTTGTGTGTCTTATGTGTCTGCTGATTTGATTCGTGTGTTCCAGGATTCTCCAGAGGGACGTCGTCACTTTTTGGATGGGTTTTGTACGCTTTATTTTTCTGAATACGGATCTCTTTTGAAAAAATATAGTCGTGTTGTCTCTCAGAAAAATAGACTATTAAAGACATCTCCAGAATTAGAATCTGTTTTGGTTTGGAACCGCCAACTTTGTTTGCTATCAAAAGATGTTTTTGAATTTAGGTTAGAAGGATTAAAATTACTGGCTTTAGTTGTAAATGAATTGGCTTCTAATTTTGTCTCTGGTGATGTTTCTTTGGAATATGTTATCAGAGGTTATGAATGTGAGAATTTATCTTCTGAAGATTATTATAAGTGGCTTTCAGAGAAAGTTGATGGGGCCTTTCTTAAGGAAAGAGCCTTGGGATATAGTTTGTATGGTGCACATCGTGATGATTTTTATATAGAAATTGAGGGAAAGAAATTAATGACATTTTTTTCTAGAGGGATTAATCGTGTCATGTCGCTTTTAATCTATGTGTCTGAATTGATTATACTTAATAGACAGGGTGCGTCATTTCCTGTTTTGCTTTTGGATGATGCGTTGGCTGAATTGGATTTTAAAATGAAAGTAGGTTTATTGGAATTAATGGGGAAATATACCCAATTATTTTATGCGTCTGTTTTGGAGGAAGATAAACTTATTTTTGGTGAAGGATGTATTGTGAGGATTGATTCTGGGGAGATTCAGTTTGCGTAATTTATCGGATATTTTGGGTGACGAAAAAAAGTTTAGACCTTATCTAAATGAGTATCGATATTCTAAAAAGCTCAGTTTAGAGTGGCCTACTGTGATGGGGCCTTTATCGGCACAACTTCATTTTTCTTATTTGAAAGAGAGGGTGTTGATGTTGGAAACAGCCCAGGCAATGTGGGTGAATGAAATTGCGTTTTATAAAGATCAGATTTTGGAAAAAGTGAATACGTTTTTTTTAGGGAAGTATAAAGTGAAGCAGGTGAAAGTTCAGTTTTCGAAGAAAAAGGAAACTATTTTGGGATCTGAGCTTGGCTATATTGGGTTGTCTCTAGAAGATAAAATTAGGGCTGAAAATGAGCGTAAATTAGCACTTGGTTATATTTTGTGTAGGTATTGCCGGGATGTGTATACTGAAGATGGTGTATGCGTATTTTGTCGCTCAGCTATCACTTAATCGGAATCGTATCGGGACATCAACATTAAATTCGACGGGTGTAGAGCCAAAAAGAGCAGGTTTGAATTTCCAATTTTTGACGGCTTTTCCGGCAGAATCATCTAAGGCTGAAGAGCCGGAACTTTTTTTAAGTTTAATGCTAATAGGGCTACCATTTTTGTCGACGAGAACGGATAGAAGTATAACGCCTTCTTGACCTCGGCGTCTGGCAGAATCGGGATAGAGCGGGGCGGGGTTTTTTAAATAGGTGGGATTTGTTTCTGTGAAAGTTCCACCAGAGGTATGGTGGAGGCTGGTTTCTTTTGCGGTGCCAGTACCGGTATCTTTATTGAGTGTTTGAGGAGGGTCTACTTTTTTTTCTACAGGGGATATTTTAGTGGAAATGGCATCGGGATTTTTGATGGGTTCTGTGGGGAGGGGCTCGTTTTGTTCTGTAAATGTTTTAGGGGATTGAGGGGATGCATTGGATTCTAATGCGACATCCATACTACTTTGTCCGTTATCTATTCCAAATTGGGGTGCTTTGATGAATGATAATCCAATGATGGCAATAATGGTGACATGAAGCGCTATGGATAATCCGATGCTGATGAGTTGATTACGCGTCATTTATTTTTAGTTCGGATAGAGACTTTTGTAATGCCTAATCGACGTACTTCGTCTAAGACAAAAATGGCTTTCCCGAAGTAAGCTTTTTCATCACCATTGATGAGGACTTTGAGATCGGAATCGCTATTTTTTAAGTGGGTGAGTTGGGTTGTTAATTCTTGAGAAGAAACGAGATTTTTGTTGAGAAAAATTTCTCCGGTTTCTTTGACGGTGATAGTAACGATATTTTTAGAGTCTTGGGTATTGGCTGTTGAGGCTATGGGTAAATTGACGGAAATACCTTGGTTTTTGACCATAGAAAGTGAGACCATTGCGAATGTTGCCAGCAAAAAGAAGACGATATCGATAAGGGGAATAATTTCGATTCGCGCACGCTTTTTAGGGGAGGGCGATGGGATTTTCATCGGGTTTGGGTGCTTTTTAGAAGCAATAATTCTAAGTATGTTGAAGCATCTTCAATGGCATGTCTGGCATCTTCTAATTTCGTATTGAGATAATTAAAGGGGATGAGCGCAATAATAGCGACCAAAAGACCGAAAGCTGTTGCGATAAGGGCTTCTGAAATTCCACCGGTAATGACATTGGGGGCATCTAATCCATTATTACCTAAAAGGCCAAAAGCGCTAATCATTCCTGTGACGGTGCCGAGTAATCCTAGGAGTGGCGCTAGTGTGATGATAGTGTCGAGGATAGAGAGGCCTTTGTTGAATCGTTTGAGTTCTTGATTGGCTGAATGTAGAAGTGCGCTTGAGAAAGACTGTTCACGATGTGTGAGTCCACTGACCAATGTTTTTGCAACAAAATCTTGTGTGTTTTTTGCACATGATAAAGCAGCTTCGATATCGCCTTTTTCGACGTTGGCGAGGATATTTTCTACGACTTCTGGTTGTCTTAGGCGGTTTTCTTTGAGTATGAAAAGTAGCCTTTCGATGACGACGCTAACGGCGATAAGTGAGGTGATGAGTAGCGGCCACATGATGGGTCCGCCTTTTTGAAAGATGCTAAACATTGGAACTCCTTATTTTTATTGTGATACTGATACCGAGTCTCAATTTAAGCAAGGTTATAGCCTAAAATTGTAATTGTCAAAGGTCAATCTTTCCTTTGACTAGAGTAGGTGTTAGTATGTCCGTTCTTGTTTTGGGTTAAAATTATGATGTAGGAGGTGTTTTTGTGGGAAGTTTGATCAAGAAGCGTCGCAAAAAAATGCGTAAGCATAAGTACAAAAAAAATGGTAAAAAAATGAAGGCTAGAAAATAGACTTTAGTCATCTGTGTTTTTAAAGTATTTCAAAATCCCCGCTAAGAGTGCTTTGGCGATTTGATCTTTAAAACTGTCTTTTTGTATTAATTGGAATTCTTCAGGATAGGTAATGTAGACCGGCTCTACCAGTGTGGCCGGCATGTTGGTGTGGTTTAACACAAAGAGCCTACCGTGTTTAAGCCCGTTATCTCTTCTTTTAAGTGATTTCACGAGTTCTTCGTGGAGTAGCTTTGCTAATTTCTTGTCTTTGGGTTTGTAGAAGTAGGTTTCCGTACCGTTTATTTTGTCGTTAAAAAACGAATTCATATGCACACTGACAAAGATATCGCTTTTGCTTCTATTCGCGATTTCCGGACGACTTTCTAATGAGACGGTTTGGTCGGAGTCTCGGGTCAGAATGATTTTTGCGCCTTCTTCTTCTAGTGCCAGCTTGAGTTTCTGGATGACATCTAGTGTGAGAAACTTTTCATAGGTTTGGTTGATGCCGAGTGCCCCAGGGTCTTGGCCGCCGTGTCCTGCGTCGAGGGTGATGATTTTTCCTATTAAATTTTTGACGCGTTTGGGAGGCTCAGGTGCAGAAATCTTGGTGCCATTTTCATTAAACGATAAGATCAAGGTATTGTCGACGAGAGTGTCTGTTAAGACGGGACTATTTTTATTGAGGTCGATGACAATACGGCTTTTGGCGGGAGATTTGGTGAACTGCGAGGTGCGTATTTTTTGATAGGCCGTCGTTTGTGATTGGGTAATGGGCGGAAGCTTGGAAATGGTGTCGGGGATATCTATGATAATCCGAGGTGGATTTTTGAATTTTAATAACGTGTAGGTAAAGGGGCTTGTCGCTTTAATGGTTATTTCTTGAATGTCCTTTTCGTGTGTCTCTGTGAGCGCGAGGAGTACGTTTCCGGTTGTTTTTTTGACCTCGTTTATGAGTGAGATGCAGTTCATTCGCGGGTCCCATTTGATGTCTAAATGGAGCGCTTTTACTGTAGCGAGGAGCGGGAAATAATTCTGGTTGTTTTTCTTGATGGGCTGGGTAGTGAGAAGTGGGGCGCCTAGGTCTTTTAGTACCTCTGTAAGATCTACAAAAAGTACGGTTTTGTTGTAGAAGAAACGGTTGCTGATGTCGTAAATATTGTCTCCTATCCCAATGGAGAGTTCGCTTTTTTCTTTGATGAAGGGTAGGGAGGTTTTGTCTGCGTCCGTGGTTGAAACTTCTGTGTCTTCTTTTTTTGTTTGGAGGAGCAATATATGAAAGGCGTTGTTCTTTTTTTGCAGGGTATAGCCGGTGAGTTCGCAGAAGGATTCGAGAGGGAGATAAAGTCTGTTTTCGTAGAAAACGGGGGCTGCGGCTAGTTTTTGATGAGACTTGTCTATTTTTATGTCTTTGAGGTAGGGGGAAAAGGTGAGGGTTTTAGAGGATTTAGTAAAGGTAAGCTTGTAGAGATTCTCTTTTTTCTGATAGCCCATTGTGGTGTCAAGGGCGGCAAGAAAATCTTGGATGGGGAAGAAGAGAATGCCGTTGATTTCTGCTATAGGTGTATCTACTTGTATGTTTTTATGATTGACTTTGATGACGGCTTCAGGAAAGGGTCTAATTTTTGATAATGCATAGGGTTGCGCGGGGCATAAAAAGAGGAGTGCGATAGTTAGGATTCGGATAATTTTATACATGGTATTTAGTTTATCAGATATTAAAAATTGAGGGTGCCTTTTACAAGGACTCCTGTGATGTCGTATGTGTTTGTTTGGATTTTTTTATCTTCGATTCTTTTGATATAGCCTTCGCCTGTAATAACGACGTTTTGTATGTAGGCAGTATTGGTAATGGGGAAGATAATATTAATACTTAGGGAGCCATTGTGCACTATATTATCTTGCTCGTTTACTTGTGTTCGAGTCGTCGCGCCAGATCCCCGTAGAAGTGTTTCTTGGCTGAGAGTGTTTAAGTCGACCCCTTTTGTGAGTTTTACATCGTAGGTTATTTTGACGTTGAAATTTTTGGTTTGTATAGGAAGGTAAGTACTTCCAGCGGTAAGGGTTTGTCCACGACCTTGATTCTTTTTATTGAGGCTGGTTTCTTTAAATTCGGTATCAGCGAATAGACTGAGGCCTGCAAGTGGGCGGTAGGTTGTGCCAATAAGTATACTCGTTTGTGTGATCTCCGATGTCTGAGTATTTTTTGTGGTGATTTGTTCGGAAATGAGCTGATATTTTGCGCCGACTTTAAAATCCAATTGGCCAAAAGGCGTGAATGTGAGGCCACTGTGAATGACTTGGTTTTTGCTATAGAGCAATTGATTACCTGTTGGGGTTGAGAGGGCGCCAAGTGTTTGATCAATGCTTTTTTGAGTGGCGTTGATACTTGTCGAGGTATATTGCCGTAGGCGATTTCTATCATAGCTTAACGATAACGAGAGGTTTCCGAGAAGATTAAAAGCAGTTTGTGTTTTTCCGTTTAACGTATTTTTAAGGATGGTGCCCTTTTGCGAGGTGTTTTGATTGCGGTTATAGGTTTCATCTTGTAGCAAAATGCCGTTGGTTGTGTTGAATAGATTGAGGGGTGCATAGGTCGTGTCTAATTGATAGAGGAGTGTTCTACTTGAATCGCTTAAGAATTCTAAAATAGTATCTGTTTTTGGATCGATTCTTGTTCTTGCATTGGTTCTTTCTGTGCTCGTTTCTCCTAGAGAGGCGCTGGCTTTGCCGATGTCGAAGTGCAAGATGTCGTTGATGGGTTTGAGGATAAGAGGCATTTTGAGGCTGAGTCGTTGTGATCGGGTGAATTCGGGGAGTTCTTCTTCAATAACATTGCTTGTAATGCCTGTTTTGTTTGCTAGTTGCTGGGTGAGTCGGGATTCTTCTTTTTTATCTAGGGTGAGCTGGTAGTCGAAGAGATTAAATAGGGGCCAGTCTAGGCCAATGCCTAGATCTCCTGAGGTGTGCTCGTAGTCTCGAGAATAGATGTTTTCGGAGGTTGTGCTGGAGTTGACGGTATTTTTAGAGAACCCATTTTGGGTTTCATATAGGGTTCGTCTAACTTTTATTCCAGGATAGGGCTCAAAATTATTGAAGGAATAGCTATCGCTGTGATCGGTTCTGTTTTGTAAATTATTATTTTGTTGGGTACTACCTAGTGTGGTGGAATACGTGAAGAATGAGCCTTTGAGAGGATCGGTTAAAAGTATATTTGACCCTATGCTGGAATAAAGGAGGCCGTAGAGCGAGAAATTTTTAATTTTGAAGCTGGTGTTTTCGCTAAGTTCCCCTTTTTGCCCCACCAAAGGACTTTGGGCTTCTCTTTTTTGGAAAGAATAGTTGGTATCTAGCCATGAGAAGGGCGTATAGTCTACGTTGATGGATTGATTTTCTACTTCTGTTTTGGTTAAAGTTTGACTCAACAGTGTATTTTGAGAGGTAATGGCTTTTTTGGATTCTATAGTATCAAATTGATAACTAAAGGAGCTTCTCAAGATATCAAGCGGTTTTATTTCTAGGGTACTTGCGTAGGTGTTTCTAAGGGTGGTTTCAAGGCTGTTTGGAGCTTTGATTTCTGTGGTTGCAAGGTTGTATTCTGGGCCAATGGCAATATCGCCGAGTATAGAAACATTGGAGAGTCTGAGACTGGATTTATAGGTAAAGGCGTTGGCGTTGGATTGGGTGAGGCTGACTTGGTCGATGTAGTCGTTGTCTAGATTGGAAAATCCATAAATAAGGGTATTTCGGAGGTAGTCTGGTCCGAAGTTTGTTGCAAGATTGAAGCCGATTGTGCGTCGGTCGGTGTCGTGAAGAGGTGTGTCTATTTTTTGATCTTCTACTTCGGTAAAATAGCGTGCGGTGAGCTTGTTATCAAACGTATCAAGTAGCCTAAATTCTGTGTCTGCTTTGGTTTCATCTTGATGAAAATAGATGTCCTTTGGGCTAGTTTTTCCTGAGGTAAGGGTTTTTCTTCCGATATAGCTAACGTTTAGTAGTGTTGTATCGTTGGCTTGCCAATTGGCGATTCCGGTCAGGATTTGGCTTCCTTTGTTGTCGTTGATGGGACTGATAGGTAAGAAGTCTTTGTCGATATTTTTGTAGTCTGCTTTGAGTAGAAGGCCTTGATCTTGGTAGGTTGTTCCGATGCGAGTGGCTAACTTAAAGGGTTGCGCGGTGCCTGATGTTGTAGAGCCCGAGTTATCAAAATATTGATAGCTGATATTGATAGCATCTTGAGCGCTTGGGTTTAAGTTTTTAAACCGGAGTGTGCCGCTGCTGTAGTTGATGAAATAGTCTATGTCTCGTGTTAGGAGGGTGTTTCCGTTGATGTTTACAATAGTGATAGAATCAGAATCTTGTACGATATCGGTTCTCCCAATGGTGTAGGTGAAATTAACGGAGCCATTGCCTACAAGTGTTTTTGTTTCAGCCGTTTTTGTTTTTGAGAAATTATGTTGCGTACCGGCGAGTTCTATTTCACCAGACCATTGATCTGAAATTTTTGCCTTGAGTGTTGTGCCTATCATGGTTTGACTAATTTTCCCTTGATCTGGGGTGCTTTCTGGTGTGAAGTTGTAAAAAAGTGTGACTTGGTTTTTGTCGTTGGGATATTCAGGTAAGGTAGAGGCAACGTTGTCACGGTATCGGATAAATCGAATTTCGATATTTACGCCAGAGCCACCAAGGTTGGTTTCGTCGTAATTGATCGTGTATTCAATGCCTTGTCGTAACCGAATAAATTGGGAGGACGAATTATCAATAGTACCTATTTTTCCAAAGACCCTTATTTCATTCACGCCTAAATATTTGATGGGGGTTTCGCGCAGGGAAATATCTGTGGCTAAATAAGGTTGATTCCCTCTGGCGTCTGCTGAAAATTGAAAGGTTGTCGCGAAGCTTTTTTTGTAGGTGTAGGTGACTTGTGCGGTTGGAGATGCGGGCAATATGCCTGTTAGCTGTATCACACCCGTGTAGGCGTTAAGAATATTAGCGCTTACGGGCAGCCCTCCGACTAAAACGGAAAAAGGTTGGTCAGTTAAAATAGGGGTTTGATTGGTGCGTATTTGTTGGTTTCCCGTGATAGTCACGGTTTCGACTTGATTAATAATAAGATTTTCTGCTTGGCTTTGAGTCGATTCGTTCATGAATACCATGCTGGCGCTGAGGGGAGAATCTTGGGCGTTGCCTGTGGCAGTTCGTGTTTTAATCGCGGTGTAGTCTATTGAAATAATTTTGGGATATTGAATCTTATAGTTAAACAGGACGCGGCCTAGATCATAATCCACGGTGAAGTCTATTCCTTCTGTTAATACGGTTTCGTCGATGGCGACTTTGACAGTATTTTGCTGGAGCGTGTCGTGATTTAAGCTATACGGCCCAGGAGTATCGTTTCCGATAATATCTTCGGTGAAGGGCGCACTGACATAGCTGGAATAGGTTATTTTAAGGGTGTCTTGTTCTTGCAAATTAATATTTTGGAGTACCAATTTTCCGCGTAAATTGCGGATGAAATAATCTTTGTTTCGAATGAGCTTTCGTTGGTTGAGATGCACTGTGTCGGATCCCAATATAATCGATTTACTTTGGAGTTGAAATTCTAAGTATTGAGAGGGATCGGTAACATTTTCTATCGTTTTGTTAGGCCATAATGTTTCTGAAATTTCTTTTTGTTCTTTAAGTAACTGAGGTCTGGTGGGTTCGTGCCAGGAAAATTGTGCGCCGGTAAAGTTTTTTCTAGATAGGGCGGGGATAAAATCTTCGATTGGGTTGGTAAATTCGTAGAGGACTTTAATAAAATCGTTTTGTTGAGGGGCATTTGTGAAGTTAATTTCGCCATCAAAGTAGTTGACGGTATAGTCGCGCCCATCGAGTAATCGACTGTTGTTTACAAAAACGATGACAGATCCCTCTAAAATAGATCTGCTTTGTAGTTTTACTTTCTTTTGGCCATTTCCTTGTGTTTCTAGGAGTTGGGGGTCGGATCTTTGGCGACCTGTTGCAAATTGAGCACTCCAGTTGTCGGTTTCGGTACTTGCTTTAACGCCATCCAACGCTTTTTTGAGTGTAATAAATTCACCGTTTTTAAAATAGGTGTCAAAGCGAAAAAAGGTGAGCGCGGATCGGTCGTATTTAATTTCGATGTCATATTTTCCAGGAAAGTCTTGTTCTTGTTCGATGTCGTAATGAACGGATAGTTTATCGTCTATTTGGCCATTGATATTAAATCTATATCGGATGTCAAACCTAGGGTTTCCCACCAAAACGTCACGGGGGAGTTTATTAAAAACAGGGTCTTGTCGAATGGTTTCCCATCTTGGATCGGTCACGCTTTTGGGATTGTAATCGCGCATGCTCAATTTGCCTTCATAAAATCCGTTGATATCCAAATTAAGATTATTGGGAAGCTTGGGGTAGCGATACTCGCTTAGATTAAAATATTTTTTACGCGTAGAGGGCGTTGGTGTGATGTCCTTTGTGGGTATTGTCGGGACTTGTGCCGCTACAAGTGTTGTTAAAGCCATGGTGAGAAAAAGGGTGAGATATCGTGGTTTCATGGAAGAATAATCATGGCATCCCCAAAGCTATAAAATCGATATTGCTTCTGGATGGCAACTCGATAGGCTTCTTGAAGACGGGCCGCGCCGCCTATTAATGCACTGACTAGACAAAGTAGGCTAGATTGGGGGAGGTGAAAATTGGTGATCAATCCCTGAATGGCCTTAAATTCGTAACCAGGATAGATAAAAAGCTTGGTTTTTCCCGCCCCTTTTTTAAAAGCGTGGTTCTGAATAGCGGACTCTAAAGTTCTGGCTGACGTGGTGCCAACGGCAATAAAGCGTTGTTTTTTTTGATGGGCGAGGGTGAGGCGTTCAGCTGTTTTTGGTGAAATATAGTAGCTTTCTTCATGCATGACGTGTTCTTGAATGTACTCCGTTTGAATGGGTTTGAATGTGCCGTAGCCCACATGAAGTGTTACGGTTTCTATTTGGATGCCGTCTTTTTTTAACTGATCAAGAAGTTCTTTTGTGAAGTGGAGTCCCGCAGTTGGGGCGGCGACAGACCCTGGTTTTTTTGCAACAATGGTTTGGTAGCGTTCTTCTTGGTCTGATTTGGTGAGTTCGGTATGAATGTAGGGAGGTAAGGGGATTTCTCCGTGTTCTTGGAGTGCGTCGAACCAGGCTTGATGGGTATGAAGTTCGACGTGACAGATGCCTGTTTCTGCATTTTTCTGGATGAGTTTGCAATTGAAATCTGTAGCAATATTTAGGATTTCTCCAGGGTGTAATTTCTTGCTGTTTTTGATGAGGGCTGTCCAGGTATTTTTCTTTTGTTTTTCTAAGAGCAAAAGCTCGATTTTTGCTCCAGAGTTTCGTTTGGCGTAGAGTTTGGCGTGTATCACTTGCGTGTTGTTTAAAATCAAGACATCACCAGGGCGTAGATGCGTACGCAAATTAGTGAACGTGTCGTGCTGAATTTCTGGGCTTTTTTGAGAGAGACACATGAGTTTGCTGTCGCTCCTAGAGGCTGTGGGTGCATGGGCGATGAGGGACTCGGGTAAGTCGTAGTTAAATTGTGCCGTTTCTATTTTGTCTTTAAACATTCTACTAAGTGTATCATCTGCTTTTGGTTTGCGATTGACCTTAAAATCGTTTATAGTGAATGCACTATGTTTTCAAGATTTACCGAAAAAGCGATACAAGCCATTATGCTTGCCCAGGAAGAGGCAAAAAAATTTCATCATAGCTATGTTGGGACAGAGCATATTATTTTTGGTATTTTGGGCGAAGGCGACAATGTTGTTATTAAGGCATTGGGCGAGATGGGTTTTAAACCGGATCAGATTCGTGAAGCAGTTGAAGAACGTTTAGAGTACGGCAGCGTTTCTACAGATTATGGCAATATTCCTTTTACCCAGCAGGCCAAACAGGTTTTGACCAATGCGTGGGATGAGGCTCGAAAATTAGGTCACAATTACGTTAATGTTGAACACTTGTTCCTCTCTATTTTTAGAGATCCTGCCAGTATCGCCACTCGGGTGCTTACAGAGCTTGGTATTACGCTAAACGCTTTTAAAGACGCGTTATTTAAAATTTTAGGTAGCAAAGTTCAGATGACGCAAGAGCCGCAGTCTGATGTTCCTACCCCTACATTGGATTTGTTTGGCCGCGATCTTACACAATTGGCGCGTGAGGGGAAATTGGATCCGGTTGTGGGTCGAGTCAAAGAAATAGATCGTATCGTGCAAATCTTAAGTCGACGTACCAAAAACAATCCTGTTTTAACCGGTGAGCCGGGCGTAGGAAAGACCGCTATTGTTGAAGGGCTTGCGCAAAAGATTTGTAAGGCGACTGTTCCTGAGAAGTTGCTGGGCAAGCGTGTGATTACACTTGATTTAGGCTTGTTGGTTGCCGGCACAAAATACCGTGGTGAATTTGAAGACCGTGTCAAAAAAGTGATGGACGAGGTTCGTAAGGCTAAGAATGTCATTCTTTTCATAGACGAGTTGCATACGATTATTGGAACCGGTGGTTCTGAAGGTAGTTTGGATGCGGCGAATTTGTTTAAACCTGCGTTAGCGCGGGGCGAATTGCAATGCATTGGCGCGACGACGTTGGATGAATATCGTAAGCATATCGAAGGCGATGGGGCTTTAGAGCGTCGTTTCCAATCGGTGGTTGTCGAAGAACCTTCGCGTGAAGAAGCCTTGGAAATTTTGCGTGGGATTAAAGCGCGTTATGAAGAGTTTCACCGTGTACGGATTACAGATGGCGCTTTGAAAGAGGCCGTTGATCTCTCAGATCGTTATATTACAGAACGATTTTTGCCGGATAAAGCAGTTGATTTGATAGATGAAGCGTCTGCTATGGTGATGTTGAAATCATCTTCTGCATCAGATGCGGCGAAGAAGCTTCGTACAGAAAAAGAAATTTTAGAAAAAGAAAGACAAAATGCCCTCCAGCATAAAGATCAAGATATGCTAGGTCTTTTGGATAAGCGTGCTGAAATCCTAAAAGAAAAAATTAGACAACTCCCTAAAGAAGAAGCAGATTATTTTGATCAAGTAGTTTCTGAGCTCACGATTGCTTCGGTTGTGGCAAGTACAACGGGTATTCCTGTGATGAAATTGTCTTTGGAAGAATCTCAACGATTGTTAAAAATGGAAGAAGAATTACATGAACGTATTAAGGGCCAAACCGAAGCAATTAAAGCGTTGGTGCGAGCTGTTAAGCGGTCACGCGTTGGGCTAAAAGATCCAAAGCGCCCATCCGGTTCGTTTTTGTTTTTAGGGCCTACTGGGGTTGGAAAATCTGAGTTGGCTAAGACATTGGCTGAATATTTGTTTGGTACAAAAGAAGCCATGATTCGCATTGATATGTCGGAATATATGGAGAAGCACACGGTTTCTCGTTTGATTGGGTCTCCTCCAGGATATGTTGGGTTTAACGAAGGCGGACAATTAACAGAGCCGGTGCGTCGCAAGCCTTATTCTATTGTGTTGTTTGATGAAGTAGAAAAAGCGTCGCCAGATGTCTTGAATATTTTGCTTCAAATTTTAGACGATGGGCGTTTGACCGATGCCAATGGCCGTACGGTTAATTTCAAAAATACAATTGTCATTATGACTTCCAACGTGGGAAGCAAGTTTATCGAAAGTGAAACCTCGTTTGGATTTGTTGCACCTAATAATGAAGAAGTTAAACAGTACGAATCGCTGAAAATTAAGTTGATGGGCGAGTTAAAGCGTGAGTTTAAACCTGAATTTTTAAATCGTATTGATGATATTGTTATCTTCAAATCATTAACCAAGCCTATTATTCGCGAAATTGTAGATATTATGTTGGACGATATGCAAAAACGTCTTTTAGATCGTAATATTCGTATTAAAGTCGACAACGCCGTTAAAGATTATTTGGTGGAGCATGGATTTGATCAGAAGCAGGGTGCGCGTCCTTTGCGTCGGTCTATTCAAGAGCACTTCGAAGATCAGCTTGCAGATCGTTTGTTGAAAGCCAATTTGCGTGCGGACGTTTCTGTTAAAGCTGTTATGAAAAAAGACCATGTTTCTTTTTCAATCCGAAGATTGGTAGCGCCTGTTGAGGAAATTCCTGCGGCAGTATCCTCCAAACTCGTGACGAGTGCTTAAACTTTTAACCCAATACGCCTGTCAATCGTGTGGTGCTATATTTCCGAGGTGGCAAGGGCAATGTGCAACCTGTGAAGAATGGAATACGCTTGAAGAAGAGCAAGTAGCCAAGTCTCCCAAATCACTTCCGCTGATGCAGGCTAAAAAAGAGCGGGTTCCGATTGCACTTAAAGATGTCATTGTGGGCGATGAGCTTGCATTCCCTACAGGTATTTCTGAGTTAGATCATGTCTTGGGCGGCGGATTAATAAAAGGGTCTGCGACACTTTTGGGTGGGGAGCCTGGTATTGGAAAATCGACGCTTTCGTTACAGGTTGCGCAACATTTAGCAGTTTCTGGCCTGCGTGTTTTGTATGTTTCTGGCGAAGAATCGGTGGGGCAGTTGCATATGCGTGCCGCGCGGGTGGGCCAAGTGCATCCCAACTTAATGGTGTATGCAGAACTTGATATTTTAAAGATTATTCAAGCACTTCGGACGACCAAGCCGGATGTCGTCATTTTGGATTCGATTCAGGTGGTATTTCATCCGGGTATTGCGTCTGTTTCTGGCACGGTGAACCAAGTGCGTCAGTGTGCACAGGAGCTCATTACGTATGTAAAAGAGCAGGATATGGCCGTTGTTTTGATTGGTCATATTACGAAAGATGGCCAGCTGGCAGGGCCGAAAGTCTTGGAGCATATTGTTGATGTTATTTTATATTTAGAAGGCGAGCGGGATCAGCATTATCGCTTGCTACGGTGTTTTAAAAATCGCTTTTCAACGACATCTGAAATTGGGATTTTTGAGATGAAGCCTACTGGGTTGGAGGGGATTGCGAATCCGTCTGGCCTGTTTATGGATGAGCGTACATTGAATAGCCCGGGGGCGTTGGTGTCGGCGTTGTCTGAGGGGAGCCGTGTGTTACTTGTGGAGATTCAGGCGTTGGTGGTGGATTCGGGATATGGCATGGCCAAGCGCACTTTTTTGGGTGTAGATGTCAATCGCGCTAATTTGATGATTGCGGCTCTAGAAAAACTTTTGGGCTTTCGTTTGTCCACAAAAGATATTATTCTAAATGTGGTGGGTGGCATTAAGATCGTAGAGCCTGCTTTGGATTTGGCGATGATGTTGGCCATTGTATCGTCTCTAAAAGATCAGTCTGTAGGGCAAAAAGTGGGATTTTTCGGAGAGGTGGGTTTAACAGGGGAAGTACGTCCTGTTTCTAATGCGGAGAAGCGTGTTTTGGAGTTGGAAAAAATGGGGTTTGATTATGTAATGCTTCCAGAAAAAAATCATTCCGCTTGCCAAGGTAAGCAGATAAAGCCGATTTACGTATCGCACGTGCGAGAAGCGGTCACATATTTTTTGCGTGGGTTTGAGGGGTAGGGGGGAACTATATGGATGCAGTATTAAAAGAGATTGTTCAAAAATTAAAGAAAGAAGAAACCCGTTGGGATGCTATTTTGCAGCTCAAAGTATTAAAAGATACCCGATGGGTTGGCCAGCTCATCCCCCTATTGGCAGACGAAGATTGGGTAATTCGGTGGTGTATTGCAGAAAAACTAGGTGACTTTCACGATCCGAGAGCGATTAAAGCGCTGGTCGGATGTTTGTCGGATTCTGATTTTCACGTCCGAAAAAACGCCTCGAAAGCGTTATTGCGTATTGGTGTAGAGGTGATTCCGTCTCTCGTCTCGCAATTCTCAAATTTTGATGTGAGAACCCGTCTTTTGGTTTTATCTATTTTTCTTTCTATGGGAACAGCGGCTATTCCCAAACTTTCAAAGTCACTCACAGGGCAAGATTGGGTTGCAAGTAACCGCATTGTGGATACGATCGGCAGATTGGGTGGGGAGCAAGCTGAGGTGGCCTTGATCCAAGCGCTATCCAACGAAAAAGCGCAGAAGCATGCTGTTATTTTGTTGGGGATTATGCGTAGTAAGCGTGCCGTTCCTCATTTGTTAAAGGCGTTTGATTATCCGAAGCTTAGGAGAATTGTGGTGTATTCGCTCTATCGTATTGGGGAGAAAGATGCGTATCCTGCGATCGTGACGTCGTTGCAGTCGTCGTCTGCTGGGGTTGCGTCATTGTCTGAGAAAATTGTGTTAAAGATCGGTACGCCGATGTTGCCTTTTTTGGTGAGTGCGTTAAAGCTGCCTAGGGCTAAGAAGCGGTTGATCTTGACGGTGATTGGGAAGATTGGCGTAGGGCCAGCGTTGCCTCATATTGAGAAAATAATGGTGCATGATGCAGAATTGCGGCAGCTTGTGGAGCAGTTGAATTTGAGAGGGGCGGCCAAGAAGAGTTCGGGGGGGCTTTTGGGGTTCTTGAAGGGGTAGAGTGAGTTTCTGAAAGTTCCTAGAATTATTAAATAAAGCACTTTTTAATAGACATTGCCTTGGCTAAGGGCTACTGAAATGTGCATTATGAAAACTAAAAGCAGTTTTTCTCTTCCTCTGCAAAAAACTTAAGAAAGATAGGCCTGGCATATTAATGCTGGGCGTAGGAGTCGTCGTATTGCTCAGGTACGTATGCTCCGACTCCAAGACCTCTAAATAGTCATGTGATTACAGTTTTGTAAGCGTCAAAGTTCCATACACAATGCCCGAAATTGCTGGATCTGTGATTCTCGCAATTTTGATATGGGGATTTTTATTTTTTGTGCCGGCTGTATAAGCATATAAAATATAGTTTGCAGAAGGGATGAATTGGTCATCTTGTAGAAGTAATTCATCATGAATGCCTACAAACCAGTCAGGGCTTGGGCCAATCATTGACGCCAATGAGAGGTATGGATGATTTTTGCTGATTTGAAATGTGTGAGAATATTGGGAGCTATTCGAGAGGTTTTTGGGATGCCAAATTGCTGCTTGTCCTATAATTACGAACTCTGCATCGCTAGAAATAACGGCATCGCCTAATTCGGAGATAGCTGTGTTTTGATTGCCTCTTTCTGCAATTAAGCGCAGACCTTCTGACGAAAATCCGCCAGGAAGCCAAAAGACGCCAGGATTTTTATGGGTAACGCCTACAAATTTGGTGAGGTGTACTCCTGTAGCAACGGTATCGTCCATCACCGCCTTGAAAGTCAATTGATAGGTTGCTCTTGACTCTATTGTCGAGGAATCAACTTTATCCGATGTCAAATTTTGGTGGCTTTCGTTACATCCACTTTGTGCCAATAGTCCTAAGATAAGGCAAAAATAAGATAATCGCTTTAATTTATTTTTCATGTAAATCCCTCCTTTTGTAGCCGTTCTATATTTATGATACGTTCCAAATTTATTTTGGTTACATAAGAAATTTTGGATGAGGCATCAAAGTTGGGGCTTATGTTTTTCGAGAAAACCCATAAACGAATTCCCCGACTTTTGCCCCGTCTGTCTTCCCACCAAAAATAAATGATCCTTCGCCCGCGTACAAGCCACGTAAAAAACCCGTTTTTCTTCTTCGTCAACGGGTGTTCAGAAATTCAAGAATGATATGCTGAGGTACTTAGGCTCCGACCC
The DNA here is from genome assembly GCA_945898045.1 of bacterium UBP8_UBA817. Classification (GTDB taxonomy): domain Bacteria; phylum Margulisbacteria; class Marinamargulisbacteria; order SXXA01; family SICP01; genus SICP01. The sequence continues at coordinate 145,297 of CAMDGG010000001.1, forward strand.
CAAGACCACGGGGTATGGGTATGCGGTGATTATGAGGTTTCCTCATAAATAAGTAAAAATAAAAAGGTGATGGAGTAAAAGATGAATAAAATATTGTGCAGGATAAAATGAGCCGTGGTGGTTGATGCTGTACTTAGGTGATTTTCGCGCCCAGTCTGAAAAATAGATGCCCTCTAAAGCTTTTAAAAAATCATGTTACACTGGACGCATATTTCGAAGAGAAAATAGGATGGTTTATGAAAGATTTTTTAGAGATTGCAACGCAAGTTAGTACTATCGGAGCCTTCATTGTAAGCATCATCGTTTTATTTAAAGTAAATACGCTGGTACAGCAAAAAACCTCCAGCACAACTTCTGGAAATAATAATTCAACCCAAAATATCTCTGGCAATAAGAATAAGCAGGCTGGCCGTGATATCAGAAAGTAACCTAGGCATTGATGGAAATTCTAACGTCCAGGCAGGCCGGGATGTTGCCGGAAGGGATATTGTTCATAACTACCCTCCGACAAACAATTCTCCTATAGAGTTTTATGAGCAAGATATAATAGAGGTTATCGACTGTTTTTCTAGGGATATCTCAAACAATTCAATTTTGACGATCATTGATGACTTCTTGAAGGTTGACTTAGCTCAAGTAAAGAATCCTCTCAATAATCTTTCTTCGAGATATTTTCAGATTATACAAGAGGAAAGTTTACCCTATTTCTTACAAATTGATACCTTTTTAAAAGCTCCAGAAAATAGTGATGGCCTGGCAAAATATAATGCAACAACTGCAGAGCTTAGGCATAAAATAACCGTGTATAGAGACCAATACCCAACCTTTGAACAGATATTCGATGTCCTTTATAACCATATTCTCTCAAACAACCAATGTATAAGCAGTGATAGGCGTTTAGTTTTAACTTTTTTACACTTTATGTATTGGAATTGTGATATAGGGATAAAAGAGCATGTTGAAACCACATAAATATCTCGAGTTTGACAGCTCTGTTCTATATGTTTCTAGTTTAGTTCTAAGTATTCTCCTAAAGGAACGTCTAGTAGAATACGATTCGTTATTAAAAAAAGTCCTGAATTTGTCACGCAAAGATATCAGTATCAACTTTATCCCAGCCTTAAATTTACTTTTTTTATTAGGGAAAATTTCCTATTTAAAGAAGATCGATGCTATTGAGTTTGTTTCAATATGAAATTATCGAAAATTTATTCAAATAAGCCTGAATTTAAGTCGTGTACATTTAACGACGGGTTTAATGTTCTTTTGGGAAAGATAACAGACCCCAATAATCTAGAATTAGACACCCACAATTTAGGAAAAACCACCTTAGTCCATATCATTGATTTTCTCCTCCTTAAGGGGGTTACCAAAAGCCATATTTTTTCAAAACATAATGAAAAATTTAATGGCTATGTCTTTTATCTTGAAATAAAGCTCAACAACAATACATTTCTGACTATAAAAAGAAGCGTAGCTCACCACACTAAAATTTCTATAAAACTTCATTTAAATGGGCATCAAGATTTTAGATTTGAGGGTTTGTGGGACTTTGAAGATCTTCCATTAACTAGCGATAGTTCTGATAGAAACCCCAAGAAAATATTAGACCGATTGCTAGGCTTTGAAGTTTTGAATGGAGTTCTTTATAGAAAGACCCTCAGTTATTTTATTAGGACACAAGAGGATTACGGGGATGTCTTTAAACTAGATAAGTACAGAGGGAAAGACATTAGTTGGAAGCCATACCTATTCGAGTTACTGGGTTTCGAGCGTAGTAATCTTACAGCAAAATATGAACGGGATGCTGAGCTTAGTAAAACTAAAGCTATGATACATGAATTTAAGGATAAGCTCTCCGTGGACCCAGATGAGATTGATAAAATCAAGGGCACAATAGACATAAAACAATATGAGAAGAACGAGTGCCAAAAATTGGTAGATTCTTTTAATTTTTATCTAGAAGAAAAAACCATCAATCGAGAACTTGTCGATGATGTCGAGACAAAAATATCTGAATTGAATTCTTTGGAGTATAAGCATGGAATTGAGCTAAAGCGTCTTAAGGGCTCTATTCAAGTAGGAAGTAGATTAAATCTAACCTTCGTTGAACAGCTTTTTAATGAAGCAAATCTATATTTCACTGATCAATTAAGAAATAGCTATGACCAACTTATTCAATTTAATAAAGATATCACTGAAGAGAGAAATAGATATCTAAATGATCGAATTCAGTCTCTTGAATCGGAAATCCAAAACGATCAGGCAGAGCTGAGGGAACTAAACCAGAAAAGGGTTGAGTATTTATCCTTTCTAAATGAAAAAGATAGCTTTAAAAAATTTAAGATTTATCAAAATAAATTGAGCAAGATCGAAAGTGATATTGCTCGCTTAGAATCAAAGCTAGAAAGTATTGACATAATTGACCGCCTTACTAAGGATCAAAAACTAGTTGAAACTAACATCGAGTTCCTCAGTAAATCTATTCAAGAGCAAGTATCTGAAGGCAATGAAACCTTATCTCAAATTAGAATTTTATTTAATAATTTTCTGAAAAAAATTATCAATCAAATCGGTTTTCCAACCATTGTACCTAGTTCTACCGCAAACATTGAGTTTAAAGTCACCCTTACGGATGAAGATGGAGAAACTACATCTCAGGGAGACGGATTCTCCTATAAAAAGATATTGTGTGTTTGCTTTGATTTGGCACTCTTGATTACTTATGGGCATAAATCTTATTTTCGATTTGTATACCATGACGGGGTATTAGAAAATCTAGACAATCGGAAGAAGATTGAATTTTTAAATTTAATCAGATCGATTTGTGTGGAGAATAATATTCAATATATCTTGACCCTTATAGAGGACGATACTCCTACTCATATGGAAAATATTCAGTTTTCGGATGAAGAAATCGTATTGGTATTAACTGATGAAGCCGGCGACAAGGGAAGGTTGTTTTCCATGTCTTATTAAGATCTTCTTATAATATTATTAATGGATTTTTTTGCGGTATTTATACTGTATATATTTCCAATATTATCTTCGATAAACTTCTTTGGAGCTTCAGCAGTTAATAATTGAAAAGTTGTCGAAGCAAAAGTGTCGGAGTAAAAAATGAATAAAATAAGGCTCAGGATAAAATGAGCAACGGTAGTTGATACAGCTCTCAGGCGTTTTTGCTGCGGCACCTTTTACTCTTTTTTCTGGATTCCCGCCTGCGCGGGAATGATAAGAGTATTGTCGTTGCTAAAGAGTTTGTTCAGAGCTCTTTCCCAAAAATCCCAAAAACGACGACCCCGCCTTCTTTCCCGTCTCCCTTCCCACCAAAAAAAGATGATCCTTCGCCCGCGTACACGCCACATAAAAAATCCGTTTCTCTTCTTCAATACAGGCTTCTTCGTCAACAGGCGTTAATGTCTTAATTATTCCAGGCGCACTCTTTGAGAGGTTAAAGGTTTTGGAGCAGTCTCCGATGATGACGATGGGGAATTCTAGGCCTTTGGCGGCGTGGATGGTGAGGATGGAGATGTGGTTGTCTTGGAAGGGGATTTCGGCGGTGGTTTCGCTGGCTGCGGTTTGGATGGCGTGGGCGATGTGGTCTAGGAGGTCTTGGTGGGAGAAGAAGGGGTCTTCGTCTAGTTGGGCCATTTTTTTGAGGAGGGCGGTGAGGTTTTCGATGCGTTTTTGGCCGTTGGATTGGGCTGCGATGTGTTGCCAGGCTTGGCTGTCTTGGAGGATGTGCTCGACGAGGGTGTGGAGGGGGTAGAGGTGGGTGAGGGAGAGCCAGGTTGTGATTTTTTGTGCGGCTTGGGTATGGTGGCTGGTTTGTAGGGCTTGGATGAGGGTGGTTTGTGGGGTTTTGGGGTAGATGGGGTAGAGGGTTTCTTCTGGGATGTTGAAGAAGATGGGGTCGATGAGGATGCGTTTCCAGGCGAGGTTGTCGGCGGGGTTGAGGAGGCCTTTTAGGAGGTTGTAGATGAGGATGATTTCTTCTCTTTGGTAGAAGCCGGTTGGGGTGAGGAGGAGAGAGTTTAGGTGGTGTTGGGTTAGGGTGTTTTGTAGGGATTCCATTTGGCTTTTGGAGCGGAGGAGGATGGCGATGTCTTTGAGGTTTAGGGTGGGGTTTTGGCGTTGTTTTTGTTGGATATAGTGGACGATGGTGCTGTATTCGTCTTGCCTTGTTGAATTGTCTAAAGAAGTGATGACGGTGCCGTTTGTTTCGGTTTTGAAGGGGATGAGGGGGGTGTAGGCTAGGCTTTTTTCGAAGAGGGTTTGGAAGAAGGGGTTGATGAAGTCTAGGACGGTTTTTTGGGTGCGGAAGTTGTCGGCTAGGTGGATGATTTTGCCGTTTTTTTCTTGGATGTAGTCCATGCCTTCTTGGAAGATTTTGGGGTTGGAGCCTCGGAAGGCGTAGATGGATTGTTTGAGGTCGCCGACGAGGAAGAGGTTTTTGGGATTGAGGGATTGGATGAGGTGCCATTGTTCGGGGTCTGTGTCTTGGAATTCGTCGACCATGAGGTAGTGGCAGTCTTGTTGGACGAGATGTTGGATGGTGGGGTTTTGGGCGAGGAGTTGGACGCATTTGGTGATGATGTCGTCGTAGTCTAGGACGGCTTGGTCTTGTTTGTTGGTTTGGTAAGTGGTTTTGCAGAGAGTGAATAGGGTGTTTAGGAGGAGGGCGTCGGGGTCTTCGGGTTGGGTTGTGGGTGGGTTTTGGAAGAGGAGATTAAGATGGAATTTGAGTTGGCGTAGGGAGTAGGTGAGTAGGTAGGTTTTGATGTCGGCGTGATGGGTTTGGATGAGGTGCGTTAGGGTTTCGTCGATGGCTTTTTTTTGGAGGAGTTTGCTTTGGGTTTGGTCTAGGATGGTGAAATTGGGGTCGATGCCTGTTTCTAGTGGATATTTTCGGAGGAGTTGGGTGGCGAAGGTGTGGATGGTGGAGATTCTGGCTAGGTGGAGGGTGGTTAGGAGGAGGTCGCGGAGGTCTTTGGGGTAGCGATAGTGGCGGCCGGTGGGTTCTAGGGTGCTTTCTTGGACGGTTTCTTGAATGCGGGTGAGGAGTTCGTTGGCGGCTTTTTTGGTGAAGGTGAAGGCGACGACGTTGTGGATGTCTAGGGTGGGATTTTCGCTGAGGATTTTGAGGTAGCGTTCGACGAGGACAGTGGTTTTTCCGGAGCCAGCACCGGCCTCTACGAAGATGTCCTGGTTTGTGGCCAGGGCGCTTTGTTGTGTGGGGGTGAGGGCTTTTTTAGTGGTTGAATCGGTTGTCATAATAACAAGTGCTCCAGTAGTTACAGTTTTTGCAAAGCTCGTTTCGATAGGTGTGCATGTGTTCTAATTTGGGATGTAAGTTGGGGCTAAAATAGCCTTCTGTTAGGAGGCCTTGGAGGGTGCAGAGGTGTTGGATCAGTCGGGCATGAAAGTCTGATTCTAATACGTAGGGGCGTTTTCTGCCGAGGTCTAGCATTTGTTTGCCTTCTTCTGTGACGAAGAGGATGCTTTTGGTGATGTTTTGGGTGTCTTTGAGTTGGTAGAGAATGCCAGCGATGCAGTTGTTTTGAGGCTGGATTTTTTGGGCGATGAGGTGATAGATGGGGAGCTGGAGGCTTCGGAAGTTTTTGATGTCGGAACCGGTGGGTAGGTTTTTGCCGGTTTTGTAGTCCAGTACAGCGATGCAGTTTCCGATGGGGTCGCGGAGGAGGACGTCGATTTTTCCGGAGAGGGTGAGGGTGTCTGTGAGTTTGTGGGGAGAGAAGTTGACTTCGTATTGGTTGGGGACGAGTTGGAGTGGGTGTGAGAGTTCGGTGTTGAGGAAGGCGTCTAGGAGTCCGGGTTGGGTGTTGGTGCCGAATAGTAGTTGGTGTTTGATGTCCCAGAAGGCGTTGGTTTCGGCCGTTTTTTTGAATAGGGTTGTGGCGATGATGACGAGTCGATTTCGGAGCGCGGGCTGATTTTCTGGGTGAAATGCTAGGGGTTTTTCGCTGAGGCTTTCGTAGAATTTTTGGAGAATGCTGTGGATGAGGGTTCCCCATAAGTGAGCAGGAATTTCTTCTGTTGAGGGGTCTTCTTCGGCTTCTTTTAGGATGTATTTGTGGTAGTAGTGGTAGGGGCAGGATTGGTAGGTTTCGAGTTGGGATGCGGAGAGGGGGCCGGTGGGTATGTTGGGGAGGGCGTTTAATGTAGGTTGGTTGGGTCGTAAGGGCTGTGTTTTTCCAAGATTAATTAGTGCTTGTTTGTCGTTGATGTAGGTCGTGGTTGGGTTGGGTGAAATGGGTAATTCCCAGTCTAAATAGGTGCGGAGTAGGGTGAGTAATGGCGAGGGGAGAACGGGGGTTTCGTCGTTAATTTTTGGGGATGAAAGAATGACGTTTTTTGTGGAGGCTATGGCGATGAGTAGGGCGTAGAGATCTTGTTGGTCACTGTCTTTTTGTGTGGGCCAGACTAATTTTTCTCTGAGGGTGATGGGACAAAAGAGGTTTTCTTGGAGGAGGCTGGGCCATTGGCCTTGGGTGAGGCCGAGGATGAAGAGTTGGGGTTTTTGAATGCCGACGCTGTTGGACTTTTCGATAATGGTGATGCCTTGTTGGGAGGTTTCTTTTGGCGGAATGGTTCGTATTTCGCTGAGGACTAATTTCAAAATAGTTTCGAGATTTTGTAGGGTGTACGTGTTGCCAAATAGTGCTGTGTAGTGGGTTTGAAGGGTTTGTAATTGTTGCAAAATGGTGTCGTAAACTTCTTTTGTTTGTTGGGCTTGTTTTGGGTCTGAACTTTCTTGGTTGAATCGTTCTGGGATTTGAAAATGGTGCATTAATTTTATAATGGCTTCGACGGCTTGTTGGCAGGTTTGGGCCGCTTGTATTTCTTGGCAGTGACTTAAAATAACGTGTTCCGTTTCACGTGAAACGTGTAGCGGGTCGGTTAAGAATTTTGAAAGATTTCGGGGGTCAGAGGGGTTTTTTACTAGGGTGATTAGATTGCATAGCCAGTATGCAAAAGGGTGGCTTGCGATGGCTTGCGTATGTTTGCTTGTGAAGGGGATTTTGTGGGATTTCAGGGCTTTTTCTAGGTGGGGTAAGTAGGTTTTGTTTGGAATGATGATGGCTATGTTTTCGGGGTTTTGTGGGCTTTCTAGAATTTGTTCGCAGGTGAGTTGGATTTCGTGCTCGATGGTATCGGGTGAAATGAGGGTTGGCGGGGTCATTTGTTCTCCTGATATGGGAATGGCGCGATGTGTGCCCGTAAGCGAGGCATGCCAGTTTAAAAATGGAATCGTGGCCTGATAAAGCGGGTCTTTGGGGTCGGTGTGGAGTAGGGTGGACGTGGATATTGCGTGCTCTAATGTCCAGGCGAGTAATTCTTTTTGGTAGTTGTGGAGTTTCCAAAACCCAACTAAGAAGAGGTGTTTGGTTTGGACTTGTTCTTGAATGCTTTTTTTGCTGGAGTCTGAGAGATGTCGGTAGTGCCAGAGTATGTTTTTTTGCGGTGGGGTTTGTGTATATTTTTCTCGTAATTTCTCTGCTTGAAACGCGCGGTCGAGGGGGCCTGGAAAGTGGGATTTGTAGGTGTTGATTTCGAAGGGATTGATGAGGCTTTCGGTGATGAATCTGTGGGCGTGATCGAGGATGCCACCGTCTTGATGGAGCCATTTTTTGAGGGCTATTTTTTCGATAACGGCATTGTTTTCGGGGGGGTGTTCTAAGTTTTTCATGAGCCATTCGTCAAGTGTGATGGCGCGTGGGATTTCTTGCTTGAGGTGTTCTGTTGGGACGAGAATGAGGGTGTTTTTGGGTGGGCTGATCGAGAGGGTTGTCCAGAAGCTGTTATTTTTATCTAGGGAGCCTTGGGTTTGGTAGAGGTAGTGCGTGGTCATTTTTGGTTCAGAATAAAGGTGATGATTTTTTCGGATGCGCCAGATTTGTATTCGGCGGGGATTTTTTTGTGCGGCGTGAGAGGGGTGCTATTTACAAACTGTTGGAGTGATTTGAAGATGTGCTCAGGCGTATTCTTGTCTAAGAAGATGAGATTTTTTCCGAGAAGTTTTTGTTGTTCTAGGAAGCGTTTTTTTGTGGATTGGGGGCCGAATCCTTCGAAGCAAATGACGGTTTT
>CAMDGG010000002.1 GCA_945898045.1 bacterium UBP8_UBA817
TTCCATTCTCGAAAAATAGGCTCTGGCCTCTCAACAGCATAAGTCTGTATAAGTGTGACTATTTTGGGCGACGTCATTACCCCCTTGATAGGTTCAGGAAGTATGGAAAGATGCGTATATAGCACGTCCAACAAACCCACCATTTTTTCAGGCAAAAGTGTCGGAAGTTCGCCCAAGAATTTTGCCAACAACGGCACAAATACAACCTCGTTACGCAATAATTTGGCAGGTGGTTCTATTTTGGAATGACCCGAAATCAAAACTGGCGCTTGAAAAAAATGCTCCAAAAGATTTTTCTCGATAGGCGTCACGGGAATAGGAAAATCAAGCTTAAGAACGGGGCTCCACGTATCCTTAATTTCTGCTTGAAATACTTTCCATTCCTCAGAAAGCACGTCAATAGGATGATATGAAATCTTGGATAATTGAACCACAATGGTTTTTAACGGCGCCACAACAACAGGATCCGATTCTTGAGCAATAAATACAGGCAACCGTTCTATAATTTCTTTTCTACTTTGTTCTTGCAACATCGGCCAGACCTTTGGCAAGCTAGAAAGTACAGCGAGTTTTTCACGTGAACTTGCTGTGATAAAAAGTGTAAGAATCCCTTGAATCACTTGCAGCTCGAACAATCGCACCAGAGGAGACGCACTTTCGATAAGCTTGAATAATAAGGGAAACTTATAATCCAAATACGGAAAAAGTGCATCTATACGCCCATATACAGGAGAAGAAAATGAGGGAACCTGAAGGATCAATTGCTGAACAACAGGCTCTGGCACACGTAACATTGCCGCAAGATCTATGACACTTACAGGTGTCGCCCAGCTCATAAATGAACTTCCTTGTCCTGAGTCCCCTGCGCCAGTAACAGAAACCAGATCAGAAGCAACAGGACGTTCCGGCAGCTTCGTCAACGTCTGTAAAACCTGCCGAACTTTTGAATTCAACAAATGCGCTAATGCAGAGTCTTCTTTTAAAAATTCAAGCAAGATGGCGGCCTTGTCTTCAGAAGTTACATGAGCCAAAAGACTAGACTCTATTCCCAAACGAGGCAGCCCCTCCTGAAGGTTTTTAAGCACCTTCATTTCATGCGCCGACAACGGAATCAGCTCGGCAATAATCGCATATCTAAAACGCAGATACGCAACCGAATGCAGCGGCGGCAAAATTAGCGCGCGCGGTGCTCAATGAATAGAAATCGGCAGCATAGACATCCCCCTAATTTACACTAAAATCAACCATGCCGTTAGTGACGCATTATAGCCTCATCTATAAAGTCACACTTAAAATTATCCCGTATTATGGAGATCACTATGCCAACATCAACACTACAAAGCTATAAAGTAAAAGATATGTCTCTTGCCGAATTCGGTCGCAAAGAAATCACTATTGCCGAACAAGAAATGCCAGGACTTATGGCGCTACGCGAAAAATATGCAGGAAAAAACCCCCTAGCCGGCGCCAAAATTTCAGGCTCCCTTCACATGACGATTCAAACTGCAGTACTTATCGAAACACTCGTTTCTCTAGGTGCGGACGTACGTTGGGCATCATGCAACATCTTCTCAACCCAAGACCACGCAGCCGCAGCCATCGCACAAGCAGGGATTCCTGTATTTGCATGGAAAGGCGAAACGCTCGAAGAATACTGGTGGTGTACTGAGCAAATGCTCATTTTCCCAGACGGATCCGGCCCTGACCTTATTGTAGACGACGGTGGTGACGCGACACTTTTGATTCATAAAGGTGTAGAAATCGAAAAAAATCCAAGCTTGATCGACCAAAAAACAGACAACAAAGAATTCCAACTTATCTTAAATTTGATTCGCCAAGACCTTCAAAAAAACACCACAAAATGGCAGCACATCGCTAAAAATATCAAAGGCGTTTCAGAAGAAACCACAACAGGCGTTCACCGTCTCTACCGCATGCTTGAAAATGGCGAATTATTATTCCCAGCTATCAACGTCAACGACTCCGTTACCAAATCAAAATTCGATAACCTATACGGCTGCCGCGAATCTCTAGCAGACGGCATCAAGCGCGCAACCGATGTCATGATCGCCGGAAAAGTAGCCGTTATTTGTGGCTATGGCGACGTTGGAAAAGGCTGCGCCCATTCAATGAGAAGCTACGGTGCACGCGTCATCGTCACTGAAATCGATCCAATCTGTGCACTACAAGCAGCCATGGAAGGGTTTGAAGTAAAACCGATTGAAGAAGCACTTGCCGAAGGAAATCTCTACGTCACAACAACAGGCAACAAAGACATCATCACCATCGAACACATGGTCAACATGAAAGACCAAGCCATCATCTGCAACATCGGCCACTTCGACAACGAAATCCAAGTCGAAAAATTAGAAGAGTTTCCTGGAATCAAAAAACTCAACATTAAACCCCAAGTAGATCAATACACCTTCCCAGATGGTCGCGGCATTTTTCTTTTGGCAGAAGGACGTCTCGTCAATCTAGGTTGTGCAACAGGTCATCCGTCTTTCGTAATGTCCTCTTCATTCACCAACCAAACATTGGCACAGCTTGAACTTTGGCAAAATCCCTATAAGATCGGCGTCTACACCCTACCCAAAAAACTAGACGAAGAAGTAGCGCGTCTTCATCTTCAAAAACTAGGCGTTAAACTAACAACCCTTAGCAAAGACCAAGCAGATTACATCGGCGTCCCTGTAGAAGGGCCTTACAAACCTGATCATTATCGGTACTAATCCAAACTCAGATCACGTATAAAAAATACCTTGTGACAAAAACGTTAAAAATGTATAACTAGGATTATAATGTTTGGCCTCTTAAATATTACAATCCTAGTTCTTAACGTTATCATCGGAAACATCCCTCTCTTTCACGATCGCAAAAACGTCGCCAACATCACGTTTTCCCTCACCACATACTGCATTAATCTTTGGATCCTCACCACTTTTCATGTTTTTAATGAAACCCATCAAATTCTCCCTGCAAAAATCGCATACGCGGTCGTAAGCATAGGCATCGGAATCCTGCTCCTCTTCTCTCTCAATTATCCGAAACCCCGTATCAAAAATAATGTCAAAAACCTCATAACGATCTTTGCTGTACCCCTTCTTTTTTCATTTATTAGCTTTACTAGTTTCATCATCACCCCACGCGGAAACACGGGAGACTTCATCTTTCACACAGGCCATAAATGTTTCACTATATTTATTTTCACCTACATCACCATCATCCTCTATCAAAACTATCAAGGTCTCAAAACATTTAAAGGAGAAGACAAAAAACAATTCACCTACTATCTCATTGGCCTTTATAGCTTTATGGGATTAGCTGCCACCACCAACCTCATTTTGCCCCTCTTAGGTATCAGCCATTTCAGCCTCTACGGTTCACTTTTCAGCATTCTTTTAACAGGCTTCACCTACTACGCCATACAGCGCCACCAACTTTTTAATATCGCCCTTTTCATGAGCTACGGAACAGCGACCCTACTCACCATTATCACCAACGCCAGCATCTATCTCTTCCTACTACTTTTCTACAAAACACAAATCTCAACACAAATCGACCTCCCCTTCATCATCTGCACCCTCCTATTTGGCACCGTTGTCAGCGTCAATTTCGAACATATGCGCCGATTTTTCCAAGCCGCCACCGATCAAATGTTTTTCTCCCAACTAGAACGAGAAACCCATCGCCTCAAAGAAGAAAAAGCCGCCGCCGAAACCGCCAACACCATCAAATCCCAATTCCTAGCCAAAATGAGTCACGAACTCCGCACCCCTCTCCACGTCATCCTAGGCTCTTCCCAACTACTCTCTCAAAAGCTCATAGGCACCCAAGACCCCGACATCCCAAACACACTCAAAATCCTCACCCAATGCAGCCAAAATCTCCTCGGCCTCGTCAACAACATCCTAGATCTTTCCAAAGTAGAAGCCGGCAAAATCGACATCTCCCCAAAACCCCTCTCACTCACCCACTTCCTCTCCAGACTCCCAAACTGGATCGCCCCCATGCTCACAGACAAACCCATCACATTTACACTACAAACCGATCTAAAAGAAATCGATTGGATACAAACCGACCCCGACATCCTCCACCAAATCCTCACAAACCTCCTCAGAAATGCCGTGAAATTCACCCCATCAGGAACTATCTCCCTCACCGTCTACACACAAGAAAACACCATTCACTTCGCCATCCAAGATTCAGGAATCGGCATATCAGAATCAGATATTCCCAAACTTTTTTCGCCCTTCACCCAGCTCAGTTCAACTCACGCACAAGAAGGAACCGGCCTTGGCCTCTCCATCTGCAAAGACTATGCCGAAAAATTAGGAGGCACCATCTCCGTCACAAGCGCCCCAAACATCGGCTCAACATTCACGCTTAATGCGCCACTCCAAATTGCACAAAATCTAGCTCCCTCAACAGATCCCGACCCACAACCACAATCCGAAACACCCCTCAAAAACACACGCGTTCTACTCTGTGATGACAACGCATTTAATCGCACCTTCGCCCATATGCTCCTCAAAAACAAAGTCACTCTCACTCTCGCAGATTCAGGACAACAAACACTTGATCTACTGAAAGACAATACTTTCGACATTTTATTTTTAGATATACAAATGCCGGATATGGACGGTGTAGAAACACTGGCCAATATACGCAGTCAACTTCCTCATCTCAACAACATGTCCATCGTCGCTCTCACTGCTCAGGCCATGACAGACGACCGAGATCGGCTCTTGCGACTTGGGTTTGATGGGTATTTAGCTAAGCCTTTTACTGAGAAAGAGATTTTGAAAATAATTCAATCCCCATCTCCGGACCAAAAACGTTAGACACAAAAGAAATAATTTTCTGATCTTTATTTCGACAGGTTAACTCAATGTACGTATAAATTTTTTGCGTAATCGGCGGCGGCTGAAGCACTTCGTATCGATAGATCATCAGCGTCGTGTTTTTACTGGCCAATTCCTCCGTAGGCACGCCTAACTGCGCCACTACCTTTGCCCGATTCGGAATCCAACTATCCGGTATCTCTCGACTTCTCTTCCCTTGCAATGAACGCGTTTTTACATTTACATTCGCATTCCCCATCTCAATCAAAACCTGTGGCACCGCCTCTGGCGAAAATAGCGTTGAAAATTGAATAGGATAAGACGCTTTTTCCAACTTATTATTTTCATTAAACACCAACGAAATCACTAGCTCTTTCTTGGCATCCCCTTCCTTAACCATCCTGTAAGTCCACACCGTTTTGACACCCATTTTGTCAATTTGGCTAGGTCGGGTTTGACTTGAAAGCAATAAAATATCATCGGGCTTTAATACAGGACTGAGACAAATCACCGAAGGAGCAACACGCATGTCCGATGTCTCAAATACAAAATAACGGCCAAAACTTTGAAACTGACTTTTGAATTGTAAAAGTCGCGCATACTGACACCCTGGCATACTTAAAAAAACAAGAGCCAGCATCAAAAGAACAACATAACGGCTCCTATATTTCACAAAACACCCTCCTGTTTTTTGGTAGACAGCCAACTAAGTCGATAGATAACGATTAGAGAATTTCGGCAGAAATGCACCAGTACGACAAGCCAATAATTATGTGTATTATTAAACATAAAACTAAGCACGAATGAAAAAACAATAAATTCACAGACTCTCGATAATCGGCCTTTAAAACGATGATAATGCATCGCGGAAAATAGCGATACTGTAACAATAATTGCAATCCAACCACCCAAAAAATAAGTCAAAAATGATTGAACAGCAACCCGCCAAAAAAGTTCTTCCCAAAGTGCCGTAACTATCCCATAAATCCATATCGCATAAAGACACTCTCTAAAGTTAATTTGACGAAATCCATCACACAACCTTGACTTTTTTAAGTCTGAAAATGGCGTTGTCACGAACAGGCTCACTAAAAAAAATAAGATGCCCAGAAACAACCCAACAATCAGAATCTCCCGGGTCATATTCATAAAAACACCAGTAAGCCAAGAACACATCATGGAATAAGCTCGACAAACATACCACTCCTTATAAATTTACGAATAATCCCTGCATCTTGGGACTCTAAAAACGAGACGAAATCCCTCTTTAAAATTGAAAAAACCACGACGTCTAAATAAACCCCTTTTCTCAAAATATGTTGTGACAATACGCCACAGGTTTTGGCCGCAAATTGATTTAATTTTTTTGCAGACACATTTGCATCATGTGTATATCCAAAAACCTTATGCATATTGAGCGTGGCAAATGCATAAGTAAGCCCTAATAAATAAAGATCGGCGCCATATAACGCATGTCTATTTTTAAAATTCCCAATCGCATTATTCATTTCAATATTACGATTTTTCCAATCTAAATTTTGATACAGAATAAGACCAATAGGTTCACGTCTCGAATTTTCGGCAATCAAAGTGAGAGATCTTGTCGTATCTTTTGCATTTTGATTTAGCAAAGAAAATACATAACCCTCACAATCATTTTCAGGAATTTCAAATACGTTTTCAGTAAATTCTGGGTCACGAAACCAACTCACCAAGGTCGGCATATCTTTTAATTCTGGTTTTCTTAAATTCAGAAACAAACCTTTCATCGTAGCAACCCCCAAATCTCTAAGTCCTGATACGCCCCCTCAAAATACACATGCTCCTCCAAACAAACCTCTTTACAAAATCCAAAAAAAATTAAAAGTGGTTTTAACGTTTCTTCATAAGAAAAAACAGTCGTATACAGCTTCGTATCACTCTCCTGTTTAAATAAATTCTCCAATTCCTCATCCTCAATCCAAGCACAAAAATCCATCATAATACGCACAGAGTTAGAAGCCTCGTCTTTGTTCTCAAACCGTAAAACACCCGCAATATATTTTTCATTTACAACTGCATACGTAGACCGACACTCTTTTGCTGCAACTTGTAACTCTGAAAACGATTATCCATGTGTAGATCCTAAAATACAAATCGCAGTATATGTTCGATAAAACTGATCAAAAACCGTCTTTAACTGACGCTTAGAAAGTTCGGCAAAAGGAACTAGCATTAAACCACCGCTCGACTTTCTTTTTGAATAATAACCACCAAACTTTCTACTGTAGTGATTTCCAACAATGATTCACTTGGAATCTCAATATCAAACTGCGTTTCAACATCGTAAATCAACTCCACAAAATCCAAGGAATCGATCCCCAAAACTTTAATATCGCTGTTTAAATCCAAATCTGTCAGATCTACATTAGGAAATTTTTTTTGAAGAATTTCAATCAATTTAAACGCTATTTTATCCACAAACATACTTCTCCTTAACCCTGTTTCTTAAAAACTAAGCACGCATTATTATTTCCAAACCCAAAACTATTCGATAAAACAGCCGCTAAAATTGACGGTCGTGCTACTGGCACATAGTCCAAATCACAATCCGGATCTAACGCCGTATAATTGGCAGTCGGAGGTACCGTTTGCGTATGAATCGCCAAGACAGAAAAACACGCCTCGACAGCGCCAGCCGCACCAATCATATGCCCCGTAGCACCCTTCGTTGAACTCACGGGAAGCCTATAAGCATACTCACCAAAAACCGATTTAATCGCATGGGTTTCAGCTAAGTCATTGGCCTTTGTGGACGTTCCATGGGCATTGATATAGTCAATTTGACTTGGGATTAAGTGCGCATCCTCAATAGCCAATCGCATGGCCTGAGCCGCGTCACAACCATCAGGTTGAGGAGTTACCATGTGAAACCCTCCATTATTGGCGCCATAGCCTGCTAATTCCGCATAAATTTTGGCGCCTCGTTTTGTGGCATGGTCTTCTGTTTCTAAAATCAAAACAGCCGCACCCTCCCCCATCACAAATCCATCCCGATTGACATCAAATGGACGAGAGGCCATACCAGGAAAATCGTTACATTGCGACATCACCCTCATGGCATCAAAGCCGGCAAACATCATCGGCATAATAGGGTTTTCTGACCCACCGGCAAGCATCACATCAGCACGCCCAGCTTGAAGCATCATCATGGCCTGACCAATCGCATGAGATCCAGAAGCGCACGCAGTTGAAACAGTCAGATTAGGCCCCAAAAAATGCCACTGCATCGCCACAAAAGTAGCCACCGCATTGGGATTTACATTGGGCACAGTCAATGGATGCACCCGTTTTGGGCCATAATCCACCAAGGCTGTCAGTTGGGTTTCTGTAAAAAAAGTCCCGCCCAATCCAGTCCCAATACACACGCCTACACGACTAAAATCCAAGTCCGATTTAAGAAGCTCCGAATCATCCAAAGCAATACGAGAAGCAGCCAACGAAAACTGTGCCACTTTATCAATACGTTTGGCAAAATCAGCATCCATAAAAAGACTCGGATCCCAATTTTTTATTTCAGCAGCAACTTTAGAGCGATACCTACCTGTGTCAAAATGAGTCACTAACCCACAGGCAGAACGTCCTTCCAAAATAAATTTCCACGGCTCTAAAATGCCCATTCCAGCAGGGCACACCATGCCCAAACCAGTGACAACAATTTTTTGTCGCATCATATCTTCCTTTTTTAGATATAATGCCAATGGGGTAGCCACGTTGGCCAAACAAGAACTACCCCAGAGGCTACGGCTGCCTGATTACTCAGGCAGTCAGCTTAGCAGAATCTATAGGTAGCACTCCAATTGCCTTTTCCATCTCCCGATCCAGTCAAAGAACCTTGATTATCTGTTTGTGGAGCGTCCTTTGATCCTTTCGCTAGAGAAGGTCCAGCTGTTACCTTTTCCAAAACCAATTCCATAATTATTCACCTCCCTTCAATATGTGTTTAATCATCTGATTGCTGCAGTCAACCAGATCAAGAAAACACATAATTCACCTAAAATTTAATCGTTATACCTAACATATCTTTTGTCACATATAGTGGAATGTCCGTTTGATTAAACATCCTATAAATTGTCCATCCCGCATAAGTTGTCATCAAAATTGCAGGAATAACAGGATTTCCACCGGCCTTTTCATAAAGACCTAAATCATTATCTCGTTTTCCAAAAAAATAATATTGAATAGGATTACTAAGATCGGCATAAAGCCCGACAGACATCCAGCCCAATGCAAACGCATTATCATGCCACTCTTTATTTTCAATAATGACCTCAGTAGCTGCCGACTGAAAAATATAGCCTCCGAAAAGCATCCATTGGGCAGCTTCATTCGAAGGTAATCCTGTAACATGAGTTTCTGAAAATTGAATTCCTTCAACCTTACCTCCATTAAGTACAGCCAATGAAGCATGCCCTAACTCATGAAAAAATACACCTGTAGCAAGCCCCACGCCAAACATACCCACTTTCTCAAAATCAACAGCCTGAGTTGGAACGCTCAACGAACCTAAAACCACAGCAACAACAACCCATCTAAATAATCCTGCCATCTCACACCTCCTTTTTTAATTCGTATAATTTCGTAACATCTTTAGCCAATTCCAAATCATGCGTAACAACAATAATGGTCTTGCCCTCCTTTGCTAAAATAAGACTTTGATGCAGCCTTGCTTTCGATTCTCCGTCTAGATTATTGGACGGTTCGTCGAGAACAATAATTTGGGGATCTGTTAATAATGCCCGTGCAATTGCCACCCGCTGACGTTCTCCACCAGATAAATAAGAACCCTTCTCTCCGACTGAAGCCTCAAACCCAGACTCTAAACGTTGGGCGATCTCGGCTACCCCAGACAACCGACACGCCTTATCCCATAGATCTTCGCTCACACGTCTACCCATCAAAATATTGTCTTTTAATGTCCCCTGAAACAAAAAAACATTTTGGGGAACGAATCCTATCCATTGGCGAAGTTGTTCATCAGATATAGTCGAAATATCCACACCATCAATTAAAATTTTTCCTGAAGATGGCTTGAATAATTTAACCAGAAGCGAAATCAACGTCGTTTTTCCTGATCCACTTGGCCCCACAATGCCTATCGATTCACCAGCCTGAACCTCACATGTAACCCGACTCAAAAACAACGGTTTTCCAGGATATCCAAAGACGATATTTTCAAATTGAATATGCCCACGAATACCATCACTTGAGATAGCCCCCTCTGAAAGAAAACCAGGCGACATCGAAAGAAATTGCATAAATCGATCTAGCGCAGAGAATTCTTGCTGTATTCCTGAGACATACTGAAACAACGATGAAAACGGACCAAACAAAAAATTAACCGCATAGCTAAATCCAATAATTTCGCCGACTGTCATTTTATGATGCAAAACCATAAACCCGCCGATTCCCCAAATCACAAATGTCCCCACCAAATGAAACACCACCATACTAGCATCTACTTTTGCCTGCTGAATCTGCAACCTACTCATAGACGACTCGCTATCTTCAATCACACGCTTAATCTCTGTTTCTTGATACGCCTGTGAATTGGTTAACTGAATATCACGAAGCCCCTCAATTTTCTCTTGAAATCCAGCTTGCATAGTCGAATGTGCAGAATGCGTTTCTTGAGACAATGACCTCAATTTTTTTTGAGAGAGAATAAACACAAGAACAAAAAACGGCAGTGTAATTGAAAGCAACAGTGTCATACGCCAATTGAGGACAAATAACACCACAATAAACCCAATAGAGAGTGTTAAGTTTTTAATAAATCCAGCGATTCCAGAAGGCAATAAAAGATTTAAACGATCCAAATCTTTAATCAGCCGAGAAGTCAATTCTCCCGACATAAACGTCGAGTACACATCAAATGGCAAACTCTGCACATGCGCATAAAGCGACTGCCTTAGATCAGACCGAAATTGCTGGTGAATTTCAATACTAATAATCGTCGCATATAGCCCAATCAAACTTCCCGACCCGATCATGACTAACATCAGAACGATCATGCCCCACAACAAAACCATCGTCCCCCGCAAAAAAACAGTGTCCATTAAATACTTAAAAATAAGGGGAATGGGTAGCTGAAGTAATACCGTTAGAAGTGATAATCCGATTAAGAAGAAAATACGTCCTCTAAACGTTTTCAACAAACCTAAATACAATTTCAAATTCATACTTTACCCCACATACCAGGTAAAATAGACCACATTTGCCACTGATCCGGGTGTTTTCTTACCCAATTCTCAACATAAACACCTATAGCTTGTGAAATACAGAGTGTTTTTTCAGAAAACGAAGCATTCTTAAAATCGAGAGGATCAATTACATCTTCAATCTGAAGAATATGATTTTCCTGTTTTGAGGTCCTGTCTTTATATACAAAAAGGGGTAAAATTAGGGCTTTTGAAGCAATAGCTAACTCAGCAGGACCAGATATAAACTGAGTCTTTCTTCCAAAAAAAGAAATAGAGACTGTCTTTGCCCAGTTTGAATAGATATCGCAAAAAACAAACAAAATATTCCCATTTCGAAGATCCCTCAGAGATTCTATGCCTGGCTTATCAGTTAAGCGGAGCACTTTAATAGGAACTCCGATTTGAGCAAATTTTGAATAGGCAAAATCCTCTTTTTGACTAGAATTTGAAAACTTTATAGCCGTAATCGGGCGCTTATTTTGAATAATATCGCAAACTCGAAAAAGCCCCAACAAAAAACTATCCATATGAATAGAAACAATAATAATAGGTCGTCCACAATCTAAAATAGACTTTATTTTTTCTCTGTCCTGAACAGAAACCTTTTCAGAAAGACGCCTCACTTCATTTAAAGATTTCATTGCCATAATGTTGTAATCAACTAAAAAATCATATTGATTTAGAAAACTATTATAAGCAATTCCCATTGCTTTTTTACGATTTAAAATTAAAGTTTTTTGCACAATTTCTGTATTATAATTCCATAATTTTCGGTAACCCGTTTTACATAAAAAACCACCTAAAAAACAAAATAGTTTTTTTACAAAAGTACGCGGAAAAACAGCAATACATCCATCTAGAAAAAAGTCTAAAATCCTCATTCCCTTACTCATGCCGCAACGCCTCCACCGGACTTTTCTTTGCCGCATGCATCGCCGGATACACACCAAAAATCACACCCGTAATCACCGACACTCCCACCCCAAGCCCCACAAATTCAAAAGGAAATACAAACGATTTAGGCAAAAATAAGCAGCCAAAAACCCCGAAAACACTCCCAATCCCCACACCAATAAGACCCGCGCAAGACGTCAACAAAACAGACTCCATTAAAAATAAGTGAAAAATATCATGAGGTGTTGCCCCAATTGATTTTCTGATCCCAATCTCCCGCGTTCTTTCTACGACGGCTATTGTCATGACATTGGCAATTCCAATACCCCCCACAATCAAAGAAATCATGACCGCAAGGGCCAAAACAACTGACACTATTTTTGAAATACGCCCGAAAGAATCAATATAACTTTTCATAGCCATCTGAGTGTATTGAAATTGCCCATGATGGACTCGATTGAGTACACGAATCGCATCCTGCCCCGCCTTATCGGAATCCTGAGTGCTCACGGCAGACAACTGGATATAATCGATCTGTTGGGAATCTGATTCACTCAAAATAACCGAAAGAGGAATCAAGACGCGACCATTGGGACTTTGACCACCCCCAACCCCAATACTCTTTAAAAAATCTCTATCTTTTTTGGCCAGAACACCCACAATTTCATAGGTCGACTCTGCAAGAGAAAGTGTTTTCCCTAATACATTTTGTGACCCAAACAAAGCAGTCGCCGTATCTTGCCCCACAACACAAACCCGCTTAGAAAAATCCATATCGCTTTGATTCAATAACCGACCCGCAATCAACTGATCACTTTCAATATCAAAATAATCCGGCTCCACGTAAAGCACTTGCCCCAAAACCAGTTTATGATCTCGACTCACCCAAAGACTCCGCTCAATCACACCAGAAATCCCCTTAATCCATTGGGAGGAACTGACAATCAAACGACTATCCCCACTCTCTATACCAGTTCCACCCAACGACTCTTGACCAGGAATCGTCGCGCTAGAATCCCGATAAATCCAAACCGTTTGCAACCCAAATGTTTTAATCTCCTCAAAAATCATTTTTTTGCCACTTGAGCCCACCATACCCATTACCAACACACCCACCACGCCAATCACAATACCCACCATCGCCAAAGCACTGCGTTTTCTATTAAGCCAAAGATTTTGCCACGCCATATCAAACGTATCTCTATACTGCATCGCTCACCCGCCCATCTTTAACGCGTATGATGCGTTGGGTTTGCTGAGCCACACGCTCATCATGCGTGACAACAATCACTGTTTTGCCAGTTTGATGAATCGTTTTTAAAAGGTGTAAAATCGTATCCCCCGTCGATGAATCCAAATTTCCAGTAGGCTCATCCGCCAAAATAACAGCCGGATTGGTCACCAAAGCCCTGGCAATCGCAACACGCTGGCGTTCACCTCCAGATAACTCATTGGACACATGATGCATCCGGTGAGAAAGCCCCACTTCGGTAAGTACCTCGATAGATTTTTGACGGCGAAGCGCCTCATCTACCCCCGCATAAACCAAAGGCAACGCAACATTCTGAAGCGCCGAATAATGTGAAATCAAATGAAAACTCTGAAAAACAAATCCAATGGTTTTATTACGAACAGTCGCTAACTCAGCCTCGTTAAGTTTCGTGACCTCTTGAGAATCCAGCACATAGGATCCAGAATCGGGCGTATCCAAACACCCCAAAATACTTAAAAGGGTCGATTTCCCAGAACCAGACGGCCCCATAATACTCACAAATTCCTGAGCCCCAACAAACAACGCCAGTCCACTCAATATAGAAAGCGTCTCGGTTCCAATGCGATAAGATTTACAAATATTTTCAAGTTTAATCATGGAAAAATCACTTTCTCATGCGGCATTAACCCAGATTTAATTTCGATATCACGTGTATTTTGAAGACCCACCGCTATCAGTTTTTTTTGGATAGCCTTCTCCGATTTTACCTGTACAAAATAACGACCATTTTCAACCAAAACAGCACTTTGAGGCAGCGTCCACACATGAGACGACTCTCCCGTAATTACCTGAACATCCACTTGGCTACCTGGCTTTATCCAAATATTCTGAGTAACACTAAACGCAACACACACTTTCATCGCATACGTTTCCCCCACCTTTTCAAGTATCGGTTGCACCTGAGTCACGGTTGATTTAATACGAATACGCTTATTAGTAGACAGGCTGACCCAAGCCACTTGTCCAACTTTAATAAAAGGCGCATCGAACTCTTTCACCCTTACCTCCACTTTCAAATGCCGTGGATCTGCCAATTGCATCAGCAACGTATTGGGAACAATAACAGCCCCTTTTTCAACCACAATTTTGGTCACTTGCAACTGTCCTGGAGCAACATACATCTGATTTCTCAAAAGTATTCTAGCGGACGCCACTTGGACCTGAGCAATTGTTAATTGAGACTGAGCCAACTGGACCTGCTTTTGCGATTCATCATAATCAAACTTTGAAAGTGAACCGGCATCCAACAAAACTTTTTTGGTTTTTAAACCGTCCAACACCTGTTTTAATTCAACCTCTCTTACAGTCAATTGCGACTGAGCTTCTTTGCATTTTTGAAGAGCAAGATCGGTATCCACCCTAACGAGAGGGTTGCCACCCTCTACCCAGTCCCCTTCTTTGATAGGGATAGAAAGAATTCGACCCTCAGATTTTGCTACCACCTGGTATTCATTGACACTTTGAACACGACCTTTTTCTGTAATAGACGAGACCATATCCCGCTGAACCATTTCTAAAGTTCGAGAAGTATCAACCTGTTTTTTTGTCATAAGAAAATAACCTGGAACCACCAAAATAAAACCAATACCTAGTGCAATAAAACGATTTTTCATAACACTCCCTTCAATACAATATAATCATCCACACGATGCGTCTTTTGACACCACTTAAGCATCGCTAACTCCACCTCTACTATCGACCTCTCAAAATTAAGCTCACTTTTTTTAAAGAGTTCTTGTGACTCAAAAACATCTTCTACCGACAGCTTTCCCGCCTCTTTCAACTGTTCTTTATCAGCCAATAATTGCCTTGCTAGCTGTAGGCTTTTTTCAGTACGCTTCATATTGGTCAATGCAATCGCTACATGATGAGAAAGCTGCTCCAGAACCACCTGTTTGTCTCGTTGTTTTTGAGAAAGATCTAAGTCCGCCACTTCTTTTTCAAGTGCCGCTTTTTCACTTCGAGCCTTATCTTTAAAACCATTAAACCAGTTCCACTTAACCGTAATCCCCGAGTACAAACTGCCATACTTTAAGTTTCCCGCCGCCTTATCCATATGATCATCATCCAAATTAAAATAATTAATACCACCCTGGAAAAATACTTCTGGCAAAAAGCGACTGTCTTCAATAATTTGGTTTTGTTGCCGAATTTGAATCTCGACCTTTTGCCTATCCAACTCCAAATCCTCATCAGAAACAACAGTTTTCAGTTGAGTCCAAACCAACTCTAACTGTGTCCCCGTTTGCATAAAAACATTAGGCTTCACAGTTTCTAAATCTAGATGAATAATCGACTGCAACTCCGCAAGCTTTGTTTGACACTGCAACCGCGATTTCTCCGAATCTTCTTGTGTATTTAACGCGGCCAACGCAAGCTCCATATCTTGATACTGAGTCGTCAAACCTTGCCACTTTTTCAAGTCTGAATTTTGTTTCTTAAGTGCCAAAGAAGCCAAACAAAACTGATAATATTGCTTTTCTTGAAAAGCCAAATAATACTGCCAAAATGCCTCTAAAGATGTGGTTAAAACCGACTCTTTCAAAAGCAAGTAATCAATCTTCTCCTGCTCATACTGCAATTTGTTTAACGTTATATTTGCCGAAATTTTCCCGCCAGAATACAAAATTTGCGTCAAAGTTGTATCAAAACTACTCTTATATCGAGACGGACGAACAGGATAAACGGATATAGGCGTTTCCCCCACAACTATATTAGCCAAAGCATCCCGCCCAGAAATAGAATAATCAGCATAATTAAGCGTGTATTGCGAATCCAACTTAGGGAAATTTTCGGCCCAGGCCGCTTTAATTTCTGTAGTTTGAATATCCAGTCTTTTCTGTTTTTTTTTCAATTCAATAGACTGCTGAAGTGCTGCAGTTGAAACCGACTTAATAGATATTTCGCCCCCAAATAAACACCCCGAAAACAACGAAACAAAAAAAATACACATCAGAACCCGACTTTTTTTGGCGCAATTAAAAAATAATTTTAATTTCATGACGCAAAAAATGATATTGGCCAGAACATATCCTGTCAATCATAAAAAATTTACTAAATTAATTAACAAACCCTGCATGCCCTGCCTAAGGGAGACCCATAAATAGTCGCTTTTCATAGTATCCCTAAGTTCCCAATCCACATCTAACACGCTAAAATAGGCCCATGGAAACACACATAAAAACTTTACACAAAACCCCCTTCTGTAAATTAATCAATCACGCCTCTTCTAAAACGTCTCTACTACTAGAACAAACACTCCTCCCCCCAACTTTTGAACTCAACATAGAAGAGACTATTCTCGCGTGCCACAAAAAACTTTCAGCCACAGAAATAACTCCGGCCCTTTTGGATATCACAAAAAATAATACCCATTTAAAATTTCAAGAAATAGAAGCTATTCCACTTAATTCTCTCATCAAAAAAGAACCCCTCACACAAGACAAAATTTTATTACTAGCAACGTCTCTTTGCAAAACTCTATCAGAACTACATACACAGAACATCTTACACCTATCGCTTACACCATTCACAATATGCGTAAACACAGACACCCAGAAAACGTATCTACTGGACTTTTCATACGCAAAATTTATAGGCACCGATTCTATTGAACCCACAAAAAATTCAACACTAGAAAGAAACCTAACCCAATTCCTATATTTATCGCCCGAACAATCCGGCAGAATGTCCATGCCAACAGACTATCGCAGCGACCTCTATGCCCTAGGGTGTATTTTGTACCAAGTAACAACAGGAATACCCCCTTTCCCAGAATCAGATATTGCAACACTCATTCATGCACATATCGCAAAAACACCAACCTCTCCAAATACACTAAATTCAAAAATTTCAATAACGCTATCCGAACTTATTCTTAAACTTCTCAAAAAAAATCCTGATGATCGATATCAAAGTATCTCCGCCATTGAAAACGACCTTCTTCTTTGCACTACCAAAGAAAAAATAGATAAGACGTTTACGCCTGGAAACCAAGACATCACGAAAACCCCAAAATATGGGTATACCCTATACCAAAAAAAATCTATCCTAGAAGAACTCACTAAATTGCATGAAAAAACAAACTATGGCAACACAAGCCTAACCTTGCTTTCTGGGCAAACAGGTATCGGAAAATCATCCACCTTAAAACATTTTATCAAAAATGAAGACAAGAAATCGGGTCTTTTCGCTTTAGGACGATACGAAGAAGATAGCATTCTGACATTAGGAGGACTGCAACAAGCCATCAAATCACTTCTTTCAAGTCTTCTAGCACAAGATCCCGATACGGTTTCTCTCTGGAAAACTAGGCTATCAAAATTATCTTTAGAAACTCGGTCCATTTTGCGACATATTTTGCCAGAAATTGAACAACTAACAGATTTTTCATCTGCAAACGAAATGCCGGAGTCACCAGATATTCACTTAAAATTTAAAGATAGTTTGATTGCTTTGATTAAAATTTTCCCATCAAAAAATCGGCCCTTAATTATCGGTCTTGATAATCTAGAGTATGCAGATCAAGAGTCACTAGATATCTTAGCTACCCTACTCAAAGATCCAAACATGAACCACCTATTGATAGTAGCAACCTTAAAAAACACAACAAGACCCAATCCCTCGCGCCCATTAGAGAGTTTTTTAGAAACGATACCTATTAACAAACCTAGCACTTTATACATTACAGAACTACACATGCCTCTCATAGAAGAAAAAGAATTGTCCCCATTTCTTCAAAATCACTTCCAACTTGACCCAACGCTCACGAACAAACTTTCTAACACCATACTTTCAAAAACAAATGGAAATCCGCTCGCAATCATTAATTTTCTTAAATCTTTAACTCAGAAAGAATTGCTTTACATCGACCCAAAAACCAATACATGGAATGCCCAAGTAGGTAATATTCAAAACTTAGAAGTTTCAGAAAACATGGCCGAATTATTAATTCAACAAATTGATCTGTTGCCGAAAAAAATACAAAGAATTCTAGAAGCCGCCGCATGTATTGAAAGAAAATTCACATCATTAACGCTTCAACTCATCACAAATTATTCCAAACAAATTATTGAAGACAGTATACAAAAAATACTAGCATTAGAACTTCTGCAAGAAGATACGCTACCTGATACATTTAAATTTTCTCACCATATTATTCAAAAAACTATTTACAATCGCATACCAATCCAGTCCAAAGAAACATACCATCGCCACATCAGCATGGATCTCATCAAACAATACGAATCCACACCAGAAAATAGGCTCCTACTGGAGACCGTTCATCACATCAATCTCACCGCTTATCTAACCAAAGAACAGGCGCTAACATTTGCGCGCTTTAACTACAAAGCTGCACTTTTAGCCAAATCCACCGCAACATACGACCATGCGCTTCTTTATCTAGAAAAAGCAAAAAAACATTCAAATACGCTATCTTGGAAGCTTCATCACACGCTCCTATTTGAGATCTATTTTCTAGATGCCGATTGCACCTTCCTAACAGGCTCTTCTCAAAAAGCCGAAACTTTATTTTCAAGCCTTTTAACAAAGGCCCAATTAAATCAAGAAAAATTAACAGTCGGCAAGATACTCATAAGCCTTTATCACATCACAGGAGAATTAGATAAAGCAGAACAAATTGAAAAAGAAACATTGCGGCTGTTCAAAATATCTTTGCCTAGCCTTAAAATCCTGACATTCTTAACATTGGCTTTTGAATTAATAAAATTTAAATTCTATCTCAGAAATAGACTTCCAATTGAACTTGAAAATCTCCCTCCGCTTAAAAAGCCTGAAATTGTCGAATCAATTCAGCTTTTAACGCAAATGTCAGGTATTACATACGAGAAAAGCCCTCTTCTTTTTAGGCTCATCTTACTAAAAATGGCCACCCTGTCTCTAAAATATGGGAATTCATCTCAAGCAGGTATTGCGTATATAGCCTATGGGTTTATATGTATTTCTCAACAAAAATTAGAACTAGGATATCAATTTGGAAAACTCGGCATTGCAATTGAAAAACGTTATCCAGAACCCAAAGAAACAGGCCGTATCCAATCTAGTTTTTACGGCATTATCAGCCCATGGAAAATCCCATTTAGACAAAATACACTTCCTCTCCAAGACTCTTTTCAACACTGTCAACTTTCTGGAGACAATTGGTTCGGAAGCACAGCAATTCAACTCAAAATACTCCTCCTAATATTCGCGGGGAATCCTCTTCCTTCAATAGAAAAAGAATTTGAAAATCACAGAGAGCACATTTTAAACAACGGATACTCGACGGCAAGCTTTTTAGCCTACGAAGAATTTATTTCTTTGCTAAAACATCCACAGCCCACTCCCTGGCAACAAATTTCTCGATACAAAGAAAACCTAAAAAAAAGTCTCACAGGATTAGGTGGCGTACTGACCTTTGAGTTAATGTTTAACTACCTACATCAGGATTTCAAAGCAGCTCAAAAAATTTCTGATTCTTCTAATGGCATCTTAAAGGAATCTGAAATAGTCATCATCTATCCAGAGTACTTACTATTTCAGGCATTAACCTATACACAAAAAACGTCCCTAACAATACTAGAGCGACACAGAATCAAAAAAACAATCAAGAAATTCGACATTTGGTCCCAAAGTTGCCCTGAAAATTTTCTATGCAAACACCTTCTCATCAAAGCCGATTATCAGCGTATTAACAAACAACACAAAGAAGCGTTTGTAACGTACAATCAAGCCCTTTTAAAAGCCAAAGAATTCAGAAATCTTTATATTGAAGCCATCACCCATCAACGATTAGCAACATTCTATACAGAATTAAATTTACAACCGTACACGCTATACCACGCATCGCTTTCAAAAGAAAAATTCCAGAAATGGGGTGCATCCACCATCGTCTTTTTACTCGAGACCCAATATCCAGAAATCAAATCCGAAATACAACACTACCCCTACACCTATACAGATACAAACGAAAACTCTCTCTTAAAACATATTGATATTGATGCATTTACAAAAGCCTCTCTAGCTTTATCACAAGAAATAGTCATAGAAATTCTTCTTGAAAAATTGGTCCCCATTCTCCTAGTCAATTCCGGAGCAGAAAAAACACACATCCTTCTTAAGAGCAATAACGAACTATTTTTAGAAGCGAGCGGCGATAGTACAACCAATATCCCGACTACAAATTTACACATACCCCTCCAAGAAACTACTGATCTCCCACAAAAAATTATCAATTTTGTTTATAAAACAAAAAAACCTTTTATCACCGGCGATGTCATCGAAGAAGTAATGTTTTATACAGATTCCTACATCATAAACCATAATCCAAAATCTATTCTTTGCTTACCCATACTGAAACAGTCCCAAATTATAGGGGTACTTTACTTAGAAAATTCGCTTACTTTCAATGTCTTTACACAGGATCAAATTAAAACCCTCAACCTCCTAGCCTCCCAAGCCGCCATCTCCATCGAAAACGCCATCCTATACAAAGAAAACCAAGACCTCATCCACAACCTAGAAACCCGCGTCGAAAAACAAGTAGAAGAAATCAAAACCGCCACAGAATTAGAACAAAAAAGCCGAGAAACCGCAGAAAAATTAGCCCAACAAACGGCCTTCTCTGATCTCACACGTGGTATCGCGCATGAAATCCGCAACCCCATGGGCATGATGCTCTCCAGCTCCGAACTCATCGTGGACAATCTCGACGACAAAACTGCCATGAGCCAGTACGCCTACATTATTAAAAGTAATATCATGCGCCTCACCAAAGTCACCAATACCATGCTCAGATACGGCGGAAAAATTAATGCCGACAAAACATCCGGTATCGTTACCGACATTATTAACGACATTTTGCTCGCGGCAAAAGCGGAGTGCAAAAACAAAGGTATCCATCTTACTAAACATCTTGAAAAAACCCCTGAGATCCCTATGGATCCCAATAGCATCAGCCAAGCCATTTTGAACATTTTGTTAAATGCCATCCAATCCATACCAACCGGAGGTGCGCTACACGTGGAAACATCCCTAGAAAACTTCACAAATCTTTTAGGCAAAGAAACCTCGGGTATTAAAATTTATATTACGGATACCGGATGTGGCATACCCAAAGAAAACATGAGCAAGCTATTCGATCCTTTCTTCAGCACCAAATACGAAAACAGCGGACTAGGCCTGGCCATCGTTCAACGTACTATTTTCGAACACAACGGCACCATAGAAATCACTTCAGAACGAGACAAAGGCACACAAGTCACCGTCTATCTACCAACACGCTAGAAAAAAGACTACCCCGTCTCACCTGCGCCAAAACCACAGATTTCACGCCTAGTGATATACCGCTTTAAATATAGTTTAAACATGTTTAAAATGATGTAATATAGGCACATATATGATACATATGTATCATGGAATTCGAATACAACCCCCAAAAGAGCTTAAGCAATAAACAAAAACATGGGATTAATTTTGAAGAATCTTTAGGTCTTTGGAATGATCCGCTTGTAATTGAAGTTCCTATCAATGGATTTGATGAGGCTAGATATATGGTAATTGGAAAACTTAACCATAAAACATGGTCGGCCATTATTACGTATCGCGGAGATAAGATCAGATTAATTTCAGTAAGACGATCAAGAGAAAATGAGGCGAATCATTATGAAAAAAATTAAAGCAACTGTTTTCGATAAAAAATTTGACGATAATGAAGACATTTCCGAGTATATCGATTGGTCTAAGGCAAAACGCATCAATGAAACCCCTATGAGAGTTGCTGTTGATTTTCCCAAATGGATGGTGGAATCAATGGATAGAGAGGCTAGTCACTTGGGACTCTCCCGTCAGGCTATTATTAAATTGTCTGTAGCGGAGCATATTAAAGAAAAAGTATCGCTAAGTTAGTATGGTTTAACGTAGTTCATTTATAATAAACCACAACTCCCAAACGATACGCAGGGGCTATCTCCGCACGGCCAGGAAATTCGTTGACCCAAAATCAGGACGTCTTCCTTGGCACCTGTCGCTTCTCCCTGAAACACAATAAATCAGAGACATATCAACAGACGAGATAAACACTTCATACCTTTGCACCTAAATAATTGCGAGATAAACCTCCCCCAACAAAATGAACAATTTCTAAACAATCCCCATCAAAAAGCATAACACCCTCAAATGGAAACTGGCATATAACCCCGCCCTTCTCTACCACGACATGACGGCCATTAACCGATAACTGCGCCAAAACCGTTTCTACTGACACAGGCGCCTCAAAATCAAACGTTTTAAGTTGACCATTCAAGGTCAGTGTCATCATCGTAAAACTTGCATCCTCGAAAGCGGCCAAAACGTAAACAAAGCCTTGCCTAACAAATGATCTTCAGGAACAAATCCCCAATAACGAGAATCCGACGAATTAGGTCGATTGTCGCCCATCATAAAATATTCACCTTCAGGCACACGAACCGGACCAAACTGACTATAATCCCGTTGCACATTCACCCCAGGAAACGTCACATGTACGCCATTAGCAAACACCAAGCCATCCCGAATCTCTATCTCGTCTCCAGGAAGCCCCACACAGCGTTTTACGAAATCTTTATTATCGCCCTCTTTAACCGAACGAAACACCACAATTTCACCGCGTTTTGGCAGTGTGAAACGATAAATAAATTTATTCACAAAAAGACGATCCCCAATCTGCATTGTAGGGATCATAGACCCGCTAGGAATCAGCGACGTTTGAATGATATAGGTCTTAATCAAAAGCGCCATCGCAAGTGCAACAAGCAAAGTCTCTGTTAAATCTACAAAGCCATGAACAAAGCTATTGCGGCTGCGAAGTGACTCTTTGTAAGCTTTCCAACGATTCAATGAAGATATGATCATATTAATTTCTAGAGTATCAAAAATAACACGGAACTGGCCAGTTCAGATTTACAAGTACATAAAAGTATAGTAAAAAAAGGGGACATATTTTTCACTGAACGGAGGAGTCTCAACATGGCAATAAAAGTAGCAATAAATGGTTTCGGTCGCATCGGACGCAATGTCTTTAAAATCATTCAAAACACACCCGATATCGACGTCGTTGCAATCAACGATTTAACCGATCCCAAAACACTTGCACACCTCCTTAAATACGATTCAGTACACGGACGTTTTAACGGCACCGTAGAAGCCGGCGATAGCTGCCTCATCGTCAACGGAAAAACCATTCAAATTTCGGCCATCAGAGAACCCAAAAATTTACCGTGGGCAAAATACAACGTCGATGTTGCAATCGAATCTACAGGTATCTTTACTGCAGCCACAAGTGACCGTGGCGGATATCTCGATCACATCGCAGCCGGTGCAAAAAAAGTCATTCTTACCGTCCCTGCAAAAGACGACATCACCACCATCGTTTTGGGCGTTAACCAACACAATATCGATAGCAAAATCAACGCCTACTCCAACGCCAGCTGTACCACAAACTGCTTGGCTCCTATCGCCAAAGTATTGCAAGACAATTTCGGCATCGTCAAAGGCTTTATGAACACCATTCATGCTTACACAAATGACCAGAGCATTTTAGATCTTCCACACAGTGATTTGCGCCGAGCACGCGCAGCCGCACTTTCTATCATCCCAACCTCTACAGGTGCAGCGAAAGCAGTGTCACTGGTTATCCCAGAACTAAAAGGGAAACTAGACGGCATGTCTATGCGCGTCCCAACGCCAGACGGATCTGTTGTGGATCTGGTTTGCGAATTAAGCCAATCTGTTACTAAAGAACAAATCAATCAAGCGCTTAAAACCGCAGCAGAAGGTTCTATGAAAGGTATTCTTGCCTATACAGAAGACCCTATCGTTTCATGTGACATCATCGGAAATCCACACTCTTCCATTATCGACGGATTATCCACCATGGTTATCGGAAATATGGTTAAAATTATCTCTTGGTATGACAACGAAATTGGTTATTCCAACCGCGTCGTAGACCTCATCAGTCACATCGCCAAATAATGACACCCATCGCAACTGTGCAGCGCAAGAAAACGCTTCATGACATCCCCAGCGCAGAACTAGCGGGAAAACGGGTGGTTGTACGTGTCGATTTCAACGTCCCTATGAACGGGGCAGAAATCACCGATGACACCCGTATCAGAGCCGCACTTAAAACTATTCAGTATCTCATTAAAAATCATGCAAAAATTATTCTACTCAGTCACCTAGGCCGTCCAAAAGGAACCGTTCAAGAATCACTTCGACTCACCCCTATCGCACGCCATCTCAGCACACTATTAAATCAGCGGATTTTAAAAAATGACGACTGCATTGGTCCCGAAGTAGAAGCGCCCATATCCCAGCTACAAAACGGTGAGGTTATTTTGCTAGAAAATACACGTTTTCATGTCGAAGAAACCGACAACAACCCAGAATTCGCAAAAAAACTCGCCCAACTCGGAGACTTATTTGTTAACGATGCCTTTGGCGTTTCTCATCGTGCAGACGCATCCATCAGCGGCATCACAAACTACCTGCCTGCCGTAGCAGGCTTCCTAGTTGAAGAAGAACTCAGCATTCTTACCAAAGTACTCAACACACCAGAACGCCCCCTAATTAGCATCATCGGGGGCGCAAAAATTTCCAGCAAATTTGGTGTCCTACAAAATATTTTAGGTCGCGTCGACACACTCATTATCGGTGGCGGCATGAGCTTCACCTTACTCAAAGCCCAAGGCTATGAAATTGGAAAATCACTCTACGAACCAGACCTACTAGAAGCGGCTAAAACTTTCCTAGAAAATGCAAAAAAAAGCACTACAAAACTCATCTTGCCCCTAGACCATATAGTAGTCGCAACATTCGACAACAACGCACCACAACAAACCGTAGACACAGAAAACATTCCAAAAGACCAAATGGGTGTAGACGTTGGCCCCAAAACAATCGCAGCCATAGAAGCTGAAATACAAACAGCCAAAACCATCGTATGGAACGGTCCACTCGGCGTTTTTGAAATGGACAACTTCGCTCATGGCACCTTAGAAGTAGCCCACATGCTCGCAAAAAGTGACGCATTTACCCTCATTGGCGGGGGGGACTCTGCGGCGGCAATTGCAAAAGCAAACGTGACCAATCAAATGAGCTATATTTCAACCGGTGGTGGTGCTACGCTAGAATTCTTAGAAGGCAAGCAACTCCCAGGCATCACCAGCCTTCAAAATTTGGAGAACCCAGAATGAAGCAACCTGAAAACGCACACTCCCTCTCCGAAGCCATCGAAAATCTATCCCGCAAAAGACATGTTCTAAACGAAGACGCCATGAAAGCAGGGCAAGATCGTCAGCTCTCCGAAGGATCTTCACTACCAAACAAAAAAATCTCCGTTGTCGAAGAATTCAACCACAGCGTCCACTTGCTCACCAGTATTTTTAAAGAGTCCAATTTTGATGAATTGGCCATGTTTGTAGCGCATCCCGGACGCGTTCTCATCATCAATTTCTTTATTGGCATTCTCAGAGGCATTGGCTTTATGGTCGGCGTACTACTCGTCATCGTAGGACTAGCCTATCTTTTCCAAAACAATTTACCCACCACCCTACTCCACATCATTCCCCGCTAACCCATGACAGCCCGACATCACCAAATCCTCATTGGAGTCCTCATCTTTTTGGACCAACTCTGCAAATTTATTGCCCAACGCACCCTCACGTTTTACACAGAAACCCCAGTACTCCCCGGCGTCTCTTTTATAAAAGTCTATAACTTTGGTGCAGCCTACGGAATTCTGCAAAATTTCCAAGGCTTTTTAATTGGCATCAGCTTTATTGTCTTGCTCATGGGTTGGATATACCGACATCAATTGGTCAGTAGCCGCGTCGGTTATATAGGCCTTAGCATCATCGCATCCGGTGCCGTCGGAAACTTAATAGATCGTATCGTTAGAGGATACGTGGTAGATTTTATCGATATCCATATTATTCCAGTATTCAACCTTGCAGACCTTTTCATCAATATAGGAATTCTTTGTTTGGTTATCGATACCCTAAAGGCCTCTAAAAAAAATGACATACATACCCAGCCCCCCCAATAGCCTCCTAGATATTTTATATGAAGATGCGCACCTCCTCGTTCTCAACAAACCCGCAGGCGTACTAACCCATCCCACCCAATCCAAACACTGCACCTCAGAGTCTCTCACCACACAGCTTCTGGCCTATACCACCACGCTGTCCACATTAAGTGGCGTAGATAGACCTGGCATTGTTCATAGACTGGACAAAGACTCCGAGGGATTAATCCTAATCGCAAAAGATAATGAAACCCACGAAGCACTCAAAAAACAATTTCAAGACAAAGTCATTCAAAAACATTACTACGCCATGGTTCACGGCAGCCCCGCGGACGATGAATTCACCATTGACCTGCCCATTTCACGTCACCCCAGCAAACGCAGATCCCATGTTATTTCCAAAACAGACCCCAAACGCCGCGAAGCCATTTCCCACATCCAAGTGCTCAAACGTTTCGGGACAAAAACACTCCTCGATGTCCAACCCGTAACCGGACGCACCCATCAAATACGCGTACACATGACCCATAAAGGCCACCCACTTATTGGCGATCCGGTCTATGGCAAAACAAAACAAGGCACAGGGCAATTATTACAATCTTACCAACTTTCATTTACACATCCGCACACACACAAAACGTTACAATTTAAACTCCCCATGTCAGACCGGTTTTCTCGAAAAAAATAGTCATGCCTGTTCTGAGACTTGTTCTTTTTCTTGTCTGTATAAGCTTTTCAAGTATCACGGCAGAACCCATCGTTTCTTTATCTAGCACAAACGTAAAGCCCGGCAGCACCATCAAAATACATCTTAAAAATCGCACGCCCCTACAAACCTGTATCCTCCAATTTGATCGCAAAAACCTCACCTTATTTCCAACAGATGCACGGAATGACCAATTCGATGGCTACATCGGCATCCCTCGCTTTTTGACCCCAGGCACCTACACCCTCAGCGTCATCACACAAACACAGACATCGCTTCCTGAAAAAATAGAGATTCCAATCACCGTTCAGGATGGCAAATTTCCTTACAGCCATATCACGCTCATCGGAACCAAAAAAACACTGTTTGAAAAAGAAGACCTGCTTAGCAATGAAAGCAAACAAATTGAAAAAATCTTTAATACACTTACACCTAAACTCTATATTTCAGAGAGCTTTATAAAGCCCGCTCCCGGGAAAATAAGTACAGGATTTGGCGCTTATCGTATCTATAACCAACAAAAAGAGACCCAACGTCATGCCGGAATTGACATTGTAAATAAAATAAACTGTCCCATAATGGCCAGCAATACCGGAAAAGTCGTCTTTGCCCAATCCCTTCAAACCCATGGAAATACCATCATTATCGATCACGGATGGGGAATACTCAGTATCTATAACCACCTCAACGCCATTCTTGTCAGTCCAAACCAAACCGTAAAAGTAGGCGAAAGAATTGGTCTTATGGGATCCACAGGACTCTCAACCGGCACGCATGTACACTGGGGAATAAGTGTCCAAGGCACCCGCGTCGACCCTAGTCCATGGATAACTTCTACTGTACTCTATAACCCATGAGAACCCACGTCATAACCCTTCTGATTCTCTTACTAACGCCTCTAATCACAACGGCAACACCCCTTACTTATACCGCTTTCGATAACAACCAACCCCAACACACTGTCATATTTACAATCACCAAAACAAACAACACTACTGAAATAAAAACGCGTGTAACCGCAGAACATATCGAAGAAATCAACACGTGTATTCTGTCTTCTCAAAACGTCCTAATCAGTATTGATCAAAGCACACAGAATGATCCCGATAAAGCCTATTTTTCTTGGAAGATCCTCCAGAAAAAAAATAATCTTTATGACGAAACCTACACCGAGGTAAAACGCCGCAGCGTCAAGGAAAGTACTGTACAACTCCCTGCGAAAAGCTATCCCATTCAAGCACTACTCTATCTCTTTCAAGACATGCCCCTTGCAGAAAATTTCACCTACACATTCACCTTACTCAAACCCTACAAAGAAACCTACCCCATTATTTGCAAAGTCATCAGTAAAACAACCCTTAAAAAGGGGGAAGTGTTGATACCCTGCTACAAAATAGAGGCTACTATCAATAACTTCCTAAGCATATTTGTACCAAAATCTTATTTTTGGCTAACCGTTACAGAACCTCATATCCCCATTCAATACCAAGATAACCGGTTTGAATATAAACTACAGACCCCGATTTCTTAACCGATAACTTCGCAACAAATTATAAGGCGTCGATTCAAAATGCCGAAACAAATATTCAGACAAAGTCATCAAAGTAAGTAAGAATATAAAAAAGTTAATCGGCAAAGACAATAACGGCAACTCAAAATACCACAACACAAAAAACATCAAGATCACATGGCTAATCGTTGCCAACAAAAATGAATTAAGTCCTAATGCCAACAACCAAAACACAATCGGGCAAACCAAAAATAAAATAGGGAATAAAACCGAATAAATCCCCCAGATTAAAAACGTTAAATTAAATTTCCCTGGCCGCTCCAAAAAAGGTGACCACACATGCAACATGAGCATCACAATCAGGCCCGCTAAAACCCAATAAGATTCTCCAAAGAAATAAAACCCAGCATACAAAACCCCCGCCCCTTTCAAAAAATCTAGCACATGACTCAAAACAAAAACCAACATGCGTGGCGAACAATACAACGTGTCCGATGCATGATCCAACTTAGAAGACACCTGCCGACCCTGTGACCAAAGCCAAGGAAGCAACCTGCCAAATGGCATTAACCCAGCACAAGCAGTCCCCAGAAGATACAAAAATTCTGTCATAGCCTAAAGACGATCTAGTTCAAAAACGGCGTGTAATAATTCCAAAGCCCTTGGGCCATCAGCCTTATCAATCACACAAGACACTTTGATCTCCGACGTCGAAATCATCCGAATATTAATACCATTATCACCCAATGTTTTGAAAAATTTGGCTGCAACACCTGGTTTAGACATCATGCCAACACCCACAATAGAAATTTTGGCAATCGCATCATCAAATTGAACCCCACTCGCTTTTAAACGAGCGCCCACGTTAGATGTTACTGTTTTTGCTTGCTGCAAATCATCTACGCTTACTGTAAAACTAATTTTATTAAATCCGTTTTCCTGAACCGTCTGGATAATCATATCCACATTGACAGAAGCCTCGGCCAATTCAGAAAAAATCTGTCCGGCAACTCCGGGGCTATCAGGGATATTTAAAATAGAAATTTGTGCCTCATCTTCATTCATTGTCACCCCTGTGACAGGACGATTTACTTCCATAGCTGTAGCCTCCTTAACCAACGTACCGCTAACCCGATCAAACGAAGATCGCACATGAATCACAACCCCATTTTCTTTTGCACATTCAACCGCACGAGGATGCAACACCTTGGCACCCAACGACGCCAATTCCAACATCTCTTCATAAGAAATTTCAGATAATTTAGACGCAGATTTTACTTTGCGAGGATCGGTCGTGTACACGCCATCTACATCCGTAAAAATTTCGCAAACGCCAGCACCCAATGCCGCTGCCAAAACAACAGCAGACGTATCTGATCCGCCACGTCCAATCGTCGTCACATCCAGCGCATCGTTAATACCCTGAAATCCGGTAACAACCACCACATTTCCCAATTTCAATTCATGTAAAATACGTTTTGTATCTACATCCACAATTTTAGAACGTCCGTAGTGTCCACTCGTGGCAACCCCTGCTTGAGGACCTGTCAAAGAAATCGCTGAAACCCCAAGATTTTGCAACGCCATCGCCAAAAGCGCAGCAGAAATATTTTCACCAGTCGAAATCAATGCATCGTATTCACGCGGATTCGGCGTATCAGAAATACGATGCGAAAGCGCAATCAAATCATCCGTCGTATCCCCCATCGCAGACACCACCACCACAATATGAGGTGTTGTTTTCTTCAACTCACTCACACGATCAGCAACCGCCTTAATACGCTCAGGCGTTCCAACCGATGTACCACCAAACTTTTGAACCGTAATATTCATTATAAGGCTAAAATTATCTAATTCATCCCCATATGTCAATCAAGGGTGACATGCCCCATAAATTCCGTTAAAATGACCGAACCTGTTCGAAAAATCCAAGGAGAGCTTTAAATGAGCATCAAGCTAGGCCTCGTCGGTAAAAATGGCGCAGGGAAATCAGCAGTCTGTAACTACCTCCTGGAACACGACTTCACCTGTTTTTCACTCTCCAATATTGTCCGTGATGAAGCCCACAAAAAAGGCCTCCCTCTCACTAGAGACAATTTAGTAAGCACCGCAAATATACTCAAAGAAGAAAAAGGTGCTGCATTTTTGGCCATTCAAAGCAACGAAAAAGCGACGGGAAATAAAATTGTTTTTGACAGCATCCGAAATGTAGATGAGGTAGATTATCTCAGAAATAAAAACGTCATTCTGATCGGCATCGATGCACCTATTGAACTACGCTATCAACGTATACAACAAAGAGCCCACGGAACAGATCATGTTGATTTTGAAACCTTCAAAACACAAGACGAACGAGAAAATTCTGGAATCAGCAGCGGACAAAATATCAACGCCGCCCTCGAGCACTGCACCTATCACCTTGAAAATATCGGCGATCTTACTGCCCTTCAACACCAAGTACAGGAAATCCTAAATCAATGCCAAGATTAAGCCTAGAAGGCGGACACATTCTATCTGGAAACGTAAAAGCCTCCGGGGCTAAAAATGCAGCACTCCCTTTACTTGCGGCTACTATTTTGATGGACGGCGAATGTCTCCTAAGTAACGTCCCCGACCTACACGACATCAACACCATGATCAAAATGCTCAACGCCCTCAATGTACGCGCAGAGTACTGCCCAAACAATCAAATCAAAATTACCAACACCAAAAAAGTACGCCATATCGCCCCTTACGATTTGGTCACTGCCATGCGCGCTTCATTTTTTGTAGCTGGCCCTCTGCTTGCCAAAACCGGCTTTGCAAAAGTACCGCTTCCAGGCGGATGCAGCATCGGCTCTCGCCCGATTGATCTTCACCTTAAAGGCTTCAAGGCCCTCGGCGCCAAAGTCAGTATCGAACACGGATTTGTCGAATTACAATGCAAACAACTCATCGGCACTCGATTTTACATGGACTTCCCCTCTGTAGGTGCCACCGAAAACATCATGATGGCGGCAACTCTTGCTCAAGGACAAACCATTATTGAAAACGTCGCCCAAGAACCAGAAATTACCGACCTCGGTAACTTCCTCATTGCCGCTGGTGCATCCATCACAGGACTCGGCACCAGCACCATCATTGTCAACGGAACAAAAACACTCACGGGAACTCACCATCGCGTTATCCCAGACAGAATCGAAGCCGGAACGCTACTCATCGCGGGAGCCATCACAAAAGGAGACGTTACCGTCTTCGATGCCATCCCCGACCACAACGAACCCCTTCTACAAAAACTCAAAGAATGTGGTCTTGGCCTCGAAATTCATCCCGATAGAGTCCGTATTTTTTATCAAGATCAGCCTACTGCAGTCGATATCGAAACACTTCCGTTTCCGGGATTCCCCACAGACATGCAAGCCCAAATGATGGCACTCCTAACCGTCGCGAAAGGCACCAGCATTATCACCGAATCTATTTTCGAGAACCGTTTTATGCATGCAGATGAACTCATGCGAATGGGCGCAAAAATCAAACTCAACAACAGAAGCGCACTCGTAACAGGCGTCCCCGCACTATCCGGAGCCGAAGTCAAAATAACCGATCTCAGAGCCGGCGCAGCACTCATACTCGCAGGACTAGCCGCAGAAGGTATCACCACCGTACACGGCCTCAAACACCTCCGAAGAGGCTACGACAATCTCCCCGAAAAACTACAATCTCTTGGCGCAAAAATTTTAGGATGAGTTTAGGCTAATGACACAGAAAATAACCTTCACAAAAATGCACGGACTCGGCAACGATTTTATTGTGATCGATGCGCTTACTCACACACTTGATGTCGCATACTACACAGACCTAGCCCTCCAACTCTGCGACCGACACACAGGCATTGGGGGAGACGGAATCGTCTTTGTCTTACCCTCTGACAAAGCCCATTTCAAAATGCGCATAATCAATAGTGACGGCAGCGAACCCGAAATGTGCGGAAACGGACTCCGCTGTTTTGCACAATTCGTCTATCAAAATAAACTGATCAATACCCCCACGTTCCAAGTCGAAACCTTGGCGGGTATCAAAGAACCCAGCGTTTTAGAAAACGGCCTAATCAAAGTAGACATGGGAATTCCCATCCTAGAAAGAAGCCAAATTCCTATGTTAGGAACTCCCAAAAATACCCCCGTCATCAACATGCCCATCACAGCCCACCACAGCAATTTCCTCATGACCGGCGTCAATATGGGAAACCCCCATGCCGTCATTTTTGTAGACGATCTTAAGAAGATTGACCTCGACACTCTAGGCACAAAATTTGAGCATCACCCCTTATTCCCAGAACGCATCAATACCGAATTCGTCAAAATCATCAACAAACAGGAAGCCCGCATGATCGTATGGGAACGCGGCGCAGGTAAAACCCTCGCGTGTGGAACAGGCGCTTGCGCCGTCCTCGTCGCAGGTGTTCTTACCGACAAACTAGAGAGAACTGCAACCATCCATCTCCCGGGAGGACCTTTAGAAATTAACTGGGACGCCAACACCAATCACGTCATCATGACGGGCCCCGCCACCCACGTTTTTGACGGAACAATTGACCTCTAAAACTATCACACTCATTGGCTACTACGGCGCAGGCAACCCCGGCGACGATTGGCTAGAACGTCAAAGCGTTTCCCTCATAAAAGAATACGCCCCAAATGCAACCTGCCATCACCACCAGAGCAAACACAAAATACGCACGTTTTTCTCAATCTTAAAATGCGACACCGTTATTTTTGGTGGCGGCAGCCTTTTCCAAGATCATACGTCCCGAAAAAGTCTCTACTATTACCTTACGCTCCTAACATGTTCCCTTCTTCTACGCAAAAAAACGATACTTCTGGGCCACGGCTTTTCACCTTTTCAGTATCCCCTCTCCAAAATAATCGCCGCTTTCCTACTCAAAAAAATCCATAAAATAACCGTTCGAGACAAGGAAAGCTTCGCCTACTGCAAAACGCTAAACATACCCGAACACAAACTCCATTTAGCAAGTGACCTCGCCTACTACAAAGCCACTATCACTTCGTGCTCAGATAAGCCTCTCGTCATTGCATCCCGATATCACGTCTGCGTCTGGGCAAGTCTCCACCAAATTCCATTTTTGGCACTCGCATATGACGATAAACTGATTAACCTAGCAACGGTACTCCAGCAACCCTACATAGATACCAGGAATCCATACACACAACACGACTTCCAAGAAAAAGTCTCTGATCTACAAAATAATTTCACTCAGTATCAAAATCAACTCAAACACCAAGTACCCCGCTTAATCCAACGTTCAGAAAACAACAAACTTTCATGATCACAGTCCCCGTCTTAAACTACGCCGTTACCAACACCACCCTCTCCG
The DNA here is from genome assembly GCA_945898045.1 of bacterium UBP8_UBA817. Lineage (GTDB taxonomy): Bacteria > Margulisbacteria > Marinamargulisbacteria > SXXA01 > SICP01 > SICP01. Next base: position 33,907 of record CAMDGG010000002.1, read on the forward strand.
AACTTCTCCGAACAGTCCCCAATAGTCTTGCCGAACCCAAATTCCATACGCTAATCACCCTCAACCCCCAAATCATCATGGCCGCAGAAAAAGACCCCTCCATCGCAAAATTACTTCACGCCAGCATCCTAATCCCAGACAGCATCGGAATTCTTTGGGCAGCCAAAGAAAAGCTTACCCAAATTCCAGGGGTCGAACTCACCGAAACCCTTCTTAAAAGTTCATTAAACTGTTACCTCATCGGTAGCCAACCAACGGTACTCACAAAACTTCTAACCCAAATCCAAGCACCCGTTATTGGAAGTCACCACGGTTATTTCAACGATGACGAACTCACAAAAATAATCCAAGACATCCAAACAAAAAAACCAGATATTATTCTCGTCGCACTCGGCGTTCCCAAACAAGAACACGTACTAATCCAACTCTCAAAATCCCTCACCTATGGTATCGGAATCGGAGTCGGCGGCAGTTTCGATATTATCTCAGGAACCAAAAAACGTGCCCCTGCTTGGGTTATTACCTGCAACCTAGAATGGCTGTATCGAGGACTCTCTGAACCAAAGCGAATTAAGACCTGGGGTTATTTATTGCAATTCATTGGACGCGTCATAAAAAACGGTTGACACAGAAAAATAGCAACGTTAATATCATTTTAAATTAAACTAATTAATAACGTTATTGCGTGCGCTATTTTTCTACTGTGCATTCCCACAAATGCATCCATACGCATACAAAATGTAGGTACACACAGCGCATTCACTATACCATCCGTCCTACTCACCACACCCAACACCCTATCGCAAACCCAGAAAACCGAAACCCTCCACATCCCAACAAACATCTCCACGTCCTATCACGCAGACTACAAAAAATTGACATATTCATTCAAAACAGATCTACCAAGAAAAATCCAACTTACACTCAAAGACGCTACAGGAAAAGAATGGCAACAACCTCAAGCCACTCACATCACACCCTCAACCAATAGCATCGATATCCCCCTAACGAATACCTTTCCAGACAAAATCTCCGAAATCATCCTCACGTCCGAACTAGACACCATCCCCATTCAAGCAACACCTTTCACCCTAACCTCTCTCATCCTATATGACGATCCACTTCTTTCAGCACAAAACATAACGATCAGCTCTGTTGGTACAATTTCAAGTTTCACCATCGATGGAAAAACGATTCTTGATAACGACTTCATCAAAAACACGCCTGAAATTACACTTCGCACTACCAGTGCCAACTTATCTGGCTACACCATTCGCATCATCAATACCGCAACACAAGAAATCGCAGCAGAAAAAAGCGACGTCTTAACAACACCTCAAGACACGGCCGTATTCACAATCACAAGCGCCCTCCCCGACGGCAAATACCAAGTCTTCGCCACTGCCAATTTTGGCTCAGAAGTAGCCACTGCCAACTCTAAAATCGCCATCGTCCAATCAAGCTTCGAACTTACAGACTGCCTAAACTCGCCTAACCCCTTCAACCCCAACACCCAATCAACGGCCATCACCTACAGCCTCAGCAAAAATGCAGACATCGACCTCTACATCTACACCATCAACGGTGAACTCCAAGAAAAAACGCACATTAATGCAGGGGAATCCGGTGGAACAGCTGGCTATAACAGCACCCTTTGGGACGGAAAAAATCAGTTCAACGAAACCGTATCAAACGGCATCTACATCGCCTATATTATCGCCAAATCTGAAGGGAAAGTTAAAAAAGGGAAGGTTAAGATATGGGTAAGAAAATAATCCTTCTCTTGCTACTGGCTCTTTGCCCAGTCGTACACGCTGCCAGCAACACAGCAGGAGCATTTACACGCTATAACACAGACGCCAGAATTGCAGGGCTCGGAGGAGCAGGCGTCGCACTATCCAAGGACGCCACCGGCGTCTACTGGAACCCCGCGAATCTATCTAGCCTAGACCGAAACAACTTCAATATCACCAGCTCCAAAGCCTTCGAAACCGATTATCTATCCGCTTTTCTTGCAATGCCAGGAAAGACCTTTTCGTGGGGTATTGGATACACAGGCGCACATATAGACGACATCCTGGGCACCCAACAAAATAGCGACAATAGAAGCGAAAAAACAGGCGCCAACTATACCTACAATGCAACCGCACTCTACCTTGCAACAAGCCTAGCCATCACACAACAACTCGCCATCGGAGTCACCGGAAAATACATCGAAGAAAAAATTGGAACATCAAATCCACAGGGCACAGGCCTAGACGTTGGCATTACCTATCAACCTCTTTCGTGGCTACGTCTCGCTACGCATGCACAGAATCTTGCAGCCCCCTCACTAGCAGGAGAAATTCTCCCCACTACTTACAGTGGTGGCCTTAGCCTCTCTCTATTAGATAAAACACTAATACTAAGCTCCGAAGCAGAAAAACAAACCGGCAGATCCACCAAATTTAATAGCGGCATCGAATACTGGCCCGTAAACTGCCTAGCCATTCGGGCCGGGCTCCACGATAGCCACCTCACCTTTGGCACAGGATTATGCCTCGACACGCTACACCTAAACGCATCCTGGGAAGCTCCTTATCAAGATAATCTAGACGCGCTCTACAGATTCTCAGCTAGCCTAAACTTTTAAAGTCTCAGAATAGATAAATAGGCTTCTAAAATCTCCGGTGTAGGTCCATCAGCCAACACTTCATTTGCAAGCGCCTTACCCAATTCTACCCCAGGCTGATCAAACGCATTTAAGTTCCATAAAAAACCCTGAAACATCACGACATTTTCATAGAATGCAACAAGAGCCCCCACAACACTCGGCGTTAAATCTCGATAGAACACTAAAGAAGATGGACGATTTCCAGGGAATGCATCTTCTCTCCCAACAGCAAGCGCCACGGTTTGCGCCACCAAATTAGCCATCAACGCATCCTCCGCATCTCGCCCAGCCTGGCCAAATTGATCTGACTTTTCGGATACCCCACCCATAAATTGAACCGGAATCACCCCCGCACCCTGATGAAATTTCTGGAAAAATGAATGTTGCGCATTACTACCCTGCATGCCAAAAACCAAAGGTCCAACAGCATATGAGAGCTTAGTACCGTCGACAGACACAGACTTTCCGTGACTTTCACAAAACAACTGTTGCACATAATCGGGCCACAAGGCTAACGGCTCACCATAAGGAATAACCGCCCGTACAGGAAACCCCAAATAGGTACACTCCCACACACCCAAAAGTGCCGAGAGCAAACTCATATTTTGCCTAATATCAGGAACCAAAGCAGCTTCATCTAATAAAAATGCGCCCTCTAAAAATGATTCGAAAATAGGTGAGCCAAAAACCAAAGACAGGATAACCCCGCCCACTGCACTCGTTACAGAAAACCGGCCGCCTATCGCTGCGTCCAAATAAAAAACATGTCCAAATCGAGAGACATCATCCAAGAAAGTGTCCTTCATCGTAATCGCGCAAAAATGAGCCCGCATACCGTCACTTGAAATTCCTCGCGCCTCAAACAAAGACCGAATGAGCCCCAAGTTAGACAACGTCTCTTGCGTCTCACCAGTTTTCGACACAATTAAAAAAAGTGTCGTTTCAATATCTACTTCAGACAAAACAAAGGACGCATCAGCAGGATCAATATTGGCAATAAACTGAGGCTCCAAATATCGCTTACACCCAGAATGGGTCAATGCATGACTAACCGCCCTTGGCCCCAAATCAGACCCCCCAATACCAACTTGCACAACTGACGCAAACTTTTTCCCAGAATATCCACGCAACGATCCGTCATGAACACGTCGACTTAAGTCTGCAATTTTTTCCTGCTCTGCCCCATAGATTCCACGACTTTTAGACCGTGTCTTATGATGCTGAACTGAGCGCCCCTCACTAAAATTTACCGAAAAACCAGCCCTCAATTCCCCATACTTCTCCACTACCTGCTGTTCATCTGATAGCGTTTGAAAAACATCCAAAACCTGAGGCGACACCAACGACGCCGCATAGTTAAATCCCAATGGCCCATTCGACAACGTCAAAGTAGAAATACGCTCTGGCGTCAAAAGATCCCGAAGCACCAACGGAACGTCAGCCAATGTTTTTAATCGCGCGTGGGCAGAGGCTTCATTTAAGGGGCAGAAAGAAATAGTCATTGCACATCATCCTGATAGATCTGACGAATCACCGCTTGAGCCGATGCTGTAAAAGGTTGAGAACGACGCTGCATCACACGAGACACAATAGGCAACCACCGATCCAGCTCCACCCTAGAATAAACCGCACTACCACCCCAACTAAACGGAGCAATATACTTATCTTGTAATGCGCCGCCCCAGACAGTAGAACCAAAGCCCAAAACCGACCCCGTATTCAATAAAGTGCCAATCCCACACTTCACATGATCCCCAATCAGTGACCCCAAAAACTGTAAGCCTGTATCCAAAAGGCCCTCTGACGTCTGAACCCGAATCGGCCCATACGTATTTTTTAGATTTGATGTTGTCGTTCCCGCGCCCAAATTAACCCATTCACCCACATAAGAGTGCCCCATAAATCCTTCATGCGCTTTATTCGATTGACCGTAAAAAATAGACTGTGAAATTTCGCCCGAAACTTTGCAATTTGGGCCAATAGAAGAAGCCTTAATCTTAGCGCCCAAAACCTGGGTATTTTGTCCTACAAAAAGAGGCCCCTCCAAACGAGAGCCCGACTCCACAAAAACACCCGAGGCCAAATGAACAGGACCCTTCTTGGCATTAATCACCACAAAATCTTCAATCACAACATCTTGTCCAAGAAAAATATCGTCAGCATTTTGCAAAACAACAGAAGGTGCCACATCCCCCAACACCCCATGACGACGCAAAATCTCTAAATCCTCTGCCAAAACCTGTGGGTTTAACGAAACCAAATCCCAAACATCTTGAACCATGACAACATCATCTAAAACTATGCCCGAGCAAACACTCTCAAGCGTAGCCGCCAAAGCCTCTGCAGAAGGCACATCAAAAAATTGTGGCGCTACCAACGCCAACGCATCCCCAGCCAAGTAAGCCGCAACAACTTGACCTTGATACGTAAAAAAAACATTCGGTGTTAATGCTTGGCCTCGAATAAATTGTGATAATTTTTTTGTAAAAACAACACGTCCATTCAGCAACCAACAGACCCCATCCAGGCTAAGTTCATTAGACTGAAATTCAGGATGCCATTCTGCTAGTAATGGCCGCAGAACCGGACGCACATGGAGACACACTTCATCAGATGGAAAATAACGCACCATCTTGTCAATCAACCGCTCCATTCCAAGCAGTAAATCAAAGGCTGGACGCATAAACGTTAAAGGAAACAAAGACGAAAACCGATCATCTTCAAAAATATAAGTTGAAACCATATCAAAAATGATAACCAACCCCCCCTAATTATTCAACAAAAAAGTTCAAAAGCAAAAAAATAAACGTTATATTTATAATAAAATTATGATAAGATGACAAAATGGATATAAGCATCACGATAATCAAGCTCATCATTTTCGCCACACCAGGAACCATTTCGCTATTTATCTATCAAAAACTAACAGGACAACATCCCAAGAACGATTTACAATCAATCATCTCACTCACTGTACTATCTGTACCAAACTACATTTTGTCAGGATTAATACTTGATCAATCTCCTTTCAAACTCCTGGAATTATTTCTATCAAATCCCAAAGAAATTCCATGGATAGGCTTAATCACAGCAACTTTAACCTCAGCAGCACTTCCTTTCTTATACGCCAGTATCAACAAATACAAAATCATCAATAAAATAGGGCAGAAAATAAAAGCCACAAACAGATTCGGAGATGAAGATCTTTGGGAATTTTTCCAAAACGGAAAAGCAAAAACAGAACAGAACAAATGGCTTTTTATACGAGATCTCAGAGTCAACCTATGCTATTACGGATGGATCGAACATTTTTCAGAATCCAATCAAGATAGAGAATTAATTATCTCGGATGTAACGGTCTATGATAATATAAACGGCACAGAATTATACGCCACAAAATCACTCTATATCTGCAGAAATAAATTTGAAATTACAATTGAAATCCCTATTATTCCCAACGAAAAAAATAAGGAGAATAAGAATGCCAAGACACACTCAAACTAAACCTACCCCCTCAATATCAGAAGGTCCCTATAGAAAAGGAGGGACAAACTCCCCGCCAACAACAAGCAAACCCACCATTAGTCCAGCAGGCCAAGGGCCCAAACCACATTCCCACACAAGATAATCAACCATGAAATTAACCATTGCAGACTACGGAGCGGGCAACATTAGAAGCGTGCAAAAAGCGATCGAAGCCATTGGCTACACGGTAAATATTTCCTCTTCCCCCAAAGAAATCGCCGAAACAGACCTCCTCATTCTACCGGGACAAGGCGCATTCGAAGACGCGATGACCAACCTCAAATCCTGTGGCCTTATCCCCATCATCAAAGACCACATTCAAGCAAAAAAACCCTACCTCGGCATTTGCTTAGGCCTCCAAATTCTTTTTGAAACCTCCGAAGAAAATGGCATCCACGAAGGGCTAGGAATTTTTAAAGGCAGCGTCAAAAAATTCCAAGATCCCGCCTTAAAAATCCCCCACATGGGATGGAATACACTCACCATCAAAAAAGATCCCAACAACGTTTTTGATACACTCACATCGCCCATACACGCTTACTTCGTACACTCCTATTATATAGAAACCCCAGACACAGACATTATCTCGACAACAACCGATTATGGCATTCCGTTTACATCCAGCATTCAAACCCCACATCTACTCGCAACACAATTCCACCCCGAAAAAAGCAGCCAGATAGGCCTCACTGTTCTTGCCAACTACCTAGCCTCTCAGCTCAAAAAATAAACGATGCAAACCGAAATCAAAATCACTGGCGCCAAAGTCCATAACCTCAAAAACGTTTCTTTAACGATTCCAAGAAACGCACTCGTAGTGTTCACGGGCCTTTCTGGATCTGGCAAATCTTCTCTTGCATTCGATACAATTTACGCTGAAGGCCAACGTCGTTACATGGAATCTCTCTCAGCATACGCCCGACAGTTTTTACACCAACTCGACAAACCCGACGTCGACCATATTGAAGGCCTTTCTCCAGCTATTTCCATCGACCAAAAAGCAGCCTCTCACAACCCTCGGTCTACTGTCGCCACCATCACAGAAATCTATGATTACTTCCGGCTGCTATTCGCCAACATCGGCAAACCGCACTGCCCCATCTGTGACGCAGAGATTAAAAGCCAATCCGTACAAGAAATCGTAGACCAAATCACACACTGGCCCAAAGACACCCAGATTTTACTCCTCGCCCCCTGCATCAGCGAAAAAAAAGGAACCCACAAAGAACTCCTAGATCAACTCAACAAAGACGGCTTCACCCGTGTCCGAATCAACGGAGAAATCAAACGACTTAGCGAACCCATTATCTTGGACAAAAACAATAAACACACGTTAGAAATTGTAGTAGACCGACTGAGCATCACAGATGAAAACCAAAGTCGTCTCAGTGAATCGATTGAAACCTGTCTGCGCTACACAGAAGGGACTATAAAAGTAGAAAATACAGATACCGGCACACAACAACTTTTTTCCGAACACCTCGCCTGCCCCAACGGCCACATGAGTTACGCCGAAATTTCACACCGCCTTTTCTCATTTAATTCTCCTGTTGGAGCCTGTACAGAATGCAAAGGCCTCGGCGACTCTTTAGACTTCGATGTCGATCTCGTCAGAAAAAATGCGAGCAATCTCAAACGATTTCTCTTTGTCCGACATATTGGCGACAATTTAGACAGCTTAATCGCCGCACTCAGACGCCGCTACCATCAAACAGAATCCGAAAAAGTCCGCTTATTTTTCAGAAATTACATGACCTCCAAACCCTGCGACACCTGCCAAGGCCAACGCTTAAAGCCAGAAGTCCTCGCTATCAGAATCGCCGACAAAAACATCGCGCAACTCACCCATCTTAGCGTGCGAGACCTCATCCCCTTTTTCCAAACCTTAAAGCTCACCGAAAAAGAACAACAAATATCCAATCAAATACTAAAAGAAATCACCGCCCGTCTCTCATTTTTAAATAACGTCGGCCTCAACTATCTCACCCTCAGCAGACGCTCAGGCTCCCTCTCAGGCGGAGAATATCAACGCATACGGCTCGCCACACAAATTGGCGCAGGACTCACTGGCGTTTTGTACGTCTTAGATGAACCCAGTATCGGTCTCCATCAACGAGATAATCTACGTCTCATCGAAACCCTCATTCGACTTCGCGATCTCGGCAACACCCTCATCGTCGTTGAGCACGACGAAGACACCATACAAAAAGCAGACTACGTCGTCGACATCGGCCCTGGCGCCGGAAAAGCAGGCGGAAACGTGGTCTTTGCAGGCACCGTCCCAGAACTTCTAACCGATCCCAATTCCATCACAGGCGCCTACCTCACTGGTAAAAAGAAAATAGACATCCCCAAAAAACGCCGTCCCATCACCCCAGAAAAAGCCATAAAAATCACAGGTGCACGCGAAAATAATCTTAAAAATATCGACGTCACATTCCCGCTCAGTGTCCTCACCGCCATCACCGGCGTATCAGGTTCCGGAAAAAGCACCCTCATTCACGACATCCTCCACAAAAGCATCATGCGCCATTTCCATAACAGCAAAGAACGCCCCGGACTTCACGACGACATCCAAGGCCTAGACCATATCGACAAACTCATCACCATCGACCAATCTCCCATCGGACGCACCCCCCGATCCAATCCCGTCACCTACACGGACGCTTTCACGCCCATCCGGGACTTATTCGCCCAAACCAACGAAGCCAAAATACGAGGCTTCAAACCAGGCCGATTTAGCTTCAACGTCAAAGGAGGCCGCTGCGAAGCCTGCGAAGGCGATGGCCTCATCAAAATCGAAATGCACTTCTTATCCGACGTCTACGTCACCTGCGACATCTGCAAAGGCAAACGCTACAACCCCGAAACCCTCACCGTCAAATTCAAAGGCCACACCATTGCAGACGTCCTCAACATGACCGTCACAGAAGCCCTAGACCTCTTCACCAACATCCCGCAAATTAAAAACAAACTCAAAACCATACAAGAAGTAGGCCTCGGCTACATCCAACTCGGCCAAAATGCCACCACCCTCTCCGGCGGCGAAGCCCAACGCATCAAACTCGCCAAAGAACTCAGCAAACGCAGCACCGGAAAAACCCTCTACCTCCTAGACGAACCCACCACCGGCCTCCACTTCGAAGACATCCGCAAACTGCTCGAAGTCCTCAACAAACTCGTCGACACCGGCAACACCATCATCGTCATCGAACACAACCTAGACGTCATCAAAACAGCAGACCACATCATTGACCTAGGCCCAGACGGCGGCGACGCAGGCGGCCAACTCATCGCCCAAGGCACCCCCGAACAAATCGCCAAAGTAAAAACATCTTACACAGGACAATTTCTTAAAAATTCCCTCAAATAAAAAGTGTCAACCTCAAATAAAAAGTTGACCATTTTTTCGAGTGTCGATAAAATAGTCGAATAATGAAACAGCAAAAAAGATATTTAGAAGACGTCATAAAATCACTTTGCTTCAACACTAAAAATCCAAAAATGGCCTTTATTGCTGGGCCTCGACAAGCAGGAAAGACAACGTGTGCAAAACATCTTTTAGCAGAAAGAAAAAATAGCTACTACCACAATTGGGACGACAAAACCGTCCGAAAAATTTGGGCCAAAGATCCTAAAGAACTACTAACCAAAAAAAAGGCGCCTAAACCGCTCATTATTTTTGACGAAATACATAAAGCCAAAGGCTGGAAAAGAACCCTAAAAGGACTCTACGACACCCTCACGTTTCCACAAGATATTGTGGTAACAGGCAGCACAAAACTCAACACATACCGCAAAAGTTCCGACAGCCTAATGGGCCGCTATTATTACTTCCGACTACATCCATTTTCACTCAGTGAATTAACAAACCTCAACCATATATTACTCCCTGAACAACTCACAAAAAAACTTTTGCAAACCCAAGCCATTCCATCTACACCAAAAGAAATAAAAACGCTTGAAGACCTCATGACTTTTGGCCCATTCCCAGAACCGTATCTAGCAAAATCCAAACAAATTTTGCAACTGTGGCAAATGGGCCGAGTCGACAAGGTCGTCAATGAAGAACTGCGAGATCTAAGTAAACTCCCCGAACTTAATCAAATCAGCCTGCTCGTAAGCTTGCTACCAGAACGTGTCGGAAATCCAATCAGCATCACAACACTCAGACAGGATCTAGAGGTAGCGTATACCACTATCAAACGATGGCTCACTTATCTTGAAGCCCTTTATTACCATTACGAAATCAAACCCTATACACACAAAATAAATCGAAGCCTTAAAAAAGAAGGCAAACTCTATCTTTGGGACTGGAGTGAGGTTGAAAATGAAGGCAGTCGATTTGAAAATTTGATCGCATCCCATCTATTTAAATATTGTGATTACCTCGTTGATACTGGCCAATCCAGAGCAGAGCTAAGATACGTAAAAACCAAAGAAAAAAAAGAACTCGATTTCGTCGTCCTCAATCACAAAAAACCCTTTCTCGCCATCGAGGTTAAATTACACGATGAAAGCCCCTCTTCAAACTGGAAAACATTACTTCCAAAATTAAATCTTGACTTCGGAATACAAGTCGTCAAAACACCCCATATTTACCAAAGACATATATTCCCATGGGGAACCATTTATGTAATGAGTGCTGAAAAACTACTCAAGTTTCTTGCCTAAGCCCTTCAAAATTCCGACCATATTTTCGTCAGTCGATAAAATAGTCGAAAAACAACCCGCTTTCACCAAAGCAAAGAATCCATTACAATAACCAGTTCAAATGCAAGATAAAATACCACCGCAGGATCTCGACGCCGAACAAGCTGTTCTAGGCGCCATGATGATTTCGAAAGATGCTACAGCAATTGTTGTTGGCAAACTACGCACCGATCATTTTTATCGTCCGGCGCATGTCCATATCTTCCAAGCACTTTTAGATCTCTATCGCAAAAACGAACCTGTTGATCTTGTTACTGTTGCAAGTGAGCTCAAAAAACAAAACAAACTAGAAGATGCTGGCGGAAGAACCTATCTGGCCGAAATCATCAACTCCGTACCAACAGCGGCCAACGCCGAACGCTATAGCCAAATCGTTCTCGAAAAAGCCATGGCCCGAAAACTTATCGATGCCGGCTCCACCATGATCAGCGATGCCTTTGATGACGGACAAGAAATTGACGGCGCCCTCGAAGCAGCCCAACGCGCGCTCATCGATATTTCCAAAGACCACGTCCAAGACCAATTCGTCAAAATAGACAGTGTACTCAAAACCGTTTTCGACGACATACAAAGCATCTACGACAGCAAAGGCGAAAAATTATTGGGTGTTCCTAGTGGCTTCAAAGACTACGACACCATCACCTCAGGATTTCAAAAATCCGATCTTATTATCCTCGCCGCCAGACCCGCCATGGGAAAAACAACTTTGGCCCTCAACTTCGCTACAAATGCCGCGATTTTACACAAAATACCCGTTGCCATTTTCAGCCTGGAAATGCCCAAAGAACAACTCGCGCTTCGTCTACTTTCATCAGAATCCAAACTAGATTCTAAACGCCTCCGAACCGCCAACCTCCACGAACATGAATATAAAAATCTCATGCACGGACTCGGCACACTCTCAGAAGCACCTATTTATATTGACGACTCCCCCGGAATATCCCCGTTAGATTTACGTGCTAAAACCCGACGTCTTCAAATGGAAGCAGATATCCAACTGATTATCATCGATTACTTACAACTCATGCGCGGCGGTAAAAAACGCATCGAAAACCGCTTCCAAGAAGTCTCCGAAATCGTCCGAGAAGTCAAAGCATTCGCCAAAGAATCCAAGATTCCCATCATCGCCCTCTCCCAGCTCAGTCGTGCCGTCGAACAACGCACCGACAAACGCCCCATGCTAAGTGACCTTAGAGAATCTGGAGAAATCGAGCAAACCGCTGACCTCGTACTCTTTATCAATAGAAATGACTATTACGAACAAAATGAAACCGCTCCCAACCAAGCCAGCATCACCGATCTTATTATTGCAAAACACAGAAACGGCCCAACAGGGGACGTAAAACTCATGTTCAGAAAAGATATTTCCAAATTTATATCCGCAGATAAGCAACCTCCGCCAAGCCCCAAAAACGAGTTCTAACCAATGCGCAAGATCTGTCATCTATGCTTACTTATTTGCCTCGTCACACGCCTCCAGACCCACGCTATCGACAAACCTCAAATAACTCTAGAGGGGAATATTATAGACTACGATCACGTCTCCAAAAATATTCTAGCGTCGGGCAATATTGTCCTTACCTATAAAAACTACACCATTCATGCAGAAAATTTAGACTATCGCATGCTCGAAAAAACAATAAAATTCCCAGGAATCTCCACCGTCAACAGAGGGAATACAGAACTTAAAACAGAAAATTTTAACTACAACTTCAAAACCTACACAGGGCAAGCCGAAAACATTGACGGCCACGTCAGTAAACTCAACATCAGGGGTAAAAAAGCAATTTTCACACCAGAAAATATTCAGCTCCTCAACACCACTGTCAGCACATGTGGGTGTAATGCCACACCCAGATACGATCTAACTGCGCATCGCTTATATATCTACCCGCAAATCGGACTTTTCGCAGCCTTTGATAACTGGTTAACAACCACCATCCTTCCTTTCCCACTTTGGATCCCAACCTACGTCTACGGATCAAGCCAAGCATCCTTAGTCGCCATTCCCAATATCGGCAGCAATAGACAAGAAGGCCTCTATATCAAAGAGCAATTTGGATATTTCATTAATCCGCTCTCCAACGGCAGCACAGGCATTGGCGCCTCCCAAAAACTAGGTTTTCATATTGGCGTAAACCACAACCAAACTCTAGATGCAGAAAATAGCTTCACAACAAGCCTTCAATATACCCAAGGAAATAATTTTGATGGCAGACTCACCTATCGCCGAAATTTCCTCAAAACCAAAACCGTCATTCCCACAGAAAATGAAGACTTTTTAAACAATTTCACACAAAACACATTGAGTTCATCAGGCCATTTCACCGCACAAGCCACTTTCAAAGAAATCATCGCCAATTCCTTCGTCACTAAAGCACCTTACTTCAGTTTAGAAATCGACAAATTCAAACTCCATAAGTCTAATATAAATTTTTTCTACAGTATCCATGCAGGTCATATCCGAGAAATGACCCTCACAAGAAATATCATAGAAGACGCACAATACAACATCAATTTTGGCTTCAGCCATATACAAAACCTTTCTACAGACTGGACATTCGCAAAAACACTCGACTACTACGGCTATTGGTATAATCAATATAAACCCTGGCAGCGATTCGCCTCCGAATTCAAGCTAAGCAATCAAAATCTGTTTCTAAACCCTGTCTTGATTTACCGAAAACTTCTTGCCGGACAAGGAGAAAGCCCCTTCAGTTTTCAAGGCAATTTCCAATTCTTAAGCGATGAATTGGGATTCAACCTTTCTCATAGAATAGGCTTCACCGAATTCAGCATACACGAAGATTACGTCCTCAAAACCAAGCGCCCCCGCACATTAGACTACACCGTCCTATTTCACCTAAACTGCTTCAAACTCTCCCTAAGCTGGAGATCCGTCCTAGAACAAGCACAGCTAGGTGTCGAACTCCTCTAAATTTTGACTTATTAAAAAAAAAGACTACAATGAATCTCCCTCGTGGGGGTGTATTTGGCTTCGACGGGATAGATCTAAGATATGAGACGCGAGCCGAGGAGATGCCAGGCCTCGTAAAAAGGCATAAAAAAAATAGTTAACACAACTAAATTAGGTAAAACTCTAGCTTTTGATTTCGCACCAGCGAGGTTGGCAGCCTAGAAACCAAGCCACAGCCGCTTAATTAAGCAGCTGCGCCGTCCTCAAAGTCGTTGACGCTTTGAAAGACGCAACCAGTCAACTAGCCACTAGGTTTTGATCTCGGCCTAAGTAGCGAAATCAAGAAATCTCGCGATTAAACGCCTCGTTTTCAAGACGCTTAATCGTTAAATCAACTGAAAACTACGCTCGTAGTTGCCTCTTATCAAAGCTATTTCGGACACCGGTTCGATTCCGGTCACCTCCACCATAATCCAAACTAGCCCAAGATATTTTCTTGTTGATTTTGCAATTTCAAAATAGCTTTCGCATTTAATGCCGTAACCACTTTTTTACCGGTCTTAGCCTCCAATTCCTTCCGGGCCACCTTCGCAACATTTCCACCTTGTTTCGCCACGATTTTACTCTCTTCAAAATCCTTTGGATTGACTACCGCCGAAATATCTTTGGTGGATGCTTCTGCAAGCATATTTAAAATCAGTTCGGTGTTCGTCATGTTATCCCGGAGATTTTCCTTCTTCAAACCTTTCAGTGCCCTATAGTCTTTAGTAGTTTTATCGGCCCATGCTTTGGTTATAATATCGGTGAGCGTTGCAAACTGAACACCCTCCTTCAGACCTCGTTTTTTCCATTCATTTGTAAGTTCTTTACGTATCTCAATACTTTTCAGCCGTTGATTAATCCAGCTTTCAGAATACCCCAATTGCAAATACTGCTCTAAAGCACGATCGATACTCAGTTCTGGATCTTGCATCTCATCTAGTCTTTCAGACGCTACTTGTGCAAGCCATAGTTTAAAGGGCTCAGCTTTGGGCGATGGGATAGATTGTATAAGGCGGAAAAGTTGTTCTGTGTCGGCAACATCGGTCATCCGCATTTTGCCATCAGGGGCCTTCATTTTCAAACCGTTACAATTTGTAACGGTTTCATTCCCCTCATCCTTTAATCGCTTTTTTAACACCCGCCAATACACCTGAGGATTTGGGCTTTCTGTTAATACGAAAATCACATCCACAACGGACAAATACCATTTTTCCTGATCAGCATCCCATAGCGTTCTTACTTTTTTGTCTTCAAATATTTTTATATCGTTTTCTTTTTTCATATTCAATTACAAATTCCTTAACAGTTCATCAAAATCACTACTACTATTTTGAATTTGCTCCAAATGAAATAAATCATATTCTTTCTCCGCCAACGCAATAGCTACATCATGAGAAACCTTTCCGCTATCTTGTAATATATCCTGCTCATTAAATTTCAAAAAAGAATCCATCTTTTCTGCCCAATCATTCATCGTCATCACCTGACGATTTTGAGCCTGAAATTCTGCAAAATCCAGATACATCGTCACAATGCGATTAAGCTGATCTAATTCACTAGCCGTCAAATAATTTTTAGCGATGCCCACATCCGCTTTTCGTATCATACCCTTCGGCGAATTTTTCCAATTCGTGAGCCCCATATTTTCTTTTTCACGATCTACACGATCATAAATTAGCTCAGCAGCCGTTTGCCCCGTAATAGCAAAATGCAATTTATTTTGAACCGTCGCAAAAAACTGCTGCGTTATTTCATGGTTCGGGTCATAGTCGGAACTACACTTGGCATAAATATCCGTAATCTTCTGATAAAACCGCCGTTCACTAGACCGAACATCACGTATTCTCGCCAACTGCTCGTCAAAATAGTCTTTTCCAAAAGGTTGATTAGGATTTTTAAGGCGCTCATCATCCATCGTAAATCCTTTGATAATATATTCCTTGAGCCGCTCCGTTGCCCATATACGAAACAAAGTAGCATTCCGAGAATTTACCCGATACCCAACCGAAATAATGGCATCGAGATTGTAGCATTCTATTTGCCTAGTAACAGTTCTCAAGCCCTCTTGTTGAACTTGTGCAAAATTTGCACAAGTTGAATCCCTAGCCAATTCTTCGGCTAAATAAATATTTTTTAGATGCTTGGTCACCACACTTCTGTCTACAGCAAACAAAGTTGCAATCTGAGACTGAGTTAGCCATAAAGTTTCATTATAAAGATGAATTTCTACATTCACCTTTCCATTCGGAGTTGTATAAAATAAAAAATTTTTGATCACACCATAAGAACTAATATTTGTCATAAAATCATCAAGCCACGATGAATTTTATTACCAGTCAGCGTTTCAGAAATATCACTTAATCCGGTCTTAAAATCCATTTCTAAATACTCAAATACACTAATCGCACCTGGGCCCAACAAAGATTCAAAACGTTTCTTCACCTGACCAGAATTATCGGGATTATAAACCAAAAATTTTCTCAAGAGCCTATCCCCAGCTGTACCTAATCCAAACAAATGTTTAAAAAATGAATCTGTTTCTGGGAGCGAAAATCCAATAACAACTATATATTCAGCTTTCCCCAATTCATCTGCAGCTTTTTTCCAAATAGTAGACAAAGAATTGTGATAACCCGACTTATTCCATGTAGGCGGAACAATAAAAGACGTAGGGCTTTGCTTCACAGAACGTTCACTAAAATTATTGGTTAATTTTTCACTAAGAATCAAAGGTCCGTTTCGTCCGATATTATCCCAACTATTAAAATCTTTTTTGGCATCACTTAAAAAATCTGCCACCTGATATACCTTCACCTCAGATTTTTGACTTACCCAATTCAAAGAACCATGAAGTTTAAATAAATTACAAAATTTAGACTTTTTAATATTTGAATCAAACCCATAATAAGGAGTTAAATCTGAATTCTGTAAAGCAATATCAAGAGCAACATCATAATTAAAAGTCAATATGGATGATTCAAAGTTATACTTATTAAGGTTCTTTAATAATTCCACAAATCCACCGTAACTCCCAGAAGAGGAAAATACACCCGAATTATCTATAGAAAATAAAATTGATTGTTCAAGAGTTGAGACTATAACTCTCACAAGAGAGGCTATCAGCTTCTTAATATCTTTCTGTGGATAATCTGGCAACTTGTTGATTAATTGAGAAAACTCAAAAAGAGTATAAATAGACTCAATATTATTCAAATCCAGTAGTGATTTAGAATGAATTTTTTGAAGCTTTTGGATAGCAAAAAAAACTTGTTCAAATTCTATCCTGTACTTTTCCACTTTTCCTTCTAACAATAAATCTCTAGATACATTCAAAAAATCTTTCATGAGAGGCGCACCACAATCTTGAGATGCTCCCGCACCTAAAATAAAAACTATTTTCTTAGTTGCTGACATTTTTAATCCCCCCTAGCAAAAAATACGGCGAAATGAATCTGAGTAATTGTATAGCCTCATAAGAATTAACCCGATAGCCAACGGCAATGATGGCATCAAGATTATAGAAATTGGTTTGGTAGGTTTTTCCGTCTTCGGCAGTATGCGCAAAAATTGCACTAACTGAATCTCCGCTTAATTCTTCCTCTGAAAAGATGTTTTTAAGGTGCTTTGTGATAACAGTACGATCAACGCCAAACAACTCGGCCATCTTTTTCTGAGACAACCAAATCGTTTCATCCTGAAAAACTACCTCAACCTTAACCTCTCCCTTTGGAGAGGTATACATCAAAAACTGAGATTCAACAGGCAGTAAATCTTTATCCAAAAAAAATTCCTTTTAACCCTTATAAATTAAATAACAGCAGAAATTATAAAGTATTAAAAGAAATTAATCTTGTCTACAAAAAACAGCCTTACTCTTCCTCATGAGACCCAGCTGGCACAAGCCCCGTCCCCAAAACATACGTTCCGGTTAAATAGGGATACACCAACGGGGCAAAATAGAGCGCTTTTGCTATGCCTTCTTGATTAAATGCTTTGGGCTTACTCCCAAATCCAAACCCCACATGAAACGCTATATCAGGCACATCCGCATATTCACGTCGGTTGTGTGAAACAGGCGATCGTATATAAGACAATGTTAATTTAGTATCCAAGGTAACAAAATAAATATCGTTATCCCAAACCAGGCGCTCATAATTAAACTGTATCGTTGGCCCCCCCAAATAAAACCCCGTCAAGCCCTTTTGAAAGAAAAGGGGACGCCCTGCTATTTGTACATCGGGATGTGCATAGGCAACCCCAAGTCCAAACCTAAACCGATCATCCCCATACCGCTTCCCAAAATTGTAATACAACAAATTATATCCATCACTAATACTTAAATAAGTCACAATATCATTGGTATTAGCCAAATAAACTTTATGGTGAATTAATTCAAATCCCTGCCCATTTTCTCCATGCCAATCTTCTAGTCGAAAAATCCACCAGTGAGAATCTGAAAATGATTTATTTTGATAAACTGCATTAATAGATTGATCCGGTAAATCTTCTAATTTTATTGTTAAGCGATTAGGAAGACTCATCGATCCGCCCATAAACGTAGACAAGTGCCAACCATCTTGGTTCTCAGAAAAAACACTTCCAGAAATCAAGAAAAATAACGCCAAAATAATCCCTCGCAATTGCAACCTCATACATTACTCCTTATCAAATTTTATTAAGTTCCAGCCAACGGTCTACTTTATGTAAATACCGCGTCATTAAAAGTGAAATCCCCCGAGGTTCATTACCATTTCCATGAACCAAAACCACGCTGCCATTCTTAGGAACTTCACCCTTCGCAAGCCAGGCATCACTACCCAACGCAATTAAGTGCAAGTCACGCAACTTTACCTTTAAAATATCAGAGGAAATCAGTCCTGGAAATCGAAAAAAAACAGACGGCACAATACCTACCGCCAACATCTGCTGCTCATTTTTCAAAACCTCGTCTTCCAAGACAATACCCGAACTTCGCATAAAATCAGGCTTCACCGGATGGCTCAAAGAATGATTCACCCACGTCACACGCACTCTTCCCTCCGACGCCTGACGCTTAAGCCACACCAAATCTTCCGCATGTTGAGACAACCACACCCCAGTCACAGCTATCGCCATAGGAATAGGCGCTTCAGAACTCGGCAACTGCGTAATCACCTCCCGCACAAAAGGTTTCTTACTCGGACACAAATCCACAGTCAAAAATAATCCATTCACCGAAGACCCCGAATGCCGAACTTCACCAGAAGAAACCAATCGCATAAAACGGGACTGCGAAACACGTTTCTCAGACACTTTTTTAGACAAAAACAGATCAATCTCTGTCGCCATTTTCACCTCTGTCTCGAGAGTATCTGGCGAGACAATTAAATATTCAGGATGTCCATCTTGCTCGAACGATCTCAGCGCAATGTGAAGCTGACCATTGGCATCGTTAAATGGAATGAAGATAGGTTTATAGCTAGAAATCTGAGAAGCAAAAGAAATCCCGCAAAAGAATATAGAAATTACACAGACGCTTCTAAAAATCATCGAATTACAACCGCATCATAAGCGCATCATATTCGATATGTGCTTTTTTTAATTCCAATGTGTACTTTAAGTTATCAATTTTGGCTTTTGTTAGATTCTGCTCACGAATATTCAAGATAAACATGTCGCTATCCCCATGTAGGAATTTCTTTTGTTCTGCTACAACCATTTTTTGCGCAACTTCTATTTCTAAGTTGCTATTTTTGACGGTTTTTTCTGCCGTTAAAATACGTTCATGCACTATAGCCAAGTCTTGCTTGAGCTGATCAATAATCAGAGACGTTTTGAGCGACAGCTGTCGTTTCTTACTGTCTAGCGCATCTCGCTTTGCACCTTTTTCTCTACGTTCGATGGGCGTTGAAATACTCAGCTTAACTTTGCCCTCATCCTGCAAACTACCACTTCCATTACCAGAATCCGAAGAATACTCATAACTTAAATCAACCGCTGGCAAATTCTGATTTTCATACAACGCGATCTCATTTTGAAGTTGCTTTATCTGTGTGTCTAAATCAAAAAGAAAGGGATGGATATCAAGCAACTGGACAATATCTTGCGTAGGTTGAATCGGGTAACGCAGTGCGTAATCTTGTGTATCAGGGATGGTGTAATGATTACACGACGTAACAAGTCCCTCTGGATCTCGCACATAAAGCGCTAACATGCGCTTCTGAATTTCTAAATCTCGATCTGCTTCCATTAATTGATTTTGACGTTGTAACAAATATTGCAAATTTTCAATGAGATAAATGTCCGGCAAGTCCCCTTTTTTGACCCGCGCCTTAATGATCTCTTGGCGTTTATTGGCCAGCTCGTACAATCCAACATATTCCATTTTCAACTGATACGCATAGATCCAAGTCCAATACTCTTTTGATGCTTTTTGCAGAACAGATTGCACAACAAAGCGCTGTTGTTGGTATTGGTTCACTAGATCTAGCTCTGCATTAGTCAAAGTGGTTCGCTTGGCATCTATCCAGCTATCACGTAGCACAGAGAGAGAAATGCCCAATCCAGTTTCTCCACGGCTTCGGGTGTTGAATTGGTCTTCATATGTCGGGAATGTCCCGCTTGATTGCCTATAGTGTCCATATACTTTTGCATTAGCAAAATAAAGTGGTTTTTCTATTGAGGCTTTGCCATATTGACCCGTGTAATATCCTTCGGTTCGGCTGGCATTTTCGTATTTTATTTTTGTATCAAATTGTCCTGCAGCACTTTGTTGTTCGAAACGTCGTTGTTCAATGGCTTCTGTAGCCGACAAAACGCTTGGAAAGTGTCTCATTACCGAGTCTTTCACATCCTTTTCGTATAATACAGTTTGTGCAGAAAGTGTTGAAATGCATAGACAAACGATGATTAAAACAAAAAAAAGTGACTTCATTTAAATTTTATCTTTTTTTTCACAACTTCTTTGTCGTCTGAATGGTGAGAAACCTCAGGCAAGGGTGGGAAATTATTAAGTTTTCGCCAGATTTCGTATCCCGTACTAACCTGATTAAGCAATACCCAACCAGACGCCTGTGCGCCTACACGCAAATATTGGGAATCTGGCCAAGCGTTATCTTCCTTATCCGGGATAACAATAATGCGTAATTTACCGTTTTCAGAAATAAATTGATCAACAATTTTTACGACGCCTCCGAATGTATTAATAGCAGTAGACGGCCAACCGCTAAATTGAATAGCGGGCCATCCTTCAAATTGCAACCGCACTTTTCTACCAGGGTAAACCAGACGCATATCATTTGGATCAATATACATTTCTACAGCTGGCCGAACTAAAATAGGTACAAAAGTTGCAATAGACTGCCCCTCTTTAATGCGTGCAGACAAACTACTAAATTGAGCAATATAAATAAATCCATCTTGTGGCGCCGTAATAATCTGTGTGTTTTGCCGAGACAATTTGACTTCGGCTTGCGCTAATTTAGCCGCAGATTCGGATTGTTTTGCGCGCACTTCTTCTAATTTTATTCTGGATTCTTCGAACGTTTTTCTTGAGCTAATTCCCTCTTCAAATAATTTCTTTTGCCGATTGAAATTGAGTTGCGCCGTTTGTGTCACAATTGCCAGCGATTCATACTGTTCACGAAAAGAATCTCTTTCCTGAAGAATACGCTCTATTAATTCCGGGTCATTATCTAGAATCTCAACAAGTTTTTGGCCTTTTTTTACAGCTTGCCCATCTATGACGTACCACTCTTTTATGCGGCCACTCACCAGAGCCGTGATTTGTGTCTGCCGCTCATTGGGACTAAAAGCAATTAAACGACCTTTCCCATAGGAAGTTTGAAACCACGGGGTTAATACCGTAAATAAGCTAAGCAACAAAAAAATGATGAGCAAATACTTAATAGATTTCATATATGGCGGGCGTTCTGTATAGTCGTTTAACAATGAGAAATAACGCAGAGTGCTCGGCTCGAATTCGATATCATGGATATCTGGGAATTCTGACTTATGATTGGATGTATGCATCATAGGACTTCCTGTCTTCCAAGAGTTTTAATCCGGCTTGATCACATGCCATATAATGGTCAAATAAGTAGGCATCATGATAGGTATTACTAAAGTAAATCAGGGTAATATCAGGGTTAGAGTCTAAGTGCGCAAAGAGTGCTTTGTTGTGAAGCGCCGCAAAGCTAATATGATGGTTCATCATAATGTATTTGGACTTATTGAGTATGGCTCGGCCTAACTTTAAGAGAACCAATTCTCGGTGGGTAAGAGGAGATCCATTAGAATCCAGCACCGTATCAACCCCATCTTCTAGTTGGGTAATCGTATCCATAATTCCCACTCGGGTCAGTATTTCTGTGATTTTAATCGTATCCGGATCTTCTAATCCATAAGATAGATATTCTTTGATACTCAGATTTAGAATCTCTGACTCGTCGATAATAGAAATACCTTGCCTATAATAATGGATATCGATGTCATCAAGCAGTTCATTATTAACACTAACCACACCTTTTTCCGGAGCATAGAATCCCATTAAGCTACCAATAAGAAGATTTTTATATTCTCTTTGGACTGTTGCAATCAGTGTTCGAGATCCTTTTTTAAACGTGTGATTTATTTCTATCTCTTCATTAAAGAGAGCGAATTTAGCACCTTTATACGCTATCGTTTCTGGAACCAAAATCATGCGTCCCGTCATGTCTTGTTCTATATCAAATCGATAAAACGAGATCAATTTTTCACAAGACGCCTGTAAGTCATAAAAACTTCCCAGATAGGAACCTGATTTTGCAAGATTTGCAAAGATAGATGAAAAAATAATTTCAGTGGCAACAAGTTGTCCCAACGACAATTGCCCATTGAGCACAAAATATCCAGAAATAAACAATAAAATAGAGTTTCCTAAAACATATAACCCAAGAAGATAACAAATTTGTGAAAAGAGATGTTTAAAATGATTCTTTCGTGCATCGATATAATAACCAG
The DNA here is from genome assembly GCA_945898045.1 of bacterium UBP8_UBA817. Lineage (GTDB taxonomy): Bacteria > Margulisbacteria > Marinamargulisbacteria > SXXA01 > SICP01 > SICP01. The sequence continues at coordinate 56,736 of CAMDGG010000002.1, forward strand.
TAAGGGTATTCGACCGTTTGGTTGCGTAGTTTTTCATTTGTTTTGATTTAAATAAGAGATGATTTCTGCCCATATCCAACAACCAATCTGCGGTTTGATACTTTTGATCAGATTCGTCAATAGCATAGGCAATCGCTTGCTTCGAATGTCCTTTCCAGATTGCGTACAAAATGAGCAAAACAATACAATTGAAAAGTAAAAATACAGGATGATAAAACGAGGTCAGTATCACACCGGCTAAAATCTGAAGTGCCAGTGAATATCCACCGATCAGTACATAAGGAAGCGATTTATCAATTGAGATAATTTCAAAAAATTTCTGCATCAGAGTCGTTCTGTTGATGCCCTGCAATGCAGCATATTTGGCATAAACCACTCGGGTCGTCATCAACGCCACAATGCGTGCAAAGAACCGTCTACGAAATACTTCCGCGATATATTCTTGAATGCCATACGACACCGCAGACAACGTTAAGATCACCAACAAAACAACCGATACAGTAATAAGCCGCTGCAAGACCCCAACGTTGGCAATCGAGTTGATTAACGCCTGTATCGATAAAGGCAGTATAAGACTAAGTACCGTAACCACTGCACCGTACACAAAAAGGAGAAAGTAATAGTTTTTTTCTGGGCCAAGAATAATACCCAGAACACTTTTATAGTTAATGAGAGATAATTTCTTCATTTTCAAAAGCACATTCTAACAAATTCCTTTCATCTTGTGGATTCTAATTACAATTACGATATTAAAGTGTATTAAGTCCCTAGTAGTGGTCTACTGTATGTGAATACCGTGTCATTAAAAGTGAAATCACACTACCCTTCTTAGGCACTTCCCCCTTCGCAAGCCAGGCATCGCTACCCAACGCAATTACTCAGCATGACCATCTTGCTCGAACGATCTTAGTGCGATGTGAAGTTGGCCATGAACATCATTAAATGAAAGAAAGATAGGTTTATAGTTAAAAATCTGATCAGAAAAAGAATATAGAAATTACACAGAAGATTCTAAAAATCATCGAATTACTATATTAGATTCCTACAAAAAGTCATATTTTATTAATGCAAATTGAGCATTACATTAACACTCACCCTCCAAACCTCCCTCTTTGTTTATAGAGAGGAGGATTTAGGTGGTGAGTATTAAATACACAACTCATCGCAAAAGATCTAAAAAGAAATCAATTCTACACAGAAACTCATACAGAAATCCAAAAAGCCCCCGAATGGTTGGCGGATTTTTCGTTGGATTAAACTTACCTAACCCCAATAAACTTATGCGTCTGTGCAATCACCCTTACATCTGTCAAATATTTCGAGCACAAATCAAACGCGCGATACACATCATCCACCGTCGCTTTTTCATGGACGTTCGCAAACGGCGTCACAGGCTGCAAAACCAACGGCACTTTGCCATCAAATGAACTCAAAAACTGGGCTACAAATTCCAAATCTTTTTTGGGAAAATCTTTCATTAAAATATATTTCACATACACATTCGGGCGACCCCGCAAGACTTCCATAAACGCCGAAAACTCTTTCTCAAACCCTGGCTTATAATCCACCGAAAAATACGTAAATAAATCGATTACTTCCAATAATTTATCAGGCAAGAGTCCATTGGTTTCTAAATAAAGAGGGAACGGTAAAATAGGCGCCAATTCTTTAATTGCAGAGGTGTGCAAAAGAGGTTCTCCACCCGTGATTGAAATCGAATGAATCGGCTTATCTAAAAACGGCCGAATTTGCTCCTGAACCCAAGCCAGCGACACGTTTTTGCGATCTTTGGCGAAGTCCGGTTCATCACAATAAGAACAGTGAATATTACAGCCATAAAACCGAATAAAAATTTGAGGATATCCGATCCACGGACCTTCGCCCTGAAACGAATAGAAAAGTTCTTTAACGTACATAGTCTGGCATCATATCGAAAGATGCTGCTTAATCCAAGCGCGCCATGTCTCAAGCACAAGAGGCCCCCCATCATTCCCTCGACAAATAAAAAAATCCAAATCATACTAAAGTAGGTTTGAATTAAATATAAATTTATATAACTGATAAATAAGCGACAGGGACTTCACATGATCAAAAAAAGTTTTTCAGTACAACGTCAATCTTTGCTTTCAATTTTCTATCAACAAGGGTTCGAACCTCGAAAACGATTTTACACACTCATCGGTCTTCCTTTTAGGGTCTTATTTCAGATTTGCCGAAAAATACCTTTTTTTCCCACATCCTCAACAGCCCTATTTTATAGAGGGGATAAGTCATACCCATTTAAATTTGACATTGCCAAAAACACCCAATTTGAATCCATTTTTATGAAGGCTTATGAAAATGGATACGAACCAGAAATAGGTGCTGCCATTGATTTACTTTTACCTAAAGAGGGCATTTTATATGACATTGGTGCGAACTGGGGTCATCATAGTTTTTACACAGCAGCCAACAAAAATTTTACTGGAAAGATTTATTCTTTTGAACCCTTCCCTTCTTCTTTCAATAACCTCTCCAAACTAGTTAAACAATTTAACTTGCAAGACACCATATACCCCGTCAATATCGCACTCTCCAATAAAACCAGCTTCGTAAACATGGAAATACCCAGAGGATTGAGCGGTCGTGCAAAAATTACTTCATTAGCCTCATCCCAGGGAAAAATAAGCGCACAGCCATTAGATACTCTCACGCTTTCAAAACCAGATGTAATGAAAATAGACGTCGAAGGCTTTGAACATGAAGTCTTAATAGGAAGCATCCAAACTATAAAAAAACATCAGCCCCTAATCATCATTGAAAACTGGAAAAGCACTACTTACGGAGAAACGCTTAAACCACTAGAACTATTAGAAAGTTTAGATTACAACTGCCACATTTTAGGATGGGAATTACAAGACAAAGAAACAAATGAACCGATCATTCTGCATTCTCTCTACGATATCAACACGAATAAATTCAAAATCAATCTAATACTCATTCCATTCCATTCGGAACTAAGATTTTTGTTTGATAATTTACTTAATATACTGGCCCTTCCGAAAGGATTCATAATACCCGAATCAATTTCAGTGTACAAAAAAAGTCCTGCGCTATAACGAAAGATGCTGCTTAATCCAAGCTTGCCCTTCCTCAATAGTATGAAATTCACCCGCAATCTGAGCCGCATAAATCTGTTTCAAAAGCGTCCCCATTTCTGAACCCGCCTTCACACCTAAGGCCTGCAAATCTCTCCCTAAAATAATCGGCTTAGGTTTCTTAGACGCTTCTACTTTTCTAGCAATCGAAGACGGCATACCAAAATGAGCTACCATCATACCCAGCACATCATTCGGATAATCAGCCAATCGCACGATGCCCAATTTTTCTGCCGCAAAAAGCCCCAAAACGGGCTTCTTGGAAAGCAAAATCATCTTCCGAGTCTCCGCCCATTTGCGATCATTTGAAATATCTTCTAATGAAAGGGAGCTGCACAACGCGACTGTCTCGGGTGCAATATCCAGTTCAAATCGGGCCGAAAATTGCATTGCCCGAAACACCCTCAGGGGGTCTTCTGAAAATCGAGGCCCCACATGCCGAAAGAACCGTCTCTCCAAGTCATTCCGGCCCCCAAACGGATCCAAAAACTCACCCGTTTCCATCACAAATCCCATGGCATTCATCGTAAAATCCCGACGCGACGCCGCCTCTTCAAAAGACATATCCCCATCTGCTTCAACTTCAAAATCCACATGCTTCTTGCCAGTTTTACGTTCTCTGCGTGGCAATGAAAAATCAATCTCCAGACCATCCACTTTCATTTTCACAACAGAAAAAAAGGCCCCCACCAAATTCACCTTTCCAAAAGCAGCCAAAATCCGAACCAGTTCGTCATAAGAAGCAATCCCAAAAACTTCTACATCAAAATCAGTAACAGGTATTCCCAACAACGAATCTCGAACACACCCGCCCACTAAAACAGCACGCCCCCCTAATTTATGAATTGCTTGTGAGATTTTGGCTAAGCTTTCAGGAAAAATCACAATAACCCTTCATGCAACCAAGAGACGAGCGACCGAATTTTGACTCCATTAGGATATGATTTTTCTCGATTACACTCCAAAACCAACTGCACTCGATTAGGAACCTCAATTTTATTCTCAAAATAAGAAAACTGGGAACTCAAATTCATATCAGCATATTTTACTTCAAATAATGAATGAGGCACTTGATTCATAACTACTAGAAAATCGATTTCCTTGCCCTCTTTAGTACGAAGAAAATGTAAACTCCCCTTTATGCCTTTCGTATCTCTCAAAAAAGAAAGATCTCGATAGAGAGATAAAGCAACCAAATTTTCAAGTTTAGCCCCTTCAGAATTAGGAAAATCAACACGGCAATAGTCATAAAAATAATATTTAGAATCTTTTAAAATGGCCCTCGCAACATTCTTAGAATAAGGAGTCACACGAAAAATAATATACAAATTCTCCAAAAGCTGAAGCCATCTCTTCACTGTATTGGCATCACATTCCAAATCACGAGCCAAATTGCTATAAGAAACCGTTGAACCTACCCTGCGAGACAACAACTCAATCAATAACTCAATTTTTTTAATATCTCGAATCGTCGCCAAATCAATCAAATCTTCTCGCAAAATCACATCCAGATGACTCTGCTTCCACCGATCATAAAAAACTTTATCTCCATTCAAAAAAGGTTCTGGAAATCCACTACACTCCCACAATCGACGAAACGCTTCTTTAGGTTCAAACAAAACCAAGGCTTCTTTAAAATCAACAGGAAATAAACTGTACTGAAAAAAACGACCCGCCAAAGAATCCCCTACTTTTTTGTACGTATCTAATTTGGCGCTTCCAGTCACAAGCCATCGAGGAGGAATACCCTGCACATCATAAATACCTTTTAGCCATCTCTTCCAAGAATCCATTTTATGAACTTCATCCAATATGACCAAAGAACTATCACGACGCCAAGATGCTTCCTTGAGGGCTATACGATCAGGCGCATAATCATAGTTAAAATAATCCGCATTAGGATAAAGACCCCGAGCCAACGTCGTTTTACCTGATTGCCTTGGACCAGAAAGCAAAACAATTTTTGTTTCTAAGTCAGTCAAAATATACGAAACTAGGGATCGATTCATTAACGACCATTCTGACATAAATTCCGTTTTAGTCAAGACTATTTCGGAATTGATATCTAAATAGACAGAAAAACGTTGACACTCACGCCCACCTAAGCTAGGTTACCAATATGTCCAAAAATACACTCTATGATAAAGTCTGGGACCTCCATAAAGTGGCCACATTACCCACCGGACAAGACCAACTTTTTATCGGCCTACATTTAATCCACGAAGTCACTACGCCACAGGCATTCGCCTCTCTTAAAGAAGCCGGTGTACCCGTTTTGTTACCTAAAAGAACGTTCGCAACCATAGATCACATCATTCCTACACAAAACCAACAACGTCCATACCAAGACAATCAAGCCGAATTAATGGCCACCACATTAGAAGACAATGTCAAAAAATTTGGCATTCAATTCTTCGACACCAACACGCAAAAACAAGGCATTGTCCACGTTATCGGCCCAGAACTCGGTATTACGCGTCCCGGCATGACCATTGCCTGCGGAGACAGCCACACCAGTACACATGGTGCATTTGGATCACTTGCATTTGGTATTGGCACCACCGAAGTGGGCCTTATCTTAGAAACCCAAACACTTCCTTTATCACGACTTAAAGTACGCCGCATCACTGTCAACGGCACCCTCCAAAAAGGTGTGTATGCCAAAGACGTCATCTTAAAAATTATCCAAGTCCTAGGCGTCAAAGGCGGCATCGGTTATGCCTATGAATTCGCCGGTTCTGTTTTTGATAACATGACCATGGAAGAACGCATGACCGTCTGTAACATGAGTATCGAAGGCGGCGCCAGAATCGGCTACGTCAATCCAGACGAAACCACTTTCACCTATTTAAAAGACAGAGAATTCACGCCAAAAGGTCAAGCCTTCGAAGACGCCAAAACCTATTGGAAATCCATCGCCTCAGACAGCGATGCCGTTTACGATGACGTTGTCACTATCGATGGGAATACAATTCAACCTATGGTCACCTGGGGCGTCACCCCCGGCCAATCCGCCAGCGTAACAGACACCATTCCCTCTCCAGAAAGCCTTCCCGAAGACGCCCGGAAAAACGCCGAAGAAGCCTACACCTACATGAAATTAAAACCCGGCATGTCCATGCAAGATATTCCTATCAACGTTGCATTCGTCGGTTCGTGCACCAACTCCAGAATCTCAGATTTAAGAGAAGCGGCCAAAATTTTAAAAAATCACAAAGTACATCCCAACGTCAAAATGCTCGTTGTACCTGGATCACAACCCATCAAAAAACAAGCCGAAGCAGAAGGCCTTGATCAAATTTTCAAAGCTGCCGGAGCCGAGTGGCGAGACGCTGGCTGCTCGATGTGCCTTGCCATGAATCCAGATAAACTCATTGGCGACGAAATCTGTGCCTCCTCTAGCAACCGAAACTTCATGGGACGCCAAGGCAGCCCCACCGGACGCACACTCTTAATGAGTCCCGCCATGGCCGCTGCAGCTGCAATCGCTGGACACGTCACCGACGTAAGGACTTACTTATGAGCACGTCTGCAAACAGAGTCACTATCAAAGGCACCGCCGTTGTCATCGAAGGCAACGACATCGACACCGACCGCATTGTTCCCGCACGTTTCTTAAAAGAAATTACGTTTGAAAATATGGGCGACTATCTCTTCTACGATGTTCGATTTAATGAAGATGACACACAAAAATCACACCCACTAAACGAACCACAAAATCAAAAAGCAGCCATCATGATCGTCGGAAAAAACTTCGGTTGCGGCTCATCAAGAGAACACGCAGCCCAAGCGATTTTGCGATTCGGTATTCAAGCCATCATAGGTGAATCATTCGGCGAAATTTTTGCAGGAAATTGCAAATCTGTCGGTATTCCAGTACTCACCTCTACACCAGAAACGTTAGCGTCTCTTAAAAAAATTCTAGAAGAAAAACCAAGCACGTCAGTCACCATCGACCTCGTCGATAAAACCGCCGTCCTAGAAAATCACTCATTCCCCATCTCCATCGTCGAAGCCTGGAGACAAGCGTTCTTAAATGGCTCCTGGAACGCACTCGCTATACTAAAAGCTAACACAGATAAAATCAAAGCACTCGACGCATCGCTTTCGTATAAATTTTAAGATCCAGAACAAAACACAACCAAGTTGCACCCACACTAGAATAAGAAACTATTTCTTAAGGCCCCCTAAACCCCCCTAAAGGGGGACTTTGAAAATACGAATATGTACCCCTTCCCTTTTAGGGGAAGGCTGGTATGGGGCCTAGTCTGAAACAGTGAACAACAGTTTTTATAAACATATTATTCTAGTGCCATTAAGACCTCTGGGGGTATCCTAAATCAGAAAGAATAGCCTGGCTATTTGATAGTCCATTATCATTTGGACATGTCTTTTTGATAGTTGACTGTAAAATAGCCATCCAATTTATTCACTCGCTTGGTATTTTGGCTTCCCAAATTCCCTAAGCAACACCAACTCATCCGGATGCAATTCGCGAAATTTATCGGGCGTTAATGTATCAATCGATACTTTCCCAAACCGAACGCGCTTCAACTCCAAGACTTTCGCACCCAACATTTCCATCATGCGCCGAATCTGACGATTTTTCCCCTCAATCATGGTCAATCCATACTGTTTCGGCGTTATCATTTTCACTTTTATGGGCTTGGTCATTTCACCAAACAACAACATTCCAGTCTCTAGTTTTTCTTGCATAATCGGCGTCAAAATACGGTCAATCGTGACGTGATAAATCCGCTCATGAGCCTTGCCAGCATTTAATAAACTATTCGCAAATACACCATCATTCGTGAGTAAAATAAGCCCTTCGGATTCTTTATCCAAACGACCAATCGCATGTAGATTTTTATATTTAGGTGGCAACAAATCTTTAATTTCTCTCTCACCCCGTTGCGGCAAGTTGGTCACAATGCCACGAGGCTTGTAGTAGGCCAAATATTTGTGTTGTTTTTGAATCGCCCGAACGTGCGGAGACAACTCAATCTTATCTCGAAATGGATCAACCATCGTGCCCAGCGTCGTCACCACTTCGCCATTTACTTTAATCCAGCCCTTCAATAAATACTCTTCCGCTTTACGGCGTGACAAAATCCCTTCTTGTGACAAATGTTTCTGAATACGTAATTTCATGCGCCCGCTTGCTCCTTAATATCTACCAATAAAGTCTTTAAAGTAGGCAAGGCCGAAACATAACCAAAATCTTCTGGGCGCACCACATCATATTCAAAGTGAGGATTTTCAATCAAATATCTTTCCCATGTTCCGAGCTTAATTCTGAACCATTTACACAGCACAAAAACAAACTGAGATGTAATCCTAATATGAAACGGAATAGACACCCCAAAGACCTGCCCTAAAGTCCGAAACACTTCACGCGCAGTCACTACAGGATGTCCTAAAACATACGCTTTTTTATCCAAAGGCTTAAATAACATCGCCTCCACCATAGTCGCCAAATCTACTGCATGCATAAAGTGAAACGACACATCCACATCAAAAAAACGAAGCCATTTTAAGTACCGCAAATTAGGCACAACCCCTTCGCTAATATGCGAATACGGATGCGTTTTATCCCCACCAAAAACCATCGTCGGAAATACCGTTACAATACGCTCACAAGCAGGTGATTCTGGAAGCAACGAATAGGCTTTGTATTTAGAGCGTACATACCCTGATCCAAATTCACCCGCAGCCGCAATAGGCAAATTCCCTGGCCCTAAAATACTGGCCGTCGAAAAATAAACAATGCGTTTTGCACGTGTACACAATGCAAAAAGCGCGAGGGTCTTATCAACATTTGAAATCCAAACCTGCTCAGAATCGCCCCAAGAGGTCGCGATATGCACCACATAATCCATCTCAGACAACACATCAGCCAACGTCTCAATATCCGACATATCACACCGATGAATAATAATATTGGAATATAGTTTTGCATCAAACTTCAGGCGACTCTTTTCACGCAAAAGCAAATGCAATTCGTAAGCCGGATTGCCTACAAATCGATCCAAAAGATAGTGACCAATACATCCCGCTGATCCAGTAATAAAGAGTTTTTCTGCCATCGCGCTATGATAAGTGCAAAGTGCCCAATACACAAGAAATGCCCTAAATGATAGAATCAACTTTATGCAGAATTTATTAATTACAGATTTTATCCCACACCGATATCCCTTTTTACTCATCGACGCACTGATCGAATGGGAAAACCGCAAACGCGCCGTAGGCATCAAAAATATTTCCCTCATGGACCCTTGGATGCAAGGACATTTCCCACAACATCCCATCATGCCAGCAAGTATGATCATTGAAGCTATGGCCCAAACAGCCGCCACAATCTTCTCAAAAGACCCAGAATTTTCTACCCAACTTCCACTCTACGACGAACTCAAAAATGTACACTTCAAAAAATCAGCCTACGCCGGCGATCAGCTCAGACTTGAAACAGACGTCATTAAGCTCAAACCCAATGAAATTAGCGTAGAAGCCAAGGCATTGGTAGACGGAAAAGTCATCGCAGAATGTACATTCATCTACGCTATGACCAGCAAAGCATCTCGCCCACACATTCATCCCACCGCCTCTGTTCACGCGTCTGCCAGCCTCGGAAAAGACGTCGTCGTCGGCCCGTACACCATGATCGGCGAAAACGTGATCATTGGAGACCGAACCGTTTTGGAAGCCAATATTTTGATCGAACGCGATACGCAAATTGGCGAAGATTGTCACGTCCATTTTGGCACGGTGATTGGCTCCAACGCACAAGATTTAAAATACAAAGGCGAACGCACCGCCGTTATTATTGGTGATCGAAACGACATTCGAGAATACGTCACCATTAACCGATCTACAGGCAAAGACACGTCCACGGTTATAGGCTCAGACAATATTTTCATGACCAGTGTCCACATCGGACATAATTGCGTCCTTGGAAATAACATTATTATTGCAAACACCTGCAACCTTGCTGGCCACTGTTTTGTAGAAGATCGGGCCATTATTGGCGGCATGACCGGCATCCATCAATTTACCCGCATTGGCAAAGGGGCCATGGTCGGCGGATACTCACGCATTACACAAGATATAGCGCCCTTTACATTGTGCGAAGGCAATCCGGCTGTAATCCGAAATATCAACGCAATCGGGCTCAAACGTAGCGGATCTTCTGCTAGCGAAATCACCGAAATCAAACACATCTTCCGAACTATTTTCAGGTCCAACAAAGTATTTTCAGAAGCAAAAAAAGATGTGCAAGCACTCACACCAATATCTGAAAACGCCAAACATTTAATCGATTTTTGCTTAGCCGATTCGCCTCGAGGCCTAACCCTCAAAAAAGAAGCATCCGACACAGAAACCATAACCGATTAAGATGCAAAACCTACTAATTATCGCCGGAGAAGTATCGGGCGACCAATACGCCAGCAAGCTTGCCGAAACCCTAAAAAAACGAGATCCTCAACTAAATCTCCACGGCATCGGAGGCACACAACTTAAAGCCCAAACAGACCACTTCGTCTACGAAAGCGCTTACTCCCATGCCATGGGAAATTGGGAACATTGGAAAAAAAGACATCAAACCAAAATTCTGTTAGAAGCCCTCGAAACCTATCTCAAAACCACCCCTATCGACAAAGCCATTCTCATTGATTTTCAACATGCCAATTTCCAAATTGCTACTATTCTCCAAAAATATAACATTCCGATCTACACGTTTATCAGCCCCAACTTTTGGATCTGGAATGACACCCGGAGCGCCAAAAAAATTGCCAAATACAGCCACACCATTTTCACCATTTTTGAACAAGAATATCAGCTCTATCACCCACTCCATCCCAGAGTCTATTATTTCGGACATCCGCTTCTATCACTTCGTCCACCCATGACAGATCCTACGCAAACTAAAAATCGCCACACCCTCACACTATTTCCTGGCTCCAGAGACCAAGAAATTCACTACCACTTTCCAGCCATGCTTAAAACCATACAAATCCTACAAAAAAATCAGGCTACTCATCCCATCCAAATAGCCGTCATGAATCCCACCATACGAAAATTGATCAATCACTATCTCAAAAAATATCCCATTCAAAACGTACAATTTAAAGACGCTACATCACCCGATCTCCTGACAGACACAATGCTACTTCTCTGCGTCGCGGGAACTGTCACGCTCGAAGCGTTACTTACCTACACCCCCATGATCGTTTTAGGCGCTGTCTCCCCTATCACATTCTGGCTTGGAACCCATATCCTTAGAGTCAAACTCCCCCGAATTGCGCTCCCGAACATCGTCATGGAACAAACCATCATTCCAGAATTTATACAAAATTTTGATCCCGAAAAAATTGCAGAAACCATAACAAAACTAGACACTAAAATGCTGGATCGCTATCCAGAAATCCTCAAAAAATTCACCAAAGATCCCAACCCGTTTGAAAGTATCGCCACAGTACTCTTAAAGGAGAAATCATGAACCTTAAAACATTTACCCTTGTTGAACTCTGCATTGTACTCAGCGTCATAGGCATATTGGCCATTATTATCGTCCCGAAAGTCGCTTCAACCACAAAAGAAACCAATCAAAAAGCACATAAATTTCAACGACAATTTATTAATACACAGCTCGAACTCTATCACTTTCAAAACAATACATTCCCGATTCCAAGCGGAAATTTATCCGCATGGACCGACAATTTTAAGGATTATTTTCCGCAAGGGGTTCCCACAAAAGATGTCTACGGATATGATTGGGAAATCAATGCCCATGGCCAAGTAAACCTAGACGCCATGGAAGCCAAACACGGCAAACTCGAATAAATTACCAGACAAGACCAAGGAGATTATTATGCAATTTTTCATCGATACAGCAGACATCAGCGCCATTAAAAAAGCCAACGACATGGGCCTAGTTGACGGCGTTACGACCAACCCCACCCTCATCAAAAAAGCAGGCCGCGATCACGAAGCCACTATCAGAGAAATAAGCGACCTCATCTCAGGCCCAGTCTCTGTAGAAACCATCAGCGAAGATGCTGCAGGCATGCTAAAAGAAGCCAAAACCTACCTCAAATGGGGCAAAAATATCGTCATCAAAGTCATTATGTCCCCAGAAGGCATGAAAGCCGTCCGCGAACTCTCCAGCCAAGGCCACAAAACCAACGTCACCCTCTGCTTCTCCCCACTCCAAGCCCTCATCGCAGCCAAAGCCGGCGCCACCTACATCTCTCCCTTCGTCGGCAGACTCGACGACATCAGCCACTACGGCATGGAACTCATTTCTCAAATCCGCGACATCTACGACAACTACGAATTCGACACCCAAATCCTAGTCGCCAGCGTCAGAAGCCCCATCCACCTACTAGACGCTGCAACCATCGGAGCAGACGTGGCCACAGTTCCACCCGCAACCCTCATGCAAATCTTTAATCATCCGCTAACAGAAAGTGGGATTAAAGCATTTTTGGAAGATGCGAAGGCTTGGCAGAAATAGGATTGCAATCCTAATAAATAGACGTTTTAATAGGATCGCACTACGTTAATACACGAAAAAGAAAACCTCAAGAAAGAATCTAAAATGTTAACCCAGGCATATACTTACTTGGATGGAGAGTTCTTTCAATTTCATCCAAGTACTTTTTTAAAATAAATTGAGCCAAGTTTTGTGAAGTAAATTCCCTATTATTTTTAGAGTCTGATTGCCAAACATATTGCTCTGAATCACTTAAAAAAAAGTCGAATTCAAAACTTTCATCCACAACAGGATCACCATAGCGGCCCTGTCTTATACCGCCCTTCCAAAACTCTATTTTCAATTTTGATTTCTCAAGAGTGTTAAGATAGTTATGCATCCAAGTGACGCCTAAAGAGCAATAATTCAAACAAATTATTTGCAAATTATTTTCAGCGTGTTTGCTGTTTATTGTAACATCAACACTAAGTGAAACGTCAGACTGCCATTGGGTAATAAATTCATTTTTTAACTTTTGAAATTCTGCATTTGCAGCGTTTACTCCATCTATTGAATTTCGCAATCTCTCTCTTATAAATTTGAGATTCATTGCACGATCCAAACGTTTTGATCGATCCTCCAGAGATTCTTCCCTAACCTCTCCCCCAAGCCTCTGGATATTCGCCTCAATAACCCCCACAGCTCTTTCAAGACCAAACCTCTTTAAATTAACCCATAGTTTATTGTTTGGGACCCACTTAGGAACAGAAGACAACTCATCCAAGGGCATAAAAATCACAAAATCAAACCCGTGATCATGGGCTCGATTACGAATAGCCGTTTCTTCGATACGAGTCCAAGACGTTTGTCCCCATTCCTTTCTATACAAAACTATTACTAAGCGAGATTCCTCTCCAAAAACCGCATTAAAAAGCTTCTCTCCATCACCGCCAGCAAGATCTTCTTGTCGTTTCGAATAATGAAAAACCATATACCTATCTTGCAAAAGATCCGCAAGTTTAGTGGCTAAAGATTCATCCTCAGCTAAAAAGGAAAATGCAATATCATACTTATATTCCGTCACTACTTCACCTCAGGCCGCAACCACAAACTAATCGATAACAACCGAGGCAAAAACGAAACAGTCGCTTTCTCTGGTGCCAGAAAAACCTGTTTCGTTTTACCATCGGGCATCGGCACCAAGACGGCAGATTTCATCAACTGAGGCCCTGCAAAAATCAAAGGCTTTTTGTAAAACGTCGCCATATCCAAACGCGCAAAATTAATCCGTTGTCCCAACACATCAAAATACAAATCTACAAACGCATTCTTCGGCGAAAGTTGTATCAAATTCTGAGCCACATTATACGTCACGACCAAAGACCCTTTCGCTTCACTATTAGTTCCCAATAATCCCATATTTACCGCAACATTCGCCGTAAAAAAAGCGTCGTTATTCAAAAACTGAATCTTAGGATTTTTAACCGTCCAATGCGCCTTACCAGACAACATCGGAACATTCACAGTCGTCGATCCAGAAATCGGCCCCATCGCAGATAACAGGGCATTCACTAGCGTTTCATCCACCGAAAACACAACCGATGGAGGTCTTGAAATGGGTTGCACAACCAAACTATTGGCAGTTGGCATAATAATTTGGCCATAGGTACCAACCGAAAAAATAGTCAGACTTAGGATAAGTAAAAGTTTTCTCACAACTCTACAATCACATCCAATTCAGAAGTAGAAACAACCATCTCATACACTTCAACCACACCCGCCAAAACAACATCTCCCATCGCAAGAAACACCCTATCTAACGCATCCTGCGAGCCAGAAATAGTCAATTTTTTCACGGGATATTTCAAACTTTGTTTGTTTTCAGATTTAGCACCGCGAATTTCACCCATCACGAAAGCCGCAGAGTCCATAACAAGCGACAACACATCCGACGAAACCCCAGACCATTCCGATACACTTGGCCAACTCGCCCGATGTATCGACCCGCCATCCGAAAACCGCCAAGACCAAATCTCTTCAGTCACATACGGTAAAAACGGAGCAAATAATCGCAAAAATAATCGCAACGCTTCCTGCAACGTCGCAAGAGCAGACAACCGTTTTGCTTCGTCCGTCTCACGATATGCCCGCACTTTTACTAACTCAATATACTGATCACAAAAATACCAAAATCCAGACTCCGACAACTCCAAACACGCCGCATAATCCAGCGTCTCAAAAGCCCGCGTTGCCTTAATAACCAATTCCCGTAATTTTTGCAAATACGCCACATCCACCGGCTGCGTAATCTGATCCGCAGTCGGCTTTTCATCCCCCAACTGCAACATCACAAACTTACTCGCATTAAACAATTTCGTCGCAAGCTTCTGACCCATCTGAAAAATCGTTTCTTCAAACGCTGTATCCACGCCCAACCGCGCCCGTGTCGCCCAATACCGCACAGCATCCGACGAATACTGATCCAACAACGCATTCGGCGTGACAACATTCCCTTTTGACTTACTCATTTTTTTACGATCTGGATCCAACACCCAGCCACTAATCACCACATGTTTCCAAGGAATTTCCTGATGATGCATCCACGCTTTCGTAATCGTATAAAACGCCCACGTCCGAATAATCTCATGCGACTGCGGACGAATATCCATCGGGAAAATTTTGGCGTGTCGATCGTTATTCGGCCACTGACTCGCTATCTGAGGGGTCAACGACGACGTCGCCCATGTATCCATTACATCCGGATCACCCATAAACCCATTAGGCTTCCCACGTTGGTCTTCTGTAAACCCATCTGGCACATCCGACATTGGATCAACCGGAAGCTGCTCTTCACGCGCAAAAATCGGCTTTGCATAATCCGGATTTCCCAACGCATCCATCGGATACCAAACCGGAAACGACACCCCAAAAAACCGCTGACGACTAATACACCAATCTTGATTCAATCCCTCTACCCAATTCTGATATCGGGCCTTCATAAAACTAGGATGCCATTCAATCTTATCGCCCTGTTTCACAAGCGCTTCTTTATGCTCCAAAATCCGCACAAACCATTGGCGCGTCTTCATAAACTCAAGCGGAGAATCTCCCTTTTCATAAAACTTTACGGGGTGCTCAATGATCTCCAAAGGCTGCATCATTGCACCAGATTCCGCCAACAACTCAGCAATTTTCGTCTGTGCTTGCTTCACCCGAAGACCTTCTAAAGGCGCATACCACTTGGCAGCTGTTTCTGCGTCTACACTTTCAAACGGTGCCTGCGTAAAATCAACGGGCAACATGCGACCATTCGCACCAATCACCTGCTTAATCGGCAAAGACTGTTGCTTCCACCACGCAACGTCCGCGGCATCTCCAAACGTACATACCATCAAAATCCCACTACCCTTTTCAGGATCAGCATGAGTCGATGCCAAAATAGGAACACGCGCACCAAATAACGGCGTAACCGCAAACTTTCCAAATAAGTCTTTATATCGGACATCATCCGGATGCGCCACAACCGCAATACAAGCGGGCAACAATTCTGGACGCGTCGTCGCAATCATAAAATCACCACCGTGTTCCACGTGAAACTGCACATGATGATACGCCCCAGGACGTGGCCGATCTTCTACTTCAGCCTGGGCAACCGCCGTCCGAAAATCCACATCCCACATCGTCGGAGATTCCACCTGATATACAAACCCTTTCTTAGCCATTTCCAAAAACGAATACTGGCTCACACGCTGACAATGCCGATCAATCGTCGCATATTGCAACGACCAATCCACCGACAATCCCAACTGTCGCCACATCGACTCAAACGCCTGCTCATCTTCGGCAGTTAAAATCCGACACGCATCAATAAAATTACGACGAGACACCGGCACTAGCGGCCCATCTTTCACACGTTTTTCAGGCATCCAAGCCGGCTCATAAGCCAACGTCGGATCGCACGTAATCCCAAAAACATTCTGCACCCGACGCTCTGTCGGCAATCCATTATCATCCCAACCCATCGGATAAAAAACCGACTTTCCACACATACGCTGATACCGCGCCAACACGTCCGTCTGCGTATAACTAAATACATGTCCCACATGCAACGATCCCGAAACAGTAGGCGGCGGTGTATCTACCGAAAACGTATTCTCACGATCCGCACTAGAATCCCATTTATATACATCAGACTCATCCCAAACTTGTTGCCATTTTTTTTCAATCGAACCATGTTCATAACGCGCAGGTAATTCAGTCATAATAATCCTCTTCAACTCAAAAATTGATACGTCATCTTATTGTGACTGAGTAATTTCTTCAAATAAAAAGCACTTTCAGAATATGGAATTTGCCAGAACACATATGGACAAAACATATTAAAATGCCATTTTATGAGAAAAAAATTCATTTTTATAAATTTAGTGATATAATCCAGCCCATGTTAGTAGAATTCTCAGCGAAAAACTTTAGATCCATCAACGAAAAACAAACTATATCCTTTTTACCGGTTAAGGCCAAAAGCTCTGGGATAGAAAAAGGTGAGCTCCCAAATAATATCACTTCAGAAAGTATCCCACTTCTTAAAACTATCATTCTTTTCGGAAAAAATGCTTCCGGAAAAAGCAACCTACTAAAAGCCATCCGGCGACTACAAATATTAGTTATACAATCTGGGTCAATTTCACCAGAAACAAAAATACCTTACGACCCATTTAAACTTGATAAAAACAAAACAAATGAATCTACAACTTTCGAAATTAAATTTCTCATTAAAGAAACTGTTTTTAGATATAAAATTGTCTTCAATCAAACGCAATTTTTACTAGAAGAACTATACAGCAACAAAGCCAAATTATTTGTGCGTCACCATGGAAAAACCATCAATTTTGGACCGTCTCTACATGGACCAAAAAAAGCCATTGAAAAATTAACTGGGGAAAACCAACTATTTTTGTCAAAAGCCGGAACAAACAATTTTGAGGAATTTAAAGAAATTTATCATTTTCTAACCTCTATCAATATCCGAATAAATATTTCAGACGAGATCCATAAAAGCTGGGATTACTACCTCGATAACTTAGCTAAAGCAATACCACAAAAAACGGCAGAACAATTTATTATCAATATATTAAAAGCTGCCGACGTAGGCATTGAATCTTTCGGTTATAAAAAAAGAGAAGAAAAAGAGTTTAAATTCCCAGAAGGAATGCCTGAAGATATAAAAGAGACCATCCTTTCTCAAAACAGACTAGCCTTAAAAACAATTCACAAAAGATTCGCAAACGGGGACGAAGAAGACACGACGGATTTTGCAATAGAAGAAGAATCTGACGGAACACTCATGTTCCTAAAAACTACCATAAGAACTCTAATTAGTATTTCTACAGGCTCCCCATTAATAATCGATGAACTTGACATCAATTTACATCCAAAGTTAGTTGAAGTTATTCTCGATCTATTTCATAGCCAAAACAACAAAAATGGCCAGTTAATATTTACAACACACAACACATTGTTTTTATCAAAAAAATATTTTCGTAGAGATCAAATATATTTCGCAGACAAAGAAGAAAATGGTTCCAGTGAATTCTATTCTTTAGCAGCAATTGAAGGCATTCGCCCAGACGCCCCTTACGACAAATGGTATATGAGCGGGAAGTTTGGTGCAGTACCTCTGACAAGCATAGAAGAAATAACAAATAACTTCATTACATGACCCAATATCGAAAAGAAAAAAAACGCCCCCTCAAGAAACAATTCCTAATATTATGCGAAGGCGAAACAGAAGTTTTGTATTTTAAAACATTCAGAAAAGAAAACAGAGTTAAATTATCTGCAGTTGACGTTATTCCATACAAACCTATTAACCATGACCCAAATGGCCTTGTAGAACAAGCTATCAAAGAGAAAAAAAAAGGTGAGTACGAAAAAATCTGGGTTGTTTTTGATAGAGATTGCCATCACAAAATAGATACCGCTCAGAAAAAAGCGCAAGTAAATAAGATCAATATTGCATACTCAAACATATGCTTTGAATTTTGGATCTTGCTCCACTTTGAGGAAACTTCAAGAGCATTCAGAAGTAAAGACGAATTAGTCAAATACTTAAAAAAAGAACATAATCATGCAAAAGACATTAACCATTACGATAAATTAAAACCAAATATGAAATTGGCTATAGAACGAGCTAAGAAACTAAAAAAAGAAAATCAAAAAACAACACTCACTTTCGAAACAAACCCACAAACTAATATTCACGAAATCATTACTGACCTTCTCGATTGTTAAAAAATGACTCTACAAAACCCCGCACATCTCCTACAAAATCTCGCCTACCAAAAAGGCATTAACTACGACCTATCCAACTTTCAAAAAACGCTCGCCTCTTTCAACAACCCACACCACGCACTCAAAAACATCATCCACATCGCCGGCACCAACGGCAAAGGCTCCACGCTCACCTTCATCTCCTCCGCGCTACAAGATCTAGGCTACACCGTCGGCACCTACACCTCCCCCCACATTCACTCGTATTGCGAGCGCATCCAAATTAATAACACGCCTATCTCCGAAAAAGACTTTTCTCGATTTTTCGAAAAAGCCAGAGAATCTAACGCCCTCCAAACAGAATTTGAAGTATTAACCTTAATGGCATTTCTCTATTTCCAAGAAAAAAATCCGGACTACTGCATCATCGAAACCGGCCTCGGCGGTAGACTCGACGCAACCAACATCGTCACCCCCATCCTCTCCATTATCACCAAAATCGGCCTAGACCACGAAGCCATACTCGGCAACACCATCGAAAAAATCGCCACAGAAAAAGCAGGCATCCTCAAGCCCCCAATCCCCGCCATCACCATCCAACAAAATCCATCTGTACTCGCTATTTTTAAAAAATCGCACCCCAACATCCAAATAATTCCGGCGCTTACAACCCTCCCAAAAAACCTCCACATGCAAGGCCTCTATCAAAAAGAAAACCTAGCACTCGCCCAAGCCGCCCTAAATCACTTGCACCCAGACGCCAAACCGAACTTCCAAAAAGCTCACATCTGGGGACGATTCGAACGCAAAGAAATTAACGGTCAAAACTGGATCATCGACGCTGCCCACAACCCCGACGGCATCGACGCCCTCATCCAAACGCTAACCCACCACTACCCCAACCAAAAATTCACCTTCATCACCAGCATCCTAAAAACAAAAAATGCAGGCGAAATTCTCTCCCGTCTCGCACCCCACGCCCTATCTATCCACTACTGCTGTTTCGACCCCCAACTCGCCCACCATTACAAAGACATTCAATCTCTTGTCCCTCATCTAAAAATCAAAGAAATCGATCTCCAAAAAATCCCAAAAATCCCAATTAAAAATCCAGTGCTAACAGGCTCGATCTACTTCATTAGCCATGTTACTCTATACCTACTACCATGAACAAAAAGTCCAAACATATACGACGCTTTATTCTGACCTATGTTGTCATTGCTTTACTAGCCATTTTGGGTTTAAACGTCACGATAAAAACACTCGCAATCAATAAAAAGATGCTCGACACTCAAAAGCAAATCACGCTGATTAGAGACGAAAATAAAACGGCCCTTTTGCAGATTCTTGCAGAGACTTCATTAGATAAAATTGAAAGTGTAGCCACCGAAAAACTCCACATGGAACTACCTAAAAAAATCGACTACCTCTACATACTACCCAAAAAAAATGACCCCAAATAAAAACAGAGTTCAAGTCTACAAACTCGGCTTCGCGCTGATCATCTGCATCCTCATCACACGCCTCGCTTTTCTACAAATTTTCAACCACGATTTTTATAAAAAAAAATCAGAAAGCGAACTCAATAAAATTGTTCAGATCTACCCCAATCGCGGCAATATTTACGATCAAAATAAAGTCCCGCTCGCCATTACGCGTACCGCCTATTCTGTCTATATGAATCGCAAAGAAATAGACGGCCCCGAAAAAACAGCCCAAACCCTCAGCACCTATCTCAAAATCCCCTATAGCGAACTCTATGCCAAAATAAATAGCAGAGGAAATTTCGTCTGGATTAAACGTAAAATTACTAAAGAAATCTATCAAGCACTCAGAAAAGAAGACTTAGAGGGCATCTATTTTGTCAAAGACGAAGAGCGCATCTACCCTTTCCAAAACATAGCCAGTGACATCCTCGGATATGTAGGAAACGACAACCAAGGCCTAGGCGGACTCGAACACTACTACGACAAAATCCTCAAAGGCACCCCCGGGAAAATTGCTTTCGAAGGCGACGCCAGACGCAATAGACTCATCACCGGAAAACTAGAAACCCTCCAACATCCTTACGATGGTAGCCACATCATCACCACCCTCGACTACTACGTCCAATACGTCACACAGAAATACCTCAAAGAAAACGTCGTTAAAAACAGAGCCGATAAAGGCTCAGCCATCGTCATAGACATCAAAACCGGCGACATCCTAGCCATGTCCGACTACCCAGATTTCAACGCCAATAGCTGGAAAGAAAATGCCATCGGCACAAGAAAAAACAGCAGCGTCAGCGATGTTTATGAACCAGGCTCTATTTTCAAGCTCATCACGGTCTCAGCCGCCTTAAATGAAGGCCTCGTCAAACCAGACACCGTCATCACCGTTCCAGAAACACTCACGCTCTATAACCACACCATCAAAGAAGCACACCGTCGCCCTGCAGGACAAACTAATCAAAAAACTGTCTCGCAAATTATCGAAGAATCCCTCAATGTCGGCACGGCATTATTAGGTCAAAAACTTGGCAAAGAAAAATTATATGCCTACATCAAAGCATTCGGCATTGGCAATAAAACCGGCGTAGAACTTCCGGGAGAATCCCAAGGCATGTTTAGACAACTTAAAAACTGGAGCGGGCTTGACCTCTCCATTATGTCATTCGGACAAGGCGTCGCCGTCACCCCCATTCAAATCGCACGCGCCGTCGCCACCATCGCAAACGACGGCATCTTAGTTGAGCCCCATATCGTGAAATACATCACCGATAGCGAAGAAAAAACCTTGCGGAGCCCCATAAAAGATCGTCCACAACGTATCATCAGCAGCCAAACGGCCAAAGTCGTCACCAAAATCATGACCCAAACCGTTGATCAAGGCACCGGAATGATCACCAAAATAGACGGCTACAAAATTGCAGGTAAAACCGGAACCGCTCAAAAATCAGGCGGCCATGGCTATGAAATGGGCCGATACGTCGCCTCATTCATCGGCTTCTTCCCAGCAGAAAAACCCCGATTCCTCATACTCGTCTCCATCGACTCCCCCCGAGCCAGCATCTACGGCTCCAGCGTCGCGGGCCCAGCGTTTAGAGACATCGCAAAATCGCTCATCGACCACTACAACATTCCGCCAAGCTATACACCGTCACCCAATCTAACCGCGAAAAAGCCCTAAACCAATGACAACCCTAGAATGGACACCCGAACTACTCCAGATTTTAGAAATCATGGAAAAAACAAAAGAGTCTCTCTTTCTAACCGGCCGAGCAGGCACCGGAAAATCTACCCTACTCACACACTTTAGATCGCGAACCCAAAAAAAAGCAGTCGTCCTCGCTCCCACCGGTGTCGCCGCTTTAAATGTCAGAGGCGAAACCATCCATTCTTTTTTTAGATTTGGTACCACAGTGACTCCCGAAAGCGCATTAAAAGCCGCCTCAAAAATAAAAAAAACAGACCTCTACGAAGCCATAGAAACTCTCATCATCGATGAGATCTCAATGGTCCGCGCCGACCTCTTCGACTGCGTAGATATTTTTCTAAGAACCGTCTGCAAAACCTCAGAACCCTTTGGTGGCAAACAAGTTATCCTCATTGGCGATCTGATGCAACTCCCGCCCATCATCACCCGAGACGAAAAAGATTATTTTGACGACTTATACGATACCCCCTACTTCTTCTCTTCTCACGTCATGAACAACCCCCTCTTTGACTGTAAAAAGATAGAAATGGAACGCGTATTTCGACAACAAGATCCCCTGTTTATCGAATGTCTCAATCATATTCGCAACAACACCCTCTCTCCACATAATCTGAAAGTCTTGAATCAAAAATGTTACAACCCCACCTTCAAATGGCAAGAAGGCTTCGTCTTCCTCACCACAACCAACCAAAAAGCAGAAACGTTTAATCAAAAAAAACTAGATACTTTAGACGGACAAGCCTTCTCCCAACAAGCCAAACTATCCAAAGAATTTGAATCAAAATACGCCCCCGCAGAACTAGAAGTTCAGTTTAAAATAGGCGCCCAAGTCATGTTTCTAAACAACGACAGCGGCTCACGCTGGGTAAACGGAAGCATCGGCACCATCTGCGCAATCGATCAGGACTCCGAAGTTTCCGTCATCGAAGTAGAACTCAAAACCGGCGCACATGTCTACGTCACACCACACACCTGGGAGCTCTATAAATATAAATTTGATACCGAGAAAAAAACCGTCGCACAAGAAAAAATCGGCGAATTCACCCAATATCCCCTCAAGCTCGCCTGGGCCATGACCATACACAAAAGCCAAGGGAAAACATTCGATAAAGTCATGATCGACCTCTCCGCAGGCGCCTTCGCATCCGGGCAAACCTACGTCGCACTCAGTCGCTGCCGTAGCATAGAAGGACTCGTACTCACCTACCCATTAAAAGGGTCCCATATTTTTGTGGATGAACGGGTTAAGCAGTTTATAAACAGTTAAAGCTAGGTCCAGCCAGGAACTAAAACTACCCCGTCTCACCTTTGGTGATCCACCCCTTCACAGAAGGGGAATTCAACAAACACGTATCTCCAAAAATTCCCCTCTAGTAGAGGGGTGGCACGAAGTGACGGGGTGTTATCTAAATCTCTAACCAATCAACTCACTCTCCAAACGCTCCAAAACCCCAACTAAATTATTTTTCACATCCCTATCCAGCACATGAACAACTCTTAACCCCAACCCCTCCAAATAAGCATCCCTTTCAGCATCATACTCTTGCTTATCATCATGACTCCCGCCATCAATTTCAATAATAACCCCCAAATTTTTACAATAAAAATCCACAATATAATGACCAATTATTTTCTGCCTATCAAAATCTAGATTTAAAAACTGTTTGCTCTTAAGTTTGTTCCAAAGAATCACCTCGGATAAATTACCCACTTTCCGTAATTCTTTAGCCCTATCTCTCAAATTTGGATTAAATGGTAATTTATACCAAGCATTTACGCCTTCAGATTTGCTGTCCATATTTTGATTCGAAGAATTAAAACTTTCACGCACTTAACCACCCCGTCTCACCTAGGCTAAAGCTACGGCGATCCACCCCTTCACAGAAGGGGAATTTAACAAACCCGAATCTCCAAAATTCCCCTCTAATAGAGGGGTGTCACAAAGTGACGGGGCGTTATCTATCAAATCGCAATCGGAAATCGAATAAACGGATGCGGATCATACCCTTCCAAAGTAAAATCCTCGAATTCCAACTCAAAAAACGGCTTATTTGTAATTTTGACACTAGGCAAAGTTTTCTCTTCCCGCGTCAATTGTTCTTCCAATCCACCCAAATGCGTCTGATAAATATGAGCATCTCCCAGCGTATGAACAAAAAATCTTGGGATTAATCCACACTCCTGCGCCACCATCATGAGCAACAACGAATAACTCGCAATATTAAACGGCACGCCCACCGCCACATCCGCCGAACGTTGATACAACTGCAAATCCAAATGACCATCCATCGTCACATAAAATTGAAAAAACGCATGACACGGAGGCAACGCCATCTGGTCAATATCCGCCACATTCCACGCACTCACAATAATCCGGCGCGAATGGGGATTGGTTTTAATCGTTTCAATGGCCTGTGCCAACTGATCAACATGCGTTTTGTGATAAGCCTGAGCCGACTCATCCCAAGTAAATTTATCCCATTTCCGCCACTGATAGCCATAGACCGGACCCAACTCGCCATCCGGACCAGCCCATGCGTCCCAAATGCCAGAATTAAGCCCGTCTTGCGTATTCGTAGCGCCCTTAATAAACCAAAGCAACTCGTACAACATACTCTTAAAATAAACTTTTTTTGTAGTTAAAAGAGGAAAGCCCGTCCGCAAATCATGACGCAGCTGGTACCCAAAAACAGACCGCGTTCCCGTCCCCGTCCGATCCACTTTATTTTCGCCATTTACCAAAATATGCCGAACCAAATCCATGTATGATTTCATAGAGAAAAACTCTAACATACCGCTTGACCTCATACCATAGCTTCTTTATCCTGGAACCAATGAAACCAGCAAACCCCTACGCACAAATCTTTATAGATGACGGACTTGGATCCAAAGCAAAAGCCCGTTACAAAGCCAGACGCGATCATCTCGCAACACTCATAGGTCACCCCATTGTACTCACCGGAATCGAAAACGGTCCCGGACATCCCCATCACTGGGCCATGCTTTCCAGCTTCATCTTTCAAGAACCCCTCATGCTCTATCTCACCGGCATCAATCAAACCGGCATTGCGCTCGTCCTAGATCCACATACCAACGAAGAATTTTTATTCATCGACAAAAAAGATCCCAAAAAAGAATTTTGGGAAGGCCTTCGATTTGGTGTTGGCTCCGAAGAGAATGCCCTCGAAATAGAAACCCAAACCGGTTTTAAAAATAGCCTGCCGAGACGACAACTCTCTACCTTCCTAAAGCGTTATTTTCAAAATCCCCTCTTCACCTTTTGGAACGAATCTTCAGACGGCGAAACACTCAAAGACCACCATTGGGATTTCAAAAAAAAGCTACGTCCATTCCATCCCTATAACATTGCCCCCATCTATCAACCCGATCGCATTTTACTAGACAACCAAGACGAAAATAACCTCACGGTCGCCAATCAAAAAACAACCGAAAGCTTCTTAAATAGTCTACAAAACATGCACACTTTTAAAACAGAATCCGACGTCGCAGCCCACCTACACTACCAACTCCTCAAACACAGCCACTTCGGACTCAGCTTCCCAAGCATCGTCGCATCAGGCAAAAACGCCACCGTCTTACATTACACCCGCAACACAGACCCCCTCGACAAAACCCAGCTTCTCCTCCTTGATTTTGGTGCACGCTGGCAACAAATGCATGCAGACATCAGCCGAACTATCCCTCTATCCGGCACCTTCAATCCCCTCCAAAAAATACTCTATCAAATCGTTTTAGACGCCCAAGACGTCGTCGAGAAACTAGCTAAGCCCGGCATCACCATCAAGTCACTCAACGAAGCGTGCTGGACATTTATCAACCAAGAACTCAAAAAACTAATCACCCAAAAAGGTGGCAAAATCTCCCTCGCTTACAAAAAAGCGCCGCATAATGTCAGTCATCTACTCGGCACCCAAGTCCACGACGGAGACCCCTTCCGAGAATACAGAGACACGCCCCTAGTCGCAGGAAATTGCATCACAAACGAACCCGGAATCTACGGCCATTTCGCTATCACGCTCAACAAAAAATCCTACAACGAATACATCGGCATTCGCATCGAAGACAATCTCCTGATTACAAAAAACGGCTGCAAAAACCTAAGTAAAGACTGTCCAAAAACAATCTCAGAAATCGAATCTCTTCTAAAGGGATAAGCTATAGCGCAGTCTGCTTACCGTCGAATTTTTTCAATAATTCTTTAGGCACCATACGAACTATGGGTTTTGGTACAGGTGACGTCATCAAAGGATCTCCCAGTGCACTTTCAGCTGTTATTCTTCTGGAAACATCTTCAACCAACATATTTTCTATAAAGCCTTTAAATATAATCTCACTTGCCAGAAAGTCCTTACGCCTACCTTCCGTCAAAGATTTTATCAAGATCAAATGATCAGAGTCATTTGCTACACGAAAAAGAAGTTCTTTTGTAAGACAGGTATAGAGGATACAACCAGCACTCCACATATCAATCGCAGACGTATAAGGAACCTGCCCCCGAATAACCTCTGGCGCCATATAATATCGTGACTGAATTCGTCCCCCTTGAGGAATTTTCTCTCCCATAACATAAGAAAAACCAAAATCCCCCAGCTTAAGAACATTGTCCTTGGTAAGGAATATATTTTCTGGTTTTAAATCGCCATGAATAATTTGTTTTTGAGCCAAAAACGCTAAAGCAGAAAGCATTTGCTTGGCATAAGAAATCACTACCTGCGGCTCCAACCCATTTTCACTCGCCAGAATCCGCTCAAATAGATCCCCTCCCCCACAATATGAAAGAAGAAGAAATCGGCCATGCCTAAAATTTTTACCATCTGAATTACTCGATTTTAAAACGTCGAAAAAATCGGGTGACAATTGCCCAGAATCCCAAAGAGTCACAATATGCTCTGAATTTTTAACCCGTTCTAAACTTCTTTGTTCTCTTTCAAAATTTTGCGCTTCAAGAACACCCCTTTCATGTAGTTTAGATTCAAAAAAAACCTTTAGCGCCCCAAACACCCCTGGCTCATGCTTAGATTCAACCAAAAAAACAGCCCCAAAACTACCTTGACCAATTTTTTCAACTGCCACCTTGAATTCACTAAGCGCAAAAGGTCTTAACCCTGCAATAACTTTTTTTTGAAACATATCTTCTCCCGAAAAAAACTTTAATCAGTAAGTTATCGGAAAAAATTCAAAAAAAATTTCAGGCTAGGCCGGAAACTATACCGTCGTTTTCAGCCCATTGTGGGCGGCCAGCACTTCCAAAGATGCGTGTGGAAGAGAAAAAGCTTTGCCAAAACAAGCCAACGCACGTTCTGCAGATATCCTTCTTGAGGGGCTTATGTCTAACATGCTTCTCACCCACACTCTTAGATTTTTAGGAAGCGCCGAAAGAACTTGGTCATTCTGCTGAAGAGAAGTCGCCATTGCCACAAATGGATAATCACCTTTTGCATTTTGTTCAACAGGCATCCTTCCAGTAAAACATTCATAAATAAGAAGACCTAAAGAAAAGACATCAATCGCTTTAGTGTAAGGGTATTTACCTTCAACAACCTCTGGAGCCCTATTAGCATCACTCTGAATTCGACCTTTTATTCTACCAGCATCTTTTTCATAAAAAGCACTGCCCATATCGCCCAGAACAAACTCGACAAATTCACCTTTCTCTCTAATAAAGATATTTTCAGATTTTACATCAGAATGGACAATTCCTTTACTCAACAAAAACAACAATGCATCAAGCATCGCGCTAGCCACGGACTTCGCGAGAGACTCGCGATATATTGGGGAAAAGTCAGGTTCTCCCATAAATTCATATAAATCACTTTTACATAATTCAAATACCAAACCCCACCCCCTGTCTTTTATAGGTGTGGTAGCTAATAATTTCACGCAACTGGGTGTTTGACTCGCCAATTCACACATAGACCGTTCTTTGGAAAATCTATTGTCACCAAAGACCTTAAAAACCTTTAAGGCTACAGGCTGTCCATTAATGCTTGCTTGATAAACCTCGCCAAAAGTACCTTCTTGCAATTTTTTTTGTATAACCATGGGTTCTTTCACTTCGCCGGTTTCTACCCCTGCAATAATTTTTTTTTGAAACATATCTTCTCCCGAAAAAAACTTTAATCAGTAAGTTATCGGAAAAAATTCAAAAAAAATTTCAGGCTAGGCAACAAATTTCAAAACGGTCTGCTCAAGTCCAATCCGAGGCTTAATTTTCCCCGTTTTAATCGCTACGTCTAATTCTGCAAAAAAACCAAACACATTACGCAAATGCTGCACCGTATAATGCCTTTTGATCGGCCCCAAAAGCTTCTGCAAAAAGAACGGACTTTTCCCCAATTTCTGCCCCATCTGCTGAGACGTCAATTTCATCTCATCTAGAACCAACAATTGATAATAAAGTCGCAGCGTAGCCACCAAAAGCCCCATCAATCGCAACGGCTCTTCACCTTGATCCAATAACCTAGAAAGAGACATCATCACTGACGAAACTTTTCTATCCCGCAACGCCTCGGTCAACAAAAACGCACTCGCATTGCCAGCGCCAGACACAGCCATAACATCCGCCACCTCAATTTTTGTACGTCCCCCCAAATACACCACTAACAACTCCAAAATTCCAGACAACTGACGCAAATCCACCCCGCCAATCTGTTCCATAGCCACAAGGGCATCCATAGAAATCTGCTTACCCATCGAAGCCACTTTGCCACGCAACCACTGAAGAACTTTATCTTGTTCCCAATCTTTAAACGACAAAAATTCTTTGGTCACTGCCAACTGCTTCAACGTCGTACATAATTTTTTGCGCATATCCGGCTTCTTAGCCCCCATCCAAACAACCACCACATTCGGACCCAAAGCCGCCTGACGAAACAACTCCGCCCAACGCGCAACATCCGGCGCATCCAACGTCTCCCCCAAAGCAGACAGCTCTTTTATTACTATCAATTTGGCAGGGCAAAACAAATCCTGAGAAGCCACCGACATCTGCAACGCAGAAAAATCTACTTTATCTTTAAAAAAATCCTTTTGATATCCAGAATATTTGGCCCTAATTTGCGCCACATACCCATCCACCAAAAACGTTTCTTCCCCATAAACAAAATGCAAAAATCCATTAGACATGGCTATAAATATACACAGAACGCACTAACTTTGATAGACTTCTAGATCATGACGTCTACTTCAAAATACATAAAGATATTATCTACAATATCAGGCATACTAATACTAGGTGCAGGGGTCACCTATTATCGCGCTCACCAAACAAGCGATCCCGCTATGCCCATCGACATACCAACAACATCCATTGCAGAAACACCTCCCGTCGAACCCACAAAAATCTACGCCCAAGTCTCCGGAGCCGTACATAAACCCGGCATCTATAAAATCCTAGAAAATCTACGCGCAAAAGATCTCATCGAAATAGCCGGCGGCGCACTCCCCGACGCAGACCTCGACAAAGTCAATCTAGTAGCCAAAATAAAAGACGGAAAACGCATCAACGTGCCCCTAAAAAAGCCAGAAAAAATCCAAGCGGGCTCCAAACCTACCACGAAAATACACCTCAACACCGCTACAGCTAAAGACCTACAAGCGCTACCAGGCATAGGCCAAAAAACCGCCGAAACAATCATAGCCTACAGACAAGAAAACGGCCCCTTCCAAACCCTCGATGAACTTGCGCACATCAAGGGTCTCGGGCCTAAAACGCTAGAAAAACTTCAACCTTACTTAGGCCCATAAACATAGAATATATTCTTTAAAAAAAGGAAGAAATAGGCTATTCTTTCCTCTTATGAAAGAAAATACAATAAAACAACTCATCCAAGACTTTCACAATACCCCCCTACCAATACCCAAAATACGCGCCCTCAATAGTCCTCTCGACACAAAAAAAATCCTGTCTATCGTAGGCCCAAGGCGCGCTGGAAAAACCACCTATTGCTTTAGCCTGATCCAGCAACTCATTCAATCAGGAAAACCCCTTTCTCACATTCTGTACATTAATTTTGAAGACGAACGACTAGACCAAACCACCGAAGAGCTAGACTGCATTGTGCAACAATACCAAATCTTATACCCCGAAATACACCTCCAAGACTGCACTTTCATCTTTGATGAAATACAAAACATCCCCTTATGGGAACGTTTTGTCAGACGTATTTATGACCACACCTGTAAAAATATCATCGTCACAGGATCAAATGCCAAAGCATTAAGCAAAGACATTGCAACGAGCCTCAGAGGCCGAACCCTATCGTACGAAATACTGCCCCTATCATTTAAAGAATACCTAGAATTCTTAGGCAGCACGACAACCCCTAGAACTACAACAGAAATAGCAAAGGTACAAAACCATCTCAACACCTATTTAATCTACGGTGGCTTTCCAGAAACAGTTGAATTTGATCCCCATCTAAAAATAAAAATTCTACAAGAATATTTCGAGGTCATGATGTATCGGGACATAGGAGAACGTGCAGGAATATCACAGAGCAGCCTACTACGATTCTTTCTCAAAAGAAGCTTCTCAAGCAACACAAAATCCTACTCAATCAATAAAATTTATCACGATCTAAAATCGGCTGGATACAAAATTGGAAAAAATAGCCTATACGAGCTTGCAGAGCTATGCAAACAAGCGTATGTATTTTTTACGGTGCCAAAATACACCCAGAAAATAGCCAATATTGAGCTGGGTGAAAAAAAAATATTTGCAATCGACAACGGCATTTTAACGGCACTAGGCCTGTTAGCACCCACAGAAGTGGGAAAACAAATGGAACAAGTCGTTTTTCTGGAAAGCTATAAACGGTACGGCGGAAATCTTTTTTTTGATGCCAACGGCTACGAATGCGATTTGTTGGTGGGCGAATGGGATAGCATACATACAGCCATCCAAATCACACAAACCCTAGAAGACCCTTCTGTTAAAAAAAGAGAAATCAAAGGATTGCTCTCAGCATGCAAAAAAACACACCTAAACGAAGGGCTCCTCCTAACCCTTCACGAAGAAGCCACATTCACAGAAGACGGGGTAACCATCCAGGTTAAACCGTTATGGAAGTGGCTTCTAAATACCCCCCATTAAACCTATCCTTCTGCTTTAACAAAAAGCAAATCACCCTCCTGAACCAAAGTGCCCACAGGAATAACCAGATCCCCTTTTCCCACTTCAAAACTCGTAACCATCTTCATCGCTTCCAACTGCAAAAGACCATCTTTATAAGAAATCACTTTCCCCGCAAGCTGAGCCGCAACATGAGCAGGATTATTAGGATCTGCCTTTACATTCAGTGACTTACAAACGTCTACGACATAATCTTTTCCATCAACCAGAAACTTCACCCGCTTATGTGTATCAGATATCGTTTCAACTGAGTCCAAAACAACTTTACTTCCAAAAAAAGTATATTCTTTCCCAGGCGTTAGCCCATTAAAAAATGCATGTGTAGGCAAAGAAGATAAATCTCCAAAAGCAACACGCCCTTTCACGAACGCCTCAAACTCCAAAGGAAACATGGTATACCCAATGCAATCTTCCTGAGAAAAAGTAATGCCAGGAAATTTCTCCTGCAACTCATGCATAACAGCCGCTTCATTATACTCAGGAATAGCCTGTCCTTTTGCATCCAAAGCGATATTCTTTGCAGTTAAAATCTGAGTGCGGCACGGCTCATAATAAATCCCCGGATTCCCCATCTGACCGGTCAAAAACTCAATAGTAGAACCAGGAATTTTATCAGGAGAGCCCACAAGCCTTTCTACCGCCTCACGCACAGTCCACGCAGCACCTTCTTTGCGATATCCAATTTGACATAACGCAATCGCCAAATCACCCACCGCCTTCGAAGTCGGGGTCACTTTAATAATCCCCCAAGGCCCACCAAAAATTTGATTCGCAACCTCATAAGCAGCCAAAACATCCGCAAATAAAAAATCTTTACCAAGCTCACCGGCCTGTCCAAATAAATTCGTCAACTGTCCCCCTGGTGCTTGATGGTCATAAACAGCCTCCCCACAAACGGTGTCAAGACCCGGCACAGAAAAAGGACGATACAAACCCTGTAAATCAGAAAAATACTGATTTAACTCAAGACGAGCCTGACGAGCATTATCTGAACCCTTAAACACAGCAAGTCCACAAGACACTTCAACTTCTGACAATTTAGGCTGCGACGTAAGGCCACCAAACGGATCCATTGCAACATCGACAATATTCGCACCCGCCTTAAACGCCGCATCATAAACCTGAGCAGCTTTACCAGACGTATCGTGCATATGGATATGAATCAAAACCTGAGGATGCTTTGCCCGAATCTGGGAAATCAACTTCGAGGCATCCTGCTCAGTCAATAATCCCGCCATATCTTTTATAGCCAAAATATGAGCCCCTTGAGAAATCAAATAATCTGCAAGACCCAAATAGTACTGCAAAGTAAATTTAGCTGGATGCGTATTGCCATAAGAATCTAGTCTTTCGCCTTCCTGAATACCCGTATAAGAAATAGCCGCCTCAATAACCCCACCTGCAGACCGAATCGCCTGCATACCCACAGCCAAAGACTCACGATCATTAGAAGCATCAAATACACGAAAAATATCTACCCCTGTCTCTTTAAATTTCTTACAGGTTTCACTCAAAAACGTCGCATCATACTGCTTGTACCCAAGCCCATTACTTCCACGAAGCAACATCTGTTTTGGCACGTTAGGCATCGCCCTATCTAGCTGTCTATTCCGCTCAAATGGACTCTCTTGTAAAAAACGATATCCCACGTCAAACGTAGCACCACCTGCTGTTTCCATACTAAAACAAGTATCGCCCAAATACCGAGCCATATGTGGCCCCACAGCCTGCAAATCCTCTGTTCGAACCCGAGTTGCAACATAAGATTGCTGAGCATCCCGAAAAGTTGTATCCGTCACCAAACGCCTACCCGAAAACTCAGCAAATAATCTCTGACGAATAGCCTCATCCCCACCACCTTGCGCGGCTATATCCAAAATAGTCTTGCGATGATTTACTGCCGGAGAAGCGTCCTCCAAAGAAACCTTCGGCAACCTAGGCGCCTCACACGTAGAAGGCAAGGCTTGCAACTTAGCCCCAACATGACGGAAGAACCCAGAAATACCCGAAGCCAACTCAGAAAAAAATCTTGTAGCCCCTGAAACAGCCCGTGTCTCAGTAGAAACCCTACTAGAAAATGCCGGCAAAGGAAGCGTATCTAAAAGCTCCGTATGAAACGTCCCCTCAGCAAACTTCGGATGTTCCAAAATACCCTCCAATCGCTCCAGATTTGTCCGAACCCCTCGGATGTCAATCTCTTGCAACACAGACAATGCAAGCTGACGTGCTGACTCCAAATCTTTGCCCGTCACAATCACCTTCGCAACCATAGGATCAACAGAATTTGGCAATTCCATCCCAGTTTCAACCCCGCGCTCAACACGAACCGCGTCACGAGACTGAGGAAAAATAGCCCGAGACACAAATCCAGGCTCACAAACAATGCGCATCTCCAAAGACACCCCAGATGACGCAATCTTCTCCTGAGAAATCCCCAGTTGAGCTAAAGTCATACCCTGACCAATCCCAATCATAGCCGCAACAATATCAACACCAGCTTTTCCATCAACAGTTGTCGTTTCTTCTGTAACAGGATGCTCAACCTGAATGCGCGGATTCACTTCAATAAAATATAATTTACCATCTTCACCCAATAAAAATTCCACAGTTCCCGCACCACGATACCCACACCCATTCGCAAGCTTAAGTGCAGAGGCCTCCATTTCAGCTTTAAGCGCCGAAGAAATTGGAGGATTTCCTACCTCTATCACCTTCTGATGTCTTGATTGAGCAGAACATTCTCTCCCGCCCAAAGACACCGCCGCTGTACCATCTCCCAAAATTTGAACTTCCAGATGTCGAGGATTTTCAATAAATTTCTCAACCAACAATTTATCATTGCCATTATAAAGAATTCTGGCTTCATTTTGAGCTTCCGCAAAGAGCGTTTCAACATCTTCTACAGATCGAATCACGCGCGCCCCACGTCCACCACCACCAGCAACAGCTTTTACGATAGATGGACCATTTACAGCAATAAAGGCCTTGACCTCTTCAAGTGAAACCCCACCCTCCTTCTCAATTCCAGGAACACACGCAACCCCGACACTCTTCGCAAAAACCTTTGTAGCCCCTTTATCACCAAAGGTCTCAATATTATCTGCTCTCGGCCCCAAAAATACATGCCCACGCTGCTCACACTGCTGAACAAATTGTGGATTCTCTGACAAAAATCCATAACCAGGAAAAATATGCGCTTTTTGCCCCTCAGGAATCACCCCCAGAACAGTCGCAATATCCGTATATTTCGAAACTTCTTTAACCGTATACCCCAACTCTCGAGCCATCTCAACATGTCGCGCATTACGATCACTCGCCTCATAAATAACCAAAACATTTTTAAACAATAACCCATGCGCCGTCCGCATCGCACGACACGCAATTTCTCCACGATTCGCAATAAACAAAAGCTGAGTACGATCCAATCCAGACAAAGACTCAGCGGATGGCGTCGCTGGAATAGAAAATTGATCCCCGAAAAATTGATGCGTTTTCGCTACATGAAAACCTACTATTTTATGCATAAAACTCCCCTTCAAACTATTTTGAATTCCTGAAATAACAAAAAACTACACTGTACGGTGAACACGAGAAGAAACAGAACATCCAAGATTGTATAGAATCGACAATAATTACTCAACCAAAGAAAGTATCAATGTCGACAAAGGAATTCTAGCGTGCAAAAATACTCCCCATGCACTACAGCATCTTAATTTTCACGATCTTCGTCAGAACTTTCACAGACATTTGCTTTAAAAAAGCGGTCAACAACCTAAATAACCCCAATCTAATAACCAACATCAAAACCCTACTCAAAAACCCCTTTTGGTGGCTCGGACTACTTTTCGGTGGAGCAAACTTCGTGAGCTGGTACATCACCCTCCAACACTTCCCGCTCAGCTTTGCTTACCCCTTCCTCAGCATCACCTACATCTGCATTATTTTGTCCGGAAAATTTCTATTCAAAGAACACCTCGACCGTTATAAACTCGCAGGCATCAGCTTTATTACACTCGGTGCAATTGGCCTCTTTTTAGGATAATCAAAATGAAAAATAAACTCCTCTACATCTTAGGCCCCATCCTTTGTAGTAGCGTGGGCGAATTCATACTCAAACACCACATCAACACCACAAATTCCCCCATCTCGCTAGCCACTTTTAGCGCTATCGCCCTCATCTTAATCGGCAGCGTTCTCTGGCTCACCGCTATGTCAAAATACCAACTCTCCTTTATATATCCCTTCATGAGCATCAACTTTCTCATCATCACCGTAGGCTCTCAAATTCTCTTGCATGAAGAGGTCAGCCTTTACAGATATCTCGCCGTTATGTTAATCATCATCGGACTCATCATTATCTCAAAAAGCCCCAACGCCCAAAAGGAGCCATAAAAACTCATGCAAACCAGCACCAGTACAGACAGACCTAAGTGTCTGTCTTCATTATCCGAAAAAGCCCTCCAAGTTAAAGACAGCATCACCATGGCCATTACTGCCCTAGCTGCTCAAATGACCGCCGAAGGTACAAAAGTCCTCAGCTTCAGCGCCGGCGAACCAGACTTCGACACCCCACAAAACATCAAGCAAGCCGGCATCGACGCCATCAAGGCTGGCAAAACAAAATACACCGCGGCCTCTGGCATTATTGAACTCAAAAAAGCCGTTTGCAAAAAACTCAAACAAGACACAGGCCTCACGTACGGCACCGAAAACATCGTCATTACCTGCGGGGCCAAACACGCCATCTACAACGCCTTCATGGCCGTCTTAAATCCAGGCGACGAAGTCCTCATCCCAACACCCTACTGGGTCAGCTATCCAGATCAAGCCAAATTAGTAGGCGCCGTTCCTATTCTTATAGAAACAACCGATAAAGCCGAATTCAAAATCACACCTGAGCAACTAGAAAAAGCCATCACCCCAAAAACCAAACTTCTAATCCTCAATTCCCCCTCAAACCCAACAGGCTCTATCTATACACAAGCCGAACTAGAAGACTTGGCCGAAGTCATCTTAAAACATCAAATCATGGTTCTCTCAGATGAAATCTATGAAAAGCTCATCTATGATGGCGAAAAACATATTTCTATTGCCACTCTCTCACCACGTCTAAAAGCCTTAACGTTACTAGTAGATGGTGTCGCAAAGTCTCATTCCATGACCGGTTGGCGCATAGGTTATATTGCCGCAGAAGCCCCCATAGCAAAAGCCATGGGACAAATACAAAGTCACACAACCTCCAACCCCACTACACCAGCACAATGGGCCGCACTAGAAGCCCTTGAAGGCCCTCAAGCCACTGTACAAACGATGAAAAAAGAATTTGATAAACGCAGAAAGGTTATGGTCGAAGGCCTCAATGCCATTCCCGGCCTAACCTGTCTTTTGCCCAAAGGAGCCTTCTATACATTCCCTAACGTATCCTCTTGTTACGGGAAAAAGTCAGCATCAGGACTCATTACAGATTCCGTAACTTTCTGCGCCAACCTTCTCAAAGAAGAACATGTTGCCTGCGTACCGGGGTCTGGATTTGGCGCCGACAATCACATTCGACTCTCCTACGCAACAAGCCTAAGCGACATTCAAGAAGGCATTAAAAAAATAGCCCACTTTGTTAGCTCTCTTACATAAAAATAAAACACGTTTAAGACCTACTTCAAATGGGCACTAGTATTACAATTATCATTAACTAGGGGAGTAGGTGTTATGAGTCAGGGTATGGGCGACAGAGACAAAATTTTAGAAATACGCAGCTACGGGAATATTTTAACCGAAGCTACCCTCGAGAAGATTACAGAGAGTCTCAATTATCATGATTGGAAAGTGCGTCTAGAAATCACAAAAGTTCTAAAAAAATTCATCATAGACGGACCCAAAAAGCTACAAGACAAAGCCATGAAATATCTTTGGACACTCTCTGAAGACATTCATCCCGTCGTAAGATTATGCGTCTTTGAAATACGCCGCATCAAACTGCTCGAAGAAGAAATGGCGAGACTATCGGGAAAAACATGACGGTGATATACTCGCAAACATGTCTTTCACAAGCACTCCAAACAGTATCATTTTACTCCAAGTCATCACCGAATCACTCGCCAGCATTTCAGCAGTTTTCGACCCAAAATCACCCGGGTTTGAAACACTGAAAGACACCCTCATACAAACCGGCCCCTTCAAAGAAAATCCGGCATACCTGACAAACCCCGAAATAATTACCTACACCCAAACCCTCTTCCTTACAGGACTATCCCTTTACTCTGGAATTTTGATGTCCAGCATCCAAAACATAACTGTTAAAAATAAGCTCATCACCGTTGATTGGGGAAATCAAATACGAGAAAGCCTAACCCTCGGAAAACACGATAACGCCTATGACCATTTTATCAGCTACTACCAAAGTCGCCTCTTTGGAAAACGCCATCAACATACTCCTCTTAGTACGCTGACACTTCATACACTACATCGACTCATCAAAAGTCACATCGACCTACTCAATACAACCGCAACCCGCATCAACCTTCTCTACGAAAATAAACTAGAATTAAAACAATTATTTCAAGAAGAACTTCAACAAGACCTCCTATTCATACTCATCGCCTGCATGCCAGACACCCAGATCAATGCACTTTTTTTACACATCCAATCTTTTTTTCCTGATAATTTGGAAATAAAAAGTCCTGATGGCAACACCATTAATATTAATTTATTGCTGCAATCCCCCTCAACAGACATTCAATATCTCCTAGGAAAAGTCCGCATCTATCTAGAACTCTATTATTCCCCCGACCTACCTATTATCAAACACATCACCCAAAGTAAAACTCAAGAGTTCCTTATTAAATTAACCCAAAACAAACAGGTCTATGCAGAGGTGCAACGCAATTTAAACAATATCCAAGAAATACAACTCAAGCCCAGAAAAACACTCTACACCCTCTTCGACACACATCTAAACCTACTACTCACGTCATGAAAAAACAGATCTACCTAGATCACAATGCCACCACTCCGCCGCACCCAAAACTACTGGCCGCCCTACAAAAAACCCACGCCGTAACAGGCAACCCCTCCAGCCATCACCAAGTAGGTCGTATCGCCAAAGAAGCCAGCGAAAATGCCCGCTACCAAGTCGCCTCACTCATCAACGCCTCTCCCAAACAACTTCTCTGGGTATCTAGCGGATCACAAGCCAACAATATGATTATTAAAAATGTACTGTGGAATCACCTCAAAACAAAAAGCCCCGCACATATTATTACGTCGTCAATCGAACATCCCTGCGTTTTAGAAGCCTGTAAATGGGTAGCCTCTTTTGGCATCTCCGTTACCTATATACCTGTACAAAAAGACGGGCGCGTTTCTCCAGACGCAGTCAGAAATGCCATCACCCCACACACACAACTCATTTCCGTCATGCTCGCCAACAACGAAACTGGCATGATTCAACCCATTGCAGAAATCGCAAAAATTGCCCAAGAGCATCAAATCTCCTGTCACACCGATGCCATACAGGCTGCAGGGAAAATACCCGTCTCACTACCCGATCTAGGCGTCGATTTCCTCACCCTATCAGGACACAAATTTAACGGACCCAAAGGCATCGCCGGACTCTACGCAAAAAATCTCTCCCAGCTCACTCCCCTCGTACATGGAGGCCCACAAGAACAGCAAAAAAACGCAGGCACCGAAAATATCACCGGCATTATTGGTATCGGTATCGCAGCCCAAGCCCGACAAGAAACACTATCTCATTACATAACCCACACACAGACCTTAAGAAATACCCTCAAAGACAGCCTTATTACCCATTTTTCAGACATTTATCTTAATACCGCTACTGAACACGCCTTACCCAACACACTCAACGTCTCATTTTTGGGCATTAAGGCCGAATCCCTCGCTATTCGGCTAGATCTTGAAGGCATCGCAGTTTCAACCGGATCAGCCTGCTCTACCGGAACCGCCCATGCCTCTAGCGTCCTCTCCCAAATGGGGCTTCCAACAGAAATCGTAAATAGCGCCATACGATTTAGCTTGGGCACCACCAATACTCTCGAAGAAATTCACCAGACCCTAACCATTCTCAAAACCATCATCCCCAAACTCCGAAGTTTGTCTTAATAAAAAAAATACGCTATAGTCTTTTTTCTTATGAATATTTTTGAAGAATCAATCCAGTATCATGAAAAACACGGCGGAAAGCTCTCGGTTCAATCCAAAGTCCCTCTAGAAAACAAACATGATCTATCACTTGCCTACACACCTGGCGTCGCAGCGGTGTGTCAAGAAATTGCAAAAACGCCCAAGCGCGCCTACGACCTCACGATCAAAAAAAATACCGTTGCCATTGTTTCAGACGGTTCCGCAGTATTAGGCCTCGGCAACATCGGCCCACTCGCCGCACTCCCCGTCATGGAAGGCAAAGCCGTTTTATTTAAAAGCTATGCCGACATCGATGCGTTTCCTATTTGTATAGAAACCCAAGACACACAAGAAATTATCGACCTCGTTAGAAACATAGCCCCGACTTTTGGCGGCATTAACCTAGAAGACATCGCCGCTCCCAAATGTTTTGAAATCGAACTTGCCCTACAAGATCTAGATATACCCGTCTTTCACGACGACCAACATGGAACATCCATCACGTTACTAGCTGCTCTTATTAACGCAGCAAAACTAGCCAATAAAAACCTACATGACCTAAAGGTCGTTATCAATGGAGCTGGGGCAGCAGGAACAGCCATCACCGAACTCCTACTTTGTATTGGGCACGACCCCAAAGCATGCACACCCGTGAAAGATATTATCGTCTGCGACACCAAAGGCATT
This sequence comes from bacterium UBP8_UBA817, assembly GCA_945898045.1. Taxonomy (GTDB): domain Bacteria; phylum Margulisbacteria; class Marinamargulisbacteria; order SXXA01; family SICP01; genus SICP01. The sequence goes on from CAMDGG010000002.1 coordinate 96,796, forward strand.
ATTTCCGCAAAACGCGAAGACATTCTCTCAAATCCTACAAAATTAAAATTGGCAGCGATCACTAACAAACAACATCAGGCGGGCACACTCGCTGACGCACTAAAAGGTGCAGATATATTTGTTGGCGTAAGTGTTGCAAACGCCGTTACGAGTGACATGATTAAAACCATGGCCGATAAACCTATTATATTCGCAATGGCCAACCCTATCCCCGAGATCATGCCAGATGAAGCAAAAAAAGCAGGCGCTTTTATCGTAGGTACCGGACGAAGTGATTTTCCTAATCAAATTAATAACGTGCTAGTATTCCCAGGCATTTTTAGAGGTGCCATGGATGCACAGGCCCCTCATATTACACATAAAATGAAACTAGCCGCAGCCTTTGCCCTAGCAAATACATTAGAAAATCCAACGATTGATAAAATTATTCCCGACGTTTTTGATACAAATGTCGTTAAAAACGTAGCCTCTGCAGTCAAAAACGCCTATCTAAATCCCTAACAACCTATGGTAAACTAATTTACAAGATGACCTTCAAAAAAACGCTTCAATTTCTATTACTCACAGCACTCTTTGCAACTTCCGCCCCTCTCAATTATGCCGCCCCACCAATACCCATGGCCGTACTGTATCAAACAGACGCCCCTGTTCTGGATGTCGCTTTTTCAGAAGATGGAAGACGCATCGCATACGGAACATCCGACAAAATTGTTATTAAAGAAGTAGAGCGGGACACCATTCTATTTATAGTAGATACCCCAAAAAACTACACCACCATGCGATTCAGTCCCAATGGCCGCTACATCAGCTACAGAAACGGGCAAAACATCACAATCTGGAATTTGGAACGCCAAAAAATACAGGCCCAGTTTCAAGCCTTCGACAAAGACCTCCGAGATCTACTCTTTAGCCCAGATAGCCGACTCCTATGCGCAATCGGGAAAGACAATGAAGTCAAGCCCAATGGAGACACACTCGATAAACCACTTATAAAATTCTGGGATGTTGAAAGAGGCGGAAAAATTAATGCCTTTAACCCACACGGAAAATCGATTAAAGCCGTCGCATTTAACCCAAATAACCAAGAAATTGCGTCCTGCGGAGAAGATGAAACTGGCATCAAGCTATCAGATATTTATAACGGCAAAAAAAAACAAGAGTGGCTCCTAACAACTGACAAAGAACCTGTTTATCCAACATCACTTGCTTACAGCAGAGACGGCCAGTTTTTAGCCGTTGGTGCAAACAACGCAACCCTATGGGTTTATAATCTTCGCGAAAAAAATAGACTAGAAGGTCGACTGCAGGGATCATTACTCCCAGTTCAAGACAACTCTAACGCCATACAAAGCGTTGTCTTTAGTCCCAACAATCAACTCATTTTTGGCGCAAACAATACTATTTCTGTATGGTCCAAACAAACCGACAAAAAACTGGCAACCCTTGCAGATCCCTATGGGCCCACCGCCCTCTACACCAACCCCTTTAAAGCCATTCTAATTGCGGGTAGCACCACACCCACTTTCAAAGGCATAAAAAGCTGGAATTTAGACAGTCTCAATCCCAGAAAAGCCCTATATACACAACTCAGACAAGAAATGGATCTCTGGAACAAAGCAGAGCCCTACGAAACCAAAGCCACCTATTTATCCCGCCTTAATATCAGTTCAGATTATGCATCAGATGCCTTAAGAAAGGCACTTAACAAGCTTGACCCCATACTCGGAACCGAACGCGTCATACAAGTTCAAAACAATGGTACGGAACTCCTTATACAAGAACCCGGGTTACAACCTTTTACTGTGAAAATCCTCAAAAATTCTATCGCCAAAGAAACCATCATCACAAGTCTACAATTTGAAAACCTTCTCATAGAACACAATGAGAGATTTGACGAAAATACGACATGGCACGTAAAAGCCGCCACCCTGATACTTCCAGAACAAAAAGCAACACTTTCTTATTCAGAAAACCCCAATGCACCGCCACTATCTGCAGCACCCCATTGGGAAAATAACCCATTCGAAACATCGGATCTAACAGTCCTGACAGAAGCCGCAAACCAAGGAAATATTTTTGCCCAATATCAACTAGCAAAAAAACAAGAAAGCGAAGGTCAAATCGAAACCGCAAAAGTAGGATATGAATCCGCAGCAGAAAAAGGACATCCAGACGCGCAATATAGACTTGGGAAATTACGTCAACCTTCCGACTCAGATAAAGCCATGTCTCTTTTCTTGCGTGCTGCCAGCAATGCGCATACAGGAGCACAATACGAACTTGGAAATGGGTATCTTCAAAAAGGCACCGCCTATTACAACACTGAAAAAGGGCTCTATTGGCTAGCACAATCCGCAGAAACTGGCACAGCCGCACACCAATATGAGCTTGCAAAACGCTATGACAATGCCCCTGACATTGCCCCTAATTTAGGTCTCGCACTCTATTGGTATACCAAAGCAGCTGAGAACAAAAACATGGATGCTCAAGTACGTCTTGGAGAACTCTACAGTGGAAATGTAAAAATAAGTACGAATAAAGCACTAGCAGAATATTGGCTAAAGGCCGCTGCGCTACAAGGTCACCCAAAAGCAGAGTTCACCTACGGCACCCTACTCTTACAGCGAAAAGAAGCACAAAGCGAAACAGACGGACTCCAATGGATACGAAAAGCCGCAGAGAAAAATCTACCAGAAGCCAAACTTCTTCTTGCAAATCGCTATCTTAATGGAACAGGCGTGGTACAAAATAAAGCAAAAGCCATGAGGCTCTTGCAAAACCAAGCAACAGAAAACCGGCTCATTCTAAACTCAGATATCGGAACAGATATCCTCCAAACCATTAAAACCTATTTCAATCCAAAAACCAGTGAAAATATGGATGCAGAGACATTGGCAAACAGAGGCATAGAAGGGTTTAAAAATGGGCTAACACGCATTGGACAGAAGCAAGTAGAGGAAGCCATCACTAAAGATCCCAAACTCTTTTATATGGACGATTACTGGCTCCTTTTTTCAGAAGCCAATATGCCCCTACAGCTTGCAAGCCAATACCAAAAAGCCCTTTATCCAAGCAAAAAAGACAGCCCTGACTTTTGGATTGATTATGCTCATGTAGCAAATCTTGCAGGCCAACCTCAATTGGCATTACAAGCACTAAAAAACATACCGCCCCTCATCACAACGCTTCCGACCGATCTCCAAAAACTTATACAGAATTTAAGTGAACTTATCAAAGCAACCGCTTATATGGAAACAGGCAATGAATTGGAAGCCTTAGAAAATTTATATGCCTACGGAAAATTCGATAAAGACAATGCCGCACTCATTCACTACATCAACAACTGGTGCACCCCTCTCTTGAAAAATAAACAACGACTAAGCTTTGCTACATCTATCCCAGAAAAAGCCTGGACAGGGACATATAAGCCCATCGTTTCACAAGAACTTCACAACCTATTTCAAAACACAATAGCCCCAGCAATAAAACCCATCGAAGTCACCCCCCCAGCGGCGCCAACGCCATCCGTCACAACAACCCCCAATGTCACAACAATACTCCCTACAAAGTGATCAAGACGCGCTAAGCAAAAAACCCCCTACCCTAGAAACCGTACAAACATACGTCCATATCGCCACACAATGGGAAGAACAAAATCGTATTTTAAAATCAATCGAAGCGCTACAAAACGCCAAAGACATCAATATAACTCTAAAAAGCACTGAGACAGAAGAAATAGCGATACACATCGAATGTAAGCTAGCGTCACACTGGAGAACCCTAGGAAAATATAAAATAGCACTCACTCACTATAAAAATCACTTGCTTCTACAAGAACGAAAAAACCAGCATAAACCGCATATTCAAACCGCATTGGCGCACTTCTATCTCGCCGCACTTTATGAAAGTCTATGGAGACTTGATCCCGCCATCATGCACTATGATCAGGCCGTAATCATCGCAAAAAACGTACTTCTACCCAATGACCCCAACTTATTAGCCTTGGAAAAACAAGCAGAACAAGCCAAGAATATGAAGCCTACATCCACTAGCTAATACTTAAGAATCCAAAGACTCTTCGATTTCTTTTAAGGTAGACTGTACTACAAATAATCCACCGGCCTCATCAGAATAAATCAAGGTCTCTTCATCAACATCCAGACCAAGAGAAGAAAGCAAAGCCGCCATCGCCTCAGGATCCAACATCGATTCGTGAATATCTGACAAACGCTTCCGAATTTTACTCATTTCTTCCTGAGACTTCATGGCAATAATTAAATCTACTGCACCAAATCCCAATTTTGACAGAACAATAGCCCTATCTTGAGTCACAGGAACCAAACTTAATTCCCGTAATGTTCCTAATACAGAACTACCCGCTTCAGTCGTAACCCGAGTTACAATTTTAGGATCAAGCCCCAGGCCCTCAAAAACACGCTGGAATCCTTCGGAACGAAAGTGCCGAGCCAACGCAGTATCTATAGGGTTTCCAGGAGATTTTGGAATAAAGGAAGGACCAACACCCCCAACACCCACTCCTAACGGTCCCCTTTGGTTTGCACGTTAAGCGTCACCAAATCATTCTCATCTGCATGGGACAACAAATAACTACCCAAAGAAATCATCTTTCGCTTATCTTGGTTTGTTCCCTCTTTTCCATTCACAAAAATCTTACCTGTATGCCGGTCATAAACAAAAGTTACACCTGCTTCAAAAGGAATTTTTTGATAGAGAACGATTTTGTCATCGCTTTCCGCATAGATAATTTTGCTACCATCGGGAAGCGTTTTACTTTCGTCGGCAAACTGAACAATTTTAGCTTTATTTTTTGGATGACTCAAAAATTCTTTACTAATCATAAGTCCTCATTATACAAATCTACTCAAAATTTACAACGCCAAAGAAACTTAAAACTTAATGTCCACGCCAACCCATAGCCATCGCAGAAACAATAGCAGCCATTTGCGCAGAAACATTGTCAGACGGAAATGTTTTTTCTGCTGCATTACGAGAATCCCAGCCAGTCAATGCAGTCCCCATCATACGACGAGACAAAGCCCTCTGGTGACGTTCATATTGAACCAATTCCGGATTCACTTTCGCATACGACGCATAAGAAGCCTGCAAATCTGGACTACCCAAAATCTCACCAAGCCAAGACAACCCTTCTTGATACTGTTTAGAAATTGCAGAAAAAAGAACTTCATGCCCCAGCATAGATTCCTGTAACGTTTCTAAAGAAATCAATTGAAAGTGTTCGATCATTTTGTGAATTTCAAATTCAAAAATAGGGTTGCCTTTAACCATTGTCTTTAATTCTTGCAAAGTTTTGCCAGAGGCTAAATAATCTGTCATGGAAGCATGAAAATCCACAACACTTCCGATCGGCCCACCCGTTAACATCGTGAAATTAGCGACTGTAATCGCACGCTCAGTCTGCACTGGAAATTCAGCAATTTTCCCAAACTCTTTTACGCGAGAAGACCACGGAAATTTCATAGCCGCTGCCACCATAGGGTTTTCTCGAAGCCACGCATGATATAAATAACCCAATTCTGACAACTCTGGCTTAGCACCTTCTCCCGTCCCAAAAAACAATTCATACGCTTTACCACCCGGCGCATTAAACTCTTTTAAAAATTGAACTTGGTCCGGATTTAGCGTAACAGGATTTTCAATGCCATTTTGAATCAGACCTATTATCCTGTCTAAAAATTTCTCAGCAGCAGGAACATTCCACGCAAGATGATGCAACGCACCAGGCTGAACCGTTAGCATTAAACTTCTTAATTCTTGAACACCCAACAGAGACAATAGTTTTTCGAATAAATGGCCCCCGAAGCGCATTGGTCCAGATCCTGTTCCTTGATGTGCACGCAATGCGGACGTACCCTCTGCATCCCAAGTAGATTTGGTTGCTCCTAAAAGGGCGTAAACCGCATTACCCAAACCAGACCCTCTAGGAATATCACTAAAGGCTTTCATAAATCTTGAAATAGATTCCTGACTTTCTAAATAATGCAAAACTTCTGTTGCGCCTTCTAAGGCTTTCGCACTTTCAAAGAGAGGAAAAAAATTAATCCGAGCAGAAGAAATCACTTCTTGTGGAAGTCTAGCTCCTGCAATCTCGAGAAGTAACTTTGCAGCCAACACGTCACTCGCTTTTTCACAATTAGCTAAACCCAAGCTATCAACGCGATCAGGATTACTCCCATTAAGCATCGCTAAATTAGTAAGATATGCCATCAAAGGTCTAGATTCTTCATTAATTTCAAATCGTTTGCCAAACAAATTTTCTGGCTTTAACTGTGTCAGTAAAAAATCACGCAAAGCGGCTTCCTCTTTGGGAGCATCAGGAAAAAGAGAATTAAATGCAGACCGAACCATTGTCGTATCTACACGTCCTTGAGCAGCCATACCGTGTAAACCTAACACAGTCATTTCAAACTGAAGCGCTAAAATAGCCGGTGCAGTTTCGGATGTCTTTATACTCTCAAGCGTAGTAATAGTTGCACGCAAATTACTATGTTCTTGCAAAGACTTTGCCAAAGCTAATAATAATATTTCTTGTGAGCCTCGAGGTTCAGGCAACTGACTAGCATCATTTGAAAACAGCTGTTTAAATTTATCCTGCATATCTTTTGGAGTGTGCTTAACTAGCTTTCCCGAAGCATCCAAGTACGGCCTAATTTCTAATGTCGCCAATTCCAAATTAATCTGAATACTTTCCGAAACACCGCACTCTAACGCTCCAAGCTCAACTAAGATTTTGTCGCGCTCTCCATTAAGATCAATAGCAGCTAGCAACTTTGCGTACCGTTCCAACACTTTTTTTTCTAACCGGAGCATTCCATCTGTAAAAATACGATCATGATTAGGCGCACGATCATAATCAACACGAATCCAGGTAATAAATTGAACAAATTTTCGCAAATCTTTTAATTCCAAATGCTCTGCTTGCACCAACTTTGCTGCGGCCTCAGATAATGTTTCCAGAAAAGGAAATACATCATCAACAGATTTTTGAATCGAAGGAATTGTAGGCACCAAATCAATCTCAAACAACGCTCCTACACGCGCAACTATTTGAGACGCATCTGAGCCCAAAATCTCTGCCGCCTTATTATATACGTCTACAGGAATACCGCGACAAGGATGCTCCGTTGTTACAATAGAAACCAAGGGATGCTCTTCAGACACTTCCGCAGCCAACAAGGCTTTCAAATGGCCCCCATTAGAAGTAGGCTGAGCTGGATTCTCAAATGCCAAAGCCATCACATAGCCAAGATGTGCCGTATACCGAATAGCCAAAGGCTCGCTGGCTTTAAAAAAAGAAGGAGGCTGAGCAGGATAGAACTCCGACAAATGGTACGTAAGCGCAGTAGAAAACGCCGCTGCTTGACCAGGCACTTGCGACACGGCTTTGGAAGCTGCTTCCAGAAACATGGTGATCCGTCCTAAAACAGCATCTGAAAATGAAAGATCTTTTTTAAACAACGTTAATAAATGATCTATTTTTGCTTCTACAGAGTAGCCTGAAATAACAGAAAGTTCCGCTAAAGACCTTTAAATTTTTGAAAGCGAAAGCACTTTAAAAAAATGGTAATACTTCATAAACCACGACTCCTCTACCTGTAATGACTGCCTGCGGGGGTATTGTATTTTAGTATGTCGAAATAACTTCAGCGATAATTTTCCGAACCAAGTCAGGATTGGCTTTTCCACGTGTCTCCTTCATCACTTGCCCCATTAAAAATTCTGCCGACTGGGCTTTTCCAGCTTTAATTTTTTCAACCACATCTGGATTAGCGGCCAACACCTTCTCAATAACCGGCATCAGCTCAGATGCATCAGAAACCTGAGCACCGCCTGATTGCGCCAATAAAACATCTGCAGGATGTCCCGTTTCTATCATTTTTTGCAGAAACTCTTTCATCATTTTGCCAGACACGGTTCCAGATACCAACAGAGCAACCAAGCCCACAAATTTTTCAGGAGTCGCCAAGGTCGATGCAAAACCTTCCGGTCTATCTTTCAAAAATGCGTTCAAATCCCCAACTACCCACTTACAAATCTCTTTCGCTGGAACAACACCTGCGGCCTCTAAACAAGCTTCGAAATAAACCCGCATGGCCATATCTTCGAGCAAAACATCTACATCTGCGTCGGTCAAAACCAAAGTCAAATAACGATGTCTAATCTGTGATGGAAGTTCTGGGAAGTTCGCCAAAATATCCTGTATCTGAAGTTTAGAAAGTACCAATGGCAACAAATCCGGATCCGGAAAATACCGATAATCATGAGCTTCTTCTTTATCTCTAAGTGCCGTCGTCGTTTGCGTATCATCATGATAATTACGGGTCTGCTGAATCACCACACCACCCGCATCCAAAATCTCTTTTTGACGTGCAAATTCTGACGCAATCGCCCGCTCAATACTCCGAAACGAATTTACATTTTTAACTTCTGTGCGTGTTCCAAATTTAGAAGTCCCAGAAAGACGCAAAGACAAATTAACATCCACACGCATACTACCTTCTTCTAAATTCCCATCATTCACACCAATAGTCCGCAAAATCATCCGCAACGATTCTACATACGCCCGTGCCTCAGAAGCAGATCGAATATCCGGCTCAGAAACAATTTCAATTAATGGCGTACACGCCCGATTTAAATCCACCAAACTATGCGTCGATCCGGCAATCGCACCCGATCCTTGATGCAAGAGTTTACCCGCATCTTCTTCCATATGAATGCGCGTAATACCAATCCGTTTTTCTTGTCCATCTACCACAATATCCAAATGGCCGCCCAAACATAAAGGCAACTCAAATTGGCTAATCTGATACCCTTTCGGTAAATCAGGATAAAAGTAATTCTTTCGAGCAAAAACAGACGTCTGCTGAATCTCACAATTCAATGCTTTCCCCGCAATAACCGCCATCTCAACCGCTCGCTTATTCAAAACTGGCAACGATCCAGGCATCCCCAAACAAACGGGACACACATGCGTATTAACCGCATCTCCAAAATGAGTTGAACACCCGCAGAACAACTTTGTTTTCGTCTTTAATTGCGCATGGACCTCAAGCCCAATGACCATTTCATATGTGTTAGACATTACTGCATCCCACCCGGCACCTGCCGATGAAAATCCGTCAATTGCTGATACGCATGCCCCACACGCAAAACTGTTTCTTCATCAAATGCCTTGCCCATAATCTGTAAGCCGATCGGCATGCCATTAGAAAATCCAACCGGTATCGACATCGCCGGCAATCCACCCATATTCGCAGGAATGGTCGCAATATCCGCCAGATACATGGCCAACGGATTTTCACTATGTTCACCAGGCTTGAAGGCCGTCGTAGGGGTGGTCGGTGTCACAATCACATCATAGGTTTGGAAGAGTTTTTCAAAACCATTTTTAATCAATGTACGCACTTTCTGGGCCTTCAAATAATAAGCATCATAATAACCAGAACTCAACACATAGGTCCCCAGAATAATACGGCGCTGCACTTCCGGGCCAAACCCTTCACCACGAGACCGTGTGTACATTTCTTTCAAAGATTTAGCCTCATCACACCGATGCGTATACCGCACACCATCAAACCGTGACAAATTTGCAGAGGCTTCAGCAGGCGCCAAAATATAATACGTCGACACTGCATAATCAAACATATCAAAACTAATTTCTTCCCAATCTGCACCCTGAGCTTTCAATAAATCCAAGGCCTTCACAGTGGCTTCTCGAATATCAGGATGAACAAATTCACCCATCATTTCTTTCGGGATTCCAATCTTTAAGCCTTTCACATCACGCCCTAAACTCTTCGTAAAATCGGGAACACTCTGTTTGGATGACGTCGACTCCAACGGATCAAACCCACACAACACATTCAACAAATGCGCGACATCTTCCACCGTCCGTGCAAATGGACCAATCTGATCCAACGAAGACGCAAACGCCACCAATCCGTACCGAGAAACTCGGCCATAACTAGGCTTCATACCCACCAGCCCACAAAACGCAGCCGGCTGACGAATCGATCCGCCCGTATCCGATCCCAAAGCCACAATCGCTTCCCCCGCCGCAACCGCTGCCGCAGAGCCACCAGAAGATCCCCCAGGAACCCGCGCCAAATCCCACGGGTTAGCCGTCGTAAAAAAAGCAGAATTTTCCGTCGAAGACCCCATCGCAAATTCATCCAAATTCGTCTTGCCCACAGGAATCATTCCCTGCGCATTCAACCGATTAATCACCGTCGCGTCATAAGGAGAAACAAAATGCTCCAACATCTTAGACGAACACGTCGTCCGCGATCCTTTCAAACAAATATTATCTTTAATCGCAATCGGAATCCCCGCCAAAACCGGCAGCTCTTCCCCTGCATCAAATCGCAAATCCAAAGACCTAGCGCGCTCATACGCCGTCTCTCTCAACAACGAAACATACGCTTTTACCTGAGGCTCTTTCGCATCTACTTGCGCATACACAGCATCCAAAAGATCCACACAGGTTAGTGACCTTTCTTGAAGTTTAGAATGGAGCTCTACAGAAGAGTTAAAAATAAAAGATGAATTAGGCATTAATTTTCTTACTATACTCCCCAAAAACACGTTGTAGTTCTTTATCTAAAGTAAGTAAAGTAAACCCACCTGAAATAGCCGACCCAGCTAAAATCGCATCTGGAAGTTTTAAACGGAATTCCCTTCTAATTGCAATAGCATGTCGCTCAATATCGGTATCAAAAGAAATAATTTTAAACTTTAAAAGAAATTGTTCTAATGAACTAAACTCTACATCATATAATTTAGGATAACTCAAGAATTCCATCCTAGAAATAACGCTAATACCACAAGCATCCTGATCAAGATTCAATAATTTCAATAATGAAATAACTTCTTCAGAATCTCCAGCTAGGCCAATTAAAATATTGGTATCTAAAAGATATTTAATCCCACTCATCTCGCATCTCTTTTTGAACGTCTAAAGGATGTTTTTTGGATAAAGAATTATCTTTCAAAAACCCACCCAGCTCCCAAAGTTTTTTTGATTTTGATGGGACAGGCATTTTAAATTCAATCCCTAGATCCGCTTGATCAATCATGACCAAAACCCGAACACGTTGTTGCTGTATAGACGAAAACGACAAAGCATCAAATAACTCAATATGCTTAGAATCAATCATTACGCCATCAGCTTCAATACCTGCGAACATCATAATCTCCTCCTACCCCGCCAAAATCTTCGGCACCATAAAAGCCCCATCTTCCCAAGCGGGAGCATTCTCTTCTAAGAGTAAATCCGTATGCGTCACAACCACATCTTCACGAAGCACAGTCCCCTCATCATGCGCATGCGCACTCGGAGAAACATCAGACAAATCCAACGCATTCAACTGATCCATATAGGTCAAAATAACCTGGATCTGAGAAAAATAAAGGGCCTTTTTTTCAGCATCTACATCCAAATGCGCCAACTGAATTGCCCTATCAAGTTCTGAAAGTTCTAAAGCCATAGTCGCCCAGTATAAAGGAATTATTTCGCTTAGTAAAAGTTAAAAATGTCTACACAAAAGAAAACCTAGTCAGCTATATCTCGCAACCTAACCAAGACGATTCTATTTCCTATGCGTTTTAAAATCGTACATTCATACTGATCAAAATAAATTTTCTCATTCACATTAGGCATATTTCCGACATGCGCAATAATCAAACCCGCCAACGTTTCATACCGTTTATCTTCGGTCACAGGACGTGGCAAATGTTTATTAATATCATGAATAGAAGCCGTGGCAATTACTTTAAACGATCCTTCTTCGATCTCAACAACAGACGATTCTTCATCCGATTCATCCTGAATATCACCAATCAATTCTTCAAGAATGTCTTCCATAGTAACAATGCCAGAAACACCCCCGAATTCATCTAAAACCATTGCAAGATGAATATGTTTTTTCTGCAACTTCTTAAGCAACGGACCTAACTTCATGGACTCAGGAATAAATAAAGTAGGGCGAAGAATAGTCGAAATCTCAACCACTTCGTTCCGTCTTATTTTAGCCAAAATATCCCGCAAATAAATAACCCCCACTACCGCATCCAAGTTCCCGTCATAGCAAGGAATCCTAGAATACCCCTCCTCTATTACTCTATCCAAGACATCTTCACTCACATGATTAATGTCCAAAGCCACCACATCTGTTCTTGGAATCAAAATTTTACGAACGGATTTTTTAGTAAACTCAAACGCATTTTCAATAATGGTGTAACTCGTATTTTCAATGGTACCAATATCACTTCCCCTACGCATCAGATATTTTAATTCATCAGCACTATGAGACTCATCATGCATCGTGTTGATACCCACCAACTTCAAAATGCGATTTGCAAACCCATTAAGCAAAAAAATAAAGGGCTTAAATATCACATAAAAGAGTCGTAGTGGAAATGAAATAAACAAACTCACTTTTAAGGAATTATTAATAGCCAGCGACTTAGGAATAAGTTCTCCAAATACAATATGTAGAACAGTAATAAACAAAAAGGCAACAGGTAATGCGATCGCATGAGCAACCTGGCTGGACACTTCAAAAGCCATCGCTTGCATACCCGCTAAAACAATTTCTGCCACCACTGTTTCGCCCACCCACCCCAAAGCCAAGCTCGCGAGTGTAATCCCAAGCTGGGTTGCAGCCAGATATCTATCTAAATCTTGAACGATGCGATGCGCCAATTTTGCCATCAAGTTTCCAGAACGGGTACTCATCTCAATCTGAGATCCCCTTACTTTTACAATGGCAAATTCAGCCGCCACAAAAAATCCGTTTAGAAAAACCAAGAAAAACGTAAGCAACAACTCAAAAATTATCAAAGAATAACTCCTTATTTCCTAGAGGGTATTAAAGCCAGTAACTCAGATTTTATTTTCTGATACGCTCTCTTTTGACGAACATAATTTTCCTGCATCTCTTGATAGACCTGAAGCGCAGTTAATACATCTGTAGAATTTTTGACACCGCGATCGTAGTCCTCAAAAACATAGTGAAGAAATGTCTTGGTTTTAGAAAGCCGGCTTTCAGAGTGATGCAGAAGATCATGAAGATGAATCAACTCCTCTTGAAACGCTTTGAGCTCCGTAAATACCAAGTGCTTTTTATACGTTAAAAACTCGGATAATGCAGCCCGTTTAATCGTCAACGACTTCAACTCAGACTGATTTTGATTGCCATCAAAAAGAAGGAATTGTGCCCGAATCCCACCCGCCACTTCAGCTCTATCCGTAACATTAGCAAAAGATCTCTCCGCCTCTGTATACAACGTATAAGTAGAAAATAGATCTATAGAAGGCTTATTTTTTCCTGTCATTTTAGCAATCTGAAACCCTAGAATCTGTTCATTAATAATTAATTCTTGGATCTCATACGCCTGATCCGAAGCAAGCACTTCTTTCAGAAAATCCTCACGATGCTCGTGCAGAAGACTCTGCTGAGTAAGAAATAGAACGGTTGTCTCCGGCAATCCTAGGAGCGCTTGTAACTTCATAACAAGAATTTTTTTCTCATGATTTAAACTTTCAACCGCTTCTTCTAATCTGCTTTTATAAATTTCAAAAGCCATCAAATCGCTTTGCGTCAATAAACCTCTCTGAAATCTACGTTTGGTAGCGTCATAACTTTTTGCATTTTGCTTCAGACTGTCTTGTGTCCGACTGATCATCTCGTCAGAAAAAACAATATCCCAATACAGCTGCTGCGCATGCATTAATTCTGTCGCATAAACTTTATGCGATTGTACCAATGCCAGGCCAACTTGAGCTTGCCGAATGGCTTCCTCTTGTTCATCTTGACCTCCACGAGAAAGATTCATAAGAAGATCGAGGCTGCCCACAGGCTGTAAACGCGCTTGGTTCATCCCCCCATTATAAAACACTTCGCTTCCTAACGAAGCTGATATTTGCGGCAAAAATGATCTCTTAAATGAATCGGTTCTTACACGTGAGGCATCGAGCAACTGGATACTGCTCTGGACACTGCCATTTTTTTCTCGAATCAATTGATCTAACTGGTCATAGCCTAAAGAAAACGTATTTTCTTCTGACTGCACCACACCTCCTATCAAAAAAAATAGGAGTCCCACAGACAAAATCCCTTTTTTCATCGTTATTTAGTCTAAATGATCAAAAGCAATCAAAAGTGTTTTTTTACCCTCTGTGAGAAACACATCGATATTATAGGGCTTGCGTAGCGTACACTTAGGAAGCACGCCTATAAAAGAATCCCCAGAAAAAGTTAAAGAAAATTCTTTTTTATCCCACCCTTTTTTAGTTTTAAATTCTAAAATAGCTTTCCCTTTTTTTTCAAATTTTGATAAAGAGAACGCTTGCATGTTTGGTGTGTAGAGGTACACCCGAACACCCCCCTCTTCAGAACGAAGCAATTCCCCTTTATAAATCAAAGGTGCGTGACGTCCCAATTTGGCATGGCTCGCTTGAATGGCAGGCGCAACAACACCCCCATGTTTAGCAGAATCTGTAATCAGGGGACCATGACCCTCATCATGTGCAATAGCCAACGTACTCAATACTAAAACCAACCCTAAAATTAAAGTTTTCATTTCCAATCTCCTGTTTGTGTTTGTGAATTTCCTGTTACTTTACTTAAATTTTCTATTGCCTTACGACCGAATCGATAAAAAATAGTCGGCGTCACAATAATATCGAGCAATGTGGATGACAATAAACCTCCCACAATCACCACCGCCACCGGATACAAAATCTCTTTACCCGGCTCTCCTTTGGATAAAAGAAGCGGCACCAATGCCAATGCCGCGGTAAATGCGGTCATCAATACAGGCACCAACCGCTCTTGAGCACCTCGCAATACAAATTCCTTGGTAAACGTTTCGCCTTCATATTTAACCAGATGAATATAATGACTAATCATCATAATGCCATTACGACTTGCAATGCCACACAGCGTAATAAAAGCGATCAACGTAGCCACCGAAAACTGCCGCTCCGTAATATAGATTGCGACAATACTGCCAATCAAAGCCAGTGGCACATTGAGCATAATTTGCAAGGTTAATGCCCAAGACTTAAAATGCATATAAAGAAGCCCCATGATACCCAAAAGAGACAAACTACCAAAAATAAAAATCAACCGAGTGGCATGTTGCTGACTTTTGAATTGACCCTCCAATAAAATATAATACCCCTTCGGCAATTTCACAGGGCCCTGCAATTTCTTTTCAATTTCGGCCACAACACCTCCCAAATCCCGCCCTTGAGTATTGGCAGAAATAACAATTCTTCGTTGCATATTTTCTCGGTTAATCATGTTCGGACCGCTACTAGGATAAATATCGGCAATATCTTTAACCTGAACCGTACGCCCATTGGGTAATGTTTTCACCAAAACGTTGCCAATCGCATCTGGACTATTTCGAGAAGGCCCATCCAACCGCATGACAATGTCATACAAGCGCTGCTTTTCTATAAATTGAGAAACCGTTTCGCCATTGAGATAACCTTCCAAATCCTTAACAAGTTCACCTGGACGAAGCCCCAGAGGCACCACCGCTTCCCGATCAATAGCAATTTTGAGTTGCGGAATCGGAATACTAGGCTCCAAAGACAGATCCACGATACCCGGAATATCTTTCAGTGCCGATTCAACCTCAACACCCAATCGCCTCAATTCTGAAAGGTCCGAACCAAAAATTTTAACGGCGATTTGGGCCCTGACGCCAGACAATAAATGATCCAAACGGTGACTAATGGGCTGTCCAATATTTACATAGACATTGCCACATTTTTCCACATTTGCTCGCAACTCATTTAATACCACTTCTCTTGGGCGCCCCCCTTCCTTGAAATCAACATCAATTTCGCTCCAGTGCACCCCTTCCGCATGCTCATCCATTTCTGCCCTGCCTGTTCGTCGAACAGTCGATTTAACTTCCGGAACTGCTAGCATTGCAGCTTCAATAGCACTCCCCAATCTATCTGAAGCATCAAGGCTAATCCCAGGACCGGCAGCCACCCCCACCGTTGCCGTACCTTCATTAAAAGGCGGTAAAAAATTCTTACCCATTTGAGGAATCAAACATAAACTCAACATCACAAGAACCAGACAGGCCATCATGATTTTATAGGGATGCTCTACGGTCACAATAAGCAGTCGCTTTTGCATAGATTTCAAAAAGGTAACCAAGCGATTATCACCTTCTTTACGCGTAAGCATAGGGCCTTTCAACAAATAGGAACAAAGCACAGGCGTAACAGTAAGCGAAACAACCAGAGACGCAATCAGCGAAATAATATAAGCCAACCCCAACGGTTTAAACAAACGGCCCTCAATACCTCCTAAAAAGAATAAAGGCAGAAAAACCAAAACAACCGTAACCGTTGAAAAAATAATAGAGTTCCTCACCTCAGAAGACGCTTCATAAATAACGCGAAGACGCCCTTTTGGAGACCCATTAGCGCTATTTTCACGCAACCTCCGAAATACATTTTCCATGTCTACAATCGCGTCATCCACCAGCTCACCAATCGCAATGGCAAAACCTCCCAATGTCATCGTATTGATCGTCAGGTTAAATATTTTGAATACAATCAAAGCAAGTAGAAGCGACAACGGTATGGTTACAAGCGTAATCACCGTACTGCGAACAGAAAAAAGAAAAATAAAAACAATAATCGCAACCATCAGCGCCCCATCTCTCAAGGCTTGCATCACATTATGATTAGACGCTTCGATAAAACGAGATTGTTTAAACAGATCCGATTTCAACACGACACCTTTCGGAAGAGTTGGCGCCACTTCTTTGAGCATTTTTTCAATCTGTTGGGTCAATTCAATCGTATTTGAATTTGGTTGCTTTTGAATCGTCATAACAACAGACGGCTGCCCATTAATACTTGCGTCGCCCCGTTTTGTTTTGGCGCCAATATCTACTTTTGCCACGTCTTTTACAAGAACTGGTTTTCCCAAATGGAGCCCCACCACAGAATTTTCAATGTCCTCCAGAGACGTCACCCTTCCCATAGGTCGAATCAAATATTCTTGCCCCTCAATATCAATAAACCCACCCGTCGTATTATTACTAATCTCCGACAAAGCATGCTTACAATCCTCCATAGAAATCCCTTTTTTCTGCAAAAGATCACTCGAAACCAAGATGCGATATTGCTTAACCGCCCCACCCATCACCACAACCTGACTAATACCCGGAATACCCATCAGACGAGGACGAAGCGTCCAATCGGCAAGCGTACGTAATTCCATAGACGACACACTACGATCTGGACTCATCAATCCTACAAACTGAATCTCTCCCATAATAGACGTAATAGGCCCCATCATAGGACGCATACCCTCAGGCAAACGGTCTCCTAATAATTGAATCCGTTCAGCCACAAATTGACGGTTACGATAAATATCCGTTCCCCACTCAAATTCCACATGCACAATCGAGATACCCACACCACTCGAAGACCGGATACGGATAGCCCCAGGCAACCCATTCATAACCGTCTCAATAGGCAGACTCACCAACGTTTCTACTTCTTCAGGAGCCAGGCCATGCGCTTCTGTCAAAATAGCCACCGTCGGACGATTCAAATCAGGAAAAACATCAACAGGTAAATGAGACCCCACCCAAAAACCATAGGCCATCAAACCAATAGCAATCAGCAAAACAAGCAAACGATGCTTTAGAGAATAGCGTATTAACTTATTTAACACATAAAAACTCCTTTCTTATGAAATAAGACTTAATTAGAATTAAGTTAAATCGAA
Organism: bacterium UBP8_UBA817; assembly: GCA_945898045.1. Lineage (GTDB taxonomy): Bacteria > Margulisbacteria > Marinamargulisbacteria > SXXA01 > SICP01 > SICP01. The sequence continues at coordinate 114,609 of CAMDGG010000002.1, forward strand.
AAGCTAAACTTAGGAGGCCGAAATAGTAAAAATAAATGTAATCTCACGGGAATTAAAAAAGAAAACGTGCGTATCCTACTTACAAAAATTCGGGTAATCAAGATAATTTCACTCAAGAAAATAGCGCCCAAAAACCCCATAACACACAACATCCTATGCGCATGTGAATGCGTATGTTCAGTCCCAGAAGCGACATCATAATGGGTATCAATATGCGCTTTTTGGGAAAAAGAATGTTCAATATCGTGATGGAAATCACGTGAGCCACCCTGACCATGATGTGCTGTACAACATTCCGTAATATAAGAATTTGAAAAGAAAAGACTAAGAGCACACAACACTATCAACACAACACTTAAAAAACTTTTTAAAAACCAACACTTCATAGGCATCAAATTAGCATTTACCCACCAAAGTGTAAAATCTAGGAAGGATAACCAAATCCTGACAACCACTTCCCTGCCTGACGTATCTCAATACCCTGTGGCGTCATAAAATCTTGATTCAATTTCCCAACTAGCTGCACCATCTGACAGTCTTGCAAGTATTTTCGAAAATAATGAAAGGCAGAACTAGGTAATTGATCAGACCATTTTGCCTCAATCATGACCTTAGGTTTACCTTCAATAGAAACCAGAAAATCAATTTCCTTACCCTCTTTATTACGCAAGTAAGAAAGCACAACCCGCAACCCCTTGGCATCTTCTAAAAATTGACATTCTTTAAGCAAACATAGCGCCACCATATTTTCAAATCGTGCACCAGGCTCATCTTTTACATGCCCCGTATCAAAAAAATAATATTTAGGGCTTTTTAAAATGGCCCGAGCAATATTACGGCTATGCGGAGAAACCCGAAAAATAACAAATAACTCTTCCAATAAATTAAGCCATCGCTTAATCGTCGTCGCATCTCGGCCCAAGTCTCTGGCCAAGCTATCATACGATATTGGAGATCCTACCATCGTTTGCAGAAGACCCAGCAACGTTTCTATCCCTTGAATATCCCGAATAGAGTTTAGATCTAATAAATCCTGACGCAAAATAATGTCTAAATGAGATCGTCTCCATTTACGTGCAAAATCAATCTCCCCAGACAAAAAAGGCTCGGGGAATCCCCCCAAACTCATCAACCGCTCCTGAATAACATCTGGAGAAAAATGCCCCTGCAACTCTTTAAAATCAAGCGGATGAAGTCGATAAGAAAAAAATCGCCCCGCCAGAGAATCGCCAACCTTACGATAGGTATTCAGCTTTGCGCTTCCCGTAACAAGTAGACGTGGACGAATACCCTCCACATCGTAAACACCCTTCAACCATTGCTTCCAATTTTTAAGCTTGTGAAGTTCATCCAGAACCAACAAATCAGTCTTTCGATCCCAATTTTTCTCTAAAATTTGCGAACGATGTTCAATATAGTCATAGTTCAAATAACTAAACTCAGAAAACAGTGATTTAGACAAAGTCGTTTTGCCCACTTGTCGAGGTCCCGACAACAAGACAATCTTTTTCTCCAAATCTCTCTTTACGATCTCTCGAAGCTGCCTATCCATCCGACTATTCTGGCACCTATCCCAGAAAAGTCAAGACTATTCCGGGATACACACTACATTAGTCAGATCTATTTCAAATCAAACAATAAAAACTCAGCCTTCTCCGTCGCCACAATTTCCAGCAATGTTTCATGTGAAACCGACGCCCCATCTCCTACAACCAACTCTTCTCCATTCACCAACACTGCCCCAGAAATCATCTGTATCCAAGCATGCCGATTCTCGTCTAATTTATACGAAACAGGGTTCTTAAAATCCAAAAGGCCCCGATACAACCGAATATCCTGATGAATCCCCAACGGACCCTCACCTTCAATCGACTCAACCAAAATACCCAACCCATTCTCAACCCGATCAAGCGACTTCTGATCATACCGAGGCGTCACATTCTTCTTGTCTGGCATAATCCAAATCTGCAACAAATGCACGGGCTCCGTCTTGGAGTGATTATACTCACTATGCGAAATCCCCGTCCCCGCACTCATCACCTGCACATCCCCAGGCCGAATCACCGATTCATGCCCCATACTATCCTTATGCGCCAACTCCCCAGAAACCACCACCGTCATAATTTCCATATTGTCATGACCATGCGTCCCAAACCCCATGCCAGGCGCAATCACATCCTCATTAATCACCCGCAAATCCCGAAAATGCATCTGAGCCGGATCATAATAATCCGCAAAAGAAAACGTATGAAACGACTTCAACCATCCATGATCAGCAAATCCACGATCCGCACTTTTTCTTAGTTTTAGCATTCTAATTACTCCTTATCCCAATTCCCCTCTAGTAGAGGGGTGGCACGAAGTGACGGGGTGTTTAATGTCCCCGCTCCCTCAAAACCCCAACAACATCCTCAAAGCACAATCCCTGCTCACACAAAACCATCAACAAGTGAAACAACAAATCCGCAGACTCATTCTTCAATTCATTTGCATCACGATTCTTCGCAGCAATAATCACCTCGCCCGCTTCTTCCCCAATCTTCTTTAAAATCCGATCCAACCCACCCTGAAATAACTCAGCCGTATAAGACCCCTCAGGCAAATTCTTCTTCCGATCTCTTAACGTCGCTTCTAACTCTTCAATAAACATTAATCTCTCCTCCAATAATCTCTTTCTATACTCCCCCTTCAGGGGGCCGGGGGGCCTATCTTTTACCTATCTCTTCCCTAACTCACAAACCAAACCTGATTCGGCCCAACCAAATTTTCAATGTTCGAAAAACACTCCGCATCATCCGACACCCAATACTTTCGATGCGTCAAAATCGTCTGCGCGTCTGATCGCAAATAGACCGGAACAGACCCGCGATGCTTTCTAATAATCGCCTGCAATTCCGACAATATCTTTAAATCATCCACGCTGTCCACATCAATATAAAGCTGACGTTGCATCTGAGACTGATCCAACACCTCTAGCGTGTCACAACGCATCGATTTTTCTTCTTCGCCAAAACGAAGTCGGCCACGAACTTTCACAACCTGATCATCTTTAAACCAAGCCGCGTACTGATCAAACTGATCACTTTGAAATACCAGCACCGTCATCTCCGCATTAAAATCAGAGAGGCGTCCCACCAACATTTCTTGTTTATTTTTGCTAATGAGGCGACGACAATCCGACAAAATTCCCATCACCTCAACCCACTTACCATCTTCCGATGGCCCCAATTTCCCAATCGTTTTTGACATCCCAGACAACCGATCTTTATACGCATCAAGCGGATGGCCCGAAATATAAAGACCCAATAATTCTTTTTCCATCAACAACATTTCATGCGGACTAAACACACGATAATCGTCCGACTCATTTGAAAAAACCATTGGCGTTGATTGCGTCATACCACCAAATAAACTCACCTGGCCATTGCTCCGTTCTTTCACCGCAATTTGTGCTTGTTCCAACACATTTTCATAGGACGCCAATAGCTTTGATCGCTCACCAAACGCATCCATCGCGCCCGTCTTGATCAAACTTTCTACCACACGCTTATTCACCTGACGCAAATCCACCCGCATACAAAAATCAGACAAACTCGTAAACGGACCTTTATCAGATTCGCGCTGCGTAATAATGCTTTCAATCGCACCTTCACCCACGTTTTTAATCGCACCCAACCCAAATCTGATCCCACCCGGAACCACAGTAAAATCGTGCCGAGATTCCATAATTGACGGCGGCAAAATCGCAATTTTCATAGCCTTACATTCATCAATATAAAGCGACGTTTTATCGCTGACGCCGACAACGCTCGAAAGCAACGCCGCCATATAATCCACAGGATAATTCGCTTTTAAATAAGCAGTTTGATAAGAAATAAGCGCATAAGCCGCACTATGCGATTTATTAAATCCATACTCTGCAAACTTGTAACACAAGTCAAAAATACGCTTCGCTTTATCTAAGGGGACCTGTTTTTTCTCCGCGCCATCCATAAAGAGTTCGCGCATTTTATCCATCTCGGATTTTTTCTTTTTACCCATCGCACGACGCAAGACATCCGCTTCTCCCAACGAGAATCCAGCCACCGTACTTGCAATCTGCATAACCTGTTCTTGATACACAATCATGCCGTAGGTATCACTCAAAATCGGCTCTAACTCCGGCAAGTCGTACTTCACCACCGTCTCACCCAATTTATTAGAAACAAATTCGCTCACCATGCCCGATCCCAAAGGACCCGGACGATACAGCGCCAATAACGCGATAATATCTTCAAAAACTGTCGGCTTCATATCTTTAATCAGCTGACGCATCCCACGGCCTTCTAGCTGAAAAATCCCCGCCGTCTCGCCAGAACATAACAAGTCATACGTTTTTTGATCCGTTAAATCCAAAGCAATTAAATCGATCTCTACACCATGATGGCGACGAATCAAACGCAACGCATCGTCCATCACCGTTAAGTTGCGAAGACCCAAAATATCCATCTTCAGCAAACCCACTTTCTCAAGCTCCACCATGGCATATTGCGTCGTCACCTGACCGTCATTGAGCGTCAACGGCACCACCGTAGAAAGGGGGTCACGAGAAATCACCACGCCCGCAGCATGTGTAGACGCATGACGAGACACACCTTCCAACTCCGCACCAATCTCCAAAAGCTCACGAATTTCCGGCTTAGAATCCTGCAATTTCTGCAACTCAGGAACCTGCTCAATCGCCTCTGGAATACTGGTATATTGCCCCGGCACCGAAGGGATTAATTTTGCAAGTGGATCTACCTCTGAAAGCGGCACACTCAACACCCGGCCTACGTCTCGAATAACCCCACGCGACGCCATCGTTCCAAACGTAATAATTTGAGACACACAATCAGACCCATATTTCTGCACAATATAGGCAATAACCTCGCCCCGACGACGAATACAAAAGTCCAAATCCACGTCCGGCATTGACACCCGCTCAGGATTCAAAAACCGCTCAAAAAGCAAGTTATAGCGCAACGGATCAATCCGCGTAATATTCAACGCATACGCAATAATCGACCCCGCAGCAGAGCCCCGACCTGGGCCCACCGGAATCGATTCCCGATCACAAAAATTCAAAAAGTCGTAAATAATTAAAAAATAAGGTGCATACCCCATCTTAATAATGACGCCCATTTCATACGCCACACGCTTCCGAATTTCATCCGTAATCTCAGGATATTTCTTGGCAATGCCCTCTTCGACCAGGCGCTCCAAGTACGCTTCATTCGTCAAGCCATCCGGACATTCAAATCGTGGCAGCTGCACCTGATCTGTTTCCAAAACCAAATTACACAGCCCCGCAATTTTAACCGTATTCGCAATCGCTTCCGCATCATCCGGAAACAACGCCACCATCGCATCAGGCGATTTAAAATAAGCCTCTTGCGTCTGAAATTGAAGCCGCGCATCATCTTCCAACCGCTTGCCCATCTGAATACAATTCAAAATATGCCGAAGCTTAGACCCGCTCTCGGTCGCATAATACACATCGTTAGTAACAACTAAAGATATATCAAGTTCAGCACCCAATAATCGGGATTCCCCATTCACCAAATCTTCCATCGGCAATCCCATTTTCTGGATGCCCAAATAAAAGTCTGGCCCATAAATTGCTTTCAAATCCACCGCCAATTTACGCGCTTCTTCCCCACGATTAGACCGAATCTGATACCCCACACTCCCATTCACCCCAGGAGAAATCGCAATCAACCCTTCCGAACGCTCACGCAAATGCGCCAAATCAATACGAGGCTTATAATAAAACCCCTGCAAATGCGACACCGTCACCAAATGAATTAAATTCTGATACCCCACATAATCTTTACACAATAGAATGAGACGATCCAAACCACGCTCTTTCACCGTAATATCAGGCGCCACATACATCTCACACCCAATAATTGGCTTCAAGCCCCGAGCTTTCGCCTGCAAATAAAAATCAATCACCCCATACATCACGCCATTATCTGTCAGAGCAACCGAAGACATCCCACTCGCCTCCGCCGCATCCAAAATTTTAGGAATACGAAACGGACTTTCTAGAAGAGAGTAATCAGAGTGGCAGTGGAGGTGAACAAAAGAAGACATCCCAAAATTTTAGCATTATACGAAAAGTTAGGGTATTGAAACTCTAGCCCCTTAGATTCCTAACACAATTTAATATTAGGATATGTATTACCCCATTCCCGCCCAAGAGCACACCGAACTTTATCTTGTTTATAAGTCAAACGAGCAGAAGATCCAGGCAAATATAAAGATACATCAAGATCAGATGCTCGAAATGCGGGCACCAATTTCTCACCATCATTCCAATTATCGGTAAAGGTCACAGGTACAAAAATTTGGGTGCCAGGACTTTGAGTAGCAACATGATGAGCAGAATTCAGTCTATGATTGCCATCGGCAGGCACTGTATAACTATCTGGAGTACCAATTAATTTTATGGGTGGAATTCCAAAACGTTCCCAAGCCTCAAGTGTATTTTCACTAGCTGCAGACAGAAATTCCGTTCTTACTCCAGGCCCCCCAAGGGTTTTTTTCACACCCTCATATATATTCTCATACGCCATCCAATGTATATCAGGTTTGGAATATGAAACTCCCACCAAGTAAGGAACCTGAACAGCAGTATCATCAAAAACAGCTATTCTCAATGTACCAATGTCAACCAAAGAATACTTTTGATTATTCACTTCTCCCATTCCAACACTATTCTCCAAGCATTTCTTATAAAAGTTCTTGACCATACCTTCTGGAGGAGAGGAACTATGTTTTTCTACAAGGTTCTGACGTTCTGAATTAATTGAGCGCAAAAACCTCCCCGTCTCATCATTCCCCGCAACCGAAAAAACTCTATTTGAAAAAGTCTTTATTCCAGCTAAAGCTGTATCCAATCCGTTCAGATTCCCAGAAAAATAAAGTTTGCCCTCACTAATTTCTAATTTGAGATCAGGAAACCTTTGGAAAACAGCTTCTAATCGAGACGTATCAATAGGACCCAATCCCAACAAATTCCAATCAAGGGGATCAGGAACTGGTGGCTTAAGTTCATCTTTCGCGTCGTGAAACAGCGTTAAACTTTTACTAGGTACAGCTGTTTTTTTAATGGTTTCATCCGAACGTTCGATGATAAACGATTGTGTGCCATTTGGATTACTTATAACCTCATGTACAATACCCGTCCTATCTTTCCCTGAAAATCTACTTTTATAAGTTACCTTAGCTCATAGCGTTACCCCCCCCCCCCCGAAATAGCAATTATTTTTAACAGTAATTTTTTAACCATCTCTATCTCCTTGAAAAATCTTTGTATTAAATGATCGATAAAAAGCGCACGGAATTGCACCCATAGTTTCCATTTATTTCCCCAGTTCAAGAAAATCTAAACCTTGAGCGTCTTATTTTATTCAAAAAAACACATAATAAAGCACCATGCCCTTGCACCAATCCCGAAAAAACCATACGCTTACGGAATGAACTCCGAAAAAAACAGGATTATTCGTACATTAAAAATGGAATTGCCCCAGGGACAAACCGCTTTTTTATGGGGCCCTAGAAAAACAGGTAAGTCTACTTTCCTAAAGTCTCAATTTCCAAAGAGCCTCTATTTTGACCTACTAGATTCCGATCTCTATTTTCGATGGTCAAAACGCCCAGCTTTATTTCGAGAAGAAATTTTGGCTTTACCAGAAACTACTTTAAACCATCCCATCATCATAGATGAGGTACAACGTGTCCCAGAATTACTCAACGAAATCCATTGGCTCATCGAAAATTCAAAAGCCTATTTTATCTTATGTGGATCAAGCGCCAGAAAACTCAAAAAAGCAGACACCAATTTATTGGGAGGCAGAGCATGGCGATTTGCCTTTTTCCCTTTGGTTTACACAGAAATCCCAGACCTAGATTTACTACAAGTGTTTCAAAAGGGATTAGTCCCTTCACATTATTTGGGCTCCCACCCCGAACGCGCCCTAACCGCCTATATCCACGACTATCTCCATCATGAAATACAAATGGAAGGCCTCGTAAGACACTTACCCGATTTCTCTCGATTTCTATCCAGCTTTGCTTATTCAAATGGAGAACTAACCAATTTCTCAAATATTGCCAGAGATTGCGGCATCGATTCAAAAACAGTCAAAGCCTACTATCAGATTTTAGTAGACACCCTATTAGGGTATTTTGTATTGCCATTTACCCAAAAACAAAGCAGAAAAGTATTATCCGAAATGCCAAAATTTTATCTATTTGATGTCGGCGTAGCACATTTTTTATCACAAAAAACCATACTCTCTCTAAAAGGTTCAGAGGCGGGAAAAGCCTTCGAACACTACATTTTAACCGAGCTCATGGCCTACAAACACCTACACGAAAAACGATTTGATATTTGCTTCTGGAGAACCAGATCTGGTCTAGAAGTAGATTTTATTTTAGGCAACGCACAAATAGCCATTGAAACAAAAATAACAGAAACCGTTCAAAAACAAGATCTCAAAGGACTCATCGCTTTCTTACAAGATTTCCCCAATGCAAAAGCAATAGTGGTCTCACTAGATCCCCGCCCCCGACTCGTTTCCACTCCCGCAGGTACCATACAAATACTTCCCTGGAGACAGTTCTTGCAAGCACTCTGGGAAGATAAAATCTATTAGTACCTCTCGACAAATTTCCCTGATAAATATTTATGAATCACACTA
>CAMDGG010000003.1 GCA_945898045.1 bacterium UBP8_UBA817
CCCCAGCCCCCTAAAGGGGGTGAATCAGTCTCCCCCTTTAGGGGGCTGGGGGGCTTTCTCTCTTATTACAAAAAACAAAAAAGCCGACCCAATAAATCAGGTCGGCTTCTTTACTAACCAGAGAGGATATCGGAGTTTAGAACCCGTCCATTCCACCCATACCGCCCATGCCAGGATTCATTCCAGCTGGTGCAGCTTGTTTGTCTTCAGGTTGATCTGCAATAAGCACATCAGTTGTCAAAAGAAGGCTAACGATTGAAGCTGCATTTTGAAGTGCAGACTTCGTTACTTTAACCGGATCAACAACACCCGCTTTAATCATATCTACATATTCACCTGTCCGTGCGTTGAATCCAATACCAGGTTTCTCATTCTTCAAACGCTCCAAAACAACTGAAGGCTCAAGATCGGTATTGGCTGCAATTTTACGAAGAGGAATTTCTAGTGCTTTACGTACAATCTTCATACCCACTTGAAGATCTCCAGACTCTAGTGCAATCGCTGCGTCTAGTGTTGGAATCAAGTTAATAAATGCAACGCCGCCTCCAGGAACAATCCCTTCTTCAACTGCCGCACGTGTTGCAGAAACAGCATCTTCTACGCGATGCTTCTTCTCTTTAAGTTCTGTTTCTGTTGCTGCGCCTACTTTAATAACCGCAACACCACCAGACAACTTAGCAAGACGCTCTTGAAGCTTTTCTTTATCGTATGAAGAATCTGATTTATTGATTTCATTTCTGATTTCATTAACCCGTGTTTCAATGGCTTGTGGGCTACCATTTCCTTGGATAATAGTCGTGTTATCTTTATCTGCTTTAACTTTCGCAGCTTGACCCAATTGCGTTAGTTCAACGGTTTCTAAAGACAACCCTTTTTCCTCAGAAATTACTTCACCACCGGTAACAATCGCAATATCTTCCAACATTGCTTTACGACGATCACCAAAGCCAGGAGCCTTGATTGCAATCGCATTAATTGTTCCACGAAGTTTGTTTACAACTAGTGTTGCAAGCGCTTCACCTTCAATATCTTCAGCCAAAATAACCAATGGCTTACCAGATTGAATAACTTTCTCAAGAAGAGGAAGAAGATCTTTAATAGAAGAAATTTTCTTATCTGTAATCAAGATGTAAGGATGATCCAACGCAGCTTCCATACGATCTTTATCTGTGATCATGTAAGGAGACGCATACCCACGATCAAACTGCATGCCTTCAACGATTGAAAGCTCAGTGTTGATACCCTTGGATTCTTCAACAGTGATAACCCCTTCGAGTTTCACTTTGTCCATTGCATCTGCAATCATGTTGCCAATTTCTTCGTCGTTGTTTGCAGAAATTGTTGCTACTTGTGCAATGGCTTCTTTGGTATTTACAGGAGTGCTGTTTTTCTCAAGACCTGCGATGACAACTTTAACTGCTTTCTCAATACCCTTTTTAACTTGAATAGGGTTTGCACCAGCAACAACGTTTTTAAGACCTTCTTTAAAAATAGCTTGGCCCAAAATAGTTGCAGTTGTTGTGCCGTCTCCAGCTACATCATTTGTTTTAGAGGCAACTTCTTTTAAAAGTTGTGCGCCCATATTTTCAAATGGATCTGCCAATTCAATTTCTTTAGCGATCGTAACGCCATCGTTAGTGATGGTCGGTGATCCCCATTTTTTTTCTAGAACAACATTGTTTCCATTGGGTCCCAATGTGCTGCCAACTGCATCTGCTACTTTATCAATGCCTCTTGATAATGCGCGCCATGCGTCTTCTGAAGATTTTATTTGCTTAGCTGCCATATGATTTTTCTCCTTTTAGTAACTACGACTTAACCGCTAAAATATCGCTTTCACGAACGATTAGGTAAGTGGTGCCTTCTACTTTAAGTTCCGTCCCGCCGTATTTTGCATAAATAACGATATCGCCAGCTTTCACTGAAGGCGTAATAACCGTACCATCATCCGAAACCCTACCAGGGCCTACAGATAACACTTTACCAGTTTGAGGTTTTTCTTTTGCGGAATCAGGAATAACGATTCCAGAACGCGTAACCTCCTCAGCAGTTTCAGGTTCGATGATTACTCTGTCTGACAGAGGTTTGTAATTGATAGAACTCATATCGCTTTCCTCCTAGGTCGTATTTAGCACTCTCAAGTCACGAGTGCTAGCGGCTGAACATTCTAACGAGAGTCGGATCGCTTGTCAAAACCTTTTTTCGTAATGTATATTGCCCTCTCTACATGTTTTCACAAGCCGGGGTGGTGGAATTGGTAGACACGTTGGACTTAAAATCCAATGGACCTGTAAAAGTCCGTGCCGGTTCGATTCCGGCCCTCGGTACCACGCGGTTACAATCTTATAGAAACAGCTCGATAATGCCCATCAAAACCCTCTGTATCTGTCAGAATTTTAAGATCTGACGCAGAGGCACTGAGCATTTCTTTTGTATAAGAAACTACTGACATATATTTCACAAAGTCACTCACACCTAAGGGCGATGCAAATCGTGCAGTTGTTCCTGTAGGTAAAACATGATTTGATCCCGCATAATAATCACCAATCGTCACAGGACTATATAGTCCGCAAAAGACCGCCCCTGCATGTTTTACACGATTTAAAATCGGCTCGTAATTTTCAACCAATAACACCAAATGCTCAGAAGCAATTCGGTTAATCCATGCAACCGTATCATCTTGATTTTCCGTCACAATTAACATTACATTACGAAGAGATTGATCAATTATAGCTTCTCGAGAACAGGTCGTTTTTTGTAGCATCACTTCACGAAAAATTTCACGTAAAACAGATTCAGAAGGAGATAGTCCAATCGCAATCGCATCGGGATCATGTTCCAGTTGTGCAATCAATTCAGCCGCCGCTACGGCAGCCTGTTTGCTATCTTCTACATAAACTAAAACTTCAGAAGGTCCTGCCGGCTTATCAATATCTACCTGTCCATAAACCAATTGCTTGGCTAGCGTCACATACTTATTTCCTGGCCCGACAATCTTATCCACTTTAGGAACGCTTTCTGTCCCATAAGCCAGGGCAAAAATTGCTTGAGCACCGCCACACTTCAAAACGACATCTACCTCACAGAGATCAGCAGCCACCAAAAGTGATGGATGAATGGTGCCATCCGGACGAGGAGGCGTCACCATAATGGTTTGGAAAACCCCTGCTAATTTTGCTGGGATCGCATTCATCAAAACGGTGGAAGGATACACCGCGCGGCCACCAGGAACATAAAGCCCCACAATTTCAATGGGTTGATAACGAATCCCCATGTGCCCACCATCCAGTGTTTTTTCTTCCCAGTTTTGGGGGAGTTGATGACGATGAAACGCTTCAATATTCTTTTTGGCATTGCGTAGTGCTTTTACTAGTTCTGGAGAAACCTCTTGATATGCAGCTTGAATTTCATTAGCAGAAACACGTAAATTCTTAAGAGGGAAATTCAAATGATCGAGGGTAGTGGTGTAAGAAAACAAGGCCTTATCCCGATCACGAAAAACATCAGATTGAATCTTTTTTACGACAGAAAAAACATCTTCATGGGACTCTAGATGACCCGATGAGGTACGTGATGTAAAGTGGGTAAAAGCGTCCTGCGACGTATATACGTTCATGGTAGGGCAACTATATATGATAAAATAAAATTTAAAAAGGGAGGCGCACCTATTATGAGCAAGCCAATGTTATTGATTATTGACCAAGATACAAATCGGGTCGCTGAACTGTATGCGGCAATGTCCAATTACTTTTTTGTAGAAGTGGCAACAACCTTTACCGAAGCATTACACCTTTATGAAACGCTTCATCTTAAAGTACGGATCGTTTTGTTAAGTGATACGTTATCCGATGTCAAACTCCCTGAGGCAATTGATCAATTAGGGTCTATTGGAAATCTTCCGGAAATTATCGTTTATTCTGAGAAAGAAAATATTCAAGAAGCCGTTTCGGTCATGAAAAAAGGTGTTTTCTCTTATCTAGCAAAACCTTTTTCAATCACAAAATTAATGAGTGTAGTGGACCAAGCTCTAGAAGAATTTGACATTGTTAAAAAACTAGAAGCCTTTTCAAAACAAGATCGCCAGATCATGCTTGAACCTGATTATTTATCTGATCTTTCAGAGTCTATCGCCAATTCTACCGAAGGATCTATTTCTATCGATACGCTAAAAGATCTTTTATTACACCCAGAATCTATTCGTCAGTATGCAACTGAAAAACCCCGTGTTTTAGTGATTGAAGACGAAGAAATGTACCGCCAAATCCTCACTGGGTTTCTCAAAAACGATTATGAAGTTATCACCGCAGAGGATGGCAAATCTGCTCTAGAAGCCATCCGTATCTCTGTACCTGTAAACATTATTTTATTAGATATCTTTTTACCCGATATCTCAGGTGCAGACTTACTACCCCAGCTCGTCCAACTCTCGCCGTTAAGCCAGATCATTGTTGTAACGGCTTTCGAATTCTTAGACATCGCAGTAAAAACGCTCAAAGAAGGTGCTTGCGATTACATCAATAAACCTTTCTTAAAAGATGATCTTTTGAAGACTGTTTCTGAAGCACTTCAAAAACAATACCTCACCACTATATTCCCCAAACTTAGCCAAAAACTCATCCAAGAATCTCTTAGCGAAGACGCCAGACTCTCTCTACTAGAAACCCTCTGCAAAATTCGCACCCAAAAAGAAAAGCCCCTCTACATGGCCGATCTCTATCTCTTTTTCCCAGAACTCCAAGCCGGGTCTATCCCTGCAGCATTCCCGATTCCTAAGCACCTTTTGAAAAAGGGCGTTAGGGCGTTTGTTGAGAATTTGAAGAAGGAAGGGAAGTAATGGGCAGTTGTCCGAAAAAAGCGGACAACTGAAATTGGAACATATAGCATATAAAAGATACGTTACTTTTTTAGATTTTCTGAAACTATAAACCTAGGCATATAAGGCTTAGAACGAACATCATTCATTAGCTCCGAAAACCGTGCTTGGACATATGAGTTTGTCACATGCTCTGGATATTCATAAAGGCAAGCATTTTTATCATACGCAATGTCCGAACGTGGTCTTCTGGATTGCTTATATAAGGGCTGAAGATATTCATATATGCCCCACCTCACATTATTTAAAAGTTCGGATATCGAACTAATATGATAACTAAATAGGTCTTCATGAAATTTCTCAAAAAATTCCCCCATAATAAGTAGTGCTTTAGTTAGTTCAATCTCCGCACCATTCCTTTTGAAAATCTTCTGAAGAATAGTTGCTTGAATATTTAAACCAAGAGTATTGTGCTTAGAAATGTTGCCGCAAATTTTTATAAATTCAGAATGTGTAATTTCAAGTGGAATATTTTTCTCAAGGGTTGCAAACCAAAAAACCCTTTCTGTTCCATTACGCTCAAGCCGCACATTCTGATCTAACCAATTTTTAAATTCAATAATAGCCTTCTGAAAATGCCGTATGTCTATAGAGAAGCTCGGATTTTTTAAAATTATTTCTATTGATTCGATACAGTCTTTTCCGATTCCAAATATTTTTGAATTCAAAAAATCCAGCAAAATAATATTGAAGTATTTCTGATGTATGTCAGTTTTGCACTGTATTTCAGAATGTGGATCATCATGATATAAAACCAGAATATTATGGTTCACCATGGAATCAATTGATTCCCATACAGCCTTGAGTGCCAAAATTTCTTTTTCGCTATCATTCAAACTCAATTTAAGTTGATCTTTCATATTTCTCTTTAGGGTTTAGGTAGTTTTTTAAACTTCTAAAAATGTCTTGCAGCAAAGGCTCTTCCAGAGCCTGATTTTAAATACCTTTCAAAATCCAAAGCTTTTTCTTTAGAGGTAAAAGCAACATAACTAACCATTTCCCATGGTTTATATTTTTGCGTGTGAACGGATTTTCCAGAGTTGTGTTCGTCTAGGCGTTGATCAATGTTGGTCGTGTAACCTGTGTAAGTTTGTTTTGGGAAGTTGAGTGAGCGTATTAAATAAACATAGTGCATCTTGAGATACCTGAGAAATTGAAAAATCTAAGAACGCGTATTTGTTATGCGAGGTCCGCCGCCGTCATTCGCTTCGCGAAGCACTAAGGCGGACAGCCTTCATGCCCGTGTCTCCGGGCTGGCGTGCCAGCCGTAGCCTTGGCGAAGGCTGGTGGAGGGAGCTGGATTTGAACCAACGTAGGGATAAACCCGGCAGATTTACAGTCTGCTGCGATTGACCGCTCCGCCATCCCTCCAAAAAGATTCGGCAGAGAAAAAGAATACCGTTTCAAACAGACTATGTCAATTTAGGAAGCGGGCGTGGCTCTCATGGGAATTTTAAAATAAAATGTAGATCCAGTCCCATAGATACTTTCAACCCATGTGATTCCCCCATGTAACTCAACGAGTTGTTTTACGATAGAAAGGCCAAGCCCGATGCCTTCGTACTGGCGAGTTGAGGAATAGTCCAATTGCCTGAATTTTTCGAAAATGACCGCCTTTTCATCTTCAGGCAAACCTACCCCCGTATCGGTCACTGAAAATACCACAGAGGAGTCTTCAACCTTGCAATCCACAACGACAGAACCTTTGTGTGTAAATTTAATGGCATTTGAGACTAAGTTCACGAGTACTCTACGGAGTTTTGGTAAGTCTGCATCAATCACTAGTGATGTATCTGTAAAGAGAGACGCTAGCGTAAGGGGCTTGCCTTTAACAAGCGGGCCCATTGAAGAAATCAGATGATCTATCATTTCTTTGCAGTTGACCTGTCCGTAAAATAACGCAATTTTACCTGCTTCGATGCGAGATAAATCGAGTAGGTCATCGATCAGATTTTTTAAATTCATAGCTTCATCTAATGCAATTTGAAGATAAGCATCTTGTTCTTCTGATACTTTAGGGCCTTTCACCAATTCGATAAATCCAATAATAGATGTGAGGGGTGTGCGTAATTCATGAGATACCGTGTGTAAAAAACTATCCCGCAGTTCTTCTAGTTCCCTATCACGCGTGATATCTCGAAATACAGTCACAAGGCCTAAGATATAACGCTGTGAATTGCGAACAACACTACTATGAATCGAATAGATACGATTTTTTTTATCAAGACCTAAGAGTGTAATTTCTCTACGCATGGGTGGTTTTTGATCTTTTAATATTTCATCTAGAGACGTTAATAAAATGGGGTTGTCAATATGCTCGTTAATCAACTGGCCCCGGGCCTTTTGTAGATCAAAACGAAAAATTTCTTGTGCGCGTTGGTTGGCCATGATGACCCGATTATGCAAATCGGTCACAATCAGGCCTTCGGGTATAGATGAAACAATGGCTTCGGATTGTGTTTTTTCTTTTAATAAATTGGCTGCAGATTCTCGCAGATTACGGATCATTTGGTTAAATGTCGCGGACAACGCACCAATCTCATCTTGAGAACTCACATAAACCTGTTGATTTAAATCCCCATCCGCCATTTTTTTTGATACAGAAGCTAATATCTCAATAGACGTCGTAATTTTGCGAACAATGGCGGAATAGATAAATAAAATGCCGATACAAATCAAAAGTAAAAACGAAAACGCTCCAAAAATAATTTTGTAAACTGTGACCTGAATCGTCTTAAGCGGAACCAAAACGCCCACAAAAAAATGAGGATCAAACCGAGAGGGCTCAAAAATCACCTCGAATTCTCCATCCTGAGGCGTATGGAGTGTGCCAATAATCCGATTGCGATTATCTAAAGACCCCATTTTAAGGAGTTGCTTAATATCATTTTGAATAGTCGGAGACTCGACAACAAACTGAGAAGCAGCGACCAGATTAATGGCGCCATCCTGTTTATAGGCATACACAAATTTATTCACATAGCCCAGATGAATCGCCTCTGCACGTGTACTATTAATAACCTGTTCTGTCACAATTACACGGGATCCTCCCTTGCCTTTTTGAGGTGATGCAGAGACCAATGCATATGAATACCCATTTTTATCTTCTAAAAGACGTGTGCCAACAACACTGCGCCCGGTTGAAGCAGTGGTAATAAAATCAGAATACGCCAATCGTTTTTCAGGTGATAATGCTGTGGCGTCTGTTAAGACAACGGCGTCACGCTTTAACACCTCGGAGGGGATAGTGGTCGAATAGGAAATAATACGGTTATAAACCTCTGACAGGTGATACATTTGCTTCATCTGCATTTGCATAAAAGATAATTTTTTGAGATGTTCTGACATCAGCTGGTTTTTCATGGATTTTGATACCAACGTCGTAGACAAGAAAACCGACGAAATGGACACGAAAATCATGATGAAAATAAACGGCAGTAAAATCTTGGTGCGTATGCTGGTATATCCCTTCAGGGAGTCCATGCGCATGAGCGTTATAGTCTCGCGTAAGCCTGGGAGATGGTATAGGCTAAAATGCCGGTGGCTACGGACACATTCAAAGATCCTAGTTGACCATGCATGGGAATATGTAAATTAGCATCCACCAATTTTGAAACCAAGCGCGATTGTCCGCTGGACTCATTTCCTACGACCAACGCCAAAGGGAAAACAGGTTTAAAGTCATGGAGGGCAACACCCTTTTGGACATCTGTGCCATATATCCAATAGCCAGCCGTTTTTAATTTCTGAATCGTCTGCGCCACATTGACTACTTTAATCAAATCCAAATGATAGACTGCGCCAGAAGAGGCTTTGATAACCCCAGGAGAAATTTGAGAATTTCGGTCTTTGGGATATAAAACAGCTTTTAATCCAAAGGCATCACAGGTTCGCAAAATAGCACCAAAATTATAGGGATCTTCCAAATGATCCAAAACTATTACCATCGGATACTCTTCTGGATTTTCTAATAAAGTATCTAATGTAATCTGCTGTTTTTCATGAACATAGGCCATAATGCCCTGGTGATGTGAGTCTGAAGCGACTCTTTCGAAGGCATTCATGGATAATGTTTCTATAGAAATACGACGACTTCCTGCAATTTTGAGAAGTGTTTGTATATCTGGTTTTTTATCAAACCCTTGTGCTACTACTAGACGATCTACAGGAACAGACGCTTGTAACGCTTCCATTACCGCGCGCTTTCCTTTAACGATGTGCATTAAGTACCTCAATTAGGCAAGAAATGCCGTGGGTTAGCTCATCAAATGAAATAGTAAGTGGGGGCATGATACGTATCACATTATCATGAATGCCACAGGAAACCACAATCACATGTTTTTCAAGACATGCGGTCATGATCTGTTTTGTCAGTGCTGCATCACGAAGCTCAATGCCAATCATTAAGCCTTTAACCCGAATATCCCGTATGAGTTCATGATCCGAAAGCGCTTCACGCAATTGTATTTCGGCTAATTTAGATTTTTCTAAGACGGCAGGTAAAATTTCTGCGATAACCTCAATCGTTGCAACACCAGCCGCACAACTCACAGGATTTCCGCCATAAGTTCCGCCGTGCGCACCGGTTGACCATTTCGCCATAAGATCAGGACGTGACACACAGGCACCCAACGGCATACCAGATGCAATTCCTTTAGCTAGCGCAATAATATCTGGAACAACATGATGGTTCTGAAAATCAAACCAAGACCCTGTACGTCCAAATCCTGTTTGAATTTCATCAAAAATTAGTAACAGGCCGCGGGCATCACATAATTCTCTTAAGCGTTTTAAAAAAGGGGTAGGTGCAGGAACATATCCGCCTTCTCCCAACACTGGTTCAATAATCACAGCTCCTACCGTATCGGGTAATGTTTCAAAATAACGTGTTAAATCGTCAGACGTGTCTGTGTGAGGATACGGAAAAAAATGCGTATGATCTAAAAGTGGGGCATACCCGTCCCGATATTTTAATTTAGAAGTAGTCAGCGAAAGTGCGCCCAAACTACGCCCATGAAAGCCCCCTTCAAAGGCCAATATACCAGGTTTTTTAGTGACATATTTTGCTAATTTAATACACGCTTCAATGGCTTCAGTCCCACTCTGCGTGAAAAATACAGAGTTCAAATTATTGCCTAAAATCTCACCTAAGCGTTCTGCCAATGTGACATTGGGTCCGTAATAAACAACACCTGCACAAGCATGTATAAGCTGCGCGCATTGAGCCTGAATTGCGCTCACAACTTTTGGATGACAATGTCCAGTGGAAGCGACTGCTATGCCTGCCGAAAAATCCAGATAGGCGGTACCATCAGGTGTATATAAATAAGACCCTTTTCCAGAGACAATATTCAAACGGGTATAGTGCCCCAATACTGGAGAAAGAACCCGATCACCCCGAGACGCAAAATCAGAAGACATCATAGAAGTATATCACCCCACCCCGCCCTTCGGGCACCCCTCCCCAGGCTAACGCCTGGAGAATGGAATAACTAGGTCTATCTCCCCTCTCCATTTGTCAAAATGGGGAGGGGCTGGGGGTGGGGTCATGCCCGGGGGTGAGCACTTTGAAATGCTGCCTTTAATCCGTCATCCGACAAATGGGTATAGAGCTGTGTTGAGGTCAAACTTTGGTGCCCTAATAATTCTTGAATAACACGCAAATCTGCACCTCCGTTGTACAAGTCTGTAGCAAAAGAATGTCGAAGTGTATGCGGCGTAATAGAGCTCGATAGTCCTTCTGCATCTGCATAGTGGCGAATCATTCTTTGAATACTACGAACGGTTAAACGGCCCCCTTTTAAATTAACAAAAACAGCAGGTTCAGATGTCACGCGCTCTTCGTTGATGTACCGGTCTAGCCAGAGTTTTGACACGTCTCCAAATAAACAGATTCGCTCTCGATTTCCTTTTCCAATAATGCGTAATTCTTGATTTGAAAAATCAAAATCTCCCATATCAAGAGAGACCAATTCAGAAACTCGGAGCCCAGAGGCATATAATAATTCACAAATAGCCCGATCTCTGAGCGACGAAATCGTATTTAGAAATTGGGCCATTTCTTCTTGCACCAAAATTGTGGGTAATAAAGTAGGGAGTTTAGGAGAACTTAAAAATTCCCAAGGATTTTCTGCAACATACTCTTTGGCAACCAAAAATTTCCAGAAAGATCGAAAGGCAGATAATTTGCGCGCAATACTTTTGGACGAGTAACCTTGCTGATCTAATTGGTATAAAAATTCCCGGCACGTGGTAGTAGAAAGTGATGCTAGAGCGTCTTGTGTCTCAAATTGAGACAGATCACGGGCATAATTTGTGCGCGTATGTGATGAAAACTGTTTGTCGAAAGTTAAGAAATCAAGAAATTCAGAAACCCACTTATGATACTGGGGTTTCAAAATATTTTTTTCTGTTCTCTTCTGTAAGGTCAATGCGACGACCCTCTTCCACAACCCAACTATCCCGATGCGCTTGTTTTCGAGTATCCACATGCACATATTGGCTTGTTAAATTTAAGCCAAGTCCTTTAAATTCTGGCACTTGTTCTGCAAGTAAAAAAACATCTTTAGGCGACAAATTATCGATTGTAATATCTGCAGCAAGGCCTAGTGGATGATAGTTACGTTTGAAGTTTCCCTGTTTTTCAGCAGCTTCGGGAGTGATGTATCCCCTAACGATATTGATGCGATTATTTGCAAGGGAACGCAATAATTCTAGTCCACCCACCAATCCCAAGCTAATGCGACACTTCTCTGTGCCGTCTTCTGCCGTGTACATAAAGTCTTTTTTTGAAAAATGCTCAGAAAGTTTATACGTAAAGCGAGGCTTTTTTGCATTCCAATTTCGATTACGATTGCGTGAACGTGCCATATGTAATCGTATTATAACGAGTCTTTAGGAATTAGGAAATCATCTATGACGTCTTATGAAATCCCATCGTCGTTTTTACTTCTAACATATCTTGCCATGTCAGCCATTTGGGACTGCCTTTTTCTTTGCTTTGTTGTCGCAATAAATAGGATGGGTGAAACATGGGCATGATGTATAACGGTTCGCGCATATACTCTACGGGGGCCTTGTACCATTGGCCGCGCACTTTGCTAATGGTAAGGGATTCTTCCAAGACGTCTCTTAATGAAGGCGCGCCCAGTAAGATTAATATTTTGGGTTGAACCAATTGAATTTGGCGAACGAGATAGGGCTTGCAGGCTTTCATTTCAGAGGCAAAAGGGGTGCGGTTTTTTGGTGGGCGACATTTGACTGTGTTGGTAATATAAACTTGCGTTTCACGATCGATACCGGCCGATTCAAAAATTTTCGTGAGGAGTTGTCCCGCTTTTCCTATGAAGGGTTTTCCGTGTAAATCTTCTTGCTCCCCAGGGCCTTCTCCGATGACCATGACATCACAGGTAACGGGACCCGTTCCGACGACGACTTGGGTGCGTGTTTCATGAAGTGCGCATTTAGTGCACGCTTTACACACAGCCACAAACGGCTCATAGGTTAAGTCAGAAAATTCTGTTTTTTCGTTAAATACCAGCATCTCTTAGTTTTCTATTCTTAAGCTTAGATCCAAGGCTTCTACTGTATGTGTTAAACTCCCAACAGAAATGCGATCAATGCCGAGGCCCTTATACTGCCCAATGCTTGCAAGCGTCACATTTCCAGAGACTTCGAGTTTTGCAGTATACGATTTCTCACGGCAAATCCGAACACCGTCACGAATCATTTCAAGCGAAAAATTATCGAACATAATAATATCCACTTTAGACAAATCAAATGTCCTTAATTGCTCTAAAGATTCGATTTCTATTTCAATCTTAATATCAGGAGATTTTGTGTGCATTTGATCAAATAAATCAGGCAATAAATCATCACGCGAAGTCGCTAAAAAAGCAGCGAGATGATTTTCTTTAATTAACACCATATCTGACAAATTAAGTCGGTGATTAGTGCCTCCGCCAGCGACAACTGCACGTCGCTCCAAAAACCGAAACAGAGGGGTTGTTTTGCGTGTGTCCAAAACTTGAATCGTCGCATCATCCAATGCCGTTACAAACTGAGATGTCCGGGTTGCGATTCCTGAAAGCCGTTGAATCAAATTCAACATGACGCGCTCTGCTTTCAGAATCACGCGACTCTTCCCTGTTATCGTCACAACCTCGTCACCTTTCGTAACCCTATCGCCGTTTTGGTGATGAAAGACAATTTGCGTATTGGAATCTAATAAATCAAAAATGCCAGAAATGATTTCTGTGCCGTAAAAAATGCCTGAGGCTTTACTTGTAATACGTGCGATTTGAGTCAGATTTTCTGGTACCATTAATTCTGATGTAATGTCACCGTTTGGCATATCTTCGTCTAGCGCGGCTTGAAGTAAAAATAATAATGAATCTTCCATGCATCCTATGTATCACGAAACATCCCATTCTACAATTATGGCTTATTTGCTACTATGGCCCCCCAACCCCCTAAAGGGGGCGCATGTTGACCGAAGGAGTTTTTTAATGCCACTAATTACGGATATTATCGCAAGACAAGTACTAGATTCGCGCGGAAACCCCACTATTGAAGTAGATGTATTAACAGAAAGCGGCCATTTTGGAAGAGCGATTGTTCCATCGGGTGCCTCTACAGGTTCACGCGAAGCTCTTGAATTGCGGGATGGCGATAAAAGTAGATATGGTGGAAAAGGCGTTTTGAACGCAGTAGATAATGTAAACGACATCATCGCACAAGAACTCATCGGCATAGATGTCACCAATCAATTGGGTATCGACCAACACATGATTGCTTTAGACGGCACAGAAAATAAAAGTAATTTAGGCGCAAATGCGATTTTAGGTGTTTCCCTAGCGGTTGCAAAAGCCGGTGCAGACGCATCTGGCCAAGCACTCTATCGCTATCTTGGGGGACCCTATTCGCACCAAATGCCAGTGCCCATGATGAATATTCTCAATGGGGGAGAACACGCTGATAACAATATAGATTTTCAAGAATTTATGATTATGCCCGTTGGCGCACTAAGTTTTTCAGAAGCACTTAGAATGGGAACAGAAGTTTTTCATGTTCTTAAAAAAGTTTTGCATCAAAAAGGGCTTAGCACATCGGTAGGAGATGAAGGTGGATTTGCACCGTCACTAAATACCAATGAAGAAGCCATACAATTAATATTAGAAGCGATTAAACAAGCGGGATTTGAACCCGGAAAACAGATTGCGTTGGCACTCGATGTCGCATCCTCTGAATTTTATGAAAACGGTCACTATAATTTGAAGGGTGAAGGGGTGATCAAAACATCGGATCAACTCATCGATTATTACGAAGAAATTTGTAATAAATATCCCATTATCTCTATAGAAGATGGCCTTGCAGAATCTGATTGGGACGGCTGGCAACGCATGACTGAACGCCTCGGAAAAAAAGTACAATTGGTTGGAGACGATCTCTTTGTGACTAATCAAAAAATCTTGAAAGAAGGGATTGCAAAAGGCGTCGGAAACTCCGTCTTGGTGAAAGTGAATCAAATTGGAACAGTCTCCGAAACACTTGCGACTATTCAAGAAGCCAATCGCGCAAAATATACCACTGTCATTTCACACCGATCTGGAGAAAGTGAAGACACGTTTATCGCCGATCTTGCAGTAGCTACCAATGCAGGGCAAATTAAAACAGGTTCTCTATGCAGAACAGATCGCATTGCTAAATACAACCAACTCCTTAGAATAGAAGAAGACTTAGCAGAACTGGCCCAGTATCCAGGTAAAGCCGCATTTTATAATCTTGCGTGAAATTTCATAAGCCCGCTTTTTTATTTTTCACCCTCTTCCTTTTAGGCTATACGAGCTATATTGGACTTAAAAATGTTTTTCGATATAATGAGTTCAAAATTGCCTATAATGCCTTACAGGCAACCTATTTGGAAGAGATCCGTCTTAATAAGACATATAAACAGCAACTACTCTTCATGCAAAATCCAGATTATTGGGAACTACAAGCCAAAAAAAAGTTAGGTCTCATTAATCCCGGAGAACATGTTGTGAAAATTATCGACGTACCAAAGGATTCAAAATGAGTGCCCTAGAAAATACAGACGCAAATCTTATTGGAAAAGTATTTTCTGGTGTGATCACACATGTTGCGGCTTTTGGCGCTTTTGTTAAGTTGGATATGGGAGAAGAGGGTCTTGTGCATATCTCTGAGGTTGCCAATGAATATGTGACGGACATTACAAAATTTGTAAGCGTTGGTCAAAAAGTGACTGTTAAGATTCTTACACGAAACAAAAAAAATAAACTAGAATTTTCAATAAAAAAAGCAACGGAAGTCGAAGAGAAAATATCTCAATATATTCCTCCAAAAGCACCCAAAAGTAACGACTTCGAAACAAAAGTAAGCGCGTTTCTGAAAAAATCCGAAGAAAAACAAGTCGATATCAGACGGAATCTCAAAAGTAAGCAAGGCATCGTAAAAAAGCGCGCTAAGTGATGTCAGCGCCCAAACTGATTAGAGGCTACTATGAGGTGCAAGACTGCCTCTCCGAGGGCGTCTTAACCCGGCTCTATCTCACCAAACATACGGTTAAACAAAGCCAGTATTATGTATGGGAATTCAAAGCCAATTATTTAACACCAGAGATCACGCAAGATCTCATCAAATTGGCCCAAAAACTTCGGTATATCCGCCATCCAAACATACTGCCATTAGAAGAATTTGAGTATACCGGTTCGCAATTTTATGCCATCTATCCTATTGAAAAAAATCTGGTTCCTTTGGAGGACTATTTAAAAGGGAATCCCGATGTCTCCGATGCGATTCGGGGTAAATGGAGTACTCAGATTGTGTCGGCCATGATGCTTTTAGAATCGAAAGAACTTTGTGGTGGGCAGCTCAATACCCATGATCTTTACGTAGATCAAGATCAAAATATTATGCTGAGTACCGTCTGTTTGCCGATACCCATATTGCAAGATCAACTTTTAGAATTAGATGCCATTGATGAAGGAATATTTATTGCCCCAGAATTGTTGCAATCCCAGACCTATACGATTCAATCAGATATTTATAGCATGGGCATCCTACTCTACGTCTTATTTGGAAAGCAGTGGCCCTATCCCAACACCTCAAAAATTACAGGGATAACGACCCTATTATTAGAAGGCCCTTTACCATTTTATAAACGATTTGAAAGTACGCCGAATCATATTGAAAAAGCGATTCAAATTTGTCTGCAAATAGAGCCGCGTTATCGATACCAATCGTTTGCAGTATTACTAAAAAATTTACAATCTCCGAAGACGGTAAAGGCTCCGCAGTATATTCCCTTAAATCAAGAAGAAGCCTTCAGGAAGGAGTTAAAACAAGACGTGAAACGACGAAAAAATAAAAAAAATAGAAAATGGGTGATACTTACGTTGGTATCTATCATTATCTTGTCTGTATTGGGTGTCTTGTACCATAAATATGTTTCCTACTCGACCGCTATTCCTGAAAAATCTGTCCCCAATGTCACTGGTATGCCCCTAGAAAAAGCGCTTCGTATTTTGAAGGAAGACGAGTTGTTTGGAGAAATTGCGGGCGAACGGGAAAATGCACAATATCCCAAAGGATATGTCATCGAAACCCGTCCTCCAGAAGGACGAAATGTCAAAGAAAACCGACGTATTCGTCTTTTTCTATCCAAAGGAAATGGCTCAGAAGCGTGCGCTATTTTTAGTACCGAAAATGCTACAGTTGCGACAGAAGATGTTCATCCTGTAGATCCTAATCAACAGAACGCCAATCCATGAATACCGTTTTTACCCCATTCGAAAAAACCTTGATGGCTCGCTTAATTGAAGCGGCCAAAACACAAAAGGGTTACACGCTTCCCAATCCTGTCACAGCAGCAGCCGTTGTTAAAAATGGAAAAGTGATTAGCGAAGGGATTCACCAAAAAGCAGGCGAGCCACATGCAGAAGCTATTGCGTTAGATCGTTGTGGCGTGGCTGCACAAGGGGCTACGCTCTATGTCACGCTTGAGCCTTGCACGCATTGGGGGAAACAACCGCCCTGTGCCAATCGCATTATAGAAAGTGGTATCACAAAAGTGGTTTACGCCATCGATGATCCAAATCCTAAAGTCAGAGAAAAATCAGCCAAAGAACTTTTTTCTTCTGCAGGTATAGAAGTAGCGAGTGGTCTTTTTCAAGAAGAAGCGCTTTTACTCAATGCTGGATTTTTTAAAACACATCTTCTCAAACAGCCCTTTGTAACGTTGAAGGCAGGGATGAGTATTGACGGAAAAATTGCACTCTCGAATGGTCAAAGTAAATATATTACGTCCGTGGAATCTCGAAAAAAAGTGCATCAACTTCGAAGAGAAAATCAGGCCTTATTAATTGGAATTGGAACAGTCTTGTCTGACAACCCACTCTTGAATTGCAGAGACGATGATGGCCCTGATTTAGAACGAGAACGCACTATTTTAATTTTGGATCCAGAAGCAAAACTGCCCGAGTCTTCGGCTCTATTTAAGGCCAATCCTGGCGTTAGTATTATCTTACTTACCGCTCGAAAAACTATCTTGCCGATGTCTCTAAAAAAACACGTAACGCATTGGCCGTTTGATGTGAATTCTGAAGGAAAAATCGCGTGGCCGGATATTCTCCATAAATGCTACGAAGAGGGAATACAAGATATTTTAATAGAGGGTGGCCCTGGTGTGTATAGTTCGGCACTCGATCAGCATGCAGTGGATAAAGTGATTTTTTTCTTAGCTCCCAAATTATTTGGTGGTGAAAATGACCGATCGGTATTTGCTACAAAAGGCTTTAATAAATTAGCCGATGTTTCAGAAATTCAGGATATGAAAATGAAAATGCTAGGCCCAGATATCCAAATAACCGGCTATTTAAGACACCCAAAACAGTGGTTACCAAATTAAAGGAGATATACATGAGTACACTCACAGAAATAAATTTACCCACTCTCAAACTTTTCCGAAAAGGGAAAGTGCGCAATGTCTATGACTTGGGGGAATATTTATTAATTGTCGCCTCTGATCGCATTTCGGCTTTTGATGTTGTCTTGCCAAACGGCATTCCCGAAAAAGGGAAAGTTCTCACGCGCGTTTCTCAGTTTTGGTTCGACAAAATAGGATCAAACTACAATCACCATTTAATTAGCACCAACGTAGACGAGTTTCCGTCCGAAACACAGCCCTACAAAGAAATCTTGCGTGGTCGCTCTATGTTCGTCAGAAAAACCGATTTAATCGAAGTAGAGTGTGTTGTCAGAGGGTATCTGATTGGGACCGGTTGGAAAGAATATCAACAATCCGGCACTGTTTGCGGAATTGCTTTGCCAGCCAACTTACGTATGGCAGATAAACTTCCAGAACCCATCTTTACACCGGCGTACAAAGCGATGGATGGTGGCCACGACGAAAATATTTCATTCGAAAAAATGCAAAGCCTTATCGGTGCTGAACTTTCAGAAAACTTAAGAAGAATAAGTCTAGAACTCTACGCTTTGGGAAGAGACTATGCAGAAACACGCGGTATTATCTTAGCCGACACCAAATTTGAATTCGGCCGTATTGGGGATCAACTTATTCTCATCGACGAAGTTCTGACGCCAGATTCCTCGCGCTACTGGCCGAAATCTGAGTATCAACCAGGAAGCTCTCCTCCAAGTTTTGATAAACAAATCGTCCGAGACTACTTAGAGTCCACAACATGGAACAAACAATATCCTGGGCCAGTACTGCCAGAGGACATTATTAAAAAAGCTTCAGAAAAGTATTTGGAGTTGGAACGGATTCTAACCAAATAGTGACTGTAATTTTTGCCATGGCAATACAGTAATCTTGGAAGATAATTTTAGAGTTTTGGGGGTATTACAAATAATAAATCCTTCCTTTGCATTTGAATACTCTTGAAGAAAAAGTTCAAGATGTTTTGCATCGCGAAGTGAAGGAGTAGATGTCCATTTGACTTCTATCGGAGTAAGCTGATCCTGATCCTGAATTAACCAATCGATTTCGGGTCCATTGTGGTCTCTCCAAAACGTTACTTTTGCCAAAGGAGAACGTAACGATAATTCTTTTCTAAGCTCAAGACCGACCCATTGTTCAAACAAATGCCCCATGTATTCTTCTGGCAGTTGATGACCTTCTTCAGCTGCCAATCGACGTACGCCCAAGTCAAAAAAAATATACTTACTTGTGGTCGCAAGCCGACGTCTTGTCTGGCTTTCCGAATATGCATCAAATCGTTCTACTACCATACAGCTTTCTAAAATTCGGTAATATTCAGCGATAGTGGTATGACTAATACCAATTTGTGTCGCCAGTTTTCGGAAGTTAATGAGCCGGCCCGATTCAATTGCAGATAAACGAAGAAATTTAGAAAATGGCACAATTTGTCTAACAAGTGCTTCTTTACGAATTTCTTCTTCAAGATACGTAATCACATACGATTTTAATCGTAGATCTATATCTGTAGGACTCCCCTCTTTCTGTATAATTTCAGGAAGCATACCATTTAATAGTAGTTGTGAAATCTTTGGCGTAATAGAAGGAAGTTCTGTGAGCATGACAGGCGCCATATAGAGACAAACAAGACGTCCTGGAAGTAGATTTTTAATTTTTCTAACAGAAGATCCACATAGAATAAATTGCGCAATTTGATCATCAATTAAAACCTGAATCAGATCGGTTAAATGGGGACATTTTTGAATTTCATCAATAATGACAAGTGGTTTTTTTGAAGTTGAAAGCCCTTGTATTTCATGCCGAAGTTGTTGAGGGGTGCGATCGTACAGCATTACTACTTCTGGATCCATTAGATTGAGATAAAGATCAGAAGTGAGTGCTTTTAGGGCGGTTGTTTTCCCTACCTGGCGAGGGCCAAGCAATAAAATACTTTTTCCCTGACTTAAAACATGCTCCAATCGATCTGAAATATGTCGTTTAAAGGAATTCATACTGTCCATTATCGCCGATAATGGACAACTCATCAACCAAAATCGGCGTTAATGTATATATAGCCTATATCTCCAAACTACATAAGGCTCGTATTTTGCTTCCCAGTTTTAAATAAATGTTTATCTTGGGCCTGATGTGTAAGTACCGGCTTGGATTTCGCAACAGTCCCAACATGCCCATTCGGAAAATCCGGAAGGAAGTTGACACGAATACATATTAGAGGCTCCTACTAAAGTATTGAAAGGCTATTGAGAGAGTAAGATTTTGAATAGAAATAGTGAATAGAAAAGGATTTAAATGGTCGGGGCGAGAGGACTTGAACCTCCGACCCCCAGTTCCCAAAACTGGTGCGCTACCAGGCTGCGCTACGCCCCGACATAAAAGAAGGACTCAGTTTATACTGATTGTGTGCAAAAGCGCAAGATCATCTCTTTAGCATCCGCGAGTGCGTGGTGACGATGACTGATTTTATTCTTTTCTTCTGGGTCTAATTCTGCGGCTGTCATTTCTAGTCCGGATGGAATAAAAATAGGGTCATAACCGAAGCCTTTTGTGCCTTTTAACGCATATCCGATTTGGCCGTGCCAGTGGCCTTCTGTCACTTCAACTTGCCCCGAAGGAAATTTAATGGCAATGGCACAAGTGTAATGCGCGTGTCGATTTGTCGTATCTCCCAACTCTTTTAAGAGTAACTCGCATTGTTCGGCACTTGTTAATTTGCCACCGCCATATCGGGCAGAATAAATACCTGGCCGCCCATCTAATGCATCCACCGAAAGACCCGAATCGTCTGATAGATAAATAACGTTGGGAAGCGTCGGAAGATCTGCGACTTTTTTTATAGCATTTTCAATAAAGGTGTGGCCGTCTTCGACAACGTCAGGACATTCTCCTAATAACTCTTTAATCGAACATGCTGTGCATAGATCACTTGAAACCAGCGCCATAATTTCTCGGATTTTACCTGCGTTTCCAGACGCAACGGCAACTTTAATCATGATTGATCCTTCTGACAGAAATGACATCGGAAATACTATTTAGCGCTGTCATTAACCGTTTTAAGTAAGCTAAGTCGGGAATATCTAAAACAATCGTGGCACTCATGCCGCCTCCGTTTGGAGAGATATTGGTTTCGACTTTTCGTATTGCCGCTTTATGATCTGCGATTTTTTGCAAGATATCTTGTAAGATTCCTGTTCGGTCAAAGCCTTCTACAGCTAGAGTAACAGGATAGAGTATCTTTTTTCTGGGATCCCAAGAGACTTCGATAATACGTGATTTTGTGGTCTCATCGATGCTATAACGCATATGCCGACAATCTTTGCGATGTACCGAAATGCCAGATCCTAGCGTGATAAATCCCATAATGTCGTCGCCAGGAAGCGGATGACAGCACTTCGCAATGCGCACGCTAATATGTTCTTCACCCAAGACCCGAATACCCAAGTCATCCGAATCAGATTTACTTGATTTTGAAGTAAGCGGAATATCATGTTTCAGTGCAGATGGCTCGCCCTCTGGATGACGCAATTTATTTAAAAAGGTGATGACTTCGCGTGCTTGGACATCACCATGCGCAATATGCAAAAAGAGATCTTCATAGCGCTCAATGGCAAAATGAGATTTTAATTTTTCTAAGTAATTAGCTGTCAGAATTTCTTTAGGAGAATGACCTGCTACGATGAGAGCTTTCTCGAGTTTTTTGCGACCTAGTTGTAAATTTTCTGTGGTGGCTTGGCGTCGGAACCACTGTTTAATGCGATTTTTAGACTGAGATGTTTTCGCAAAATCTAACCAATCCAATTTGGGATGGCCTTGCTTGGTGGTTAAAATTTCTATTCTATCTCCGCTGCGCAACACCTGATCCAACGTCGCAATGGCACCATTAATTTTGGCGCCGACGCAACAATGTCCTACTTCGGTATGGATACGATAAGCAAAATCAATAGGAGTGGCGCCTTTGGGCAGCGTGTACAAATCCCCAAGCGGCGTAAAGACAAATACCTCATCAATAAATAAATCTAATTTTAATTCTTGTAAAAAATCTCGTGGGGCTTTGACGTCTTGTTGTAAATCAATAATTTCACGAAGCCATGAAAAATCCCCTTGTTGTTTGCCACGTTGTGGAGCACCTTCTTTGTACTGCCAATGCGCCGCAATACCATTCTCTGCGACCTGGTGCATTTCCAGTGTACGTATCTGTGCCTCAACGGGATTCCCCTCGGGCCCAATGACCGTCGTATGTAACGACTGATACATATTGGACTTAGGCACCGCAATATAATCTTTAATGCGTCCGCTAATCGGCTTATATGCAGAATGAATGACGCCGAGTACCTGATAACAATCTCCCACAGTGTCTACCATAATGCGAACGCCCAGCGTGTCATATAGATCTTCGAAGGCAATATGTTGTTTCTTAATTTTTTGATAAATACTATAAAAATGTTTGGGGCGGCCAGAAATTTTGACTGGCATTTTTAGGTCATCACATAATGTTTGAATGTGCTTGATGAAGCCCACTAAGTATTGCTCTCGTGTTGTTCGATGTGAGGCAACGAGGCGTTTAATTTCTTGAAATTCGTTGGGTTCTAAATAGAAGAAACAGAGGTCTTCTAGCTCCCACTTTAACGACCAAATTCCCATACGATGGGCAAGCGGCGCAAAAATTTCGCGTGTTTCAAGTGCAATACGTTCTTGCTTATGTGGCGGCAACGATTTTAGTGTGCGCATATTATGTAAACGGTCTGCTAACTTAATAATAACGACACGCACATCGTTGGCCATTGCCAGAAAAAGCTTTCGGAAATTCTCAGCCTGCTGCTCTTCTTTTGAGCCAAAATAAATCTTACCTAACTTGGTGACGCCGCTGACCAATTGGCAAACATCAGCGCCAAATGCTTTGGTGAGCCCCTTTTCGTCGATTACCGTATCTTCTATCGTATCGTGCAAAAGGCCTGCACAAATGGTCGCAACATCTTGCCGTAACTCCGCCAAAATACTCGCAACAAGTACAGGATGTGTAATGTATGGAATACCCGAATGCCGTGACTGATCTTGATGTGCAACTTCTGCAAAAACATAGGCGCGTTCAATCGTTTTGAGATCTTCTGGAGGAAGATAAATAGCACATTTTTCAATTAAAGAGGCGAGACTGCCTTCTGTCGGCTGTTCAGGGGTCATTTAATATCCACCAACACGAGCTGCGGGCTTTCTCGACCAAGCCACGTATTGATTTCGAGTGAAAAAGCGAGCTCCACTTGCGGGTTATATAACAACTGCAACTTATCATGAAGCCCAAATCCAATGGCATCAATCACCACGGATCTCGCCGCATCTGTAAACGTTACTTTCAAATGTTTGCCGTTTCCTACTGTTTTAAAATCAATGGCCTTTAGAGATCGGGTATAAAAAAGAGGCACTGGATTTTCTGCGCCATAGGGCTCTAGAGTTTGTAATGATGTGGCCAATGAAAGCGTTAACTGTTTTGGATCTAGCTCACATTCCAAATCTAAAACGGGCATTAAATCTGTCTGAGAAACTTTCTCGGCAGCCACCGAAATAAGATGCGCTTTGAAAGCTTCTATTTTATCGGGGACGAGGCTAAATCCGGCCGCCGCTTTATGTCCGCCAAACGATGAAAAAAACGGCTGGCATTCTTTCAAAATTTCATAAATATTCACGTCGCCAATACTTCTCGCAGACCCACGTGCAAGGCCGTCTTCAACCGAAATAATCACGGCAGGTCGTGAATACGTTTCGACAATGCGAGACGCGATAATGCCAATAATGCCTGGATGCCACCCTTCGGCATGCAAAACAATAACGCGATGGTCTGCAAGCCCCGGAATTTGCTCTGCTTGTTGCAGGGCTTCTGTTAATAATTGGTCGCAGTAAAACCGACGATCTTCGTTTAATTGTTGCAACATCGTGGCCAGTCGAAGCGCTTCCGTCTCGTCTTCTGTCATCATTAATTCTACACAAATCTTAGCGTCACCCAATCGGCCCGCAGCATTTAGGCGAGGTGCAATTGTAAAGCCAATATCCCGAGGAGACACGGTCTTGTGTGTAAATTTAGCTACTTCTAGTAACGTCCGAATGCCTACCCGTTTTCGTGCTGACAAACTTGTTAAGCCGAGTAACGTAAGTCGGCGATTTTCTTGTACCAATGGCGCAACGTCCGCTACTGTTCCCAAGGCGACTAAATCCAAATGCCGATCTGGCGTCACATCCAACTTAAAATACTGGCAATAAAATTCCCAAAATTTATACACGATTCCGGCGGTGCAAAGCCCTGATAACGCATGGTCTTCGGCAAGAAATTTCGGATTCAAAATCGCCTCTGCATTGGGCTGACGATCTGGCACGGTATGGTGATCTAGGATTAACACTTTGCAGTCTGTATCGGCTTTTAATAGGTCTATTTCTTTGGCATTACTAATGCCGCAATCTAACGTAATTAATAGCCCCGCACCTTCTTGACGCACCATTTCTAGTGCCCGTTTGGACAAGCCATACCCATCCAAAAACCGATTCGGAATCATAAAATGAACCCGTGCTCCCAACCTCTTCAGCATCGACGTCATAATCGCAGTCGACGTCATGCCGTCTACGTCATAATCCCCATAGACGAAAATTAACGTCTGTTTCTCAATGGCCTCGCGAACCAACTCAGACGCCGCAATCAACACATCTTCAGGAAAATTCGGACTGCCTAAATTTTCAGGCTGCAAAAAAGAAGACGCTTGATCCAAAGACCGAATGCCACGGTTTAATAACAACTGGGCAATCACAGGATCAAGCGTTAAATGATGACTAATTTTTTCGGATAAAGCAGGTTGAGGAGGATACAAATGCCAACGTTTTTGGCGAAGTTCCATTTACTCAGGGCGAACCAAAAACAACGGCTGGCCAAATTCAACAGCATTACCAGAACTGACACATACTTTTTCAATAACCCCAGATTGATCTGCTTCAATTTCATTAAAGAGCTTCATTGCCTCAATAATGCAAATCACCTGACCTTCTTTAACCCGATCACCCACTTTTACATACTGTGGTGCATCTGGGCTTGGAGATCCGTAAAACGTTCCGACCATTTGGGCTTTAATGGGCGTCAAATGTGCTTCGGCATCGACTGGCGTTTCGGCCACGACAGGTGCAAGTGCAGGTGCTACAGGTGCATGATGAATCGCATGGGTTTGATACTGTTGTGGAAAGGGAGCTTGTCCCAATTCTTTTTTAATTTCGATCTTAGTGCCGTCAGAATCAATTGATAAATGCGAAATATTGGCTTCTTCAACGAGCTGAACCAAACGCTTAATTTCTTTTAAGTCCATACAAAATCCTCTTTGTTTTTTAAGGGAAAATCACAAAAATAATGAGCTCCAATCATAGACTAACTTGTCACGAAAAGTAAAGAACTGCTACCATGCAACTACGATGAACATTATTCATATTCCAGCACAATCCACTCACTTGCAATCCACCATTTCCACTATACCCGGCGACAAATCTATCTCTCATCGTTCCGTTATTTTTGGTTCACTAGCAGACGGCATTAGCGCCTTCAAAAACGTTTTATTTTCCGAAGATTGCGTTAATACGATTCGTATTTTTCAAGCACTAGGCGTCACGATACAGACAAGCCCAGGCGAACATACGATGACCATCACAGGTGCAGGCCTCCATGGTCTAAAACCCCCAGCAGAAACGCTAGACGTCGGCAACTCAGGCACGGGTATTCGCCTCATTTCAGGCGTCCTAGCCGGTCAATCTTTCCCAACAGAAATCACAGGCGATGCCTCCATCCAAAAACGCCCCATGAAACGCATCGTTGATCCGCTCACGCAAATGGGCGCAACACTCACTGGCGCTGGAACAACAGACACCTACCCACCCCTAAAAATCCAAGGTAAAACGCCCCTAAACGCCATCCACTACCACTCTCCCGTCGCCAGTGCCCAAGTCAAATCTGCAGTCCTGCTAGCCGGCCTCTACGCCGACGGCCCAGTCACGGTCACAGAACCCAGCCAGTCCCGAGATCACACCGAACGCATGATGAAAGCATATGGCGTTTCTATAGATGGAACGACGATGCACCCTCCACAAAAACTAACACCCCCTTCCACCGAGCCCCTTTGGATTCCGTCCGATTTTTCATCCGCCGCTTTTTTTATTGTTCTGGCACTTTTGGTTCCCAATACAGGCCTCACCCTCACCGGCATAGGCCTCAATCCAACCCGCGCGACACTCATCGATATTCTTAAAGAAATGGGCGGAGATATTACGGTTACCCCCACAGAAAAGAATACGCTCGAACCCTATGGTGATATAAGAATTAAAACCTCAAGGCTTCATAACATCACCGTTCCTGAAAATGTCATTCCTTTTATTATTGATGAAATTCCTATTCTCGCCGTAGCAGGACTTTTTGCGACTGGGACGCTGGTAGTTAGAGGGGCGAAAGAACTACGGGTTAAAGAGTCCGATCGGATTCATGGCATTATCGATTTGGCCATGTCGATTGGGGGAAATATTGTTGAACTTGAAGATGGGTTTGATTTAACTGGAGTGAGACGGCCGTTGGATTTTTCGTTGCATAGTAAAGGTGATCATCGGTTGGCCATGTCGGGGATTATTGCGGCGTTGGCTGGGAAGGTTGATGCGACGATTTTGGATTGTGAGTGTATTAATACGTCGTTTCCGAATTTTTTGGAGATTTTGGGGGAGCAGGGGGTTGGGGTTGGGGTGGATGAGACTCGGTAGGTTTGTAGATGTTGGATAACTTAATGACCCTTTTAATAGCTATATTAGTAGCGTACATAAGTTTTGTGATTTGGAAAATTCAATGGAAAAAACAAAAAAGATTAGAAGTGCTATCCGATCTGTTTCAATCTCTGATGAAAATAAGAGAGGCCGTAGTTGAAGAAACATATTTGCAAATAGAGAAAGATGAATCTGATTTTTCTATAGTAGGGCTTAAAATACCAACCTCTGTAGTAAAGTTAGATTTTCATAGCCTAATGCTTGAACTACATCTTCCTAAAGATGAACTAATTTATGTAAGCATTATTAATAAATTAAGAACCCATTTTCTAGACTTTCCTGACATAGGCCTCCAAAATAATCTCGATATAACAGCGGCCAAAAAAAAATGCCTCTTATGGGATGAAGTTTTTGTAAAAATAATTGGCGAGCTTAAAATAGCCTCAAAGGATCACTTTAACTTATTTGAATCAAATGGGTTTGAAGATTGGTTGCCATTTGGTTGCCATATTGATTGCAAAAAGATTAAAGGGTGTTGGAGAAAAATTTTTACAAAAGATTGTCAGAATTAGGATTCACCCAATTAACGGATGATCTAAATTAACAAATATTGAAGCTTGAAAATAAAGCATCTCGATTGAGATAAATAATACTCACCCTCTAAACCTCCCTCTCTATAAACAAAGAGGGAGGCTTCAGAGTTCCTAAGTAATCATTTTTACGATTCGAATCTTGAGAAGATTAGTATTCATTCTCCCCTTCTTTCGGAGAGAGAAGGGGCTGGGGGATGAATATTAAATTCAGACTTTTCTTCATTGAGCTGCCCAAAAAGGGTACGTACAGAATGTACATATCCTTCGTCATTTATTCTAAGAAGGATTCTTTTGAGTAAATAGTTCGATAAATACTTCCCTCCTAAAAAATAAAAGTGTACAGTATCGCATAAGATTTTATTTATTTAATTTAATTTAGTGACGCGATAAATTAAGCGTCCTCTTAAAAGGGGCTAAGCAATGGAAAATAAACTCATTATTTTTAAAGGAAAAAATATTCGTCGAGCATTTCACAACAATGAGTGGTGGTTTGCCATAGTAGATGTTGTTGAAGTATTAACGGAGAGTATCAATCCGACTGACTACATAAAAAAAATCAAAAACAGAGACGCTGAACTTGCTAAAGGGTGGGGACAAATTGTCACCCCCCTTGTGATTGAAACCGAAGGTGGAAGACAAAAAGTTAACTGCTCTAACACCGAAGGCATCTTCCGAATAATTCAATCCATCCCCTCACCAAAAGCAGAGCCATTCAAAAAATGGCTCGCCAAAGTCGGATATGAACGTATCCAAGAAATCGAAGACCCAGAGTTAGCCACCAAACGCACCCGAGAAATATACAAAGCAAAAGGTTATCCTGATTCTTGGATTGAAAAACGGATGCGAGGTATTGCGATTAGGGAGGAATTAACTGATGAATGGGGAGATCGAGGTCTTCAGAATCAAAAAGAATACGCTATTTTAACATCCGAAATACATGAAGCGACATTTGGTTTAAAGCCCAAAGAGCATAAGTCATTAAAGCAATTGAAACGTGAAAATCTTCGAGATCATATGACAGATTTGGAGCTCATTTTTTCTATGCTTGGCGAAGCCTCAACGACAGAAATCACTCGAAACCACGATGCAAAAGGATTTAATCAACTAGAAAAAGCAGCCAAAACAGGCGGGAAAATTTCAGGAAATGCACGCAAACATCTTGAGATTGAAAGCGGTAAGAAGATCGTGACAGAAAAAAATTATCTGCCAGAAAAGAAAAATATCCCAATACACTAACCAAAAAATAAACGTAATGTATAATCATTTGCACAATGACAAAACGCGAAGAACCACTTATCAAAACCAATGCAAAAATTGATCCATTCCATGATTTGTATTACTGGCTAATTTTGCTGAGATGGCCATCCTTTGTTGGCATCTTGATGTTATTCTTTCTCATCTTAAATCTCATCTTTGGGGGCATCTATTACCTGATCGGAGGCCTCGCCAATGGTGGGACCGGATTTGCTGATCACTTCTTTTTCTCAGTCCATACACTTGCAACCGTTGGATATGGTCACGTTTTTCCTCAAAGCATACTCGCGAACACAGTTGCTGCTATAGAAATAATATTGGGATTATTTATGATGGCTCTAATGACGGGGCTGCTTTTTGCAAAGTTTTCTCGTCCCTCTGCACGGATTATTTTTAGTCGTAACGCCGTTATTCATAAACGGAATGGCATAGACTGCCTGGTCTTTCGTGTTGCAAATAAACGTGACCATTATATTGCAGAAGCCAGCTTGAATGTGGTTGCCTTAAAGAAAGATATTACTCCCGAAGGAGATAGCATGCGCAAGCTCTATACCCTCAATTTGGAGCGCGCGCAAACCCCTTTATTCGTGTTGAGCTGGATGGTAATTCATCAGATTACACCAGACAGTCCCCTCTACGGACTGACTGCGCAGGACATGATCGATGGTGACGTAAGAGTACTACTCAGTTTAACGGGCCATGATTCAGTTTTAGGGCAGACCATGCATGCACGACACATTTATCAAGCGGACCAAGTTAAGTTTGGGTATCGTCTTAAAGATGCATTGAAAACGCTAGAGGGAACCTTGCACTTAGATTTTGATGTATTTCATGAAATAGAAGCGGTTGGTTAGATAATGAAAAAAATACTCTCAGTTCAACAGATCTTAAACATTTTACTTGTCAAACCTATTTCGCCACAAACCCAGCAGATTACTCTCAAGGCATTAGAGGGTTGGGTAGCCAAAGCTTTGGCCCATCAAGGCGACCAAATTTCTGGCCTATTTGCACCTCAAAGTACCTTTTCTGGAACCATGGCAGACCGTGTTGTTCCAATAAATGTAAAAGGTAACCCTGATCACATTGAAATCTATATGGATTCATTTTTAAAAGGCCTAAAAGGCATCGCTTGGAACCTCATTAAATTAAATCCCATCTGTGAGAATTTTTGCTTAGCCACGGGATCATATACCTTTGAAAAACAATATGGTGTGGGACCTATCACTAAAACAACGGGACATTTTAGTTTTATTGTTGATAAAGAGGGTAAAATCCGGCATCACCATAGTGGGATAAAGTTAGATGAAGAAGCTGTAATCACGCTGGATCAAACCACAGAGCATCCTCCAGTTTTAGTGGGTTCTGACCCGTTGCATAAGTCTGAAGAAATTTTGTGCGGCGAAATTCAATGGGTTAGTCCAACAACAGAGGAGCAACGACGTCTGGTTTTAACGGCTCTTAAAAGCTGGGAAAATATAGTGGGTGAAAACAAGTTTGAAGATGCGGCCTCGTTATTTAGCCCCCTCAGCACGTTTTGTGGGATGAGAGCAGATAGAGTGATCAAACTGAATGACGGGAGTAATACTAAGCTTTTGGAATTTTACTTAGAGCAATTTCTAACGCGTGAAAAGCAAAATACTTTAACGTGGAAAGAGCTACTCATTAATCCTCTAGAAAGAGGTGCCGACAGCCCTATTGTCGCAACAGGTACATATTGTCTCACCACAGGTTCCGATACACAGGAAGGTCATTTTACGTTTATTTTAGAGGCTGAAACTGGAAGATTTCTCCATTTTCACAGTGGACTCAAGGCAGATAAAAGCACGGAAATTATCTTGCCTAGGGATGCATAAGGCAAAAGACCTTAACTGGATTTCTCCCCCCGAATCCTCAGTCGTCTATAATCTGCAAACCAACTGCCATTACTAAACAAAACGGGCTTCATCTGATCTTCGATAGAGAGGATCATTTGCTCGTAAATTTCTGTGGGAACTTCTTCGAAAAAAACCTCTCCAAACATCGTAATCCAATTTCTTAGTCCAGCTTCCCCATCTTCCAACTCGGTAGGTCGATTAAAATATGCCACATCCCGAACCACAAATCCCTGCCGCTCCAAAATATTGCAATACTGCGCAACACTAGGAAAATACCACGGATTATTTGCTTTATTCTGAGAATATCCAAACCGATCCAACGCGTCATTAATGCCCTGAACAATTTGACGAATATTATTTTCGCCACCAAATTCCACCACCAAACGTCCCCCGGGTTTCAACGACGCATACATAGATTTTGCTGCTTTTTCCGCGTCTTTAACCCAATGCAGGGCGGCATTAGAAAAAATGGCATCAAATTCATCCTGGTAATTGAGCTCACGAATATCTCTCACCTGAAATTCAAGCGCCGGATATTTTTGTTTGGCCTCTTCAATCATCGAGACCGAGCTATCAACACCCACCACCTGTCCAGCCAACTCAGCAATATCTTGCGTTAGATCGCCGGTTCCACACCCAACATCACAAATAATTTCGGTCTTTAACGGCGTAAGCCAAGAAATCAACGATTTTCCATAAGCCGTATTAAACGAATGATGGCTGTCATAAAATTGAGCGTTCCAAGTAGTCATTCTTCAAAATCTCCTTCTAATCATGTGTGCAACTATCCCAAAAAGCCCTCTTCACGGGCGATGCCAATGACGATTTTTTAACAAAAAGCCCCACTTCCAACGTAGGCAAGGTCGCCTTAAGTACAATTTGAGTGACTTCATTTTTTTGATGACTATTATCAATCACAATCTTGGGCAAAATCGCCGTCCCCAATCCCGCCGCCACCATCGCTAAAATTGCCTCATGGCCTTCTACATAACTATGAGGCTGAATCGCAATCTGCTGTTCATGTAAATACGTTGTAATCAGTGTTGCCAAATCCCCTTGTTCAGGAAAAATAAGCTGTGAATTTTGAAGCGTTTGTGAGGTATAGGTTTTAGGAACAATAAAGACCAAGGGGGTTTGTAAAATGCGTTGGGATAAAATATCAGCAGGTAGGGGATGCGTGATAATGCCAATCGTAAAGTCTGCTTCGCCACTCGTTAATCTTGGATAGCCCCACTTCGCAGCACCCGTTTCCAAATAAGTTGTTACCAGTGGATAGTGTGCGCGAAATCTTTTTACCAAATTCGGCAAAATCGTATAAGCCGCTGTAACCGTGGCGTACAATTTAATCGTTCCTCGAATAAGCTCTTTGTCGGTCGCTTGTAGATCACTTTGTAACTGCTCAAACGACGTGACAGTTTGCTTGGCAAAATCGTAAAAACGACGACCACTATCTGTTAATTTCACAGACCGTTTACTTCTTTCAAACAAAACCGTCCCCAGTTTTTCTTCTAATCGCTGAATCGCACGACTCAAAGCCGACGTCGTCATGTGATGCCGAAGACTCGTTTTTCGAAAATGAAGTTGTTCCGCAAGCGTGATAAAGACGTGAAGGGTATGTTGGTCAGTCATAATATAATTATCCCATTTATTGCAATAAAGTGTTTCATATTATTCAGTTTATTTCAATAAAGAGAAGGTGCATACTTTACCCAGTTAAATAGTCTACGAGAAAAGGGAGTTTATTATGAGTTTGAAATTATTTTATGACAAAGATGCCAATTTGGAGTTACTAAAATCCAGACGTATTGCCATTATCGGATACGGAAGCCAAGGACACGCACACGCATTAAACTTGAAAGACAGTGGCGTTTCTCAAATCGTGATCGGACTTGCAACCGGTTCTAAAAGTGCCGACAGAGCAAGACTAGCCGGATTTGAAGTTGCAACACCAGTAGAAGCTGTTAAAAATGCAGACGTTATCATGATCTTAGTACCTGATGAATATCAAGGCGACCTTTACAAAGAAATCAAAGATGCAATCAAACCAGGTGCAGCACTCGCATTTGCACACGGACTCAACGTTCACTTTAAATTAATCGAACCACGTGCAGATCTAGACGTGTTCATGACCGCACCAAAAGGCCCAGGCCACACAGTAAGAAGCGAATACCTAAAAGGGGCAGGCGTTCCTTGCTTAATCGCAGTTGCACAAAACGCATCAGGCCAAGCAAAAGACCTAGCTCTTGCATGGGCATCAGGTGTTGGCGGCGGACGTTCAGGTATTATCGAAACGACATTTAAAGACGAATGCGAAACCGATTTATTCGGAGAACAAGCCGTACTTTGTGGAGGCGTTACAGCTCTTATGCAAGCTGGTTTTGAAACACTCGTAGAAGCAGGATATCCACCAGAAATGGCCTATTTCGAATGCCTTCACGAAATGAAACTCATCGTTGATTTGATCTACGAAGGCGGCATGGCCAACATGCGTTATTCTATCTCCAACACAGCCGAATTCGGTGACTTCAGAACAGGCCCAGAAATTATTACTGCAGACACAAAAAAAGCCATGAAAAAAGTTCTAGAAAGAATTCAATCAGGCGAATTCACAAAAGAATTTATTGACGATAGCAAGGCAGGTGCACCTAAGTTAAAAGCATGGCGCAAAGCCAGTGCAGCA
The DNA here is from genome assembly GCA_945898045.1 of bacterium UBP8_UBA817. Classification (GTDB taxonomy): domain Bacteria; phylum Margulisbacteria; class Marinamargulisbacteria; order SXXA01; family SICP01; genus SICP01. The sequence continues at coordinate 33,011 of CAMDGG010000003.1, forward strand.
CACCAACTAGAAGTAACAGGTGCCGAACTCCGCGCATTAATGCCATGGATCAAGCAAAATAAAGTTGTTCATGAGGCAGTGACTCAGTAAGAGAAAAAATAGGGTAGGCTCTTGTAAAAAAGAGCCTGCTACATCTAAAAAATCTTCCCAGGATTCAAAAGCCCCTTTGGATCAAACGCTTCTTTAATCGCTTTCATACACTCAATATCCCTATCAGAAAACATTAAATTTAAATATTTTTTCTTCGTCAAACCAATCCCATGCTCACCCGTAATCGATCCGCCCATGTCCACCGCAAGCCGCAATAATTTTTCGGTTAGACTTTCTGAAATGAGTGCTGTCCCCGTCTGCAAAATATTCACATGAATATTCCCATCGGCCAAATGGCCGTATCCCAAAACTGTCACACCATTTTCTTCTCCCAACGCTTTTGCACTTTTTAAATAGGGTCCAATCTGATCCGGAGGTACCACAATATCGTGTGAACGTTTTGCAACCGACATCGCAGTCAAAGACTCCGAAACTGAGCGCCGTATCTTCCAAAACGCGTCTTGATCTTCATCGCTAAGCGCTATCTCAATATTGCTTGCCCCATGAGCAAGACACACTTCGCGAAGAACATCACATTCCGACTGATCCCCATCTAATAGAAATAAAACAAATGCCTCACCTTCAGGCACTTCGATTCCCCTATGACGTCGCACAGCATCCACGCACGTCCGATCCATAAACTCCGCGGCTGCTGGATACACAGAAGATGTACAGGCTGCTTGTAACGTAGCGATCGCCTGATCATAATCCGAAAAGCTAGCTCTAAGCGTGGCACGAAAACGAGGATAGGGAATAAGTCGTAAATAAATTTTTGTAATAACAGACAGCGTTCCTTCTTGGCCCACCATCAAACTTAATAAGTCATAACCCGCAACATTCTTATATAATTTCCCGCCCAAATGAAACGGCGTCCCGTCTGCATAAAAACCCGATAGTCCCGTCACATACTGACGCGTCACACCATACTTAAACGCACTTGGCCCGCCCGCATTCTCCGCTACATTTCCGCCAATCGTACAGCGATCCAAGCTCGCAGGATCTGGCGGATAATACAAGCCATGAGAACGAGCTAGTTCTTGCAAGTCTCCAGTAATAACGCCTGGTTCAACAACCGCAATACGATTCGCGAGATCCAGCTCTAAAATGCGATTCATACGTGCAAATGACAGAACGATACACGGCCCAATGACACTGCATCCCCCCGTCATTCCCGTGCCTGCACCTCGGGGAACAATAGGAATAGAAAATCGATTAGAAATTTCTAAAATAATAGAAATTTCTGCATCAGACTCGGGAAATACGACGATGGAAGCAGGCTGATAGTCTTGGCCCAAAGAGGCATCATGACCATGTGAAGATAAAATTTCGGAATCAACAGAAATCGCAGAGGAGGGCAAGGCTGAGCGAAATGCAGAAATATAATCCATAACTAATCCTCATCCAAAGGCTCTAATGGAGCTCCCGACCGGAATTGAACCGGTGACCTCATCCTTACCATGGATGCGCTCTACCTACTGAGCTACAGGAGCTTAAAAACAAGCCTGTTGACTATAGCAATCGCCCGACTAGACGTCCAGAATAAAAAAAGGTATACTCGCCGAAAATACAAAACGCATTACTTATACATCACTTTTACATCCCGTCTATAACTCCCAAAGCAAAAAAATAAATCATCCAAATCCCCACGTCTAGGAACATATAATCACCATGGAAACCCCTGCAATTCAAGAAAAAGAACAGACTTTAGATATTATGGAATTGCAAAAAAGCAATCTAAAAATATTGCATGAACTTGCACTCAAACTAAACGTGCCTGATTACAAACTACTTAAAAAAAACGATCTCATTTTTAAAATACTTCAAAATAAAACAGAACAAAATGGGCTTGTGTTTGCACGAGGTGTTTTAGAAATATTGCCTGATGGCTATGGATTTTTAAGAACCAATAATTATTTGCCAAGCTCTGAAGATATCTATGTTTCGCAATCACAAATTAAACGATTTGGCATTGCAACGGGAGATATGATTTCGGGGCAGGTGAGATCTCCAAAAGAAGGAGAGCGTTATTTTTCACTACTTCGTGTAGAAGCAATTAATGACCAAGCGCCAGAGAAAATTAAAGAGCGCACCCTTTTTTCAAACTTAACGCCCATTTATCCAGAAGAAAAGCTCAAGCTAGAAAGTGGTGCTTACCCCATTTCTGGTCGCATTATGGACATGTTGGCCCCCATCGGAAAAGGTCAGCGCGCCCTCATTGTTTCTCCTCCAAAAGCAGGAAAAACAACCATTTTAAAAGAAATTGCCAATGCCATTTCAATTAACCATCCCGAAGTTCTTATTAAAGTTCTCCTAATTGATGAAAGGCCAGAAGAAGTGACCGATATGCAACGATCGGTAGATGGCGAAGTGATCTATTCAACGTTCGATGAACCGCCAGATCAGCATGTGCGCGTATCAGAATTGGTTTTGGAAAGCGCAAAGAGACTCGTAGAATGTGGCAAAGATGTTGTTATTTTGCTAGACAGCATCACCCGTTTGGCGCGTGCCTATAACTTAGTTGTCCCGCCATCTGGCAGAACGCTTTCTGGTGGTCTGGATCCCAGCTCACTACACAAACCAAAACGTTTTTTTGGGGGTGCAAGAAATATTGAAAATGGTGGAAGTCTCACCATTATTGCTACTGCCCTTGTAGACACCGGATCTCGCATGGATGACATCATCTATGAAGAATTCAAAGGCACCGGCAACATGGAGTTGCATCTAGATCGAAAACTAGCGAACAAACGTATTTTTCCTGCTATCGATGTGGTTAATTCAGGAACAAGAAAAGAAGAGTTATTGGTCGAAGATGATACACTCAAAAAAGCCTATCTATTACGCAAAAATATGGACTCAGATTCCTCAGCTTCAGCAGAAGAACTTATCCGATTATTAAAACAAACCAAGTCAAACGAAGAGTTTTTGAGCTCAGCAATTTTCATCTAAAAAAATGCCCCTTTTTTTCAATCTTGTCTCCTCCCCTTACTAAGAGGAGGCCGGGAGGGGTGTCTAGATTCTCTTAGCCCGTAATCTTTTCCCGAAGGTGAATCTTACCTTCGGCTTCAAGTTTACCTGCTAGTCCTAAAACATAATCTTGTGCAGACTCAATATCTTGTTTGGCAATCCCCGTACCTTTAAGATCCAAGAACTGTTGAATCATTTCTTTCGCTGCTTTACTAAGGTTGATATCAATGCGCTGATAGGTTTCTTCTTCAACCGATACCAGGGCTGTTGCCAGAAGGTCTACATTGACCTCAGAGAGTACTAATTTCAACTCGTTATCATCGAGGTAGCGCAAGTCATCAAAAATCAAAATGTTACTTCTAAAGGCCTCGTAAGATTTAGGATCATTTTGACCCAAAACCGTAAGTAATTGTTTTTTGACCTCGCCAGAAACAAAAGAGAAAATACGTTGAAAGGCAGATTGTCCGCCCACCAAACACTCCAGCCAATTACGCATGCGGCCTTCCAATTTATCTAGAAATTCACGATTAACCAATCGCTGACTTAAAAGCGTAGACGTTACAATGGCTTGATTTTTAAGGTCCAATTCTCCCAAAACTTTGGAGGCCAATTTGGGAGGTAAAAAAGAAATAATAACGGCAATATGTTCAATAGCAATGTTCTCTTTTTTTAAGAGGAAAATCAGATTGTCAACATTGGTTTCAGTAACAAAATCAAAATAAACTTTGATGGCAGGTGTATTTGAAATCGTAATATCCTGACCACTTCCGCCACCCGTATTGCCATTGCTGGTAGGTAATTCAATATTAGGACTAACACTTACATTAGAACCGCCACCACTGGAATCAGACGACGCCCGACTACTCTTATATAAAGAAAACTGTTTAAGCTTAAGTAAAATATAAATAATGAGGGAAATGACAAGTAAAACCAACGCTGTAAATTGCAAAATGTTTTGTATAGAAAAAATATCTTGAGAGGCATTAGCTGTGCTCCCTGGCGCAGCACCAGGAGCCGAGGCTGATTCGCGAGCAAATGGGCGATAGGTCAGGTTTACTACATCGCGGCTATCGCTCAGCCCTAAGACTTCCTTGATGACAGCGGTAGAGCGACCTGCCTGTCCACGTGGGAAATCGCGATTCACAATCACATCAATCACGATTTTGCGAACCTGAGGTTGCGCATAGCGTGTAATAGAATCAAATGGAAGCTGATTCAAATGTTGAGTAGGGGGGGCTAAATTGCGAATAACAGGATATCCCGGCAAAATATTCATTTTTTCACTAGAAGACTTAGCTGCTGCTTGCGGAATCGCTTTGACGGCCGATTGACGCGTATATTGCACCTCATATTGGGAGTCCGATAGACTGACAGACGCACGGACGATAAAGTTGTTTTTTCCGAAGAGATTATCAAGCGCGGTCTGTGCCTTTTGTGCCAACAACCCTTCCATTAAAACTTGCTCACTCGTCACAGAAAAAGCGGGAGTGGTCACTAAAATAGCAAGCATAAAACCTAAAATATAGCGGGTCAAAATTCTCATTGTGTTGTCCTTTTTGAGAGTTGCGATTTAGGTACTTTTACAGCCCATTTTCCATTTTCTAATTCTTCGACAGTCGCCGTGAGCTTCTGTTCTCGGAGTTTCTGAGCATAAGCGTAGGCTTGTGTTTGCGTCGGAAACACACCTAGTAACTGTGCTTCAGTTTGCACCAAATCTTCTTTTTTCTCAACCTTTTGGGTCAATGCCGCTTGGGCCGCTGCTTCAGCCTGTTTTTGGTCATCTTCAATGAACCGTTTGGCCTGTGCAATGACTTCTTCAAGTTGCTTATCTCCAGGGTGTAAAAATAGGGAAGTTGTCCATGCTTCTAACGCTTTTTTCTTGTCACCAAGCATATAATGACTAGAACCAATACGCTCATAAATTTTGTAATTTTCTTTATCAAAATAAGTGAGTGTATCTAAAACCGTAAGGGCGCGTTCATAATTCCCGCCATAAAAATACGTTTCAGAGAGCTTCCAATATTTATTCTGAACATCTTCTACTTTATAAGCACCAGGTGCCAGGCCATACCCCAATTTCAAAAACTCACGTGCGCTGAAATAACGACGGTGCAAAAACAGAGTATGAACCAAAAAATCTTTGGCAACATCTTGCTGTCCCAATGCATAGAAATTTTCTGCCTTTGAATATAAAGAGGTAACCAGTTTAAGCGTAGCTGCATCCAGCTCACCATCAGATTTCAAAAGAGCGGGCTGTGTTTTTTCATTTTCACGAACAGTCAAAACCGTCATCAACCGTTGCATCATTTGTTGATCAGCTGGGGTTTTGTCGCTATCAGGAATTTTAGAAAGAACATCTAATGCCGATAAATAATCTTTTCTCTGAATGGATTTTTGCAAAGAGTCTCTAAAGGCAGCCATATCAGCTGTAGAAACTTGAGATACGGGTGCGACTTCAGGGGCTGTAGGCGCTGCACGTTTTTGAGAAAAAGCAGAATTCTGCACGGGTTGTTCAGACACTGTTTTGGCAGGTTCACTTCGTTTATTCCACTTAGGCCTTTCCTGAAAGCCAAACGCAAACAGGCTAGACGATCCCAGCAAAATAGTTGCAACCATAATCCGAAGAGATCTATTCATGAAATCATTATAGCAAGGCTTTCTGAATTGCATCTACTGTTTGATCTATATGTGAAACGCCGTGTGCGTATGAAACAAAATTTGCTTCAAACTGAGAAGGGGCTAAATAAATTCCGGCCTCTAACATTTTGTGATAATAAGACTGAAAACAAGATAAAGACGAGGTCTTAACGTCCTTTAAATTTCGAATTGGGGTGTCCGTAAAAAACAAAGAAAATAAGCTGCCCCAGTGAACAAGCTGAAACCTATGCCCCTCATCATCCAGTAACGTTTGAATGCCTGTATATAGACGTGAACAGTTTGTAGACAAGCGATGATAGTGATTCTGATCTTTCAATAACGTGAGTGCAGCAACACCGGCCGCAGCTACAACCGGATTTCCAGATAAAGTTCCCGCCTGATAGACAGGTCCATTCGGAGAAAGTTTATCCATAATTTCTGCTCTCCCACCAAAAGCACCGCAAGGTAAACCGCCGCCAATGACTTTTCCGAGACATGTTAAATCAGGAGTAATCTTGAAATCGGCCTGAGCACTTCCAGACGCAGACCTAAATCCCGTCATGACTTCATCAAAAATAAGTAGTGCGCCATAGGCAGAACATTGGATTCGAAGTGTCTCTAGAAAGCCTGGTTCTGGTAGTACAACGCCCATATTGCCACAAACAGGTTCCACAATCACTCCGGCCACTTGCTCGCCATGGGCCTGAAAAAAAGCACGAACTCCTGCACTATCATTAAATTCTAAAACAGCAGTATGTTGTACAAACGATTCTGGAATGCCCGCGCTATCAGGATGACCAAACGTTAAATTCCCAGATCCTGCTGCAACGAGTAACGAATCAGCATGACCATGATAACAGCCATTAAATTTGAGAATAATGGGGCGACCCGTAAAGCCTCGCGCCAATCTAATGGCACTCATGCAGGCCTCTGTCCCTGAATTTACAAGTCGTATTTTTTCTATCGAAGGGAAAAAAGAAATAATTAATTTTGCCAGTGTTGTTTCAAGTGCAGAGCACGCACCAAACGAAGTACCTAAATGTGCGGCCTCTTGAATGGCCTTTATAATAGTAGGATGCGCATGACCTAAAATATGCGGGCCAAATGCACCCACGTAATCTATATAACGCTGCCCATCTTCAGAAAATAAAAAGGGGCCTTCAGAACGGGCAATAAATAAGGGGTTCATACCCACCGCTTTACAGGCACGGACAGGACTATTAACCCCACCGACAAGGACTTTAGATGCTTCTTCGAATAACTGTTCAGATCGTGACATAATGCGCTATTATTTCACACAACTATGAAAAAAGTCATTATACAAATTCCAGCGTTTAACGAAGAAAACAGTCTGCCTATTACTCTCTCTAAATTGCCAAAAACGATTCCGGGAATCGATATCGTTGAGTGGTTGGTTATCGACGATGGCAGTACAGACAAAACCGTAGACGTGGCCAAGAAATATGGCGCGCATCACGTTGTTTCTCATATCAAAAACCAAGGTCTGGCCAAAACATTTATGACAGGAATAGAAGCCTGCTTATGTCGGGGCGCAGATATCATTGTAAATACAGATGCAGACAATCAATATTGTGCAGATGATATTGAGAAGCTCGTAGGCCCCATCTTAAATGGAAAAGCAGAAGTGGTCGTCGGTGAAAGACCTATTTTTGAGATAGATCATTTTTCTTTGAGTAAAAAATATCTTCAAAAATTAGGCAGCTGGATGGTGAGGACGCTCAGTAAAACCAACGTCCAAGATGCCCCGAGTGGATTTCGGGCGTACAGTAGAAACGCCGCTATGAGACTCAATGTTTTTAATACCTACACCTACACCCTCGAAACCATTATTCAGGCTGGTAGAAGCGGTATTTCTATTGCCTCAGTCCCAATTCGTACCAACGAAGATCTCAGGCCCTCACGTCTCGTAAAAAGCGTTCCCCATTATATTAAACAATCCGTACTTACTATGAGCCGAGTGATTACCACATACAAACCCCTAACTGTATTTCTCTGGTTATCAGCTATTCCGTTTTTAGTCGGCGCGCTGCTTTTAACACGTTGGCTTCTTTTCTATTTAGGAGACACGCCAGCAACACATATTCCAAGCCTTATTCTATCGATAGGATGTATTCTCGTAGGGATACAGCTAGCCATTTTCGGACTTATCGCCGACATTATTTCTGTGAACCGAAAATTGCTAGAAGATATTCAGTATAAACTGAGATCAGAGGCGTACCTCAACCGGTAAAACCAACGCTTTATCAATTGTACGGTGTACCTTCAATAAAAACTCTGCGCGTGTTGATTCGTAAGACAAAATCCCAAAAAACAATAAATACCCAATCGCATAGCCCCATAAAAAACGATCCGCATTTTCCCTAAGAGAGACATGGTGTTTTTTTACCGTCCAATACGTCATCCATAAAAGTGAAAACAAAAGTCCAAAAACAGCGATGACAAAGAGAAGCGACTGTTGAGCCTCTTGATAAAATTGAATAGTCATAATCGTTAAAATAACGCCTAGAAAACCAGACGTATATAATGTCATCGTGGCGCATTTTTTGCGAAAGACGGGATCTGTTAGACCAAACGAATAAACATAATGACCCAGCAGTAAAATTAAGCTAGGAAACACGTACGCAATATAGCGACCTAATTTGGTGTGCCCCGAAAGCGAAAATAAAATCAAGCATGGTAAAAATGCGGCAAGCAAGACTTGGTATAATTTAATTTCTTTCACTTTTTGCACAAACGCTCTATTGAAAAAAGCGGCAATGACAAAAAAAGTATGTGGCAAAATACCAATTAATACATAAAGGCTAAATCCGTAAAAATCACCACGATACGTTGCATGAGGTCGTGTGGATTTGATGAATCGACCTGTGTTGTCATACAAAAACGTCTTGATAAACGCGGCTCCGTTTTGACTGGTCTGACTTAAAAACCACGGAAGATTTAATACGCCAATTGAAAGAGAAATCAGGCCCATGTCCCGCACCATCAACCATAAAGACCGACGATAAATCAAAGATGTGAAAAAAACAAAAATAACGGCAAGCCCCAAGCAAATTGAAAACCGACTCATACTTCCAATAGCAATAGCAATTAAAGCAATACCTAGATATTTAGGTTTATCTTCTCGCAAATACAACATGTAAAAACCTGTAAAGGCAAAATAGAAAATCGTGGCGGGCCAGTCGTACATCGGCGTTCGAGATAAATAAACAAAGACCAAACTCGTTACAAATAAATAAGTCGTTAATCGTGCAGCGCCTTCCTGATGCCATAACTTCTTAGAGAAGTAATACATCAATACCACACCCAACAAGCCACACAATAAATTAAAAAAGTTAAGCGCATAATAAGAGGTAGGCGCAATCTTTAGAAAAAGAGCAGATCCCCACGCAATTAAAGGGCCATGACTTTGATCATTGGCACCAGATAAAAACTGACCTGTTGCCTGTATTCTCTGTGCAACCGGAGCCCAGTTTCCAATGTCACCATCGGTGAGGGGATAGGGTGAAAAAGGGAAACTTAAAACAATAAAAGCAAATAGGCAAAATCGCCAAAGCGGATGTTTAAACATGAAAATTCTCCTTAACTTGACTTAATAACAGCCCAAAGGGTACCATGGAAACCCATCTTTTTCAGTATTGAAGAAGAAATTTTCCCACTTAATCATTACCATAGTAATGATGTGGCTAGTCAAAAAGAGAGGCAAAACCATGAAAAAAGAAACACAAGAGAGACCCCCAGAAATCGTAACAATGCGTCAATTGCTAGAGTGTGGCGTTCACTTCGGACACCAAACTAAGCGTTGGAATCCTAAGATGAAAAAGTACATTTTCACCTCTAGAAACGGAATTCACGTTATCGATCTTCAACAAACCATTAAATTAATCAGAAAAGTATATGAAGTTGTAAAAGACGGTGCAAGAAAAGGCGGAACTGTCCTTTTTGTTGGAACTAAAAAACAAGCGCAAGAAGCCGTTCAAGCTGAAGCAGAAAGATGCGGCATGGCCTACGTTAACCATCGCTGGTTAGGTGGAACACTCACAAACAACATCACTATTCGTCAAAGTATTAACAAACTTAAAGATATTAATAAATTAAAAGACGACGGTATTCTCGATCAACTATCTAACAAAGAGGCATCACGTAAAAATAAAATGCTCACACGTCTTGAGTATTACCTTAATGGTATTCGTGACATGACTACAATGCCTTCATTCGTTTTCATTATCGACACGAAGCGCGAGCAATTAGCCGTTCGTGAAGCTAATCGTCTAGGTATTCCTATTATTGGTGCAGTAGATACCAATGCAGATCCAAATGAAGTGCAATTCCCAATTCCTGCTAACGATGACGCGATTCGCGCAATCAAACTCTTGTGTTCCATCATTGCACAAGCTGTTTTAGACGGACAAAGAGAGCGCGCGGAAAATGTTGTAGCCGAAGCTGAAAGAGCCCAAGCGCTTGCGCATGCGGAAGCCAATCCAGTTGAAGCAACTCCAGAAACATTGTTGGACATCGAAGTAGCACCGGTTTTGGAATACGAAGAAATCGAAAAAGCAGTTATTGAAGAAAAACCTAAACTTAAAAAAGCAATTAAAAAAGAAGTGCTTGATGAAGAAAAAGTTGTCACTAAAAAAATCATAAAAGAAAAAGTAGCTACCATAAAAGAATAAGAGCTCGGCCAAGGAGATCGGCTATGTCCGTAACAGCAGTACAAGTAAAAGAACTTAGAGAAAAAACCGGTGTAGGCATGATGGACTGTAAAAAAGTCCTGACAGAAGCTGCTGGTGATTTTGAACTGGCTATTAAGTTACTTCGTGAACGTGGACTTTCTGCAGCTAGCAAAAAAGCAGACAGAACCACCAACGAAGGACGCATTTTTACGTTGCTAAACGCAGCCAAGAAAAAAGGTGTCATTGTTGAGCTAGGTTGTGAAACAGATTTTGTAGGAAGTAACGATGCCTTTATCCAACTAGGTAACGACATCGCTAAAGCCCTGATTGAGCAAAATGTCACAACCCAAGATGCACTTCCTACATTGCAAGTAAACGGAAAGTTATACACTGATATTCTTTCTGAAAATGTCTTGAAGCTTGGTGAAAACTTAAGTGTTAAGCGTTTTGAAGTTATTGATACGGAAGGTCAATTGTCTGCCTATACACACATGAATGGTAAAATTGGTGTTTTGATTAATTTTAGTAAGTCAGTTGAAGACGAACTAGGTCGTGACGTTGCTATGCACGCAGCAGCAGCTAGTCCACAATATTTGAACCAAGCAGCAGTACCTGTTTCTGAAGTAGAAGCTGAAAAAGAAATTATTCGCACCCAGATTCGTCAAGAAGGCAAACCTGAAGCCATGGTTGAAAAAATTGCAGAAGGTAAAATCGGCAAATTCTTCAAAGACATCTGTCTAGTAGAGCAAGCATTTGTAAAAGATCAAACCCAAAGTATCCAACAGATTCTACCGCAAGGCGTTGAAATCACACATTTCGTTAGATACGCACAAGTTTAATCATGACGGCGAGAGCCTACTTTGAAGATCTAGAACTAAAAATTCTATCCCCCATAGCAGTTAAAGCAGCGACGTCCAAAGGGCGTCGCTATGACGAACCTCCCTCCTCAAACCGAACCTGTTTTCAACGCGACCGCGACCGCATTATCCACGCCAAAGCCTTCCGAAGACTCAAACACAAAACCCAAGTTTTTATTGCAACAGAATCCGATCACTACCGCTCTCGTTTAACCCATACCCTAGAAGTAGCCCAAATTTCTCGCCATCTGGCACGGCTTTTGCGCGTAAACGAAGATCTCTCAGAAGCCATCGCGCTTGCACATGATCTTGGTCATACCCCATTTGGCCATTCTGGTGAGCGAGAACTTAACTTACTCATGAAAGACTTTGGCGGATTCGAACACAACTTGCAAAGCCGCCGTATTGTAGATCAACTTGAAACAAAATATCCCAATTTTCCTGGTCTCAATCTTTCATTTGAAGTGCGTGAAGGGCTTATAAAGCATACAACGCCATGGGATAACCCTCAGACAGAAGGACTCGAAGGCTTTAAATCTATAGAAGCCCAAGTCTGTAATATCGCGGATGAAATTGCCTACAACAATCACGATCTCGATGACGGGTTACGTGCAGGACTCCTCACTGAAAATGCACTTTGCGCCAACATCACATTATGGAGAGAAGCCAAAAAAGTGATCCAGTCTCAGTATGTAAATGTAACTGAAATGCAACTCATTACACTCATCAATAGCCACATCATTTCAGAACAAGTAGACGACGTTTTGGCTCACACGGAGATGAGTTTAAAGAAAGAATCGATTCAGTCAGTAGATCAAATCCAATCTTACAAAAAACCGTTTGTTTCGTTTTCAAAAGAGATGTTCGAGAAAAATAAAGAACTTCGCAATTATCTATTTGCTCATTTTTATTCTCACATCGATGTTTATCGCATGAATAAAAAAGGACAATCCATTATTCGTAATCTGTTTAATGCCTTTATGGCCGATGCTAAATTGATGCCCGACACGTATCGCAAGCGCATCGCAAACCATGAAAAAAACCAGTCAAAAGAACGTATTATTTGTGATTATATTGCTGGTATGACAGATACTTTCGCCAAAAAAGAATATCAAGAAATATTCATGTAAAAAACTGAAAAAAAGAATACGATTTTTACAGGTCAAAAATTGACAGTCCGGTTAAATCTCACTAGAATTAGCATCTAACTAAGTTGACGTAAGGGTTTGTAGTATTTCTAGAGCTCAAGGAGAAACAATATGGGACCATTAATAGTAACAGATACATCTTTTCAGAAAGAAGTTTTAGATGAAAAAGAAACCTATGTGCTAGTTGATTTTTGGGCAGAGTGGTGCGGTCCATGCAAAATGCTTGCGCCAACACTCAATGCAATTTCAGAAAAATTTAAAGGTAAAGTCAAAGTTTGTAAGTTAGACGTAGATGCCAATGGCGTGACTGCTCAAAAATATACGATTACAAGTATTCCTTGTAATATTTTATTTAAAGACGGACAGGAGATAGATCGTATTATCGGCCACCGGACAGAATCACAATTTACATCAGAACTTCAAACAATACTTAATAAATAAAGGTGGAATCAGCAATGATCAATAAAAAAGAGCCGAAAAAACCAAGAAAGCCCAGAACGGAAAAACCCGTTTTAGAGAAAGGGGCAAGAAAACTTTATAAAATTGGCTACCTAACTAAACTATTAGGTGTTACAGCCAGAACCATTCGGTACTATGACCAAGTAGGCTTACTACCTCATGTTAAAAGAAGCGATGGGCGCGTACGTTTGTTCGATGATGAAGATGTAGAAATCATCAAAAAAATTCGTAAAATGCAAGCAGATCGTTATCTGCCTCTGGACGTGATTAAAGGTAAATTATTCGAAGGTGAAGGTGAGGGGGCAAATGCTTCTACAATTGTTGTTGTCACTGACAGCACCGCCGTTATCCCAGAAAAATTTATTAAACAATTCAATATTCAAATCATTCCTCTACATGTCAAAATAAAAGGGAAAGATTTTCTGGATGATGGAAAAATCTCCAAAAAAGACTTCTGGAAAAAAAATGAAAAAACCGGAAATCAAGCTGTAACAGATCCTCCTACAACGGAAGAATTTGTTCAGAAATACAGAGAATTGCATATCAGTGGATACCAAAAAATCTATTCGTTACACCTCTCAGGAAAGCTTTCTGCAACCATCGATAATGCCAGACATGCGGCCACGATTGTTGCTGATCATGTAGAAGTAACGGTCATCGACTCTCAATCGGCAGGCGGTGGGCTTGGATTATTTGTTTTACAAGTAGCAGAAGCGATACATCGTAACGAATCTGCTAAGCAAATTGATTTATTTATTGCCAAACAAATACCATTAATTTATTACATCACGATGGTAAATGACCTGAAATATTTAACAACACGTGGCGTTGTACAGGCTGCAAAAGGGTCTCAGTTAGAGCTCATGAACAAACTATTCCAATTCAAGCCTATTTTTACACTACGTGGCGAAGAAGAAGCCGTTGATGTGATTGATTGTGTGAAAGATACAGATCAGGCGCGCGTCCTCTTGATAGAACATATTGTCCAAGAGCTCAAGCTGCGTGGCGGCTATTCCAAATATCTGATGATTACTTACAACTATTTGTACACAGAAGCAGTAGCCCTCAGTAACGAACTCAAGAGTCTCTGTCCCAATACACCGATCTTCTTAGAAGAAGGATGTGTGGCACTTACAACCTACTTGGGGCCCGAAACATTGAGTATTTCTATCGCATGACGAAGCATGAGCAAGAGGTTCTGTCGTTGTTGAAAAACAATGCCAGGATCTCTGTGGAAGATATTGCTGACAGTATTGGTGTGACAACTGCCACTGCCAAAAAGCTCGTCAAAAAACTAGAAAACGACCACACCATTATTCGATACACAACGGTCATTAATGAAGACAAAATGAACGCAGAATGTGGCAAAGTAAAAGCCCTCATCGAAGTGCGGGTACGTCCAGAAAAGTCGCGTGGATTTACGGGAATTGCCAAGCGCATCGCGCGGCATCCCAACGTAATCGACCATTATTTGATTTCTGGCCAATACGATTTTTTGCTCATTGTAGAGGGTAAAAATCTTGAAGAAATTTCCAGATTTGTTTCTGAGAAATTGGCTTCAATCGAAAATGTTCAAAGTACAGCAACCCACTTCATCATGAAAACATATAAAGAAAAAAGTGTGCTTATTGACGCTGATGATGAACTCGAGAGACTCGCCATCCAGCCATGAGCATTGAATTTTCAAGAGTTCTTGATCAAATTCCACCTTCGGGAATACGGAAATTTTTCGATTTAGTCATCGGTTCAAAAGACATTATTTCTTTAGGCGTAGGCGAACCTGATTTCGTCACGCCCTGGGGAATCCGAGAAGAAGCTATTGCCACCCTAGAACAAGGCGCCACTTCTTACACCGCTAACGCAGGACTACTCGAGTGTAGAGAAGAAATCGTTCGCTATTTAAAAGAAAGATTTAATCTGAGCTACAATGCCAAAACCGAAACGATGCTCACTGTTGGCGTGTCTGAAGGTGTAGATATTACGATGCGAGCGCTTCTTAATCCTGGTGATGAAGTTATTATTCCAGAGCCAGGCTACGTCTGTTATCACCCACTCGTGACGCTTGCTGGTGGTGTACCCATCACGCTCGACACATCAGCCAATCATTTTATTCCTGATCCTAAAGAATTAGAAAAAATAATCACACCTCGCACCAAAGCGTTGGTATTGTGTTCTCCCAATAATCCAACAGGTGTAGTCATTCCAAAAGAGACACTCGAGGCCATCGCAGCACTCTCAAAGAAATACAAATTCTGGGTCATCACCGACGAAATTTATGCGGAGCTTAACTACGAAGGATATACCTCCTACGCCTCACTCCCAGACGTAAAAGACCGCACCGTTTTACTTAGTGGATTTTCAAAAGCCTTTGCCATGACAGGGTGGCGTCTTGGCTATATCTGCGGACCAGAAGCGCTCGTTTCACGCACCTTAAAAATCCACCAATACAGCGCGTTGTGTGCACCCATTATCGCCCAATATGCAGCAATTGAAGCGCTTAAACACAACCTAAAAGCAGTCGAAGAAATGCGGAAATCCTATTTGCTTCGGCGCAACTTCTTCGTTAAAAAACTCAACGAAGCAGGACTTCCCACCCCCATGCCATCCGGTGCTTTTTATACCTTCTCATCCATTAAGCATACGGGATTGTCATCCGAAGAATTTGCTCTAAACTTATTAAAGAAAGAACGCGTTGCCGTTGTGCCAGGTAATGCATTTGGTGTGTGTGCAGAAGGCTATATTCGCTGTTGTTATGCAACCGATATGGATCAATTAAAAGAAGCTGTCTTACGGATAAAACGATTTATTAAAGGACTTAAATGACACAAATTTCCCATCCCTATCCCGGAAAATTGATCGCAGTGGAAGGGCTAGATGGTTCAGGAAAATCGACGCAAATATATCTGCTCAAGCGCTGGCTAGAAATGCAAAACATGAAAGTATTTTTCACCCAATGGAACTCCTCGAAAATTGTCAAAGCAGCCAGTTCAAAAGGCAAGAAACGTCAACTTCTCACGCCCACCACTTTCAGTCTCATACATGCCACCGATTTTGCAGATCGTTACGAACAAGAAATTGCGCCTTTATTGCGTGCGGGCTATATCGTTTTATCCGACCGTTATGTTTACACAGCCTACGTGCGAGACATGACCCGAGGGTGTTCCAAAAACTGGGTAAAAAACTTGTATAGCTTTGCCGTAAAACCAGATATTACGTTTTATTTCGACGTCCCTTTATCCGTGTCGCTTGATCGTATTTTGTCCGGAAGACCCGAGTTAAAATATTTTGAAGCAGGAATGGACCTAGGCTTATCCACCGATATCCAAGAATCATTTAAACTCTTTCAGAAACGCGTTTACGACCATTATGACACCGTTGTTGCAGAAGAAGGACTTGTTCGCGTAGATGCGACTAAAGCCATTCGAGAGCAACAATTATGGGTGAGAAACTACATCTCAAAGCATATTGAACTTCCTAAGTTTGTAGGTCAAAACAAGGAAAGTCATCATGGCTAAATTTTACGTAGAAGGGCTTCCCCATTGTGATGTCCGCACCCTAAGCGGAAAGCTACTGGTCATAGAAGGTGCCGATGCTTCTGGCAGAACCTCTCAAATCAATGCCATCAAATCTTGGCTAGAAAACCAAGGTTATTCCGTAATTGATGTCGGTATTAAGCGTTCCACACTGGTCTCAGAAGAACTCATAGAAGCCCAAAAAGGCAATACGTTATTCCATACCACCATGAGTTTGTTCTATGCGACAGACTTTGCAGATCAATTAGAAAATAAAATTATACCCGCACTCCGATCAGGTGCCGTCGTTCTTTGTGATCGCTATATCTATACGCTCATGGCACGCGATACCGTCAGAGGTGCCTCTCCAGAATGGCTAGAAAAAATTTATGAGTTTGCGCTCATTCCCCACTTGGTTCTCTATCTACAAGTTGAACCAGAACGGCTCGTCGAACGGTACTTCGAAAAAAATCTACGCTTAGGGTATTGGGAATCTGGTATGGATCTCGGCCTGGCAGGAAATGTATTTGATAGCTTTATTCTTTACCAAAAAAAAATAAAAGAAGCCTTTCTAGAACTCCGAAAAAAATTCCCATTTCATATCATTGATGGGCATCAGAGCATTCAAGAAATCACGAAAGAAATACAGAAAAATATTAGCCCTATTCTGGATTTACCCTCTACATGAATTTATTAGATATTGTTGTTGCTTTGGTTTTGGGCGTCTTTGCCTTCAAGGGGTTTCAGCAAGGATTTACAAAAATCATCGTAAATCTCTTAACATTTTTTGGCGGCATTGTTTTAGCACTAAAATATTTTTCAGTCTTACAGTCGTATCTCCTGATCTGGATTCACATCAATCCATTATATTTGGCTATCATAAGTTTTGTAGCCGTATGGGGAATCGTTTTTTTCTTGGCATACCTGCTTCAAATGATGCTAGATAGCGTTATGCATATTCCACTTATAAAACCCATTGATCGTATTGCGGGTGCAGCTGCGGGGGCTATAAAAGGCGCCCTGATCTTACCTATATTTCTTATTCCTGTTCTATTTGTAAGTCCCTCCGTTTTAAAAGGGGCCCTGGTGCTAAAGCCCGTAGAATGGGTACTCCATAAAGTTATGGAGCAAGTCACTAACAAAAGTGATCTAAATGTTTTGCCTAAAGAAAAAACAATAGATCCTGTATCAAAAACAAAAAAAATAAAGCGAAAACGTTCCCCGAAAATCCAAAAAATAAGTGAAGAAGCTATTCCCGAACATTTAAGGTGAAATTTTTTCCCTTCTCAATACGATAACTATAAGAGAGGCAATAAACTTCCCCGTAGGATCAGTTCAAGTACCTGTTCACCGTAGAGCACACCATTCAGTGTAGACGTCGTAGAATTCAGCGCACACCGTAGAGCCTCTCTCTTATACAAAAGAGGATGGGACCATGCAGAAAATACTAGCTTTTGATTCTATCGGGGAGGGAATAAACCAAGCGTTTATTGTTTCTGATCTATTGGATCTAGGTCATTGTCTTCAAGTAGAAATACCTACCGCGGACACCTTGATTTCAGGAGATCTTAAAGAAAAGCTACAAAAGTTAATGTACTTTAACATAATCCCATTTGAAAAAGCGTTATCTAGGTTTCCAGATGTTATAAGGCAGTGTGGAGCCATTAGAGACTTATTCGGAAAAGAGTCCGTAACTTACCGCGATACTATAAATGCTATACTTTTACTGGTAGATACGGCAGAAACTTTACTGATGAGTGAAAATTCGAGTTTAAAAAACCATGGATTTTATGCGATTAAGACTCATGCTGAGCGTGTAGAAAATATTTGCCATCAATTCCCAAAGATCTGCCTTTTACCCTTATATGGGCCAAAGGGGTTATTCTCTTTAGACCTAATTTTGCAAACGATGCTCGAAGCCAAAACTGAAAATGGCCAGTTATCGGAGGTTATTTGGCCATTTTCTATTTGCCCTGAATGGGCTGATGCAGATGGCAGATCCGTTGGGCCTGCTGCTGTCGGACGACACGATAGGGTTCATCTACAAATATTCGAAAGTGTTTTATTTAGGCACACAACAGACGAAGGAAAGGCGTATTATAAGGAATACTTGCCATTTGAAATCGTGCAGAAAGGCATATGGAAAATGCTTTCCCAGAATTTAGACAAAGAAGAAAGAAAGTATCTAGATATGATTAATTTTTACGGACTACATGAGGATCTAAATGACTTCTTACAAATTTTAGATGACCGGAATAAGGTGGATAATTCAAGGAACTTCTTAAAAAGAGTTTCAACCTTATTTTTGAAAGATTCCGAAATTCCGGAGACCCTTTTGAAGGTGTTTTTAAAGTTGCGTAGTCAGATGCCCAGTACGGACACCTGACTAGCCCCTAATTTCTAAGCAATATCTCCAAGTGAAAGTTGTGGCGTAATAGCAGGTGCTTCAACAACATCGTCTTTCATGACTTCACTCATTGCCATAACCCGATCGCCCTTATCAAGCTTCAAGATACGAACACCCATCGCTTCTCTGCGTTGTGTTGAGATCGAGCTAATTTGCTGACGACACATCGTGCCATTTTTGGTTACAACCATAATTTCATTTTCTTTTTGCGCAACAATGGCATCTGTCACTTCTTCACCTTTCACAGTCTTTCTGAACTTCAGACCACGAACCCCAATGCCGCCACGCTTCTGACATTTAAATTCATCTACATGTACATTTTTACCATGTCCATTAGACGTAATGATGAGTAAGTTGGCTTTGCTTTCAGGATCAATCATTGCCATACTGACAAGTAAATCTTGCGCCTTCACTTTAATGCCCTTAACACCGCGGGACACACGGCCCATCGCACGTACTTGGGTTTCATTGAATCGAATAACCATACCCGCCGATGTCACGAGAACAATGTCCCGATCCCCAGTTGTACGCGCAACCCATTTCAATTGATCTCCGTCATCCAGTGTTAATGCAACAATCGGACGATTTTTGAAGTGAATAAATGCATTGATAGGCGTCTTCTTGATAATGCCGTTTTTGGTCGTCATAAACAAGTAGTCATCGGTATCAAATGAACGTACCGGAATCGCCGCACTAATAATTTCGCCTTCTTCCAATTGCAAGAAGTGCCCAATCGACACACCTTTGCTTTGACGAGACGCTTCAGGTACTTGATAGACCTTGGTTTTAAATACGCGTCCCTTGGTGGTGAAGCATAAGAGATAATCATGTGAACTGGTCACAAACAATTGATCTACAATATCTTCTTCGCGTGTCGTGATACTACTTACACCACGTCCACCTCTAAGTTGGCTACGGAAAAGATCAATCTTCATCCGTTTTACAAAGCCTTTTTTAGAGAACAAAACAGCAACCTGTTCGTCAGGAATCAAGTCTTCATAGTTCATAAGACCCACAGCATCCCCAATACGGGTTCTACGTGCGTCTCCGAAACGGTCTTTCATTTCTAATAATTCGGTTTTGATAATTGTATTTACACGAGAATCATTCGCCAAAATATCTTCAAGATCTTTAATCGTTTCAAGTAGCGCTGTATATTCTTGCTCAATTTTATCTCGCTCAAGTCCAGTCAAACGTTGTAAACGCATTTCCAGAATCGCGCTAGCCTGTTTGTCTGATAGTCCAAATGTAGAGATTAAGCCCTGACGCGCTTCTTCTGTATTGGGCGATGCTTTAATGAGTGCAATAACCTCATCAATATGTTGAAGTGCAATGCGTAAACCTTCTAAAATATGGAGACGGTCTTTTGCTTTATTAAGATCAAATTGGCTTCTACGAACAATAATTTCTTTTCTGTGTGCAACATAATGCGTCAGAATTTCTTTAAGCGTTAATGTCTGAGGAATACCGTGAGCCAAAGCCACCATGTTAACCCCAAACGTTGTTTGAAGCTGAGTGTGTTTATACAATTGGTTGAGAACAACCTCAGGCATCGCATCTTTTTTAAGCTCGATATAAATACGAAGTCCTTTACGGTCAGATTCATCCCGAAGATCCGCAATATCCGTAATCTTCTTTTCTTGAACCAATTCCGCAATCTTAATAATTAAATTGGCCTTATTCACCTGATACGGAATTTCGGTCACGATAATCGCAAGCTTATTCTTTTTCTTGGATTCTTCGATTTCAGTTTTGCTCCGAATCAAGATACTCCCACGACCCGTTCTATAGGCTTTTTCTATCCCTTCCGTGCCACAAATAATGCCACCTGTTGGAAAATCTGGCCCTTTAATATGTTCCATTAACATTTCAACGCTAGCTTCTGGATCATCAATCAACACGCAAAGCGCATCTACTAATTCATTTAAATTATGAGGCGGAATATTAGTCGCCATTCCAACCGCAATACCAGCTGTTCCATTCAAAAGTAGGGTAGGGAGCTTAGCCGGTAGAACCGTAGGTTCTTGTAATGATTCATCAAAGTTGGGCACGAATTGTACGGTATCTTTATCAATATCTTCCAAAAGAGGCATACAAATACGGGACATGCGGGCTTCTGTATATCGCATCGCAGCCGCATTATCACCATCTACCGATCCATAGTTCCCTTGTCCATCAATTAACGGGTATCTCAGTGAAAAGTTTTGAGCCATACGTACCAACGCGTCATAAACAGAACTGTCACCATGTGGGTGATACCGTCCCAAAACGTCCCCGACGATACGAGCACATTTCTTGTAAGGGCGACCTGCAATAAATCCTGCGTCGTGCATTGCGTACAGAATACGTCTATGCACAGGTTTGAGTCCGTCTCTGACATCTGGCAGCGCACGTCCAACAATAACGGACATCGCGTAGCCCATATAAGAGGCTTTCATTTCATCTTCAATACGAATTAAATTAATATTTTGGTTTAAATATAAATTTTCTTGTGTGCCTTCCATGATTCTCTCCTACACGTCAATCCAGCGGACGGTCTTCGCATATTTTTCAATAAATGCTTTTCTCGGTTCCACTTCACTTCCCATTAAGATCGTAAAGATTTCATCGGCTTGTTCAGCATCTTCAAGATTCACACGTAACAACGTCCGGGTATCTGGATCCATTGTGGTATCCCAAAGTTGGTCCGGATTCATTTCTCCCAAACCTTTGTAGCGTTGAATCACTGCTTTATCACGACCTAGTTCTTGCAGGGTCGTTTCCAATTCTTTTTCATTGTACAAATACCGTTTGGTATTGCCTTTCTTAACCAAAAACAAAGGGGGCTGTGCGATATACAACGTACCCGCTTCAATCAAAGCGCGTGCGTGTCTAAAGAAAAACGTAAGCAGCAAAGTCCGTATATGCGCACCATCCACATCAGCATCGGTCATGATAATAATTTTGTGATATCTCAGTTTTTTTAATACGGCTGGTAACTCAGGAATAAGCTCCACTTGACCGTCTGCGTCGACAGCTACAGGCGCAATCGCATCCTCATCATCATCCGTATTAGAAAACCCAGAAATTGCTTCTGGACCAATCGCTGTAATCAAAGACCGAATTTCTTCGTTAGCCAAAATCTTGTCCAAACGTGCTTTTTCAACGTTTAGTACTTTACCGCGCAATGGCAAAATCGCTTGAAAATTCCGATCCCGACCTTGCTTGGCAGAACCACCCGCAGAATCTCCCTCAACCAAATAAATCTCACAACTCTCAGCATCTTTATTAGAACAATCTGCCAATTTTCCAGGCAAAGTCGTGCTTTCAAGAGCGCTCTTACGACGGGCCAAATCTTGTGCCTTACGGGTTGCTTCACGAACACGCTGTGCAATAAGTGCTTTATTAATAATTTGTTTACCCATACGAGGATTGGTTTCAACAAAGTCTGTCAAACCTTCGTCAACCATAGAATCGACAATTCCCTTAATGTCAGAGTTGCCTAATTTTGTTTTGGTTTGGCCTTCAAACTGAGGGTTAGGAAGCTTAACGCTGATAACAACGGTCAAGCCCTCTTTAAGATCAGACCCAGTTAGAGTCTCTTTCTTATCTTTAATAAGATCATATTTTTTAGCAAAACTATTCATAACGCGGGTCAATGCAGAACGGAATCCTGCAACGTGTGTACCGCCTTCTCTTGTACGAATGTTATTGGCAAACGAGACGACATTTTCGTCGTAGTAATCAGAAACATACTGAACGGCGACTTCAATTTCATAATCCTCACGCACTTTTTTAATGTACATTGGAGGCGTAAATAAAATCTCTTTATTGGCATTCAAAAGCTCTACATAAGATTTGATCCCACCTTCAAAAGAGTAGAGGGCTTCAACAGGCGTTTCTTCACGCGTATCTTTAAATGAAATGGTAATACCAGGATTTAAGAACGCCAATTCTTTCAGACGGTGATCAATGACTTCACAGGTGAAATCAACTTCTTCAAAAATCTGAGCATCCGGTTTAAACCGAATAAGCGTTCCGGTCGGTTGACCTGGTAACTCTGAGAAATCACCCACCAATTTTTCTGGGATACCACGACGATAACGTTGTGTATATCGTTTCTGATCCCGATTTACTTCTACTTCTAGCCATTCTGCCAATGCGTTTACAACAGACACACCCACGCCGTGCAAACCACCCGAAATTTTATAGCCCTTACCTTCAAACTTTCCACCTGCGTGCAACGTCGTCATAACAACTTCAACCGCCGGCAAATTTTTCTCTTTATGCAAATCGATCGGAATTCCACGACCATTATCAGAAACAGTAACAATATTTCCAGGCTCAATAGTAACAAAAACATGCGTACAATATCCCGCCATGGCTTCATCAATACTGTTGTCAACAACCTCAAAAACCAAATGGTTCAGACCTGCTTTACCTGTAGAACCAATATACATACTCGGGCGTTTACGAACCGCTTCCAGCCCTTCTAATACCTTGATTTCGTCCGCACCATACGAGGTGGTTGTCTGTTGTTGAGCCATAATATCTCCTTAAACGCTTATAAAATATTAATTAGGTAGGGGGGGATTCAAAAAACAAATTCATCATAGCATGAACCGTTAATGTGGTTAAGGGCGGATTCTACTTAAGCGCCCGCGCCATCTCTTTCGCATAATACGAAATAATTAATTGTGCCCCAGCGCGTTTCATAGCCATAAAAGTTTCCTGAAACACCGCAGCTTCATCCAATAGTTCTAGACCAGAAGCGGCCTTGACCATCGCATATTCACCAGACACATGATACGCCACAACCGGCACCAAAAAGCGATCATGAACTGCCCGAATAATATCCAAATATAACGTGGCAGGCTTCACGATTAGAAAATCAGCACCTTCTTCCACATCCAATTGCGCTTCCAAAAGGGCTTCGCGAGATTGAGACGGTGCCATCTGGTGATGCTTGCGATCCCCAGAAAATTGACCAGATCCAGCCGCTTCACGAAAC
Source organism: bacterium UBP8_UBA817 (assembly GCA_945898045.1). Taxonomy (GTDB): domain Bacteria; phylum Margulisbacteria; class Marinamargulisbacteria; order SXXA01; family SICP01; genus SICP01. The sequence continues at coordinate 56,766 of CAMDGG010000003.1, forward strand.
GGACCATACAACGCAGACGCATATTTCGCCGAGTAAGACATAATCGACACCTGCTGATAACCCGCCTGATCCAAGGCCCTCCGAATCACCCGTACCATACCATCCATCATGCCAGAAGGCGCCACAACATCGGCCCCCGCTTTTGCATAACTACACGCAATACGCGCTAACCGAGACAACGTCCCATCGTTATCCAAAACCCCGTCTTTCAAAACCCCACAATGTCCATGATCCGTATACTCACACAAACAGCAATCCGCAATCACCACCAAATCAGGAAATTGCGCTTTAATCATACCAATCGCCAACTGAACAACCCCATTAGGATTATCCGCCTCAGACCCCAATCCATCTTTCTTCTCAGGAATTCCAAACAAAAGCACAGCCTTAATCCCACTCTCAACACAATCGCGCACTTCATCCAGCAAAGACGTAAACGATTGCTGATAAATACCCGACAAAGACTTAATCGCACGAGGAGAAGACAACGCCTCATTCACAAAAATAGGCATTACAAAATCATCCGCATCTAACCGCGTCTCAGCCACAAGATCCCTTAAAGAACCTGTGCGCCGCAACCGTTGCAAACGATGATCTGGAAAAGACATGATCTAACTATCTTAATTAGGGGCGGGTTTGTCAACTCATCTAGTTTAGATTTACGATGCTTCTAACGTTCTCTTAGCTAATTCTATGGCAGATCTCTGGAAATCAGTGCCTTGAAAGAAAGGAGAAAGAATTTCTAGAATTTGTTTGGCAGCTGGCTTGTGTTCTGTAGGCTGAGATTCACCAAACTGTGAAGACCCGATACATAGTACCCCCCTGGGTTGGTGAGCTTTGTCAAAACGTAACATTTATCGCTATACAGTTTAAGGACAATCAGAGAGTATACGGATGGCCTAAAGAATGGCCCTCAGATCCAAGCAAAGGACATTTTGTAATTGCCGATCCATCTTGGGTTGACAATGATGGTAAAGAAACTAGAATTACCGGTGTCACGGCCATCATGATAGATGTAAATGATATAAAATGGCTAGAATTCTATAAACGAAATACAGGAGAAATATGATGGGAAAAAAAGGATCTAACCCTCCTCCGCCTACGGTAGGTCGTCCAGCTCCAGCTCCACCCCCACCAAGACCTAGATAGAGCCAATCCATGTCGGCTTTGGCATCTACAAGCGTTCTAAGCACCAATAAAAATGCTTCTCTATTTTGAGCCTCTTGATAATCCTCAAGTGCGGGCTATAAATAGGTTCGTGCTTCTTTCGGATTATTTTTTAGTCTTTCCGTTAATACATCCCGCCACTTTCTCATTTTAAGTTCTCCGCAAACTACTTCTATTAAAAAAGGAACAAGCCCCATGCCAAATCAAATCATAATAGACGTCCGTGAACGCGATGAATATGCCAAAGAATATGTGGAAGGATCGATCAATATTCCCTTGTCTCAATTACAACAGATCGCATCTCTTAGCTCCCTGTTGGCAGATAAAAAGATTCTACTTATGTGTCAGTCTGGGAAGAGGGCGGGTATGGCGAAAGATCGTTTGGCTGGTGAGTCGATTTCGTGCGAAGTGATTGCGGGTGGAATGTCTGCTTGGAAATCGGAGGGCAAGCCTGTTTTTTCTGTGAAGCGTAGAGTAACTATTTCTATTTTTAGACAAGTGCAAATTATTGTTGGTGGATTGGTGTCCTTGTTTTCATTTTTGGCGTACGGCGTTTCGGTGCAATTTTCGTTGGTGGCCGGTGTATTAGGAACCGCTTTATGTGTTGCGGGTGTTTTTGGATTTTGTTTATTGGCAGAAGTATTGGCCAAAATGCCTTGGAATAAGGCGTTGTGATTTTTATTTAGTTATTAATTTCTGGCAAAAAACCATGGGCCTGTAGTTTCCATAAAGTTTGATAGTGTCCCTGTGTGGTAAGAAGTTCTTCGTGAGTCCCATCTTGTACTATTTTCCCGTTATCAAAAACCAAGAGTCTATCCATTTGAGACAACGTAGAAAGTCTGTGGGCTATGACGAGCGTTGTTTTGTTTTTCATCAGATGGTGTAGGCTTTCTTGAATTTGGGCTTCTGTAACAGAATCCAGGGCTGAAGTGGCTTCATCAAGGATTAAAATAGGCGCATTTTTTAGAAGAGCTCTTGCGATAGAAATGCGTTGACGCTGGCCGCCAGAAAGTTTGATGCCACGCTCGCCGACCAAGGCTGCATAGCCTTCGGGTATTTCTTGTATAAAGTCGTGGCAATGTGCTTGTTTTGAGGCTAAAATCACCTCGTCATCTGTGGCGTCTAATCGACCATATCGTATATTTTCCATCAAGCTACGATGAAAGAGAGAGGTATCTTGAGGAATCATCGAAATGGCATTGTGTAATGACGTTTGTGTAACAGTAGCAATATCTTGATTATCAATGACAATCTTTCCTGATTCCAACTCAAAAAACCGAAGAATTAAATTAACAAAAGTGGTTTTTCCCGAACCTGAAAACCCGACGAGTCCTACTTTTGTGCCTCCTGGAATATGAACAGTTAGGTCGTCAAAAATAGGGGGCTTGTTATAACGAAACGTTATCGCATCAAATGCAATCGCGCCAAGAGTAGGCTTTAATCGTGTTGCCATGGGGAGATCTTTAATATCATGGTCTTGCGTGACGATGCTGAGTGCCTGCTTGCAGGTGCCTATTTCTTGTGCAAAGCGTACAAATTGATTGGTTACTTGCCAGAGCATATCTACAATTCGTGCGATTAAAGACAAAATAAGGACAAAGTCTCCTACGGTAATCAAAGACTTAGATCGTGCCCACAATAAGGCCCAAATCATCACGCCGACCATAGAGGTGATGCTCAACATAAGCACCGTTCTCGCGAGAATTAAATGCCATTGCATGCGGCGATCTTTAACAACGATGTCATTGGTGAAGTCCAATAAATAGTGATTTTCAAAAGAATGTCTCGCAAAAAGCCTAACGGTGATCATATTTGAAAGGCTGTCCACAATTTTGCCCGACACGGTACTTTTGGCTTCGGAGTATGCTGTCGCGAAGGGTTGGCATTTTTGGGAAAAAATCCAAGAGAATCCTATGAAAAAGATAGCCCAAACACCAAAAATAAACGCAAATAAAGGTCGTACGCTGTACATGGTAACAAGTACCGACGTGATGCCCAAAACAGAGGCGACGCACGTGTCCATAAACATCTGCAAAATTTCTGAAACGCCTCTCACCATATCCATTACTTTATTAGAAAGAGAGCCTGCAAAATTATTTTGAAAGTAGCCATAAGAATGGTTTTCTAAATAAGTAAACATGGCATGCTGAACATCGCGCTTAAGATTGGGTAAAAAGCGCATCAGAAGAAAATCGTAAAACCTAAAGGTCATGCCAAGCGCAAGAGAAAGACCTATATATCCCAATGCCGGCCATTTTACGATGTTAAAAAATTCGGAAGAGTCTCCTTGAAATGTGCTCACTCTATCTACAAGTAGCTTGAGTGCATAGGGTAGAAGGGAGACATGTAGTGACCACAAAACGCTCACCAGAAAGAGGCCTACGATATAGCGTTTGTAGGGCCTTAAAAAATGAAAAAAGAAAGGAGTGATCGTTTTTGGGAGTTTCATATCGATGCCAGGATACTCTTGTAGATTTTTTTTGGGAACCGTATCCTGCCTGATAAATTTCTTAATAGTTTATGCCCCCAACTAACCAACGCAGGAGTAACTCATGCAGAAAAAACTCATATCAGCGCCACATACAAATCACAAAATTTTACATAAAAAACCTTCATTTGAAGCACAGTTATTTGACGTGATCGGTTACGCAGAAAGTATACAGAGCAGTGGTGTTTTTAATGCCAAAAGCGAACTAAGCCAGCTCTCACGTTGTTCCAAATTTAAGAAATTATCAAATGACCAACAATTCATACTCAAATTAGCATTAGATACGATAGAAAAACCACCGACAGATCTTAAGGCCGTATGCGAAAAAATAGGAACATTACCCTATTCGCTTTCTCGAGAAGAAGCGCAGCAAGTCCTGAATATTTTGATTAAGAAAGTAAGTTTGCCAAACACAGAAAATAATACGCTCGATCATGCAGAGATTTGCAAAGATCTTTTGTTTTCTGATCATGGAAAGCACCTAGAATTAACGGTGGAGACACTTGTGAAGCAACATCCCGAATGGATTTCCTCAAAAGATAACTTAGATAAATTTATTCAGGAAATTTTTAACGTGGTGAAACAAGATGAGAATGATGTGCATCATTTCCTGTTACCTCAAATACTTCCTCACGTATTCACAGCGTTACGGGATAGTGTTTCGACAGAGAACCTTCTGGAGGTCGTGCAAGAAAATATTAGGCAAATTTTAAGTTCTACTGCAAAAGATAAGTTGCAACTTCTAAGGATTCTTTTCTCGGTCATTTTTGAATCCCCAGAACCAAAAAAGGAACTTTTTAAATCAACCTTAGAATTTATTTTAAACCATCAGGAAATCCCTCGCGAGGTTACCAAACAGGAGATTTTGAATCGTCTTCTTTCCTGTGATACAGAAAATAAGCAGCTTTCAAAAGAAGATAAATGGGCACTTTTCTACGACCCAAAACATATGCCGAAATTAGATTCTGAAAGTAGGGTTCAGCTTATTCAAACATATGGATTAAAAAAAATACCGGAAAGCCCCATTATCTGACCTCTATGAAATATGCTAAGATAAGCCTAAAAAACACCTTAAGGAGATACCCATGTGGAAAGGGCTCGTAGAAGAATATAAACCATACTTACCTGTAACAGAAACTACCCCAATCGTTACCCTCAATGAAGGCAATACACCGCTCATTAAATTAAAAAGACTTCCCGAAAAATTAGGCATACAGGCAGACTGGTATGTCAAATTTGAAGGGCTTAATCCAACAGGTTCCTTCAAAGACCGAGGCATGACCATGGCCATCACCAAAGCCAAAGAAGCCGGATCGAAAGCCGTCATGTGTGCGTCTACTGGCAACACCTCTGCATCTGCAGCTGCGTACGCCGCGCGCGCGGGCATGTCCTGTTGTGTGCTTATTCCAGACGGTAAAATTTCGCTCGGAAAACTATCCCAAGCCATGATGCATGGGGCCAAAGTGCTCCAAATAAAAGGTAACTTTGATGACGCACTCACGCTTGTCCGAACCATTACAAAAACAGCGCCTATTACGCTAGTAAACTCCGTCAATCCATACCGAATCGAAGGCCAAAAAACGGGCGCCTTTGAAATCGTCGATGCCTTGGGAGATGCCCCAGATTTTCATTTTATACCCGTAGGAAACGCCGGAAATATCACGGCTTATTGGAAAGGTTACACCGAATATGCAGCGCTAGGAAAAAGCACTAAAAAGCCAAAAATGATGGGATACCAAGCCGCAGGTTCAGCACCAATAGTTCTCGGAAAAATCATTCAAAATCCACAGACCATCGCAACCGCAATCCAAATCGGAAATCCTGCGAGTTGGCAAAATGCAGAAGCCGCTAAGACCGAATCGGGAGGTCTAATCGACAGTGTCACTGACGAAGAAATTACAGAAGCCCAACAATTGCTCGCTGCATACGAAGGGGTGTTTTGTGAGCCGGCATCAGCAGCATCGATCGCAGGGGTTATCAAATATCACCGGACACATCCTTTTAAAGAGGGCCAGGTGATCGTTTCGGTGCTTACTGGACATGGTCTAAAAGATCCGAATCGGGCCATCGAAATTTCTGCAAAACCAGAACTCGTAGACGGTACGGAGCAAGCGGTATTAAACGCATTATCGGCCTACATCAGATAGCGTGCACAAGCTGGGGCTACTTCTCAAATACATACTTGTAGCCTCTTTTGGTATCGTGACCTGTGCATCAGTTACAGGTTTTTTGGTGTATCAAACGGCCATTCCGCAGGCATTAATCAAACAGACGCTCGAAAAAGAATTTACAAAAACATTTGGGTGGAAGGTAACAATCGAATCTCTGTCTGGCAATCTTTTAACTGGTATTTCACTCGATAATATTAAGTTCGCAGACCATCCCAATTTTCCGCACAGCACTATTCTTACCATCGACCATGCCACGATTTACTACAATCCCATCAAAGCCCTAGTTCAAAAAAAAGGTGATTTTGCAGCCGCAACCTATTGGGTCCAATTAGAGAATGTTCGACTCAATGCAATAAGAGATAAATCAGATCACTGGAATATCTTAGAGCTCATTCCAAAACCCCCGCCTGGGGCTAAAAATTTACCCCCTCAACCCCCTACTTTTGTTGGAAAAATTACTGCAAAAAATATGCAAGTATGGTTTACGGATGAGCTAGGGTGGTCCAAAGAAATACCGTTAAAAACCCCATTTAAAGACAATCTGATATTTTCGCAAGGCACCATAGATTTCAATAAATTAGACGAAGTCGCGTACAAATTTATAGGCACACTATTAAGCAGTCGAAGGCCAACCGTTTTTAAAGGAAATTTTAGTGCGATCGATGGACAGTACGAACTCAATATTCGGTCTGGAATGGGGCTCAATCGATGGGGGGGGTATGTATTTCCACTCGACAAATTTTCAATTGAAGACGATACCGTCACCGTTGAAGGCACGGTTAAAAGTAAATTCCCATTTCCAAAAGCAGGCACGGTTCCTTTTTGGTACAATCTCTCGCTCACCAGTACAGACACTACCTTTAGGATGCCATTTTTCGATGAGCCAGCGAAACATATTAAAACCAAAGCCAAATTGATGCATGGCATCATACCCAAAGATGCGTTTTCTCTGTCCGTACCTAGTGGCAATACGCCAATCCATTCAGAAGAGATTTGGAAGCAATTAAAAAAGGCGGGCATCTTGGATAAAGACGGGCAAATGGTGACCTATATTAGTCCCGAAAATCCACTACTGTTATTACCCGATCGGTTACTTCCGTATAAAGCACAAATTAGAAATGTCCTGATCCATCCCCCCGTTATTTTTAGCCTACCAGATTTTTCCGCATCTTTTTATGGCGTACCGATTAAAGGGGAAGGGCGGTTTTTTCTAGATAAAGGCATTATGTCTATGTCTTTAAAGACAGACTCCTTTGAATTGGCTCGTCTCAAAAAAATGTTTGAAGGGATACAAACTTGGAAACTATCGGGAACAGGAAGTACCACGATGACCATTCATGGCCCTACAAATGCGCCCATTGTTGATGGCATTTTGACCGCACCCAATGTCACACTTTATGCGCTAAAACCCACCCAAACCCAAAGCCAATATCGATTTGAAAATAAACGATTAACCTACCATCTCCTAAAAGGAAATTTATATGGGGGCATCCTGAATGGCGAGGGGGAAATTAATTTTAATAATCAGCCCGCCAACTTGGGCATGACACTCACCTTGTTAGATATGGACACTCAAAAAACATTTCCAAAATCGTCCAAAATAATTACGGGGCATCTGGATCTTACAACACAAATTACAGGCAATGTGGATACCTTTACGGCAACAACGTTAGTACATCCAAAAGCACTTCGCATCATGAATCAAACAGTCTCAAAAGCATTTGCACACTATACCGTGCTCCATAAAAACCAAATTCAACTACACAATATGTCTCTTTATCTAAACGAAAGTAGCGCACCGATTATACTCACTGGTGAGATACAGGATCTTGAAAAGGTGAAGTTGCACTATGCGGGACAAGGTACGATTTTCAACAGCCTATTAGATGCCAAAAAAAAACCTGGAGTCTTGGATATATCAGGCGATTACTCAGCCCTACTCAATACCAATTTCTGGCAAAATCCAGACCAGGAAAGCCGTACAACTGCAGACATTATTTTGCACAACTATCCACTCTACGATAAAGCGTATGAACAGGTTGCTATGAACGTCAGCTATCAGCCGCATCGGGTATCAATTTGGAGGTTTTTGGCCAAAAATAAAGCCGAAGAAATTCACCTCTCTGGAACCCTTGAAGATAAATTCCCTAAAGATCTGAAGCTTTCTTTGATCTCTGTAGAAATACCAACGCATTCTGTGATACAGCGATACTTTCCGGCCGTCATAAAGCCGTTAACAGGATTGATCACGACCGATTTAGAGATTCAAAAAAACAACAAAATAAAGACCCCGACCTTAAATCCTATCGCCTATAACATCAAAGGCAGCCTCTCTATCCAAGAAGGCCTACTCCAAAATCAGCCCTTCGATCTTATCTCAGCATCATTTCAATGGAATGGAGATCAACTCACTATAGGCCGCGCCCAATACCACCATCAGAGTTCAGATATTTTCTTGACGGGACTAGTAAATGCCAAAAAACAATTGGATCTGACGGTCGCTGAGGGGACTTTCATTGATCTCAAAGACTTCCAAATTTTGACATCTCCCTTAGGTAGATTGGCGGGCCAATGGAAAGTGCGAGGAAAAATTAAAGGCGATATCTCAGATCCGGCAATCAATGTCTGGATAAAGGGTGAAAACGTTAAAAGCAATTTCTTGTCTCTAGATCAAATAGAAGGACAACTAGATTGGGCCCAAAACCGTCTTGGATTAGGGACGATCAAAATGAAGTATAAAGACAGTGATTACACATTGTCAGGCATTTTAGATTTAGCGCCAGTCATGAAAGACAGAGCCTTATGGAAACAGATTGGATATGATCTAGAATTAAACGTAGGGAAATCTAATATCAATGATATTTCCGAATTTTTACAACAGATTAATCAGGAAGTTAAATTGCGGTTTTTTCAAAAAGCATCTGGTGGCGAGAAAATTGCAAATGCCAACGCACAAATCGGAAAGCCCTCCTATCAATACCGACTAGAAAACAACTATCGTACGGGAAAGGAAGTGAGGCTTTATACCGTAGCCAATGCGCAGACCGCACTCGGTTTTTTTGAAGAAGTAGAACGAAATCAAAACTTCTTAGAAAAGACAGAAGAATTGGGTCTCGGTCACGTACTCGGCGGCAGCCTAACTGCTGTTATTAAGGCCAAGTCTAGAGCGACTCAAAACCCATTGATCGAAGCGACTCTTCAGGCGATCAATGCACAGGTTTCATTTGTAACTGCAAAGAAAATCACGCTCACATTACATACAGATAATGACACCATTCAATATGCGATAGAAGTGGATCAAGGGTCTGTAGGGGCAGAGATATTTAAATCGCTTCGTAGTAAAGGAAGTTATGGAGATGATGGAAATCTCCGGATTAATAATACAGAGATCGTCACGGCGTTAAAAACAAATCCAGATGTATTAAAAGGCTGGATACCCATTAGTGCATATTGGGATGCCAGCTCTAAAAATAAACCCATGCATTTAGAAACAACGCTTGTAGATAACGATATTGCCATTTTGTCAATTTTCAACAAGAACATTAAATCCATAACCAATGTAGGGAAAGTCGTTTTAACATTAGATGGCCCACTTGAAGAACCTGTGCTCAATAGCCAATCTTTACGCTTAAAAAACATGCAGCTTTTCCTTGCAGATAGCGCTGTTTTTGATAAACCCTTCCTGATTACCTCTGATGCCATTTCTATTCAAAAAAACAAAATTCTAATTCCAAAAACAAAAATTCTCTGGCAACGCCGAGATGATACATCTCGATATAATACATTTGGCGTGAATGGCGACATTACTATTCGAGACCTTAATTTACTCACACCAAAAACTGTTATTTTAGACCTAAATCTTGCGCTAGAAGACACGCTTCTGGACTTGGATTTACCTGCGATTTATCGTGGAAAAGCAAAATTGGGTGGTATCAGATTAAGTGGTTCGTATTATTTGCCTCTCGGACAAGCAGATAAACTAAAAGCCGAAAGCAATTTGTATACAGAGAAAGAAGCCGGTCCGCTTTTAGCTGGAAATATTACCCTATCTAACGGGTACATTATTTTGCCAACTCTAGGTGAGAAAGTAGTAAAGCCTTCTTATCGTCTCAATATTGCGGCAGATATTGGAGAAGAAATGACCCTGGCGGGAGGATTGTTAGGCGAAGGATTTATTGCAGGACTCGCCAACAGCGTATCGGTAGAAATTAATAAAACAAAAGAGCCTTTGTATATCACAGGCACGCTCAATGCCCCCAAAATTCAAAATAAAATCTTTCTAAACGAAGGGAGTATTACCCTTTTAAACAGATCATTTATCGTGATCAATGAAGACCGTCAGCGCATGTTCTACAAAGAAAACCAATATAAAATTCATGCAAACACCCTATCGTTTCAAACGAAAACACAAGAAAACGGAAAGCAATCTTTGATTCCCCGGCTCAATATCACTGCGTATTCTATGGTAGAAAAACCAGGTATTTTAGCAACGACCAACATTTCTTTGGCAGATCCAGACCAATACAAAGCCGTTCTGATTTCCATGGACGGATCTATTTATGATTTGGACACACTCACCTTCGAAAAATATAAGTCCACCCGAAGCAATCCTCTTTCAGCAAATGATGTGGAGTATGAAAATACCTATCGCCTCGGAAAACAAGGCGTGGCCAATAACCAAGATACCTATCAAGTATTCAGCTTACTCATGCCAGACCTTATAAACTCAAATTTCACCCAAAATACGCCAGGGGAAGATCAAACAAAACGTCTCATCAATGTCGTTGGTGAAAATCAAATTAACTCCGTCGTACGCCAAAAGGTACTTCGTCCAGTCGAGCTCCAACTCGCACGCAATATCGGACTTTACGACTTGCGCGTCGATTACAACGTCGGACATGCCGTCTTAAAATCAGCGTCAGATACCAACCGATACACAGGGCTTGGTCAAGACGAAAATGTATTGGGTGTTAATTTTATGAAACAATTAATTTCAGATAAACTCTTCCTAAGAGTTAAGACAGACTTAGATCTCAAATTAGAAGGCAATTTCTTGCAAACGTTATCCGTATCAGAAGTAGAGCTGCGTTACTATTTGATGAATAACTTTTCTATGACATTCTCCAATATTCGACAAGCCAGTGATTCGACTCCCCGTCCTAGATTCTCCCTGAGATATAGCTATGAATATTAAAAAAATAAGCCTGGCTTTTCTCATGATCCAAGTGTGCCTAGCCACCACTATATACGCCCAAACCATTGACTTCACCCACCAAATTAAATCTATCCAACTCACAGGAACCACACTTCCAAGCAGAAATATCTATCTCAAATCACTCTCCAATAAAGTGGGTAATCACGTCATTCAAGAAGACCTACAGAAAGATATCAATTACCTGTACTTACTTGGATATTTTCAAACCGTAGAAGCAAGAACCGATCTATTAGGAAATGGGATTATCTTAGAATTTAGAGTCACTGAAAACCCTGTGATCGAAGAAATTATTGTTACAGGAAATAAAGTGCTTAGTTCAGAAAGTATCAAAAGTGGACTCACTACAAAATCTGGTGCCATTTTGAACTTTAAAGCGGTACAAGACGATATCGACGCATTGCATGCGCGTTACGTTAGGCAAGGTTACGAACTGGCACGTGTATCGAATACGCTCTTAGATGGAAATAGCTTGCGTATCGAAATTTCAGAAGGAAAAATGGGGGGCGTGAAATGGGAAGGCCTCAAAAAAATTCGCCCCTTTGTTCTTGAAAGAGAAATGAAAAGCCGGGAGGGATCACCCTTTAACTCACAATTTCTCAGACAAGATCGTGATAAGCTTCTCAGATTAGGCTATTTTGCAGAAATTTCCCCACCCTTACTCCAAGAGAACCCCGAAAGCCATGCCGTCAACGCAACCTTTTTAGTAACCGAAAAAAACGTCAATCGTATCGATACCGGCCTAGAGCTCGATACCAGAGCCAATCTCGTCCTAGCCTTTTTTAAAGGAGACCTAAATCATGCGTTTATGCAGAGTGACTTATTAAGTAGTAAGCTGCAATTAAACCTGCAAAAATTAAGTTTTGATGTAAGAAGTTATTCCGTTCATTACTCGCAACCATGGATCTTAAATCGCTACAATATTTCATTCGATACCGATATATGGCTCAGCCTTCAGGATGAACGAACGTCCGATCCTTTAAACCGTTCATTTATTAATAACCGACGGTTAGGAGGCGATGCCATTTTTGGATTTCCAATTATCCAAGATGAGCTTAAATTTTCAACACGCTTTAAAGTGGAAAAATTATCATTAACAGACCCTAGTAGCGCATCTAATATCCAAGCCTATTCAGTTCAATCTATTTCAGGTATTTTGAGCTATTCCTCTCTAGATAATCGGGCCAATCCAAGAAGTGGTAGCTATTGGACTGTAGAATTAGAGCGAGGCAATGATTGGGGATTTACTAATGTCCAAGCGCTTAAATTTACACGCTTAAGTTTAAACAGTGCTATTTTTCATAGTCTTTCTCCAAAATCTGTAGTGGGATTACACTTTTTCACAGGTGTGTTTAAACCCGATATTCAGGAATCCTATGTGACATTTGAAAGAGAAATCTTTGAACTGGGGGGCGCAGCAAATTTGCGGGGCTATAAAGAGACCAATCCCTTTCTAGGCGCAAGAGAACTTTTGATTAATGCAGAATATAGATATGATTTAACAGACGGCATACAGGGCGTTTTATTTTGGGATATCGGGAAAACGTTTAATAGTGGGAACGGGCTTAATTTGGACGACATACACCAAGGTTATGGAGTCGGTTTACGCTTCTCAAGCCCCATCGGACCACTACGATTCGATGTTGCGCAGGGGGATGATCTCATTATTCACTTCAGCCTCGGACAACTTTTCTAGGGGGGGAGGGGCGCCGTAAGACACCCCAAAGGTTACCGAGCTTTTTAGACGCGAGGTGCTGGGGTTACAGGTGGGTTTGGTTTAGAATAGCCTTCCAATAATTGAATTTGCAATTGATGTAGGGCATAAAGAGGATCACTTGAATCTGATTTCTCAGGTCGATATGTTTTGAGAGGCTCAGGTGTAGGTGCAACCTCTTTTACAGATTCTTCATCACCCCAAGCCGATTCAATATGGCCTGAAATATCATTAAGTAAATTGTGAAACTGATCAGGATCTTCATCATTATTAATAGATGAAGATTTCTTAGCTTCACCTGAAATTCCAAAACTTCCCGATATATTAATGCGTTCCATGATTTTCACCCCTTTTTTAATTAGATTTTTAAATGTATATGTACAGAAACGAAAAATTGGCCAAATAAAATGTATCTATATTTCTTGATTCATTAATTCATCAAAGCAGGTTAAACTATATCTCGATATGTCCTCGTAGCTCAGTTGGATAGAGCGCCGGATTCCTAATCCCGAGGCCGTGGGTTCAATTCCCGCCGAGGACACCAGTTTTACTCAAAAAGGAAAAATCATGTTTGTTTTCTACGACTTCGAAACCTCCACCCGTGAAGCCTTAGGGCAAATTCTGACCTATTCGTTTATTGCAGTCACCCCCAAATACGACATCGTACAAGAATGCCAAGGTAGTATTCGTCCAAGCCGTATCGAATTGCCAGACCCAGAGGCTATCTTAGTAAGCCGACTCAACGTCGATACCCTCATGCAAGAAGGCCAAAGTGAATACGAAGCCGCAAAAAAAATTCACAGATACTTAGGCGATCTTATCGACACCTATCAAGACGTCACCCTAGTGGGCTTTAACTCCAATCAATTTGACCTTGTTTTTCTCCGAAATCTATTCAGCCGCTACGGCCTCAATCCCTATTTCTTCGGCAAACTCAAAAATCTCGATATCCTACACTTCGTTCAACATATCGCTTTCACGCATGCCGATAGCTTTCCCTGGCAACTCTACACCAATCCAGAGGGCAATCAGTTCTATCAATTTAAGCTAGAAACCATGGCCCATGCCTTTGACTGTCTAGACCAAGCACAATCTCACGACGCCAGAGAAGACGTCCTACTCACCATACGCCTCACCCAAAAATTAGAAGACATTTACAGCGAATCACTCTCCCATTTTTCTCCTATCAAAGAAGCCGGTCATCTCGTCAAACAAAAAGTGCGAGATTTCCCCAAAGAAGGCGCTACCCCCCAACAGTTCACCTATCGCTACTGGCTTGTCCTAAGCGGAGACGCCAAACAACGCCTCCTCGTCAATCTAGAAGCGTACGAAGCCCTACCTCAAAAAGACGAAGAGGCCTGCCTCACCAGCCTAAAATATATTAATTTCAACAAACACTATTGGGTCACAGAACCACTCAGCGAAGCAGAAGCCAGCTACTGGACCCCAACACTATCCGAAATCAGCCAAAATACAGCCCTAAGCAAACTAACGCTAGATCGTTACTTCGAAAAAATAAAAAAGAAATGGGACATCGACTACCAAATCCACGAACTAGGTTTCAAAGGCATCGACCGACTCTACATCCTAGCCCAAGAACTCATCAAAAATCCCAAAATCTACAACGCCACCTTCCAAACCCTCTGGGACAGTCGACGAGACCCCAAAGACATCTACCTCATCCAGCTCTATAATCGCCTCTACCTCAAATATCACCCAGAACCTAACCCAGAACATGTCAAAAAATACTTGGTCCCAAGATACGTCACAGGGGCGCTCTATCGAGATATCAAATCATTCGTGCCGATACACGAACAGGTCAAAAAAATGGACACTATTCTTCAAAGTCCCGATGCTGCACAAGAAGATAAAATTCTTATGCAAGCACTTAAACCCCACTATAAAAATGCTATAGCCCAATACGGGCTATAGAGTTTATCTATTCCGTTTCACATAAACCAATGGATCTGTCGTCTTCTTCAAATCACCCTGAAGCTCCGCAAATTCTTCGATTAATTTCTTCTCTTTAGCAGAAATAGTTTTAGGAATCTTAACCAAGACATCCACAAACTGATCACCCGTTCCGTAACTTTGCAAATGAGGAACGCCTTTACCTTTTAAGCGAAAGGTTGTGCCAGATGCTGTGCCGGCTGGGATTTTAAGTTCCGCATGTCCAGAAAGGGTAGGGACTATAATTTCGGCACCCAAAATTAATTTAGACAGAGGCAATTCTACCCTGATATGAATATCATCGGCTCTACGAACAAAATAGACGTGAGGTTTGACCGTAATAAAGACATACAGATCTCCAGGAGGGCCGCCTTCTTCGCCATGATTTCCTTCACTACTCACACGCAAACGTGTGCCAGACTCTACGCCAGCAGGAATAGAAACAGAGATCTTTCTCTTTTGTTTTTCAAGCCCCTTACCGTGACATAGCAAACAAGGATGCTGAATAATTTGCCCACTACCATGACAGGTTGGACACGCAACAACCTGTGAAAAACTTCCCAACATGGTGCGTTGAACTGTCTTGATTTGCCCCGCGCCATGACATTGATGACACGGATTTTTTTGCGTGCCAGGTTGTGCACCCGATCCTTTACAGCGTGAGCATTTGTCCAAATGGTAAATCTCAATATCTTTTTTAATGCCTTTGCAAGCGTCTTCCAAGCTGAGCTCTAGGTCATAGCGTAAATCTTCGCCTTGACGTGGACCCGACCGTTTTTGACGACGGTTGCCACCAAAAAAGCTGTCGAAAATATCTTCGAAGTTTTCCGCAGAAAATCCACCAAAACCCTCGCTACCACCGCCCCCTCTAGGGGAGTCATCGGTGATGCCGAATTGGTCATATTGGGCTTTTTTGTCTGGATTGGAGAGTATTTCATAAGCCTTTTGGACTTCCTTGAAACGGTCTTCCGCACCACTTTCTTTATTGACATCGGGATGATATTTGCGTGCTAATACCCGATAGGCTTTCTTGATCTCAGTGGCGTTGGCACCACGCGCAACGCCGAGAATTTCATATAAATCTTTAGCCATGACTTAGCTTTTCTTTTCGTCGACTTCCGTGTAATCGGCGTCTACGACAGTGCTGTTATCGTCTTCTTTTTGTGGTTCTGCATGCGCTTCTGGTTGGCCAGATTCCGCTGCATTTTGTTGTGCGTACATTTCTGCAGATACTTCATGAACTGTTTTTTGGAATGTTTCTAAGCCTGATTTAATGGCTTCAAGGTCATTAGATTCCAAAACTGTTTTGAAAGTAGCGAGTTCAGATTCAAGCTTTTCTTTTGATTCTGGTTTGAGCTTATCGCCATTTTCTGAAATCAATTTCTCAGTGGAGTAAACCAAAGAATCGGCTTGATTCTTAATCTCTACTTGCTCACGTTTTTTCTTATCTTCATCCGCATGGGCTTCTGCATCCTGACGCATACGCTCAATCTCGGCATCAGACAATCCAGAAGAAGACGTGATCGTAATCTTTTGTTCTTTGCCAGTGCCTTTATCAACTGCTTTCACATGCAAAATACCATTGGCATCAATATCAAACGTGACTTCTACTTGAGGCGTGCCGCGTGAAGCAGAGGCAATACCTTCCAAAATAAACCGACCCAATGACCGGTTATCCGACGCCATTTGACGCTCACCTTGAAGGACATGAATTTCAACGCTGGTTTGATTATCTTGTGCCGTTGAAAAAACCTGACTCTTAGACGATGGAATCGTTGTATTTTTTTCAATCAAATGAGTGCAAACGCCACCCAAAGTTTCGATACCCAAAGACAACGGGGTTACATCCAAAAGAACGACGTCTTTAACATCACCAGCCAAAACACCACCTTGAATCGCTGCACCAATCGCAACCACTTCATCAGGATTTACACCTTTGTGCGGCTCTTTCCCAAAGAATTTCTTAACGGCTTCTTGAATGGCAGGGATACGTGTTGTTCCACCAACCAAAATAACTTCATCAATTTCATTCAAAGAAAATCCAGAATCCGCTAATGCTTTCTTACAAGGTTCAAGTGAACGCTCAATTAAAGAAGAGATCATTTGTTCTAATTTTGCACGGGATAATGGCACATTTAAGTGTTGAGGACCTTCTTGGTTTGCTGTAATAAATGGCAAGTTGATATCCGTTGTTGTAGAAGAAGAAAGTTCAATCTTGGCTTTTTCAGCGCCTTCTTTCAAACGCTGTAGCGCCATCTGATCTTTGCTTAAATCAATGCCTTTTTCTTTTTTGAATTCATCAACCAACCATTGGATAATCAGCTCATCAATATCATCACCACCCAACTGCGTATCACCATTAGTAGACTTTACTTCAAAAACACCATCGCCGATTTCTAGAATTGAAATATCAAACGTGCCGCCACCAAAGTCATAAACAGCGATTTTTTGATCGTGTTTTTTATCCATGCCATAAGCCAATGCCGCAGCGGTTGGTTCATTGATAATCCGTAATACTTCTAGTCCTGCAATCTCGCCCGCATCTTTTGTGGCCTGACGTTGACTGTCATTAAAATAAGCAGGGACAGTGATAACCGCTTGTGTAACTGCTTCACCCAAATACGCTTCTGCATCTGCTTTGATTTTTTGCAAAATCATCGCTGAAATTTCAGGAGGCGTATATTCTTTATCTTGTATTTTAATAGAAATGCCACCATTACGATCGACAAGTGTAAAAGGGAACTTTCTTTTGATTTCACTCAAACGACGTCCAATTAAACTTTTAACAGAAAATAACGTATTGTTAGGATTCGTAACTGCTTGACGCTTCGCAGACTGACCTACCAAACGCTCGTTATCCTTTGTAAACGCAACCATAGAAGGAGTTGTTCTCGCGCCTTCACTATTAGCAATAACCGTTGCTTCTTTACCTTCCATTACTGAGAAGCAAGAGTTTGTTGTGCCTAAATCGATTCCAATTATTTTTCCCATTGTGTATCTCCTTTTTGTTTTTTTTAACGCTTATTCCGCAATAACAACCATACTTGGACGAATCACCCGATCATGAAGCCGATATCCTGTTTGCATATCGCGCAACACGATTTCCGAATTTACACCGTCGGCTGCTTCTTTCGAAACTGCTTGGTGGTAATTAGGATCAAAAGCTTCGCCGACCGCTTCAATCTTTTGAACGCCTAATTTTTCTAGCGCACTTTCAAATTGCTTCTGTATCAGCACAAACCCTTCTTTTAATTTTTCTGGAGAAGGGGAGTGATTGGTCGCATGTGTGCACGCCAAAATTAAGCTATCTAAAACTGGCAACAACCCAATAATTAATTTTTCTGCTGCATATTTCTTCGCTGAATCTGTTTCTTGTTCTTTGCGTTTTCGGAAATTTTCTAGTTCTGCATACGCTCGAAGACGTTGGTCTGTCTCTGTATTTAGCAAGTCTTTTACCTGAGCCAACTCAGCTTCAAGTTCAATGAGTCGTGTTTCTTCTGATGTTACCTCTATCGTATCTGTACTCTCCGAAGAGAGTTCTGTATTGTCCATTGTCATACTCCTACTCCGTTCTCTGAATATCTGGCCAAATTAGTTGTGACCAGGTGTGAAATCTGTTCAACCAAGGGCACAATCTTATCATAAGGCATACGCTTTGGCCCTAACACGCCCAAAGCCCCACCCAAATGGCCTCCCATTTTAATCGGGGAGACGACCAAACTACAATCCCGTAAATTCTCAATATTCGTTTCAGCACCAATCACCACCTTAAAATCATTTTGTTGTTGGTAATAAGATAATAGTCCCAATAACACTTTGCTTTCTTCCAATGTCGACAATACTTTTTGTGTAAACTCAATGTTTTTAAATTCAGGTAACTTCAGCATCTTAGACGTTCCGCCCATCAATAATTGTCGATCTTGATGGTTACTTTGATTCAGCCTATTTAATTCCAAATGCAAAGACGTCAATATCGTTTTATATTCTGGAAGAGACATTAGTAGCGAGGCGAGCATGCCTTCAGATAAATCGGATAGAGACTTGCCTTCTAACTTATCGGTTAATAATTTTGAAATACGATTCAAATCGTCTTGATTAATATTTTCAGGTGGAACCTTTAATAAAAACTCTTTATTAAGCCCAGCAGAATGAAGCAAGACCACCAAAATGCGATCTAAATCTACCATAATTAAATGCACCACTTTTAAAGATTCAATAAAAATATCGGGTGTCAAAACAATAATCGTATAATCAATTAAAGACGATAAAATTTGAGAAATTTGCGAAAACGCATCAGATAAATTTTCGCTCAGCGAATCAATCGCTACATGCAACGCTTGCTGATCTCGCGTAGACAGCTGTGTTTTTTTCATCAACGTATCTACATAATAACGATATCCCAAATCAGTAGGAACACGGCCAGAAGAGGTATGCGGCTGTGCTAAAAAACCCACCTTTTCAAGCTCGCCCAACTCTTGTCTAATCGTCGCCGGACTGCACGAAAAATCACCACTCAAAACTTTGGATCCAACAGGCTCCGCGGTCCGAATATATTCGCCAACAGTGGCTGCCAAAATTAATTTTTTACGATCTGTTATGTCCATATTAAACCCTAAACAATGATTGAATTAGCACTCAAGACTCGAGAGTGCTAGAAGAATACAGGGCGAAAAAGCGTGTGTCAATTCCTACTTTTATTGGTTTGGTTGTAGTAAAGAGGGAAGTGTTTTTAGGGCTTCAGCCATGGGAATAGCCGTAATGGTGCCATGGTATTCTTTATGCGTTCCTCCATAAAAAATTAGACACAGTGCTTCTGGATAATCTTCTTTGAAAAGTCGGAGCCCAGATAGATCGTCCTTATTGAGGGTTGCTTTTCTTTTAACCTCGATGGCGATGAGTCCATGAGGGCCATATAGAATGAAATCAACTTCATGCCCGGTCTGTGTCCGCCAATAATAGAGCGAGTAATCAAGTTCGAAGTAATCGTTAATGGCGCGAAGTTCTTGCAGGCAGAGGGTTTCAAGTGCCGGACCATCGACTTCTGCTTGGGTATCCAATGGACCTAGTGGGCGAATGGTTCTAAAAACACCCGTATCAAAAAAATAGAATTTAGGATGATTGGCCATGCGACGTTTTGCGCGTTTTGTGAAAATAGGGAGAAGACTACTGATAAGCAAATCTTCTAATATAGAAAAGTAGGTCTGAATTTGAACGCGATTTGTACCGGTTTCTCTAGCGATTTCAGAGACATTGATAGCCGAACCTTGTGAGAAACTTGCGATTTCAAGGAATCTACTAAATTGCGCAAGATTTCGAGTGAGTGCTTCTTGTTGAACTTCTTCTTTTAAATAAGTCTGGATATAGGACTTTAGAAATTTCTTAGGATCTTCTTCTTGTAAGAGCGCTGGTAAGTGTCCCCATTTTAAAGAAAAAGACAAATCAAATTGATCTGCCAATTCTACAGCTGTTAGCGGGTATAAGTTATAGGTGAGTGCTCTGCCGGCTAATAGGTTAACTCCCTTTTTGCGTAGGTTTCTAGCACTAGATCCGGTTAGGATAAACCTATGCTTTTCTGCCTCGATGAGTCGATGTACTTCATTTAATAGCGCGGGTATTTTCTGAATTTCGTCAATCACAATCCAGTCAGAATAGTTTGGGGGAATTAGGGTTTTAAGTTTGCCGGGTTGTGCCATGAGAGGTAAGAAAAACTCTGGATCTAGTAAGTCAATATAAAGACAGTGTGGCAATGTTGTCTTCAAGAGCGTTGTTTTGCCACACCCTCGCGGACCAAAAAGAAAAAAACTTTTCTTGGATAGAAACGCTTTCTTAAATAATCTGTCACTCATAATTTACATTTTACAGTGTAAATTGTAAAAGATATATAGCAAAAAGTACTCTATAATAAAGCCGCCTGAGTTGCTACAATGCCCCATCATGAAAAATATGAAAACAGCTGTTATCGGCCTAGGTAATATGGGTCGCCACCATGTGCGTCATTATGCATCACTCTCTCATCTAGTCGCCGTGTGTGATCAAGATCGAGTACGTGTACAAGAATGCGTAGATGTCTTCGGGTGCAAAGGCTACACGTCAGTCGAAGACCTTCTAGAAAACGAAGCGATAGACGCCCTCAGTATCGCAGCACCGACGTTTCTACATTATGATATCGCAAAAAAAGTCATCTCAAAAAACATCTCCATACTCATCGAAAAACCAATCGCCGATAGCATCGAAAAAGCCAAAGAGCTAGACCAGTTAGCCACGCAACACAAAGTCACACTAATGGTCGGACACATCGAACGGTTTAATCCCATTATCACGGCCTTAAAAAAAGAAATCGACGCTGGCATGCTAGGACAAATCGCAAGTATCATCACCCGACGCGTAAGCCCCATGCCAACACAAATCAAAGATGCAAATGTTATGATTGACCTTGCCGTACATGATATCGACGTCTGCTCTTACCTGCTCGATAAAAATCCACAACATATAACAGGAAGAGGGGGGCGACTCATTCTTGAAGATCGAGAAGATCACGCCGAATTATTGCTCGACTACGGCACCTGTAATGCCATAGTCCAAGTTAATTGGATTACACCTACTAAAATCAGAACCCTATCCCTCACCGGATCAAAAGCCCACGCCGAAGTCAACTACCTCACCCAAGAAATGACGATTTATCGACCCAACGAAGAAGCGCAAATAACCAAACTAGAGAGCCAAGAGTCGCTTCCGATAGAGCTAGCCCATTTTCTAAATGCAGTCAGCACAAAAACCCCCCCGTTGGTAGGGGCGAAAGAAGGGCTAGCCGCCTTAGTCGCAGCACAGACTCCTCTGACATAATATAGTTGAAAATCAAATTGCCATTCCATAAATCCAAGTGATACACTACGCCTGTTTTATAATTTAACTTAACTACTTATTGAGAGGATTTATTGTGGCATATTTGTTTAGTTCCGAATCTGTTTCCGAAGGCCATCCTGATAAACTGTGTGACCAAATTTCTGATGCAATTTTAGACGCAGCGTTAGCGCAAGATCCAGACAGTCGTGTAGCGGCTGAGTGTTTTGCTTCAACCGGACTGATCGTTGTCGGTGGAGAAATCACTACCAAAGCACATTTAGATATTAGAAAAATTGTTAGACAAACTATTCAGGAAATAGGCTACACCGATCCTGCATTTGGTATCGATGCAGAAAGTTGTGGCATTATCACAACGATCAATCAACAATCTCCAGATATTGCCCAAGGCGTTAATGAAAAAGACGGCGAATTAGGCGCAGGCGATCAAGGCATGATGTTTGGTTTTGCTTGTAACCAAACCCCAGAGCTAATGCCACTCCCTATTTCATTGGCACACCGGTTAGTAAGAAAACTAGCGGAACTAAGAAAATCAAAAAAAATTGCCTATCTTAGACCTGATGCAAAAGCACAAATCACAGTTGAATTTGACGAGGCACATCAGCCAAAGCGGATTCATACAGTGGTCATTTCAACCCAACATAATCCAGACGTAAGCTGGGATCAGATCAAAAAAGACATGGTTGAACAGGTAATTAACATAGTAATACCCGCAAAATTGCTAGACAGTAACACGCGTATTTTTATCAATCCGACAGGGAAATTTGTAATCGGTGGACCCTATGGAGATACAGGTCTTACAGGTCGCAAAATTATCGTCGACACCTATGGCGGCTGGAGTGCACATGGTGGGGGCGCATTTTCTGGAAAAGATGCAACAAAAGTGGATCGCTCAGGAGCTTACATCGCAAGATACATTGCAAAAAATCTCGTAGCAGCAGGCATCGCCGATCAAGTTGAAATACAACTTGCCTATGCAATTGGCGTTGCGCAACCGGTTTCAATTCATGTCAATACACGTGGCACATCATCGCTAAGCAATCAAAAAATAGAGGAGTTGATCGCGGAGCATTTCGAATTAACACCTAGTGGTATTATAAAAACATTAGATTTAAATAGGCCGATTTATCGCAATACAGCAGCCTACGGTCATTTTGGAAGAGATGATCTGGATGTTCCTTGGGAAAAAACCGATAAAGTCGAAGCTTTGAAAAAAGCATTGCAAACGGTTGCTGCATAAGCACCCAAAAAGGTGTTTTTTCAACAGGAATTAGATTCTGCAACCTTAGATTTCGATAAAAATCTTCACCACGAATTGGGATTATTATTACGCAAACAGAAGCGGACAATAGCAATTATTGAAAGTGTTACAGGGGGAGAAATCGGGTATCGGCTCACGGAATTGTCAAAATCAGAGCCGATATTGGTTGGAGGGTTTATATGCAAAACGCCATTAATGCTCATTCAATTGTTAGGGGTTTCTCCCGCAGCAATTAGAGAATACGGTGAAAGTAGCGAAGAAGTCGTAAAAGAAATGATTGCAGGGCTACAAAAGCGAATTAAAAGTGACATCTATCTCGCAGTAACAGGGACAATTGCTATAGGATACAAGTGTAACAATGAAGAAAAATACAAAGAAATAAAACTCACAGGACTACCTCAAATTGTACGTCAACAAGCAACAAGAACAACGCTTATGTATTTGAAACAATGGTTAACATCAGGAGGAATAACATGAACGAAAACAAAACAAAAGCCTTAGAAATCGCAATGGCACAAATCGAAAAAGCACACGGAAAAGGCGCCATCATGAAAATGGGCGATACAGCTGTTGAAGACATCGCTGTAATTCCAACCGGTGCACTTTCTTTAGACTTAGCTTTAGGCGTAGGGGGCTATCCAAAGGGAAGAATCATCGAAATCTTTGGGCCAGAATCAGCAGGTAAATCAACCCTGGCACTGCATGCAGTAGCAGAAGCCCAAAAGCTAGGCGGAGTTTGTGCCTATATCGACACAGAGCACGCTCTCAACGCAGGTTATGCGCAAAATCTGGGAGTTAACCTCGATAGTTTGTTGCTCTCACAACCAGACTATGGCGAGCAAGCCTTAGAAATCGCTGAGACATTGGTACGTTCAGGGGCGATTGACATGATCATCATCGACTCTGTTGCAGCCTTGGTTCCAAAAGCAGAGATCGAAGGAGACATGGGCGATCCTCAAATGGGTGGACAAGCACGTTTGATGTCACAAGCGCTGAGAAAACTAGCCGGTATTGTGAATAAATCCAACACGATTGTTATTTTTGTGAACCAAATTCGTGACAAAATTGGTGTGATGTTTGGAAGTCCAGAAACAACACCGGGTGGACGCGCATTGAAATTTTATGCGTCTATTCGTTTGGATATCAGACGGATCGATTCGGTTAAATCAGGTGTAGATATTGTGGGTAACAAAGTGAAAATAAAAGTAGTTAAAAATAAAGTAGCCCCTCCTTTTAAATTTACAGAAGTAGAAATTTTATTCGGATTAGGTATTTCAAGTGAAGGAGACTTGTTAGATCTTGCAACCAATTTTGGCTTTATTGAAAAAAGTGGGACTTGGTTTTCGGTAGGCGCTGATCGCATGGGACAAGGTAGAGAAGCTGCTAAAACTTATTTAAAAGAACATCCAGAAATTATTTTAGATTTACAGAAAAAAATTAAAGAAAAATTAGGCATTGGACAGGGCAAGAATACCCAGAAAAAAGCCGCACAAGAGGAGGCGTAAGCACATGAGAACCATCGTGATTGTCGCAATAGTCGCGATTATCTGTGTTGCAGCGCTCGCTATGTATTACATCAAGCGTCGTATTGCAGCAGATAGTCGTATACAAGAAGCCGAGAAAAAGGCAGATGAAATTTTACAAAGAACGCAACGTGAAGCCGATCGTCAGAGAAACAAAGTGCATATCGAAGCACAAAAACTGGCTGCTAAAACACGTGCAACCGTTGAAGAAGAAATTAAAACGCGTCGCCAATCAGTAACCGATATTGAAAATCGTGTCATGCAAAAAGAAAAATATCTAGACGAAAGAGAAGCTCTCTATAAAGATAGAGAAGATAATCTTGAGAAAGAATTCGAGAAGGTAAAAGGTCTCAAGAAAAAACAAGAAGCCGTCATCGAAGACCTGTTAAGCACGCTTGAAAAAGCGGCTGGATTTTCTAAAGACGAAGCTAAAAAAATCTTGCTCACCAACGTAGAGCGTGAAGTACGTCAGCAAGCAGGAAAAATGATCAAAGACGTCCAAGAACAAGCCCGAAAAGTAGCCAATCGTAAAGCCAAAGAAATTGTTGTAGATGCAATCCAAAGAACAGCTGTAGACCACGTCATTCCAGCTACCACTTCTGTTGTCCAACTTACAGACGACGAAATGAAAGGCCGCATTATCGGACGTGAAGGTCGTAATATCAGAGCCTTCGAATCCATCACGGGTGTAGACGTTGTTATCGATGACACCCCCGGCGCAGTAGTACTTTCATCGTTCGATCCGATTCGTCGTGAAATTGCAAAACTGGCCATGGAAAAACTCATTGGGGATGGCAGAATTCATCCTACACGTATTGAAGAAATGGTAGAAAAATCTCGCACAGAACTTGACGACATTATCCGAGAAAGAGGCGAAAGAGCTGCTGACGAACTAGGACTTCAATTCCATCCAGAAATTATTAAGCTTCTCGGAAAACTGCACTATCGTACAAGTTACGGACAAAACATTTTGGCCCACTCCCTAGAAGCCGCACACGTCGCAGGTATTATGGCCAACGAGCTAAGAGTCAACGTTCAACTTGCAAAACGTGGTGCTGTACTCCATGACATCGGAAAAGCGCTCGACTTCGAACAAGTGGGTACACACACCGATATCGGAAAAGAAATTTGCGAAAAATATGGTGAAAGTGAAGAGCTGATCAACTGCATCATGGCGCACCATGAAGACGAAGAGCCCGATACTATTGAAGCGATTATCGTTATGATGGCCGACGCGATTTCTTCTGTTCGACCAGGTGCACGTAGAGAATCTACAGAAATGTACATCAAACGTCTTGAGAAATTAGAAGCTATTGCGTCTTCCTACGACGGCGTCGAAAAAGTATATGCAATTCAAGCCGGTCGTGAAATCCGAGTGATGGTAAGACCAGAAGAAATTGATGATCCTGGCATGCACAAGCTGGCGCTAGATATGGCCGCACAAATCGAATCAGAAGTCGATTATCCAGGTGAAGTAAAAGTTTCTATTATCAGAGAAACCCGTGCCACGGGAGTAGCCCATTAAAGTTCTTTGTATTGGAGACATCGTCGGCCGAGCTGGTAGATGTCTCCTGGGAAAGCACTTAGACGTTTTGAAAGAAACACACGCACCAAATTTTATTCTGGCCAATGCTGAAAATGCAGCCTCTGGATTTGGTCTGACATTCAAAACCTATGATGAGCTTGTTAGTTACGGTATTCATGCCTTTACATCAGGCAATCACATCTTTGATAAAAAAGAAATTATCAAAACTTTCGATGCCTATACACGCTTGGTTCGGCCACTCAATTTCCCAAATGGCACGCCAGGTGTAGGCTATCGAATCTTTGAAGTGGATGGGCATAAAATCGCTGTCATTAATTTGATTGGACGCGTTTTCATGAACCATTCCGATTGCCCCTTCCAAGCTATAGACGCACTTATCGAAACAATACGTGCAGAAACCCCGATTATTTTGGTCGATTTTCATGCGGAAGCCACCTCTGAAAAACAAGCTATGGGCTATTTTTTAGATGGCAAAGTTTCCGCCGTTTTTGGAACGCATACCCATGTTCAAACCGCAGACGAACGCATTCTGCCCAAAGGCACCGCATACATCACAGATCTAGGGATGACGGGCAGTCTCAATAGTATTTTAGGTATGGAAAAAGAACCGGTTATCAAAAAATTCTTCACCCAAATGCCAACCCGTTTTGAAGCCACAAAAGACTATCCCTGGATGCTGAATGGCATTACACTGTCACTGAATCCAAATACAGGCTCCGCCAATGACATCACACGCGTGCGACACATAAAGGAACACGAATGATTACCACCAAAAAACTCGTTAAAGCGTATCACAATCGTCGCGTAGTAGACGAAGTTTCGCTCACCATGGAACAAGGCGAAGTTGTCGGCCTATTAGGACCCAATGGTGCAGGAAAAACCACTTGTTTTTACATGATTATCGGTCTAATTAGA
Source organism: bacterium UBP8_UBA817 (assembly GCA_945898045.1). Classification (GTDB taxonomy): domain Bacteria; phylum Margulisbacteria; class Marinamargulisbacteria; order SXXA01; family SICP01; genus SICP01. Next base: position 83,574 of record CAMDGG010000003.1, read on the forward strand.
CCGGATTCTGGCCAAGTGTTTCTCAATGATGTCGATATTACCAATATCCCCATGTATAAACGGGCACGAATGGGCTTAGGGTACTTACCCCAAGAATCCTCCATTTTTAAAAAACTAACCGTAGAAGAAAATCTAACCATTTTATGGGAAGCACTAAAAATTATTCCCGCCAATAAATACGAAGAAAAAACGGAAGAGTTATTAGGCGAAATGGGGCTTTTGCACCTCAGAAAAGCACGAGGCATTGAACTTTCAGGCGGAGAACGTCGGCGTGTCGAAATTGTGCGCGCGCTTGCGACCAATCCCGCATTTATTTTATTAGATGAACCCTTTGCCGGTATTGACCCCATTGCTATTCACGAAATACAAGACATTATCAAACGATTAAAAAAGAAAAATTTAGGCATTATTATTACCGATCACAATGTACGCGAAACCCTTTCTATAACAGACCGCGCTTATTTAATGCACCAAGGAAAATTACTGTTGTCAGGAAATTCTCAGGAAATTATTGATGATCCACGTGCTAAGCAATTGTACCTCGGTGAAAACTTTAAGTTGAAATAACATGTTTAAAAAAATTGACCTTTATATCATCAGAGAACTTCTGCCCGCTTTCTTTTTTGGCATTACTGCCTTCACCGCCATATTAGCCGGAAGCACCATTCTAATCCCCCTTATGAGCGATGCCTCTAAATGGTCCATTCCTATCCAAGCTGTTTTGAAACTTTTTATCTATCACCTACCAAGTGTCATCGCTTTTACCTTTCCTATGGCCATGTTACTTGCAACCGTAATGGCGTTCGGCAGACTCAATTCAGATCTTGAGCTCACCGCGTTTAGATCAGCTGGTATTAGTTTTTTTCGTCTTGTGATACCCGTTATGTTTGTAGGGTTAGTGGTCAGTCTGGTCACAATAGTTTTTAATGAATCGATTGTCCCAAAAGCCACCCATTCTGCAGAAAACTTGGTGCAAACATTTAAAAACAAAGACACTCCGACGCTCAAGAAAAATATTAATCTCACAGAATATGATCCTGAAGGAAGACCGCTTAGAATTCTCAATGTATTAGAAGTCGAAAATGGACATCTAAAAGGCGTTACGATCCTCGAATATGAAAATGGTGAATTGGTTCGCGCAATTAAGGCCAATTCAGGCCAATGGTTACCAGGTGGGGGATGGGAATTTTATGACGGAATTATGCACAACTTCACGATGTCAGACAAACGCAAAGCCATCTTAATTGAATTTAAAAAAGAATTTATTAACATCAAAAGTAATCCCATCGATCTCGCGGGCCGTGAAAAATTTATTGAAGAAATGAGTGCCAAAGAACTGCGTAAACACATTGAAGTAAGAAAAAACACGGGCCAAAAATTCGGAAAAGAACTCACCCGATACCACATGCGGTTTTCAGTGCCTTTTGCCAGTCTTATTTTCGCTATTCTTGGCGCATCGGTAGGCGTGCGTCCCCAACGCAGTACATCGGCCATTGGTTTCGGCCTAAGTCTACTCGTTATCATGATTTACTATATTTTATTGGGCATTTCAGTCGGACTATATGAAGCCGTGCCACCTGTAGTTGCCGCCTGGATTCCAAACACGGTCGTCGGCATCGTCGGTCTATTTATGCTCTTGCGCGCTTCACAGAAATAACTTAAAAAGGAAAATACCATGTCAACAACCACTAAAAAAAATCAACTCAGCCCAACCGAATTAAATCTTCAATATCAACCTCTACCTGGTTCCAAAAAAGTCTATGTTAATGGGAATTTATATCCAGAAATTCGGGTGCCATTTCGTGAAATATCACAATCCGACACCCAGCACTCAAATGGCACCACAACTCCCAACGAGCCCCTACGCGTATACGACACCTCTGGCCCCTATACAGATCCCGCTATCAAACTCACAATCGAAGAAGGTCTTCCTCAATTAAGACGAGACTGGATCTTAGGAAGAGGCGACGTGGACGTCCTGCAAGAAACCAATTCAAATTATCAAAAAGAACGTCTCGCAAATCCAAAATTAGATATCATTCGCTTCCCCAATTTGCGTAACCCTCTACGCGCAAAATCTGGCCAAAACGTCACCCAACTTCACTACGCCAGAAAAGGCATCATCACCCCAGAAATGGAATTTATTGCCATTCGTGAAAACTGCACCCCAGAAAAAGTGCGTGACGAAGTAGCGCTAGGACGTGCGATTATTCCCGCCAACATCAATCATACAGAATTAGAGCCCATGATTATCGGCCGAAATTTCCTCGTCAAAATCAACGCCAATATCGGCAATTCTGCCATCACCTCCAGCATCTCCGAAGAAGTCGAAAAAATGACATGGGCAGTCCGTTGGGGTGGTGACAATGTCATGGATCTTTCCACAGGACAAAACATACACGAAACCCGCGAATGGATTATCCGAAATTCTCCGGCACCCATCGGCACGGTTCCCATTTACCAAGCCCTAGAAAAAGTGGGTGGCATCGCCGAAGACCTCACCTGGGAACTCTATCGCGACACCCTCATCGAACAAGCCGAACAAGGCGTCGATTACTTCACCATCCACGCCGGCGTCCTCCTTCGATACGTCCCCATGACCGCCAAACGCCTGACAGGTATCGTCTCCAGAGGCGGATCCATCATGGCCAAATGGTGTCTCTCTCATCACAAAGAAAATTTCCTCTACACCCATTTCGAAGACATCTGCGACATCATGCGCCAATACGACGTCAGCTTCAGTCTCGGTGATGGACTTCGCCCAGGTAGCATCGCAGATGCCAACGACGAAGCCCAATTCGCCGAACTTGACACGCTAGGAGAGCTCACAAAAGTAGCCTGGAAACACGATGTCCAAGTCATGATCGAAGGCCCCGGCCACGTACCCATGCACCAAATCAAAGAAAATATGACCAAGCAATTAGAAATCTGCCAAGAAGCTCCCTTCTACACATTAGGTCCGCTCACCACAGATATCGCTCCCGGCTACGACCACATCACATCTGCCATCGGTGCCGCCATGATCGGTTGGTTCGGCACAGCCATGCTTTGCTACGTCACCCCAAAAGAACACCTAGGCCTACCCAATAGAGACGACGTCAAAGATGGCATCATTGCCTACAAAATCGCCGCCCACGCAGCAGATCTCGCCAAAGGACACCCTGGTGCCAATGACCGCGACTACGCCCTCTCCAAAGCCCGATTCGAATTCCGCTGGGAAGACCAATTCAACCTCAGCCTAGATCCCGAACGCGCCAAATCGTTCCATGATGAAACCCTCCCCGCAGAAGGTGCCAAAGTTGCTCACTTCTGTTCCATGTGCGGCCCCAAATTTTGTTCCATGAAAATTACACAAGACGTTAGAGACTATGCCGAAAAACAATTGGCTGAAAAAGCAGAAGAATTTAAAGCACAAGGGAGTGAAATATATAAATAGGGATTAAAACCTTTCTTAGAAAGGTACAACAAGAACATCGGCCGCCTAAAGGCTTTGGTATCCCTCAAAGCCTTTAGGCCATGCCAAGATCAGTATCTGAAGCATTCCTATTAAGTCAAATGAGGTCCAAGTTCTAAAGCCTCAATTCAAAACTTTAAATAATTAAGGGGTTACCCCATAAAAAATACAATAATTCACGCTTTGATTAACCGGACGAGTTTCATTGGCAACGACCGGATTCCCAAAGGTGGTAGTTGACGGGCCTTGGATAGTTAAGTAAGTGGAATCAATCGCTGTACTACTGGCAGTTGCGTCAACAAAACTCGTGTTAGTTTGACTTGGAATACTTGCAAAGCCAACGCCAATGCCAGATAGGCCAGACAGGTATCGAGGACCTCCTGTGTTTATAACCAAACTAGTTCCATTGGTAAGTGAGTGCGTATGGGGAGACATAGTGTAAGGGTGTGTATGTGATCCATTTGACAGATCATGGCTATGATTTTGAAAGGCATCATCTTGGTAGGTCCCGACACTGACCATAGGAGAGGCCCCCCGTAAAAAAATCCCTCTCATATCTGGTATAACCATCGTTCCTACATATTGATCTTGTGCATCTAGAGATAAGGTGCCGCCCCAGGTAGTTCCAATCCGTTTTGCAAGTCGCTGCAAGTAAGAATTTGGAGTTACTGTAAGTGTTCTTCCATCGCAAGGCATCCATCCCGCGTGAATACTGGTTGTTGGAATAGCAAATGCCGCAATAGTTCCAACCAACAACTTATCTATAAAGCCAGACGACCCCCCAGACAAGACATCATCCACCACTACACCATTTGACAATTGAAACAACTTCACGGACTGAACATAATTGTCGGTTGCTGAGGATTGATCCGCGGGAACCTGCCACCCAGCATGATTTGTAAATATGATTGCTTTTTTATTAAAAGAGACTGCAAAAAGGGGTGCGGTTCCGATAAGTAAGAGACAAAGAAAAAAAGAGAGACGAAGAAAAATATTTTTCATGATTAGTACCTTATATAATATGCAACAGCATTATTTTTAGGGCGAGTTTCTGAAGCGTATTTCGGACTTCCAAAAGTGGAATATGTGGCGGGATTGGTGAGCGTTACGCCTCCGGATGAACTTGCTACTGTAAGAGCTGGAGTAGTAGAGGTGAGTGATAAATTAATATCGGTTGAGTTATAGCCTAAACTTCCACCGGAAGCATTAGTAAAATTATTAGCACCAAAATGGTGGCCAGGTGAATTTGAGACGCCCGTTCCATGCGGATGCGCAACGTTAGTAACAGTATGGGGGTGGGCCGTTTCGGACACACTATGGGCATGCCCTTGCAGGTGATCAACGTAGAAGGTGCCAAAAGCGGTGCTCGTAGATTTCCCACTTATAAATCGTCCTCGCAAATCGGGAACGGCAAAGGTTGTCGGGCTATTACCGCCATATAAGTTACCAATTTTAAAGAAAAGTAATGCTAATTCTGGATGATTTGCAAGTGTATAAATAGTTCCGTCACATAATAACCATCCGTGTGGAATAGGATTTAGCGTATAAGCAAACGCTTGGATCGCGCCACAAAAAGACCCTACACCCAAAATATCATCTAAATCAAGACCCCCCACAGTCATAGTCCGCGTTAGGGATTGGACGGATGGAGATACCAGATCCACTGTATTGGCATGAACTCCACTACCATTGTCAAAAACAAACGCATCTCTCTCAAAATAATGCTCGGTGGCAGCATGTGTAACGCCGTGGGACAAAAGAATAATTGATAAAACTAAGTAGTATTTCAAGCCATGCTCCTAATATTTAATGTAGTAAGCCATAACTAAATGTGAAGGAACCGTATCTGTACTCACTCTGATAGCTGGAGTACCACTACTAGTGCTTGCATCACCTAACGTGGTACCACTTGACGCGCTTGTGAGCTCAACATTGGTATTGCGCGAATCAACTTGAAGGGCACCTGAATTTAATGAGTCATCGCCACCGGCTACCCCATTTGAACCGCTAACCGAAAGCACATTACCAGAATAGCTATACGAGTGGGTATGTCCGCTGTCCGTTATCGTATGGCTATGTGCTACAGACGTAAATGCATGGGTATGACCTTGCATGGCAAATCCTTGAGGGGATCCAAGTGTGCGTGTGGCAGTATCTGGATCTCGATTTGCAGCACCTTGTGGTGTTCTCATATTGTCTTGTCCCCGTAAAAAATAAGCTCGATAGTCTGGAACCGCAAAAGTTGTGGTGCCATTACCTCCATATCGTAAACCAAGTGCGGCCCCAAGCGTTGGATAAGAGGCAATGTTGTAGACCGTTCCATCACACAAAAGCCATCTGCCAGAACGAGCATTAGAGTGGGCAAAAGGCATAACCATACCGACACAATAGGAATTAATCATAGATTCAATTTGGACAGCATGATCATCTACAATGAGTCCATTTTGTAATTTTATTTTGGAAGTTGCTCGGATAAAGGGTGCGCTATTTTGTATTTCTGTATTCCCTGTCGCAGATCTCCATCCGGTCCCATTATTAAACTGAATGAGATTGTGGGTAAAAAAACTTTCTGAATTTGCAGCGAGAGAAAAAATAGGGGAAGAAAAAGAAAAATATAAAAAGATGATAAAAATATAAAAATAGTTCTTCATGCAAGAGAATAATCGGAATCCAATGATTCCGAAGTAAACAACAGGTCAAGCTCATTTTTTAAATCCAGCAATTCTGTTTTCATAGTTTCGCGGTATTTCTCGGTTTCAAGTTTCAGCTTAGGAATTAACTCTTTGTAATACGCAATGCCATCATTTAAATTTTGTTTGAAAAACTCAAAATATTCCACTTGTTTTGGAGTAGGAGAGGGCAGTGTTTTTTTGATTTCATTTGCCAAATAATCGATATACATTTTAAGCTCACTAATGAAAAAATTGGGACGATAAGTGTCATTCAATAAGTTGCCGCGACCATAAATATGTCCCGCCATTTCGGCCAATGTGCTGATCTTAGAAAAGTAAGCCAGGTTAGGGCCAGGGCATACCGCTGATTTCAACGGACGCTTATTATCAATCCCATATGCAATCAAAGCCCCTGCCGCCAAATCTTCGCATAGACAAGACTTGCCAACCACATAATCAAACCGATTCTTATACGTTTTTGCATCCAAGCCATTGCTATCCAATTCTTTTAACTTCCGTTTTTCATAGGTCGTCGCTGCCGTGCAAATAGGAACTTTTGTAAATTCCATATTGCTCACCAAATGTCCTTTCGGACATGGGCTCCCAGGTTTTCCTGCTTCAACACGTTCAAATTTCTGTGCTTCACTGTCGGTATCGCGAAGTGTATTGAAAGGGACTCCCAAGGGAGAAACTTCACTCAAATACAAGTCTTCTTTTTGGGCTGAAGCTAATTTCTGGCGTGTTGGGTAATCCAAGGTGGTGACCTCAGGAACCAATAGAAAGGGTGTTGCCCAACCTGTGCCCTGTACCTGATAGTGATCCATCAAAAATTGATTTTCTGAGGCCGTACCAATACCGCCTTGCACGGTAATATCCATCGCAGGAGTGTTTTGGAATTTAGGCAGCGTTTTTTTGTCTAATGCCTCATTGCAAATATCCATAAATGTCTGTAAAAGTTCCGAACGTTTTTGCCTAAATTCTTCCAAAATAGGGCCCAATAAAAAGCCGTCAGAAGCAAACGCATGCCCACCACAATTAAGGCCCGATTCAATCCGATGCTCAGAAACCCAAATACCTTTCTTTGCCAAAAACTTCCCTTGTGTCAAAGAAGAGCGAACATCCGATACTTTTAAAATAATTTTCTTTGTAATGTAGCCCAAAGCGTCTGGGAAAAAATCCCGAAACTGCTCAATATATGCATAAAGACGACGGTTAAATCCAGCAGAAAAAACAATAGACGAATGCAGCTTACTCATTGCATAACCACGAAGGGCAGCAGACGCATCTGAATCATGATCAGGCAGAGGATTTCCTTCTCTATCACGATTGCTACGATCCAACTTGGTCATGATATTTACGTCCAATGACCCAGCCTGAATCGCGTCACGAAGTTTCGCGTCCAGAGACGCTTTAAGTGTTGCATCGGTTGTAGACAAGAACTGCAAATATTGTTTTTTTAAGGGGGAAGAATCAGCAAGGAGTTCAAAATATTTGGTTAATTCATTACCTAGTTCAAACGGTAAGGTTTTAATCGTCTTAACCTGTTCTTCAACAATATCGTGTACCAAATCCAAATAGGCAGTGATTCGTCTTGCGCGGTAATCCGGATCCCATTTTTTAATAAGCTCATAAGGTTTGTGATGTAACTCAGAATAATATTTGCGCATATTTTCGCACAGCTCATCATCACCAATAGACATGACAGACGAAATGCCAAATCGAGCCACTTTTATAGGCGTATCGATCGTAAAAGCAGTCCCCATTACTGGGATATGAAAACTATGAATGCGTTTGATAACCATAAGCCTCAAATTGTAATATAGAAAAAAGGCTTTGTACACAATCCGGCTCTCTTGATAGAATCACTCTCTATGACAAAAATTAACTATGATCAATGGGTACAAAAAAGTCTCGCAGCAGAGCGATTTAATCAAGAAGAATGCCGAACTATCTTAGATAGCCAAGAGATAGAAATTCTGCCTCTCCTTCAAGCCGCTTATACAGTAAGAAAAGCCCAATGGGGCAACAGTGTTAATATCCACATCATCAACAACGCCAAAAATGGCAACTGTCCAGAAGACTGTGCCTATTGTGTACAGGCCAAAACATCCAAAACACAAATTGCAGACTATCCTATTAAAACAGACGACGAAATCATGGCAGAAGCCAAAAATGCCTATGAGTCTGGGGCCTTTCGTTATTGCATGGTTTTCGCAGGAAGAGGCCCTACAAAACAAAGAGTTGAAAAACTTTCGGGACTCATCCAAAAAATTAAATCCACCTATCCTATACAAGTCTGCCTCTCTCCCGGTCTCCTCGATCAAGAAGGCACAGACATGCTAAAAGCAGCCGGGCTAGACAGACTCAATCACAATCTCAATACGTCCGAACGTTATTACCCAGAAATTTGTGACACCCATACATTTCAAGATCGTTTAAACACTCTACAAGCAGCCAAAAATTCTGGTATCGAGCTTTGTACTGGCATGATTGCAGGATTAGGTGAACAATCAGACGATATTATTCAGGTAGCCCAAAAACTACGTGATGTAGAAGCGCAATCTATTCCTATTAATTTTTATATGGCCATCGACGGCAATCGTCTGGGGCCAAAACATGATCTAACGCCTGAGCGTTGTTTGCGAATTTTATGCCTCTTTAGATTTATTAATCCAAAGTCAGAACTTCGCATGGCTGCAGGCAGAGAAATGCATCTCAGAAGTATGCAGGTCATGGGACTCTATCCAGCCAACTCACTCTTTATGGATGGTTACCTCAACACAAAAGGAACCAATCACGCGCAAACTCTACAAATGATCAAAGACGCCGGCTTCGACATTCAGTCCGAACACAATCTAGAAGACCTTCTAGAAAAAGCCAACGAAAAAAATCTTCCTGAAATAAACAATGGCGAAAAAGCCATTATGAAAAGCATAGAAGATCTAAGGCCCGCTAGAGCATAGACCCTCTATTCCCTCCCTTTTGGGGGAGGGTTAGGGTGGGCCCTATTAACTATTAAAATTCTTAAGCGCTTCCGCCCAATTCACAACATTCCAAAATGCACTCACATAATCAGGACGACGATTTTGGTAATTCAAATAATACGCATGTTCCCAAACATCCAATCCTAATACAGGCGTGCCCTTAACATCCGCATTGTCCATAATAGGATTATCTTGATTTGGGGTAGAGCTCACAACCAACGATCCGTCAGCCTTTTTAACGAGCCATGCCCAGCCGCTACCAAATCGAGTCTTCGCAGCCGTTTCAAACTGATCTTTAAACGCTTGAAAACTTCCGAATGACGCGTTGATTGCATCTGCAAGTGCGCCAGTAGGTTCGCCACCAGCTTTAGGTCCAATCACTTTCCAAAAGAAAGAGTGGTTATAGTGTCCGCCACCGTTATTCCGTACAGTCATACGAATAGCTTCTGGTACTTGAGACAAAGCGCCTAAAATATCTTCGATTTTTTTGTTTTCAAAATCAGTGCCTTGAATCGCAGTATTCAAATTGGTGATATACGCTTGGTGATGTTTGCCGTGATGAATCTCCATTGTTTTTGCGTCAATATGAGGTTCAAGTGCTGCTGTATCATATGAAAGAGCCGGTAATTCAAATGCCATATTTGTTTCCTTCTTTAGTTTTTGAAATAAGTAGCAAGCCCAGCAGAATCAGGTTTCATAGCTTTGTCACCTTCATGCCAGTTAGCAGGGCACACTTCACCATTCTTCTCTGTAAACTGCAGCGCATCTACCATGCGAAGAACTTCATCCACACTACGACCCAGTGGCAAATCATTTACCACTTGATGACGTACGATTCCTTTTTGGTCGATCAAGAAAAGTCCGCGATACGCAGCGCCCAAGTCCTCTTTGAGAACATCATAACTACGACTAATGTCTTTATTAAAATCAGATAAGATCGGATACGTCACGCCTTGAATACCACCCAAAGCCTTAGGTGTATTGAGCCATGCAGCATGGGAAAACCATGAATCCACAGAGCATCCAATCACTTGTACATTGCGTTTTTCAAAATCAGCTAATTTTTCTTGGAATGCATGTAATTCAGTCGGACACACAAACGTAAAATCAAGCGGATAAAAAAAGAGCACAACATATTTGCCTCTAAGACTTTGGAGTGAATATCCCTCTTTAACTTCTCCGCCATTTACAACGGCTTTAACACTAAAATCTGGAGCTTCTTTGCCTACTAAAACGCCCATCTTGAACCCTCCTGAAAGATATTATTACAACCTTGAGAGAGTACCATGACCAGGCTAGTGCAAACAAGCAATCCTGGGGATCAGTCCTTAGGCGGAAGCTTGTCTAAAAGTTGAAAGCCTTCCCCTGATATTTCGGTGCGATAATGCGTGTCTTTGTCTTTCTCAAAGCGTTGTAAATGCAATTGCCCCCACACCAAAACAGGTTTCCCTTTACTCAAAAGCTGAAGCGTCACATTGGCCAATTTCCCCCAAAACGCAATCGGGACAAAATCCGTTTCATGTTTACCATCTTCCTTTCGATAAGGACGATCCACCGCCAAAGTAAAATAAGTAAGGCCTCTATCATCCGTAATTTGCCGATGTTCTGGGTCTTTGGTTAGCCTGCCAATTAATGTTACATGATTATACGTGTAGCTCATTATAAGTCTCCTTGGGTATAAAATGATGTCGCTTAACAAATAATAAACGTAATATAAATTGAAAGTCAATAGTGATATAACGTCATAAGCATGACGAGCTATAAATCTTTTACAAATTTACAAAAAGAAAAAACCCCGATATAATCCTAAACTCTCCATTTAAATGGGGGCGTAGCTCAGTTGGTTAGAGCGCCTGCCTGTCACGCAGGAGGTCACCGGTTCGAGCCCGGCCGTCCCCGCCATTTAAATACTCCCAAAGAGGGGTTTCCCTTTATTTCTTAGGCTTAACTAACAGCTTAATAGCCTTCTCAAATTCTCCGTCGGTATTGTCTTTAGTTTGAATCTGTTCCCTATGAAATTTTTCAGATTCTTGCTCGGTATGAGCCATAGCTAACTTATGACTGATTTTTCCAGCATGTGTCAAAATTTCCCGGTCATTAAGAGAAAGAAAGCCATCCAACTTAGTAACCCAATCTTTCATATACATCGGAACACGACGCATTGCTTGGCCTTCTGCAAAAATTAAATATTGTTCCGCCAGGTTATTCAATGCCGCCAGTTCTACTTTTTTTTGTACTTTTTGCCATCCGAAGCAGTTATTAAGAAATCCTTAATAACTGATTTTTCCTCAAGCTCCCCTTCCTGAAAAACGTTCTTGATATGCATATTGATATTTGGGACGCTGGTCTGAAATAGGTCTGCCAATGTCTTTTGAGTAAGCCAAACGGTCTCATTCTCAAATCGTACATCGATCTTGGTTTGACCGGATTCGGTTTGATAAATCAAAAAGTGTGATTGTGAATCGGATTTCATAGTCATGATTTTGCAATTCTATCAAATTTGCTTGATGTAAGGAATCAAACCGCCATCACCAAAGTCTAACGATGGCGGAGATCCAAGGTTTGGAATACGATTACGCAGTAACGCTTAATACGGCTATTTCGCAACAGTCCCAATCTTTGGAGCGGGTTATACCTGACACCAAACCGCATCCAATAAGCTCGTCGCATAATAGGCCTCTACAACCTCCGCGAGATGGACACCTGTCAATTCATGAAGGAGTTGTCGTATTTCTTTCGTATCTGCACCAGCCTCGCGTAGTAGTGCGAGAGACTGACAGTATTTCGTCAGAATATGGGCTTCACAGGCCCCCTTACTTTGGCCATAACCACCAATAAAATGAACTTGTCCGCTCGAATCTCCAATCACCACATGGGCTGTAGCTCGATCTGGAATGTCTGCAAATGACGGCGTCAATTAGTTTGGATAGATGAGCCCCTGTACCCACGTTATCTCGCGTGTGGTGAAAGTAGGGAGGCTGGTCAGCTATTTTCTCGATAAAATCCTGAAGCGCGTTTGGTCTCTTAAAAAAATTCAATACCCGTTTCTGCGTGTGTACAAAGCTCCAGATTACCCACATAGGTTTAGGCAGAGAGTTCCGGCCGATAAGAGGCCCTGTTCTGGCATCAAATCGTTTTTCACCAGTTTGAGGTCTTTTTTCATAGACACTCACTTTGATACCGGCATTCGCAAGTGCAAGTGCGGTCGCCAAACCACAAGGTCCTGCCCCTCTAATTTTGACGGTAATCGTTTCGGGCCGAGCAACATGTTTTTTATGGGGCATTTGCTTTATTATCGACTACATAAGAATAAAAATTTCATCTTGAGGAGAGTAGCTAGTGGAAATAGATCACTTGGTCTCAGGTACGCGACTGACCATCAAAGTCAAAGCGCGTGCAAAAACAGACGAGATCATTCTAGACGGCGAGATGATGCTGGTAAAAGTGAAAGCCCCCGCGCAAGACAATCAGGCCAATGAAGCGGTAATTAAACTCTTAAAGAAAAACTTGGGAATACGATGCGAAATAGTAAGAGGTCATACAAGTTCTATAAAGCAGATTCAGATTTTCTCATAAAATCCAGATGCAAATTTAGTGGATTCATAATAGTCTTAACCCAATGCCAAACCAACAACTCCTATCCAACTTAAAAACCTACTTCGGTTTCGATGCCTTTCGTGAATATCAACAAGAAATTATCACAGCCATGTTAGGCCAAAAAGACGTTCTTGCCGTTCTCCCAACGGGCTCTGGGAAGTCACTCTGCTATCAACTTCCAGCCATTTTAACCCCGGGAACAGCCATCGTTGTGTCACCCTTAATTGCGCTTATGGAAGACCAAGTCCAATCCCTTCTCGCTATGGGTATTTCGGCTACTTTTTTAAATAGCCAAGTTTCATTTGCAGATCAGAGACACATTCAAGAAAATCTGTCTGATTATCAACTTTTATACGTAGCCCCAGAACGTCTGATGATGCCCAGTTTTTTAGACTATTTAGATCAGCAAAAAATTTCTTTATTTGTAATTGATGAAGCCCACTGTATTTCCCAATGGGGCCACGCGTTTCGCCCAGAATACCGACAATTATCTATATTGCGGTCTCGATTTCCCAATCACCCGATTTCTGCATTTACAGCTACGGCAACCGAGCGCGTTCGCCACGACATCGTAGAGCAACTCAATTTAAAAAATCCCTTTCAACTCACAGGAAGTTTTGACCGTGACAATCTCTCAATACACATCTTGCCTCGTGAAAATGGGCGTGACCAACTCCTGAATTTTTTAAAAGCACATCAGGGTGTTTCTGGTATCGTCTACGCCGCTACACGCGATTCGGTTGATAAATGGCACGAACTATTAAAGTCACAAGGCTTTTTAGTAGGGAAATATCATGCAGGCCTTTCGGACAATGAGAGACGAAAAGCCCAAGAAGCTTTTTTAAAAGACGACATCTTAATCATGGTCGCTACAATTGCCTTCGGAATGGGCGTACACAAGCCCGATGTTCGCCTGATTATCCATATGGATCTCCCGAAAAGTTTCGAAGGGTACTACCAGGAAATTGGTCGGGCAGGGCGAGACGGGCTCCCTTCAGAATGTTTGCTTCTCTATGGCACCCAAGATTATCTTTTGCAAAAACGATTCCATAGCCAAATTGAAGACGTGGCCATCAAAATGAATCTCATTCGTAGTCTCGAACAATTTTTTGCGTTTTGTTTTTCAACCGAATGCCGACGCAAGGAAATGTTACACTATTTTGGAGAAAACTACCCAAAAGAAAACTGTGGCAATTGCGACAACTGCCTCAACGACGCCATCGCAGAAGATGCCACCATCATTGCCCAAAAAATTCTCTCTTGCATCTATCGTATGCAACAACGATTCGGTCTCAACCTAGTGATTGATGTGCTTAGTGGCTCCGATACGCAGGCGATTCGCAATAATCAGTTTGAAAAACTATCAACATACGGACTCCTCAAAGAACACTCTAAATTGGAAATCAGGCACTATATTTTTTCGCTCATTAATCAAAATTACGCCCATATTACAGAAGGCGATTACCCCATCCTAAAACTAACCGAAAACGCCAAAAAAGTATTACGAAGTGAAGAAACTGTAAGTATTCGCCGCCGTATAATTAAGCCCGGAAAAACTACCAAAACTAAAGCTAGCAACCAAGCCTTGCCCAAAGAGTCTATAGATCTTTTTGCCAAACTCAAAGTACTACGAAAACAACTCGCCGATGAAATTGGCATTGCTCCGTACATGATCTTTCACGACAAACATCTGCAGCACATGGCCCTCGTAAAACCAAAAAACGAAACGGAATTTAGCCAAGTCCAAGGCGTAGGCGAACAAAAACTAAAACGCTTCGCCAAGCCATTTCTTAACTGTATAAAATCGTAATTGCTTTGGGCTCTTTCTTTATGCGGAATTTCAAGAATTTCTGAATCGAATTAAGTGATACAAAGACAGTTTTTTTCGGGCTTTTCCAAGTCCTAGAAGAAAGCGTCAGAGACTTGCCTTGATAGACAATAGCGGTCGCTTGTTTCTTTTTATACGTGACATCCAGATTTAAATTCCGAGCCAAAGCCAGAAGCGGAACCATCATTCGTCCTTCATCATCAATAAATGCAGATTCCTCAGCATCCTCAGATAAAGCCATCGGTGCATTATTGATATAAACCAGTATGGCTTTTCCATAGGGAGATTTGGGGAGCGCTGGCGAAAGCTGAAAAAGATACGGTGTAAAATCAGGCGATTTAAAATCAAACATATCAACCAAATTATTGGCTGCAGCATCACGACGATTAAACGCAGGCAGTTTCCAATTCCATTCAATAAATTTAAGAATAGACGTTGTGTCATAAAGCACATGACTCACATAATTCTTTTTGGCAAACGGAGAAATCACGAGTGCCGGAATCCGAGGCCCGCGTCCTTCCAGTCCATCAGGGCTACGCTGGGATTTCTCGATTTGTGGCGGCACAACATGATCCCAATATCCGCCTGATTCATCGTACGTCAAAATAATTGCCGTATCTTTCCAATACGGACTCGACATGATCAAATTAATCGTTTTAACAGAAAAACTTTCCCACATCGGAGAACTTTGCCCAGGATGTTCATCCTCACCTTCGCCTGCTTTAACATACACAACAGCCGGCAACGTTTTGGCCTTAATATTCTTTTCTAACTCACTATAATCTTTTATATTTTTCTTGTAAGCGCCTTGCTCATACCGATCAAAATACTGAAACGGATTATGGTGTGCGACATACGTATCATCTGCATCCGTGCCATGCCGATAGCCACCTTGATACCAAGACCAGTCAATCTTATTCTGGCTCAAAACATCTCCTATATTTTTATACTTGAGTCCATCGGCGCGAACCCGTTTTGATCCACCAGTTGGTCCATAGGCTGGTAGTGGATCGCCTGTAATTTCATCACCCGCATTACCCGATTGTGCCGAAATCAAGTACAAAGCCCCAGGCGTAGAAGGCCCGAAAACAGGCTGAAACCAATTATCAGCTAAACTAAAATGTTGGGCATACTGCCATGATGCAGCCAATGTCCTGTAATCGTAATACCCCATTGCGGTTCGTCCGCTACCTTTTTTGTGCTTTTCAGACTGAATAAAGAACTTATCCATCTTGCCCTTGTTGTAGGACTTAATCATCGCCCCATAATCATGATTAGGATCAGGCGTGATCAGTTCGGTTTTGCCAAAAAGATAGGGCGCTACTTTTTTACCTTTCGTATCTAAATTGAAAGCCCCCGTAGGAATACCATTAACAGCTGGCGTTCCAGGGAGCGCTAGGAAGCCAGGTGCTTTTGGGTATGTGCCAAAATAATGGTCAAAGGATCTGTTTTCTTGGTAGATAACGACAATATGCTTAATCGGAGAAGAGGTGTCAGCATATATAAACGACGTAAAAAAAAGTGCGGAAAGAGCGAGAAGGGCTCTAGCCATTCTACCGAGCTTTGGCTCTCGTAACCAATGGCTTGCGATTTTCGCCAGCAGATTGAAATGCTTTTAAAATCGCTTGTGAATCACCAGTGGGTACAGAAATAAAAGAAAATTTATCTAATAATTGGACATCCCGAATTAATTTTCCAGGAACTTGACTTTCATTTTCTATTAACTGAATTAAGCGAGGTACAGTAAATCCATCAGCTTTACCCTTAGCAACAAAAAGACGCGTACGGCCATCAACGCTTCCACCTTCACTACCAGATGAACGCTCACGACGATCACCACTACGAGGGCGATCACTACCACTACGCTCGCGGTCTCTATAGGATGTCTCCGGTCTAGGGCGAGAACGACGTGTGTTGCCATCAATAACCCGATAACGAGATTCTTCCAAACTATCTTTAAAGTGACTTTGAAGCATGGCTGAAACAACCGTCTGGACATCATATTTTTTAAGAAGTTCTTCTGCAAAATTAGTAAGCACAGGATTGTCATGATGTTCAATTGCAATCGCCAATTGTTTTTCGAAACGAACTTTCTTCGCTTCAATCAAATCATGAACACTTGGAATGGTCATGGCGTTAATAGTTTGTTTAGAAATGCGTTGAATATACGTGATTTTAGAATACTCAGATGACGTAATAATCGTGATAGCAATCCCATTTTTACCCGCACGTCCTGTACGACCAATACGGTGTACATACGTTTCGGGATCTTGAGGAATAGCAAAGTTAATAACATGCGATAAATCTTGTACATCAATACCGCGTGAAGCGACATCCGTTGCAACCAAAATCGTTAATTGACGATTCTTAAACTTATCTAAAATCTTAATACGTTGACTCTGAGAAATATCACCATGCAGTCCGTCTGCAGAATAACCACGCTCCATCAACTGACGCGTAATTGCATCAACATCAATCTTGGTGCGGCAAAATATAATGCCGTAAAAGTCATCCGCCGCTTCAATCACACGAATCAACGACTCAAATTTATCATCGCGGTGTACTTCAAGATAAAACTGCTCAGTAGAATTGGTTGCAGACGTATTAGCTGCGACAGAAACCGTTTCATATTTGCGCATATAAGTTTTTGCAATACTTAAAATTGCGGGAGGCATCGTTGCCGAAAATAAAAAGACCCGTTTTTCTTTGCTGCTAACAGAAAGAATGGCTTCGATATCTTCTTTAAAGCCCATATTAAGCATTTCATCGGCTTCATCCAAAACCAAAAATGCCAATTCATCCAAACGCAATGTCTTACGCTTAATGTGATCCAAAAGACGTCCTGGAGTTCCAACAACAATATCCGCTTTCTTTAATGCTTTAAATTGTGGTTCAAACGCTTGGCCGCCATAAACAGCTGTGATTTCAATTTGTTTCTTGCCTCTAAGGGAGTCTAATTCGTTGGCAATTTGAATCGCCAATTCTCGTGTAGGCGCCAAAACCAAAGCTTTTACACAAGGTGGATTAGCATGATCTAAAACTTCTAAAATAGGAAGTCCAAACGCGGCTGTTTTACCTGTTCCTGTTTGTGCTTGACCAATAAAGTCGGTATCGCTTGAAAGAAGTAGTGGTATGCTTTGTGCTTGAATAGGAGTGGGGTGTGTGAAGCCTTTTTCTAGTAGTGCGGTTAATAAGATCTCAGATAACCCAAGGTCTTGAAATGTCGGGGGTGTTGAATTCATAATGATATACTCTCTTTGCTTGCTTGATTAATAAATAAAATGGAAAGTGCAGTATAACAGAGAATCCTAAATTTCGGAAACCACGGTAAAAAAAGAGGAAATTGAACATGAATGGCATGCTAATTTTTAAAAATTTCACGACATATCTGTCACTAAGATTGGAAGCCATCGCAGGGGTTCTGCTTGTTGCCAGTGTAGGGTGGTTGATTATTAAACGTTTGGAAGGCGTGATCCTAAAAGCTTTCGTTAAAATGCGTTTAGATTCCACCCTCAGTATTTTTTTAAAAAACTTAATTTCTATCTTATTAAAAGTCATTTTATTTATGACGGTTTTATCGATGGCCGGCGTCAAAATCGCCTCCATTTTAGCTGTCTTGGGTGCCGCCAGTTTGGCATTGGGTCTTTCTCTTCAAAGCAGCTTGTCTAATATTGCAGGGGGCGTCATTCTTTTGGCGATTCGTCCCTTTCGTGTGGGGGATGTGATTGAAATAGGTGTTTTTTCTGGAAAGGTACATGCGATTCAAATTTTTAATACCGTGATTAAAACGGCCGACAATAAAACCATTTTTATCCCCAATGCTAAGTTAATGGGGGAGTCCATCACAAACGCCTCTATCGAAAGTAAGCGTCGTCTCGATATTACATTTCCGGTCTCGCCAAATACAGACATTAAAAAAGCAAAAGGCCTTATCCAAGAAATTTTAAATAAAAATGAAGATATTGTTCGAGATCCCGAACCGGTTGTTTATATAGGAGAGTGGGGACAGGCTGGTCTACCTATAGGTATAAGAGTCTGGTGTAAAAGCGCAGACTATCTCGCCATCAAACAAGACGTCATTGAATCTGTAAAAGCAGTCTTTGACGACAACAGTATCCAGATCTTTGTGGGGGGTGGGTAGAGGCGGCGCGAAAAATGGTTGAACTTTAAGTAAACTTGTCCTAATATTTACTTCTTTATTTTTAAAATTCACGCAGGTACTACGCGTTATAGAGGGTTTAGAGATGGCTAAAGAGTGTCAAATTTCAAAGAAAAAAGGTCTCGTTGGTAACAACGTAAGTCACTCCAAGCGTCGCACAAAGCGTCGTCAGGAAGTAAACTTGCAGTGGAAGAAATTCTGGGATCCAACCGAAGAAAAGTGGGTGCGTCTTCGTGTTTGCACCAATATTGTTAAATCAATTAATAAAAAAGGCCTTAGCGCAGTTCTTAAAATCTACCAATAGAAAAAGGGCATTTCAATGGCAAAAAAAGGCAACCGTCTTCACATTGTTTTAAAAAGCACAGAAAGTGGTCACATGTACCACAGCACTAAAAACAAAAATAACACGTCTGAAAAAATGGAAATACTCAAGTATGATCCGTTAGTCAGAAAACATGTCGCTTACAAAGAGAAAAAGTAAGCCATGACAGCTAAAGCACCGTTACAAAATTTAGCTTCCAAAATCATAAAAAATAATACGATCAATCAAGCCCTTTATGACGAGATTGAAGTAAAACGTGGTTTAAGAAACAAAGATGGTAGTGGTGTATTGGCTGGTCTCACCAGCATTTCCTCAGTAATTGGCGCCAGGATGATTGATTATCAACGCTACCCTGTAGAAGGCGAGCTGAGTTATCGTGGTTATAATATATTTGATATTGCTGAAACGTTTAAATTAAAAGATCGTTTTGCATTCGAAAAAACAGCCTACCTTCTCCTAGTAGGTGAAATCGCCGATAAAGAAAACGAAAAAGCATTCATTCAACTCGTGTCAGAAAGACGTGCAATCCCAGAAGTCATTATGAAGAATGTCATTCAGGGCATTCCCAGTAAAGACATCATGAATAAACTGCAAACAGCAGTATCAGCGCTCTACTCACAAGACGCCGATCCAGATTCTCTAGATCCCTTCGAAAACTTCCTAAAAGCAGTCGACTTGATGGCAAAAATGCCCATAATTACCGCTTATGCATACCTCGCAACCTATAAAGAAAATCCGAAATTTGTTGTGCCAGAACCCAGTATGTCGCAAGCAGAAGCATTTCTCTACGTACTTGGTGAAGGAAAAGCCCCAAGTGAATTTGACGCACAAATCTTAGACCTTTGTCTCGCTATTCACGCAGAACATGGCGGTGGAAACAATTCTACATTCACAACCTACGTCGTATCTTCAAGTGGCACCGATATCTATTCGGCAGTGGCGGCTTCTATTTCAAGTCTAAAAGGTCCTCTCCATGGATCTGCCAATAGCAAGGTCATGGGTATGATGGATGACATCAAAAAACATGTGAAAAATTGGGACAATAAAGAAGAAGTTCGCAACTATCTCCAAAAAATAATGGAGCAAAAAGCCCATGACAAATCCGGAAAAATTTACGGGCTAGGCCATGCGGTCTACACCAAATCTGATCCTCGTGCCCTTCTTTTGAAAATCCAAGCACAAAAATTAGCAGAATTAAAAGGCCGCCAAGATGAGCTTAAACTTTATCTAACCATCGAAACAGAAGGCCCCGAGCTTTTTCAGAGCGTTAAAGGCGATAAAAAAGTAATTTCCGCCAACGTCGACTTCTTCTCGGGATTTGTATATGACTGCCTAGGAATTCCCAAAGAAATCTATACACCCATGTTCGCCATGGCCCGAGTTGTCGGATGGTGTGCACACAGAATCGAAGAAGGTCTCTCTGGAAAACGGATTATTCGTCCGGGGTATAAGTACGTTAAGCAGGGTTAGAGTCTAAACACCCCGCCCTTCGGGCACCCCTCTATTAGAGGGGAATGGACTGAATACGATGCGGTCAAATTCCCCTTCTGTGAAGGAGGGACGGGGTAGTTAAAGGTCTAACTAGAAAAACATATATTTTAATGGTATGTTTTATAGATATCTAAAATGGGTATTTTTTTAGTATCTAGTTAAGGAGGTATCTATGAATAGACATGCAATTTCATTAAAAGTTAGGGAAGATTTGTATGAAGAGGCAGAGATATTGCGCCTTAGCTTTCACAAACCTCGAAATGCATACATTAATGATGCTATCGCTTTTTACAATCACATTATGCGTAAAGAAATGCTCAAGGTGCAGTTGCAAAAAGAATCAAAGCTAGTAAAAAAACACTCCATAAAAATTCTTCAGGAACTAGACGCATTAGATGATAGATTTTGAATTTAAACAACACGCTATTTATCTCGCTGATTTAAGTCCAAGATTTGGAACAGAACCAGGTAAAAAAAGACCTGTAGTCATTATTCAAACAGACTTACTGAATAGTGTTCATCCAAGTACAGTCGTGTGCCCAATTTCCTCTCAGGTCATTAAAGGCGTTTCCATTTTACGGATTCACTTAAATGATCCTCTCAATGGCCTTGAAAAACCTTCTGATATTTTGGTAGACCAAATCCGTGCAATTGATAATCAGCGATTTATATCATTATTGGGACAACTGTCTCCAGTTCAAATTAAGAAATTAAATCGTGCGTTGGAAGTGTTGTTGTTTTAGAAAGATCAATCCTGATCCAATTTATCAATCCGACTCTGATGCCGACCACCTTCAAACTTGGTCTCTAGCCACGTTCTTACCAACGTCGACGCCAACTCTGGATCCGTAGTCCGTCCACCCAAACACAATATATTGGCATTGTTATGCGCCTTGGACATCTCTGCCGTAAAGACATCGTGAACAACAGCCGCGCGGATACCCTTGAACCTATTCGCCATCATACTAATACCCAGTCCCGTGCCACAAATCAAAATGCCTGCATCGGCCTTGCCTTCTAAAATAACTGAAACACCCTTGCGTGCAAAATCTGGATAATCCACAGAAGCATCGGTATCTGTGCCAATATTAATGAGTGTGATGTCTGGTCTGGTCTGCTCCAAAAAATGCATAATCCGAGACTTTAAAGCCACTCCACCATGATCCGATCCAATAACTAAACGCATCGTGTTTCTCCTTGTTTTAAATACTCTTTTACGGATTCTTCCCAAAATAGGGGGGTGAAAATATCTAAGTCTAAAAATTTACGGCAATTCAGGCGTGAATTCAACGGGCGTTTTGCAGGGGTAGGGTAGGCCTCTGTCGAAATAGACGAGAGCGTACATGGAATATTTTGAAGTTTTAAGAAATAGGTCGCAAAATCAAACCACGTGGTGTATCCCTGGCTCGCGAAGTGATAGAGACCTTCTGCCGGTTCGTGAGCTATGACTGCCAATACAGCCCGTGCAATTTCTATCGTCCAAGTCGGTGACCCCCACTGATCTCCCACAATAGAAAGGGCACCACGTTCTTTAGCCAGTTCAGAAATGCGGCTTAAAAAATTCACGCCATATCGTCCAAATAACCACTGAACACGAAACACATATCCACGAACGCCACTCTCAAAAAAAGCGACTTCTCCAGCCCTTTTGGAGGCGCCATAGCGATTAACTGGATCACAAATATCGGTTTCTAAATAAGGCGCTTTCCCAAGTCCATTAAAAACATAGTCTGTAGAAAAATGAATCAAATGGACACCTTGTTTCTGACAAAGCGAGGCAAGGTTTGCAACCGCTACACCATTAATAGTATCAGCCAATTCGCCTTCAGATTCTGCTCGATCTACTGCAGTATAAGCCGCACAATTTATAGCCCAAGTGACGTCTGGATGTTGCGAAAAAATATGAGTTACGGCAACAGAATCGCACAAGTCCGCATCGGTCCGAAGTATCGGGATAACGTTATGTCCTACCGAGACTAAAACGTCTCTAACATCATGCCCTAACATACCACCCGCTCCAAAAATCAAAATTTTCATGGACGGATTGTAGCATAGTTAATTACACTGATTGGATATGTCACACATCACATTCTATAGAAAATACAGATCTCGAAATTTTAAAGAAATCGTCGGCCAAGATCATGTTGTCCAAACTCTAGAAAACGCCATCACCTATGACCGTCTAACCCATGCTTATATTTTCTCTGGTCCACGAGGCACGGGAAAAACATCCGCAGCACGTATTCTCGCAAAAGTACTCAACTGCCAAGAAGGCCATGAAAAAGATCCCTACTTAACATGTCCCCTGTGTCATCGCATTTCGACTGGAAATTGTGTCGATATTATCGAAATCGATGCGGCTTCTAATACAGGCGTAGACAATATCCGCACCCTCAACGAACAAGTTAACTTTGCACCCGTAGAATGTACCTACAAACTCTACATTATCGACGAAGCCCATATGCTAAGTACCGGCGCATTTAATGCACTCTTAAAAACTTTAGAAGAACCCCCGAGTAAGACTATTTTTGTACTGGCTACAACAGAGCCTCATAAAATTCCCGTCACCATTCATTCTCGGTGCCAACACCTCTATTTTAGAAGCGTAACAAGTAGTGATATCGTTCGGCAGCTTCGTATTATTGCGGATGCTGAACAAATTTCTATAGACGACAAAAGCCTATACGTAATCGCAAGAAATTCCGGAGGTTCGATGCGCGATGCGGTTTCTTTATTAGACCAAATTTATTCGTTTAAAGGTACCCAGATTAATTTGGAAGATGTCTTGCTCAGTTTGGGTGCGACGCAATGGGATCATTTATTAATTTTACTTGGGCACATCCTAAATAAAGACGCCAAAAAAGCGTTATCCAATCTCCAAGAAATTACAGACAGCGGTGTAAATATAATTCAGCTCACGGCTGATATGACGACGCTAGTTAAACAAGCACTATTTATTAAATTGGGCCTCAGTGAAGAGCTAGATCTTGACGATGAAAGACTTCAAAAATTGCAAGCGCTTATAGCATCCAACTCTGCAGAAACCATTCAAATCTTACTAGAAATGCTCGCCAAAATTGAAATGGAACTCCGTTGGTTTTCTGATCCCAAACTCTTGCTTCAAATCCGACTCCTCATGTTTATCAAAGACCAATCACCACCTCAAGAAATTCCTGTAAAACAAGAACAAAAGCAAGAAGCAAAAATAGAAAAAATAATACCTAAGCCATTCGCCGAGCCCATTCAAAAAATTATTGAAAAGCCAGTCGAAATTCGCATTGAAAAACCTGTTGAAAGACAAGTGGTGCCACCCACACCACAATCGCCTCAATGGGCCGTCTTCTTAGAGAAAATAAAAACAGTCAAACAAGGGCTCTATATTATTTTGAATGGCTCTACTGTTACTGAAATGACAGACACCGAAGTACATGTCAAATTAAAACAAGATATCAAATTTTTTAGAGAAAAATTAAAAGAATCCGAGAATCAAAAACTCATCGAAACGGTCATGAGTGAGGTCTTTGGAAAACCACTGAAGCTAAGTCTTCCGGGCTCAGATACTACGGTGCCCACTGTACCAAGCGAGTCTCCCATAGAATTTGAAAATAGTGTGCCAGTGATACAAGAAGAGCCCGCCGAAAAAAGCAAGAAAATAAATCAGATTATAGCCATGTTCGACGGTACACTCGTTTCTTAAAACATGGTATCCTGAAACCATTACTTAAATTGGAGGATTTAACATGTTCGATGGCTTAAAAGATATGGGCAAATTGCTCAAACAAGCAAAAGAAATGAAATCAAAAATGCAAGATGTACAAAAAGAACTTAAAAAAGTTCGTGTATCTTCATCTGCTGCAAACGACAAAATTAAAATCGTGGTGACTGGTGAATTAGAAGTTATAGAACTTTCAATAGAACCCTCATTGCTAGATCCTAAGCATGCAAGTTCACTTGAAAAAGCACTCGTCAAACTCTTTAACGATGCCACCAATCAAGCAAAAACAATTGCAACACAAAAACTATCAGAAGTTTCCGGAGGATTAGATATCCCCGGCCTAACCTAAACAATATCCAGGAGAATGGATGATCACAATCCCCTCACCGGGCTGATTCATCAATTATCAAGATTGCCAGGAATTGGGCCTAGATCTGCCCAGCGCCTGGCTTTTTTTTTCCTTTCACTCCCAAAACCAGATGTCGCAAAATTCACAGATGTCTTGATGCATACGCGTACACATATAAAATACTGTAAACGGTGTTTCAACTTATCGTTTACAGAACAGTGTTTTATTTGCGCCAACCCCAAACGACTTCCCGCGCAATTATGCATCGTCGCAGAACCAAGAGATCTCATGGCGCTCGAAAGAACAGGGGAATTTAAAGGCCATTATCACGTCTTAGGCGGACTCATCTCGCCTATCGATGGCATCCATCCCGACGCCCTCCGCATTCCAGAACTCATGGCACGCCTAAGAACTGAACCTATACAAGAACTCATCGTTGCATTAAATCCCACCATAGAAGGAGACACAACGGCACTCTACCTAAGTGAAATGTTGCGCGAGTTCCAAATACCCATAACGAAACTAGCCTACGGATTACCTGTGGGATCAGATATTGATTATGCTGATGAAATGACCTTGCAAAAAGCGTTCTCGGGGAGGACAAAAATTGAATAAAGAATTTGCAAAAGTAGACGATTTAAACCGACTCATAAACTATTTACCGGCACCTATTCGTAACCGCATTAAAACCATTCCAAATTACCAACTCATCACCGAAATTGTCATGGACTTAGGCCAAAAAGTAGAAGTCCGTTTCCAAGAAGGATTTGAACGTCTACATGATCTGCCAAAAATAACCTATCAAGACATCGCGACAGTTACTCATAGTATTGGGGCATTCAATACAGACAATCGCGCTGGCATCGAAGGGACACTCCACCGTATTTCTGCTATTCGTAACAGACAAGGTGTTGTCGTAGGTCTCACCTGTCGGGTTGGCCGCGCTATCACAGGCACTGTCGAATTGATACGGGATCTAGTAGAAAGTAGAAAAAGCCTCCTATTTTTAGGGTCCCCCGGCATCGGAAAAACCACCAATCTAAGAGAAACTGCACGCGTCTTAGCAGATGATCTTTTACTACGCGTTATAATTATCGACACCTCCAACGAAATTGCAGGGGACGGGGATATTCCTCACCCAGGAATCGGTACCGCCAGACGCATGCAAGTGCCATCTCCGGACATGCAGCATCACGTGATGATTGAAGCCGTAGAAAACCACATGCCACAAGTTATTATCGTCGATGAAATTGGTACAGAAGAAGAAGCAAAAGCCGCCAGAACCATTGCAGAACGTGGCGTCCAACTTATCGCAACCGCGCACGGATATACCCTCGAAAACCTCATTAAAAACCCAACACTTTCCGATCTAGTGGGAGGTATTCAGTCTGTAATATTGGGAGATGAAGAAGCCAAATTTCGTGGCACACAAAAAACAGTCCTAGAAAGAAAAGCCCTGCCCACATTTCACAGTCTCATTGAAATCAGAGAAAGAGATCTCTACGCAATCTATCCCGATATTGCACATGCTGTAGATCATTATTTGCGCGGCGAACAAGTGGATCCTGAAATACGCTATCGTAAAGGAACGCAACAACATAGCGATTCTCAAAATAAAATAGGTTTTGAAAAATCAAATACAGCACCCAAAGAACCCAAAAGACGTATCAGAAATCCGTCAAACGATGCCTATTCGTTTTTTCCATTTGGTATTAACGTCGAAACCATTAATGCTGTCATTCACAGTCTCCAACTTCCCGTAGAAATTGCACCCACTATTCATGATGCAGACGGCATTTTAACTGTTCAAACGCAACTCAACGGCAAAGGAAAAAACAAGCTCCAACTCCTCACCCAAGGTAAACAAATTCCTGTGCACGTTCTCAAACGAAATTCCAACGCGCAACTCGTCCAATTTTTTAAACGCTATTTCAACATCCCAGAAAATGACGAACAACTAGAAGCCGAAGCCCTCAGAGAAATCAAAAAAGCCTGTACCCGTTGTGTCGAAGAACATCGCATCGTCGAAGTTGCGCCACGCCCCGATTTTTTACGTAGAATCCAACGTCAATACGTAGAAGAAAAAGGCCTCAACGGCATCAGTGTCGGTGAAGAACCCAATCGTCGTATTCGCATCTACCCAAAAGGATAATTTAAGCACCCATGTTTATTACATTCGAAGGCATTGAAGGCGGTGGAAAAAGTACCCAAGTCCAAAAAATTTCAGACGCGCTCACCAAAGCCGGCTACAACATCGTCCAAACCAAAGAGCCCGGCGGCACTGCCATCGGCCAAGAGCTTCGCCGCATGATTCTAGATCCCAACCAACGCTTCCACTCGCCCTACACCGAAGTCATGCTCTTCTTCGCCGACCGTCTAGAACACGTCGAAACCGTCATCAAACCTGCTCTTGCATCCGGAAAAATCGTCCTCTGCGATCGCTACATCGACTCCACCATCGCCTACCAAATTGGTGGACGCGGCATGCCCAAACCTCTCATCGAAACCCTCACCCAACTCGTCGATCTCAAACCTGATCTTACCCTTCTCTTCGATCTCTCCCCAGAAGAAGGTCTCCAACGCGCCAAACAACGCGCCGCCCTAGACCGCTTCGAACAAGAATCCATAGACTTCCACAGCCGCATCCGACACAGCTATCTCGACCAAGCCAAAAAAGAACCAGATCGCATCAAAGTCATCTCCGCATCATGCGATATCGAACCCCTTTTTGAACGTTTAATGAAGGACTATATTTTACCTTCACTATCGTGATGATCTTAAGATGAAAATAGAAAACCAATCTGAACAACCGTTTTTAAAAGAATTATTAGAAAATCTAATTGAAAATTGGGAAAATGAAACTGTTGAATTTAAACGGGAGTGTAATTCAAACTCTGAAATTGGAAAATATTTTTCAGCACTCTCAAACGAAGCTAATCTTAGAAATAAGGAAAAAGCATGGTTGATACTTGGTATAGACAATAAGGCCCGAAAAATTATAGGCGCCGAGTTTAAAAAAGACCGCTTTAAAGATACCCAACACACTATTCTTCAGATGGTTCAGCCGGCAATTACATTCCGTAATATTTATAAGCTTCAAACGACACAAGGCCAAGTGATTTTTCTGGAAATACCTGCTGCTCCTCTAGGCATGCCCATTGCGTGTGATGGACATTATTACGCAAGAGCTGGAGAAAGCCTAAAATCCTTAGGTTTAGACAAGCTAGATGAGATGAGAAATCAAAGTAGCGCATCAGACTGGACAGCTCACATAGTAAATGACGCCACTATCACCAATCTTGACTCAATTGCTCTGCAAAGATCTCGAGAAGCATTTATGAAAAAATATGCTAATCGGTTTGACGTAGATGAAATGCTTAGTTGGTCTGATATGACATTTCTGGATCGCGCAAAATTGACGATCAATGGAAACATAACGAGAACAACTCTTTTATTGCTTGGAAAACCTGAGGCAGCGCATCTTTTATTACCATATCCTTCACAATTAACTTGGAAACTAGAGGGGCCAGAGCGTGCGTATCAGCATTTTGGCCTTCCGTTTATTTTAAATACAACGCACCTGTATCAGCTGATACGAAATGTCCAGATTCGCATTTTACCTCAAGATGACTTGTTCCCAATAGAGGTTGCAAAGTACGATCAAAAAATATTTCTAGAAGCTTTGCATAATTGTATTGCCCATCAAGACTATTCGCGTAATGGCAGGGTTATTGTAACAGAACGTTTGGATCGGTTAATTTTTGAGAATGAGGGTTCTTTTTTTGAAGGGAGTCCAATAGATTATATCTCTGGAGAAAAAACCCCTAGGCGTTATCGGAATCCCTTTTTGACACAAGCCATGTCTGAATTAAACATGATCGATACGATGGGGTATGGTATCCATCAAATGTATATTGGTCAGGCACGTCGCTATTTCCCAATGCCAGATTATGATCTGAGCGATCCAAAGGCAGTAAAAATGACACTGTATGGCAGTATAGTAGATCCTACGTACAGTAAACTTTTAATACAGAAAACAGATTTAAAAATAGACGAGATTTTTGCCCTAGATCGTATTCAAAAAAAACTACCTATCGATGATTCCAAAATAAAATTTTTGCGTCAAAGAAAATTAATCGAAGGAAGAAAGCCAAATTTTCATGTTTCTGCTTCTATTGCGTCTGTAACAGCCTCAAAAGCGGATTATATTAGAACACGTGCTCAAGATGATACATTCTATATCAAACTGATTAATGATTATCTTTTAAGATTTAGTTCGGCTACACGAATAGAAATTGACAAGCTTTTATGGGAAAAACTCAGTGACGGATTAAGCGATAATCAAAAGAAAAATAAAATTAATAATCTTATTTTTAAAATGAGGTCAACAAATAAAATTAAAAACTCTGGTTCAGATCGAAAGCCAAAGTGGATTCTACTCAAGTAAGTTTAAGAGTATTTTAAGAGTATTTTAAGAGTATTTTAAGAGTAAAATGCTTTTTTTGTATTTAAAAAACTAGTATCTTGCGGTGTCAAAAGTTGTAGAAATATGCTAGCGTTAAACCCTAATCTTTTTGGAGGTATAAGTCATGTCATTTAGAATTGAAAAAGATACGATGGGTGAAATCCAAGTCCCCTCGGATCGGTATTATGGTGCACAATCAGCTCGCTCGTTAGTCCACTTTGCAATTGGTATCGAAACATTCCCGCGTGAACTGATTCGTGCGTTGGGCATTCTCAAAAAAGCAGCGGCACTTACCAATCTAGATTGTGGTGTACTCACCCAAGAAAAATGTGATCTGATTTGTCAGGCTGCAGACGAAGTCATTTCCGGCAAATTAGACGCCCATTTCCCTCTCTCCGTTTGGCAGACCGGTAGCGGCACCCAAAGCAACATGAACGTAAACGAAGTTATCTCCAATCGGGCCATCGAAATCGCTGGTGGCGTTATGGGAAGCAAAACCCCCATTCATCCCAATGACGATGTAAACAAATCACAATCTTCAAACGACACATTTCCAACCGCCATGTCCATCGCAGCTGTTGCAGAAACCTATCGTCGTCTCATCCCCATGATTGCAGTACTACGCGACACGTTTCAAAAAAAGTCAGATACGTTTAAAGACATCGTCAAAATCGGACGTACCCATTTAATGGACGCTACGCCATTGACAGTCGGCCAAGAATTTTCTGGCTACACCCAACAACTCCAATACGCACTAGATCGCATTCAAGGGACATTACCCCGTCTTTCCGAACTCGCCCTAGGCGGAACCGCAGTAGGCACAGGCCTAAACACCCCAGAAGGCTACGCAGAAAAAGTAGCCAAAAAAATTGCCCAACTCACCCATCTTCCATTCCAATCAGCCCCAAATAAATTCGAAGCACTCAGTGCCCACGATGCCATGGTAGAAATGAGCGGCGTTCTCAAAACAATTGCGTGCTCACTCCACAAAATCGCCAATGATATTCGCCTCTCAGCATCCGGTCCACGCTGCGGTATTGGCGAACTCACCATCCCAGAAAACGAACCAGGCTCCAGCATCATGCCCGGAAAAGTAAACCCCACCCAAAGCGAAGCCATGACCATGGTCGCAGCACAAGTCATTGGTAACGACGCAGCAATAGGTTTTGCCGGTGCCAACGGACACTTCCAATTAAATGTCTACAAACCCGTCATCATTTTCAATCTTCTACAATCTATTAGATTAATCGCCGACTCATGCGAAAGCTTCAATCACCATTGTGCTACAGGCATCGAACCCAATCGCATCATCATCGAAAAAAATCTACAAAATTCTCTCATGCTCGTTACAGCTCTCAACACACATATCGGTTACGACAACGCAGCAAAAATCGCCAAAACTGCACACAAAGAAAACAAGACACTCAAACAAGTGGCCGTTGAGTTAGGGCTAGTGACATCAGAGCAATTTGATCTCTGGGTTAAACCCGAAGAAATGATCTAAAAAGGTTCAAGCTTTTTCAGTATAGACACCATCCAAAAGTTTAAGTATGCTTAATTTAAGCATGCTTAAAAATCTTAGGAGTTCTTTATATGAAAATACAGTTCAAAACACTTTTAATCGCATCATTATTAATACCCTCTCTATCCCATTCTGAACCCATTGTCACCGATCGACCTGACTTTACCGAAAGCTCTCAAGTCGTAGAATTAGGGAAAATTCAGATTGAAGCGGGCTACACCTTTTCAGAATCAGATACTACGCAGGGGCATACTTTAGGCGAGCTCTTGATCCGAATCCCCGTTCTTCCTAGACTAGAAGCGCGATTGGGAATCAATTCCTTCGCTTTTTCAAACGAAGGCTCGACCGAAACATCAGGATTACAAGACAGCTCGATCGGCATCAAAGCGATGATACTCCCAGAACAAAACGGATGGATACCTCAAACCTCACTCATTGCAGGAACGACGCTTCCTACGGGCGGAAATCCGTACAGTGAATCTACCCTTCAGCCAGGTGTTAAGTTCTGTTTCGGTTGGGAACTTTCTGAAAACTGGGCACTATCCTCAAACCTCAATTACGATAGATCCAGCGAAGCAGGCACAGCCTTTAACGAATTTTCTCAAAGTCTGTCACTAGGATGGGGATTTGCGGACCAATGGGGAGCCTACCTTGAAGCCTTTAGTTTTCAACCTGATTTAGCAGGAAAAGTAGCGTCGACCTATATCAATACAGGGCTTACGTATCTGATCTCAGATGATTTACAATTAGATGCACGTGTTGGAAGTGGGCTCAATGGTATTAATAAAGATTATTTTATCGGATTCGGTGCTTCAAGCCGATTCAAAATTTAGAAAAGGAAAATTTGCATGAAAAAGACACTACTATTTTCTCTATTAGGAATAGCTATTTTTTTAACGGGCTGTACCTCAAACTCCCCAAAAGGCCCTTATAAACTAAACGTTGTTTCAACAACAGGCATGATTAACGATATCGTTCTAAATATTGGCAGTGGAAATGTAGAAGCCAAAGGCCTCATGGGCCCAGGTGTAGATCCTCACCTCTACAAAGCTAGCGAAGGAGACGTTAACACACTCGCTAAGGCAGATGTTATTTTTTATAATGGACTCCACCTCGAATCTAAAATGGGAGAGGTTTTTGAAAAAATGTCAGGGAAAGTAAAAGTAGTCGCTGTAGCCAGTACTATTCCTGAAGCCAAACTCAGAACACCTCCAGAGTTCAAAGGATTCCACGATCCCCACGTCTGGTTTGATGTCTCATTATGGAAAATAGCCGCTTTAGAAGTAGAAAAAGCACTCATCGAAGTAGATCCTGCCAACGCTTCCGCTTATAAAGAACGTGCAAAACAATATCAGGAAAAATTAGATACGCTAGAAATCGAAATTAAAGCGGCCATTAAAACACTGCCTAAAGAAAAAAGAATTCTGGTCACAGCACATGATGCATTTGGATATTTTGGACGCGCTTATGGATTTGAAGTCATTGGCTTGCAAGGCATTAGTACACAGGCCGAAGCAGGCACCCAAGATGTTCAGCGACTTGCCGCCCTCATCCAACAAAGAAAAATTCCCGCGATCTTTATTGAAACCGCTATTCCTATTCGTAATATCAAAGCAGTTCAAGACGCTGCAAAAGCCAAAGGCTGGAATGTTCGAATTGGCGGCGAATTATTTTCAGATGCAATGGGGACAAGTGGCACGCCACAAGGAACCTACGTCGGCATGGTACGCCATAATATCCATACTATTGTGAAGGCTCTGGGACAATGACCCCCCCTGCAGTCGCAGTTAAAGATCTAACACTCGCCTACCGAGACACACCCGTCTTATGGGATATTGATATCACCATCCCACAAGGCGTTCTCTTAGCCATTGTAGGCCCAAATGGCGCAGGAAAAACAACCTTAATTAAAGCCATTTTAGGGCTTCTAAAACCTGCTGCTGGTAAAGTGGAAATTTTAGGGAAACCCTATCAACAGCAAATTAAAAAAGTGGGATATGTACCGCAACGTGGCACCGTAGATTGGGATTTTCCAACAGATGCCCTAGATGTCGTGCTCATGGGACGGTATGGTCATTTGGGATGGTTCAAACGTCCTGGAAAAAAAGACTATGCATTGGCTTTGGACGCCTTGGACCGGGTAGGCATGGCTGATTTTGCCTCCCGCCAAATTAGTCAATTATCAGGAGGCCAACAACAGCGCATTTTTTTGGCACGCGCCCTTGTACAAGACGCGCAAATTTATTTTATGGACGAGCCTTTTGTAGGCGTGGATGCTGCCACTGAAAAAGCCATTGTGACGCTCCTAAAAGAATTAAGAAAACAAGGTAAGACTGTGATTGTGGTCCATCATGATTTGCAGACCTTAAAAGAATACTTTGATTGGGCACTCTTATTAAACGTTCACCAAATTGCCATCGGCCCGGTTGAAGAGGTCATCACCTCCGATAACCTCCGAAAGGCGTATGGTGGTCGAAGTGCATTTTTTGTGAGCTGATATGGATTACACAATTTTCATGGTAATGATTGGCAGTAGTTTGGTTGGATGTGTTTCGGGTGCCTTGGGCAGTTTTGCGGTTCTAAGAAAACAAAGTCTTTTAGGAGACGCCATTTCTCATGCGGCACTTCCTGGTATCGCACTGGCTTTTTTAATTACGATGGCAAAATCCCCCATGATCTTTATGGCAGGCGCTATGATTGCCGGATGGATTGGGACGATGTTAGTGATGGCCATTGTACGGCATACTGTGATCAAAGAAGATGCAGCCTTAGGCATGATTTTATCCGTATTTTTTGGATTTGGATTGGTACTTCTAACATTGATTCAACGATTGCCCACTGCCAATAAATCAGGACTCACCCACTATCTTTTTGGAAGCGCTGCTACGCTTCTTTTAGAAGATGTGAAAGCCATGTGTCTTATGGGTGTTGTCACACTTGCGGGACTTTTTCTTTTCTGGAAAGAATTTAAACTTTTTACTTTTGATAAAGATTACGCGACCGCCTTAGGGTTCCCCGTAAAACGTATCGAACTCATACTCACACTTCTCACCGTTACCGCTATCGTTATGGGTCTTCAAACGGTGGGCGTTATCCTAATGAGTGCAATGATTATTGCGCCCGCAGCAGCAGCTAGACAATGGACGGATCGACTGTGGTTGATGGTGGTTTTAAGTGCCGTTTTTGGCGCAGTATCTGGACTATCAGGGGCCTTGCTTAGTGGCTTTGTTGCACAGCTTCCAACAGGGCCTACGATTGTTTTAATTATGAGTGCAATCGTACTAATTTCACTTTTATTTGCACCCAACCGGGGCATGATTTGGGAATGGTTTCAACGTAGACAAGAAACCAAATTACTGAGACAAAAACTAATGGAAAAACATAAATCATGACCCCTCAACTCGAAATTATTATTACTGCGTGCATAGTCTCAACCGCGTGCGTCATTCCCGGTGTCTTTTTAATTTTACGTCGCGTTGCACTCATGAGTGATGCCATTAGCCATGCCATCTTAATGGGAATTGTGATTATGTTTTTCATCGTTAAAGATCTTCATTCCCCTTTGTTAATGATCGGTGCAGTGGCTACAGGCATCCTCACCGTACTTCTCACGGAATGGATTATCCAATCAAAAAGACTCAAAGAAGATGCCGCAATTGGACTAGTATTTCCCGTCTTTTTTTCAATCGGAGTCATTTTAATCAGTCGGTATGCCGGCAATATTCACCTAGACCAAGACGCCGTATTATTGGGAGAAATTGCCTTTGCACCCTTTAACCGGTTCCTATTTTTAGGTCGGGATTTGGGCCCAGTCGCCATGTGGAGTATGGGGGCTATTCTAGTGATGAATCTGGGGTTATTACTTCTCTTTTATAAAGAACTTAAACTGGCAACTTTTGATAAAGCCCTCGCCGCGACGGTAGGGTTTTCACCCGTTTTACTTTATTACGGCCTCATGACTACGGTCAGCATCACCGCGGTCGGTGCGTTCGATGCAGTGGGCTCTATCTTGGTGGTGGCGCTAATGATCACACCTCCCTCAACCGCCTATCTACTCACGGACCGCCTTTCAAGAATGATTGTACTCAGTGTTTTGATTGGTATTGCTTCTGCAGTCAGTGGATACGTGATGGCCTCATTATTAGATGCGTCCATAGCAGGCTCTATCGCGACCATGACAGGGGCCGCCTTTTTAATTGCTCTCTTTTTCTCTCCAAAACAAGGGTTACTCACCACTTATTTACGATCCAAGCATCAAAAGACAGACTTTGCTTCAAAAATGCTCTTGGTCCAATTAATGGTTCATGAAGATCAACAAGAAGATTTTGAAACCACGGTTACCCATATGGTTCATCACATGGATTGGTCCATTAAATTTTCAAAAAAAATTGCCCGATATAGTGTTGAAAAAGGATACATCACCCGAAATCAAGATCAGCTCTTTTTAACCCCTCTAGGAAGAGAGGTCGCAAGAGCCGCTATCGTACATTAATTAAAGTGGGTAAGTCTTAAAGCTTACCCGCTAACTCCCGAACAGCTGCAACAGAGTTTTGAAGCGCAGAAAGTTCGTCTGCACTAAGCTCCAATTGAATAATCTTGTTAACACCATTTTTGCCCAAAGCAACTGGCACCCCACAATAAAGATCATTAACGCCATATTCACCACTTAGAAGCGCACAGCAAGGCAAAATCCGGTTAGAGTCTAATAGTACAGCCTCAGCCATCGCTACTGCCGAAGAAGACGGCGCATAGTAAGCGCTACCCGTTTTAAGAAGGCTTACAATCTCAGCCCCACCATTTTTGGTACGTGTATTAATTGCATCAATTTTATCTTTAGGTAAAAGCTCCGTGATAGGAATACCGTTTACAGTAGAATATTGTGGAACTGGCACCATCGTGTCGCCGTGACCACCCAAAACCATTGCGCGAACATCTTTGATAGAGCATTCCAACGCTTCAGCAATAAAACGTGCATAACGGGCACTATCCAAAACACCGGCCATACCAATCACACGATTCGCTGGAAACCCAGATTTCCGCCATGCCAATTGCGTCATCACATCCAATGGATTAGACACCACAATAATAATTGCATTTGGAGAATACTTCGCAATTTGCTCAGTCACGCCACCCACAATTTGTGAGTTTGTATTCAAAAGATCATCCCGAGACATACCAGGTTTTCTAGCAATACCCGCCGTAATGATAACCACATCAGAATTGGCTGTATCTTGATAATCATTTGTACCAATAATCTTCGTATCAAATCCCTCAACAGCTGCAGACTGCATCATGTCTAATGCTTTACCTTGTGGCAAACCCTCAACGATATCGATCAGTACAACATCAGCCAATTGTTTTTCAACAAGTCGTTGTGCCGCAGTCGCACCAACAAATCCAGCACCAACAACAGTAACTTTTCTCTTTGACATATAAAAATTCTCCTTCCTTAAGACTTAATAAATTTCCATCGTATGATCAATGTCTCGCGCCCATTGCGTGATGCCACCAACCAAATTTTTAACATTCACAAATCCCGCATCCTGCAAAATCCCAACAGCCCGAGCACTACGCCCGCCACTGCG
>CAMDGG010000004.1 GCA_945898045.1 bacterium UBP8_UBA817
TTAAGTTTGAAAGAACGTGTGTTTGTGACGGCTGCGCGAGCGCGTGGGATAGCGCCTTTTTGGATTTTAATTCGCCATATTTTGCCACACACCGCACCGATTATTATTATTTCTGCCATGATCGGCATGGGCCATGCGATTTTGACGGACTCGGTGCTGAGCTTTTTGGGTATGGGGGTTCAACCACCTTTGGCGTCTTGGGGCAATATGTTGCAAAATAGTTTGTCCTATATGCTGGATGCGCCTTGGATGACGTGGGTGCCTGGGATTTTTATTACGATTACGGTTTTGGCGTTGAACTTTTTGGGAGATGGCCTAAGAGAATATTGGAGTCCTGAGCGGTAAATTAAATTTCAGATTGAATTAAAATAGATCATCATTCATACTAAATGGTATGAAATTGGCCATATCTATCCCTGATCCATTGTTCGAAAGAGTTGCCCTATTCTCAACCAAGCATTTCTCTTCTCGCAGTGAAGTTTTCGCACGTGCTGTGGAAGCTTATATCAATTTTCAGGAATCTCAGGATTCTTTACTTAAGCAACTAAATAAAGCCTACAAAAAACCCTCCCCCGAAACAGTTACCATTCAAAAAGTTATCCAAAAGAAGTTTGCTTCACAAATTGAGAGTGATCCCTATTGAAACCTAAACAAGGTGAAATTTATTGGGCTAATCTGGGAGAAGCGGAAGGATCAGTTCCGGCACTCAGAAGACCTGTTCTGGTTCTACAAAATAATTTATTCAATAAAAGCGCTATTCAAACTGTAATTATTTGCATCATTACCTCCAATCTATCCTTGGCCGATGTTCCTGGCACGGTCTTTTTACCTAAGGGACTTGCAAGCCTACCCAAAAATAGCCTTGCCAATTTGTCTCAGATTACTACGATTAACAAAATAGATCTGGAAGAAAAAATGGGGATTTTACCTACAAAATATATGGAAAAAATTATAGACGCGCTTAAAACAGTTGTGTGGCCTACGTAAATTATGTTGTTGGAATCCCGATCTATAAAATCTACTTAACTATTTTAACTTGAAAATGGTTAAAGTTGGCATCGAGCGTCATGAGCGGGCAGTTGCTTTGAATAGCAATTGCGGCAATGAGGCTATCGGTTGCCGGAACGGTAACCCCCTTTTCTCGTAAGGAATGGAGTAGTTTTCCAGCTATTTGGCAGGTTTCTCTCGTGGCATCTAAAAAGGGGAGAGCAGATAACAATGACATCACTTTCTTTTGCTCTGAAGGACGTAACCCATGTAACAATTCCATTTCTACGATGCCACACATAGCGGCTTGATTTTCATCAATCAATTCTTCTAATTGATCTGAGATGTGATCGGAATTTTTAGAGCTAAAGAAATGAATCCAAACGGACGTATCAATGAGTACGATGGTCATAGAGTTTACTTATTTTTTTTGCTTCTAATTTTGTTTGCTCTTGTGAATAATCTTGTATATCTAATTGACCTCTAAACGATTTTAATTTCTGTCTTTTCTTGTGGGCAATCCAATCCTGTAGAGCCGCATTAATAGCTCCGGTTTTGGTTGAGGCATTTGTGAAGATTAACAGGTCCTTGATTTGACTGTCTTGAATGGTGGCTGTAATTCGCATTATTTCTCCATTTTTTATGATGATTCTATTAATCATCTTTATGATACCATTTTTTATGATTTCTTAAACACAACCTTTCTCTGTAGCCTGTGCATGAAATATAATTGCCTTGTATTATGTTGCATCATGCAACATAATTGCCTTGTATTTTATGAAAAGAACGATAGAAAATGAGCTTATTCAGTGGAAAAATCAACCTAATCGGCTTCCCTTAATTATTAGAGGGGCTAGACAGGTGGGGAAAACCTATACGGTTACGCAATTTGGCAAAGCTCATTTTCATAACTGCGTTACCATTAATTTTGAAAAACAGCATGAATTAAACGCTTATTTTGACAATTGGCATCCACATGAAATTATACGAAAACTAGAAATCACCCTTAATACGACGATCACGCCTCAAGAAACACTTCTTTTTTTGGATGAAATACAGGACTGTCCCAATGCGTTAATGGCACTTCGATATTTTAAAGAAGAGCTTCCCGATCTACACATCATTGCGGCAGGGTCTTTGCTAGAATTTTCTCTTGAGGCACCCAAATTCAGAATGCCGGTTGGGAGAATTCAGTTTTTATATATGTACCCGCTTTCATTTGAAGAGTGGCTTCTGGCAACAGGAAAAGACAAGAAATATGATTTCATTAGAACTGTCCAACTATCCGATTCGATCGACAAGTCGCTTCACCAAAATCTTCTAGAAGAGTTTAATCTCTATACCCTCATAGGGGGGATGCCGGCAGTCATCAATACATTTATTGAAACTAAATCCTACCAAGAATCGCTTAAACAGCAGGCCAATCTCATCGAGGCATACCAGAACGATTTCAATAAATATGCGACAAAAACACAGGTGAATCATCTAAAAACTATCCTCAAAAAAACCCCCTCACTCGTCGGCACTCAAATAAAATATTCTCGTATCGACTCTGACTCGCCGGCGCTCGCCATCAAAACCAGTATAGGGCTATTACAAAAAGCGGGCCTTATCACTCAGATTATTCATAGCCATGCTTCAGGACTTCCCCTCGGCGCAGAAACAAAAGATACTATTTTTAAATTGCTTTTTCTAGATATTGGGCTCATGCAGTATCAGATGGGCATTACCAAAGATCTATTTAACAGCGATCTCTCTTTGATCCATAAGGGTTCACTTGCAGAACAAATAGTCGGCCAAGAATTGCTTGCGATACAACCCTCCTATCAGGCACCCAATCTGTACTATTGGCACCGAACAGAAAAAAATAGCCAAGCAGAAATTGACTATCTTATACAGTCAGGAAAGCATATTATTCCTATTGAAGTTAAATCAGGAAAAAGAGGAAGTTTAAGAGCACTTAGCTTATTTTTAAATGAAAAAAAACAACCCTTTGGGGTACGTATTTCGACACATCCGATGAGCAAGGAACAAGATCTCATTTCACTACCGCTCTATCTAACAAGTCAGATCTATCGTCTTATTGAGAAAATGGAAGGTTAGTTCATGCTAAGTGTAAAAAATCTAAAAACTGAGTTTAAAGTAGGTCAAAAAACGGTCAAAGCTGTAGACGGGGTTTCTTTCGAAGTACCATCAAATTCTATTGTAGGTATCGTCGGCGAATCTGGTTCTGGAAAGAGTGTGACGGCATTGTCGATTATGGGGCTCTTGTCGTCGAATGCGCGGGTAACGTCTGGTGAAGTTTTGTGGAATGGGAATGATGTATTAACGATGCCAGAAAATGAACGCCGCCTGATTAGAGGTAAAGAGATTGGACTCATTTTTCAAAATCCGTTGGCCGCTTTGAATCCGGTGTTTTCGATTGGGAATCAGTTTATTGAAACGATTTGTTTGCATCATAATGTAGATAAAAAAGTCGCGCGTGAACGTGCTGTGGCCTTGTTAAAACAGGTAAACATTCCTGACCCTGAAACGCGTTTGGATGATTATCCGCATCAGTTTTCTTTGGGAATGTGTCAGCGGATTATGATTGCGTTGACGCTTGCGATGGATCCCACATTATTGATTGCGGATGAGCCAACGGCATCGTTGGATGTGACGATTCAGGCCCAAATTTTGGCATTATTGAAAGAAATTCAGCGTGAGCGTGAGATGTCGGTGCTATTAATTTCGCATGACTTGGGAGTGGTCGCGCAATACTGTGACTACATTGTGATTATGTATTTGGGAAAATTGGTTGAGAAAGGAACTCCGGAGCAGATTTTTGGATCCCCGAAACATCCCTATACTCAGGCATTAATTTCGGCAATTCCTAGTACGGACCCGCACAAAAAACATTCTCCTATTATATTAAAGGGAGATATTCCGAGCCCGATGAATGTACCGACGGGCTGCCGATTCCATACCCGTTGTCCGTATGTCATGCCGAAATGCAGCGGGGTGGAACCTGTGTTACAATCGCTTGAATTAAATCGGGAAGTCGCATGTTATTTATATTCAGAATCAAAGGAATAGATGATGTTTAATTGGAAAGAGAAGCGGGTTTTGGTAACTGGTGGTGGCGGATTTTTGGGTAGCCATGTCGTCGAACAATTAAAAGCAAAAAACTGTAAAGAAATTATCGTGATTCGTAAGCGTGATTATGATTTGACGACCGAATCCGAAGTGAAGCGCATGTATGATGAGCACCCTGCGGATGTCGTAATGCATTTGGCAGGATATGTCGGCGGTATTGGTGCCAATGACGCGTTGCCTGGCGATTTTTTCTATCAAAATTTGATGATGAATACGCTGACGATTGAATACGCGCGTCGAGCGGGAGTAGAAAAAGTGATCGCGGCAGGTGCGGGGTGTGGTTATCCTGAACATGCACCGTTGCCATTAAAAGAGTCTGATTTCTGGAATGGTTATCCGCAAGAAGCCAGTGCGCCTTATTCGCTTGCAAAGCGCATGTTGCATACGCAATCGATTGCGTATTGGAAGCAGTATAAATTTCCTATTTTGATTTTGGTTCCAGGCAATATTTATGGACCCCATGATAATTATGATTTGGAAGCGGCACATGTGATTCCTGCACTCGTCAGAAAATTTGTAGAAGCCACAGATGATAAGAAGCCGTCTTTGGAAGTATGGGGAAGCGGCGCGCCAACTCGGGATTTTGTGTATGCGGGCGATGTCGCTGCTGGCATGATTGCTGCTGCAGAACAATTGGATACCCCTGTATTTATGAATATGGCTCGTGGGGAAGAAACCAGTATTCGTGCAGTTGTGGAAGCCCTTCTAAAAGTGACGGGATATAGTGGTGAGATTGTTTGGAATACCTCTCGTCCAGAAGGACAATCGCGTCGGGTTTTTGATATGTCATTGGCCAAATCTAAGCTAGGGTTTTCGGCCTCTACGACGTTGGTAGACGGCCTAAAAAAAACCGTAGATTGGTATCGTGAAAATCGACTGTCTGCACGAAACACACTATAAACTAAGTACTCTTTCTAGACATTATTAAATGTAATAAGGTACTCTGCTTCTATGTGGCATATTCAGGAACATAAATCTGTTGGGAAAAGCTGCAGAAAGGTTCCTCCCATTGTTCTGAAAAAATACGAATTATGGAAAGATTTGCTCTTTCGTCATGGCCCTGCAATTTTAAAAGAATTCCCAGGATTTCATGATGAGCAGTTACAAGGAGATCGAAAAGGCCAAAGGTCTTCTCGATTAAATCTTCAATATCGTGTTATTTATTATGTCGATAAAAATCGTATTACAATTTATGTGCTAGAGATTAGTCCTCATGTTTACTAAGGAGTGGTTATGACATCATTTAAATCTTCTGACAATTTTGTACCCGCGTCACCCAGAATAACTACTACCACAGGCGAAGTCATTCGAATGCTACGCGAATTGAAACATTGGACTCAGGAAGAACTTGCCGCACGATGCGGGATTAGCGGGAGCAATATCAGCCTCCTAGAACATGATCGCGTTGATATTGGCAAAAAACGGGCAGAGCAATTGGCTAAGGCTTTTGGCGTACATCCCGCCATCATTATGTTTCCAGAATATGAGGCTCAGGAGATCGCTAATGCAGCCTGAACGCTCTTTAAAAGACACCGTCAATTTACCTAAAACAGAGTTTCCAATTCGTGCTGGCTTGGCCGAGAAAGAACCTGAGTTATTGGCGCGTTGGGACCACTCTAATTTATATGAAAAACGCCTTGAAGAATTGTCGGATGTTGAGAAGACGTTCACCTTGCACGATGGTCCTCCCTACCCTAACGGCTCTATTCATTTGGGTCATGCGCTTAATAAGATTTTAAAAGATTTCATTATTCGGTTTCATCAGATGTCTGGATTCAAAAGCACCTATACCCCGGGCTGGGATTGCCATGGGCTTCCTATCGAAACTCAGGTTTTAAAAGAGCTGCAAAAAACAGGTGAAGAAGACAAAAAAAATGATATTACGTGGTTTAGGGATCGGTGTAGAACATTTGCATTAGGCTATGTAGAAGAGCAAAAAGAAGAGTTTAAACGCCTAGGTATTTCGGGTGATTGGGAGCATCCGTATTTAACCATGAACCCTGCTTACGAGGCCGAAACCATTGCTCTTTTTGGCAAGATGGCTGAGAACGATTTGGTCTATCGTGGTCGCAAACCGATTCATTGGTCCATTGGATGCAAGACTGCGCTTGCAGAGGCAGAATTGGAATACCATGATCATCGTTCGCCCTCTATCTATGTCACGTTTTCTGTCACTAAACCCTCTACGTATCTTGCTGAGTTACTGACTACCGAACCTGCAAAATTAATCGTTTGGACAACCACACCTTGGACACTTCCGTCCAATGTCGCTCTCGCCACAAACCCAACCTTATTTTACGAAGTCGCCAAAACCTCGCACGGTGTTTTTATCTATGCTGAAGGCTTATCCGAAAAATTGAGCACGCTTCTAGAGTGGACGTCTAAAGATGTTTTGGGCACATTAACAGGGGCAGAATTATTCGGCACAGAGACACAACACCCATTATATGAACGGCCTTCTCCTGTAGTCACAGCAGAGTATGTCACGGCAGAAGATGGCACGGGTATTGTTCACATCGCACCCGGACATGGACAGGACGATTATCAAGTGGGTCTTAAATATGACTTACCCATGATCATGCCCGTGGACGATGACGGTCGGTTTACAGACGACGTTCCCGAGTGGAAAGGCCTCATGGTCTTTGATGCCAACAAACCCATCGGAGAAGCGTTGCAAGCCAACGGCTCTCTTCTTAAGTTACAGTTTATTAAGCACTCTTATCCGTTTTGTTGGCGGTCTAAAACGCCTGTAATTTTTAGGGCCACTGAGCAGTGGTTTATTGGCATGGATCGGCACATTATGGATGGCTCCGAACCGATTCAGACGTTGCGGCAAAAGGCACTTTCTGGAATTTCAAAAACAAGCTGGTATCCGGCTTGGGGTGAAAAACGTATTACGCCAATGATTCAAAATCGTCCGGACTGGTGTATTTCTCGTCAACGCTTTTGGGGGATTCCGATTCCGGTGTTTACGTGTCAGTCTTGCGGAAATCATGAGATGAAAGGTGCGTTTAATAAAGCTGTTGTTGATCTCGTCAAAACAGAAGGTACATTGGGATGGTTTTCAAAATCGACTCATGAGATTTTGCCTACAGAGCTTAAATGTAGCCAGTGTGGTAAACGAGATTTTGAAAAAGATGCGAATATTTTAGATGTTTGGTTTGAGTCTGGGTCCAGTTTTGGATCGGTGATTAAAGGCCAAGCCGATTTGTATTTGGAAGGGTCCGATCAACATCGCGGCTGGTTTCAATCGTCGCTTTTAATTGGGCTTGGCGGAACCGGAAAAGTGCCGTACAAGTCCGTATTAACGCACGGATTTTTGGTGGATGATAAAGGCAAAAAGATGAGTAAGTCTTTGGGTAATGTCATCTCACCACAATCAGTTGTAAAAGATTATGGCGCTGATATTTTGCGTTGGTGGGTGGCGAGTTCTGACTTCCGAAATGACATTAGTGTGTCCAAATCCATTTTGGATCAGAGTCGCGATACGTTTTCGAAAGTACGCAATACACTTCGATTTTGCCTGAGCAATTTAAATGACTTTGAGCAAGAAAATGTAGTGGCCTATGACAAGATGGATGAACTTGATCAATGGGTCGTTGCCAAACTTCAGGTGCTGATTCGAGAAACAAAAGAGTCGTTTGAGCGATTTGAATTTCATGGCATTGTGCAATCTATCCATGATTTTTGTGCGATGACGTTGAGCTCTGCGTATTTGGATAGCGTGAAAGATCGCCTGTATTGCGATGCGATTAATAGCCCTAGAAGACGGAGCACACAAACGGCTATGCACGACGTTGTGGATACGTTATTAAAACTATTGGCACCTATTTTGGTATTCACCACAGAAGATGCATATAGCCATTTCAAGCCATTTAAGAAAAAAGACAGTGTC
Organism: bacterium UBP8_UBA817; assembly: GCA_945898045.1. Lineage (GTDB taxonomy): Bacteria > Margulisbacteria > Marinamargulisbacteria > SXXA01 > SICP01 > SICP01. Next base: position 8,018 of record CAMDGG010000004.1, read on the forward strand.
CATTTAGAACGTATGCCTAAAGCACAAGAACGACATGACACCACTGCGCTTTTGGCACGGTGGGATACGTTGTTGGAAGTACGCGCTCTTGCGTATCAACATTTAGAAAAAATGCGTGCCGAGAAAGTGATTCGCAGCTTTTTAGAAGTGGCTGTAACGCTTACGTTGCCCGCTTCAATCCAGTATGACGACTGGGCATCACTTTTAATTGTAAGCCAAGTCACGGTCGTACGCGGAGATAATATTACGGTTCATGCAGAAAAAATTATCGGAGAAAAATGTGAGCGGTGTTGGAAATTTCTTCCCCTCACCAACACTATTTGCGACAGATGCCAGGAGGCCATTTCATGTTAACGATTTCAGGAACAGTTGCGTTTGATAGTATTCGTACCCCGCTAGGATCTCATTCCAAATTATTGGGTGGATCTGGTATGTTTGCGTCTGTAGCGGCGAGCTTGTTTGCACAGCCGTATTTGGTGAGCATTATCGGACAAGATTTTAACCCCGATTATATTGATTTTCTAAAGTCTCGCAAAATTGATTTATCCGGAATTACGCTCTCTGATGGACTCACGTTTCATTGGAGTGGGTTTTACGAAAAAGATATGGGCCAAGCACATACGCTTGCTACCGATTTGAACGTTCTTTTAGAATTTGATCCACTCGTGCCAACCGCCGCACAAAATAGTCGTGTGGTTCTTATGGGAAATTTTGACCCGGCACTTCAGAAGAAAGCCATTTTGCAATTTAAAAAACCAGAGCTGGTTGTTGTTGATACAATGAATTTTTGGATTGAAAATAGCATCGATGATGTACGCGCAATGTTGGCCTTGGCGGATGTCCTGATTTTAAATGATCAAGAATTGCGTTTATTAACCGGTGTGGACAATGTGATTAAGGCGTTACCAGAAGCGGTAGCACTTGGTCCTAAACGTATTGTCGTCAAAAAAGGGGAACATGGTGCGTTGATGTATAACGGGTCAGATTATTTCATGTGCCCTGCTGTTCCGATTACGGAGCTTGTGGATCCAACAGGCGCGGGGGATACGTTTGCTGGGGCGTTTAGTGGGTATTTGTCGACCGTGCCGGTTTGGGATGAGTTGGCGTTTCGACGTGCGGTGATTTACGGTATTTTGGTGTCGTCACATACGGTGCAGGGCTTTAGTGTGGATGGGATTAAGTCCCTTACACTAGATCATCTTGAGAAGGCTTTTGAAACGTATAAGTCTCGGAGCATGTTGCCTAATTCGTTGTAAAATTTGTCGGTCACTGCCCTGCCGCTTATTCTTTTAAGCTACTTTTATTTCACCTTCAACGAACCGATGAATAAGACTTGAAATCAGACTTTGATAGGGAAGCCCTGATTCAAATGCTTTTTTCTGAATACCCAGAAAATCATGTTCATAAAGTCGAATGGTAATGCGCTTGTCTTTTTTAAGGGTTTTTTTGGCTATTTGTATACTGTCCTGACGTTCTTTTAACGTTGGTTTTCTTGTCTTTATTTTTCCACCATCGTACGCTTCCAGCAACTCTTTTTCTTCCTTATCTAATGTCATTTTTGCGCCTCCATTTCTTGCTTATAGTCTCGTGTAGCTTTTCGACTTGGAATAATTGTTTTTAGCAAAATATCCTCTTTCCTTATTTCAAAAGGCACTAAATAAATATAATCTTCCATGATCAAAAAATATATTTTCTGACCGGAGTATTTTTTTTGATTTGGATGATCTGCAATTCGCCAGATATTTCCATAAGACAAGTGCAAAACAACCTGCTCAAAAGAAAGTCCTCTTTCAGCCTTCAAACGTTCATTTTTCTCTGAATTCCACTCATATCTCATTTGAGATTATTGTACATTGAAAAGATGTACATCTGCAAGATTGTTAATTTAGGGTCGCATAGAAAATATCTGAATTTGAGTATCCAGGTGCTTATTCTATATTCTAGCTTACTCTACAAATCCTCAGGCAAAGGCTCTCGACTCTTCACTTTTTTAAGAACTGCAGCAAGTTTTTCAGAAACAGCATTTGCAATAAACTGATTGAGAGAAACATGATCTTTCAAAGAAATTTCTTTAGCTTTTTTATGAATAGAATCTGGCAATCGCACACTTAAAATACTCATTAAATCACTCCTATCTTTTTTAGCAACATTTTGGGAGAGATAACAGAAATCCCCAATCTTTCGACACCTATAAAATCCCGCTCATTATACGTCACAATAAATTTAGAACCCGATGAAAGCCCTGCCTCTAATACAAAATCATCTTTTGGATCTTTCAAATAGGGCCTCCACAAATAAAAAATATCTGTTTGCACACAAACTTTACAGAGGTAATCTACAAAGTCATCGATATCTTTTAACGACAACCCAAAATCTCTATGCATACGCTTTAAAACATCTTCATACTCAAGCACGAGGGGCACTGCAACATGCAAACAAAGTCGCTCATGATTACATTTTTAATCAAAACTGTCTGAATTTGGATTCGTCAGATTAACAGATTAAGCTGGATAATAGATCAAAAACAGTCTCCGTGTTACCTGACTAATGCCTCTTTCTCCCATCCCACAAATCCAATAATCCTGAAAATCCAAATTCAGACAAGCTTTTAACCTGCCCCCTTTTTTCGTTTAGTGTCCAGGTGCTTATTTGCTTATGTATCTTCAGGAAATCCAAAAAATTCTTCTATAGCTAAAGGCTCATCTAAGTCCTTTTTAGCAATTTCTTCCTGCACTGCCATTTTCAACTCGTATAATTTAGAAATGTCATAATAAGCGTCTTTAATCGCTGCGTATTTTTTAATTACGCTTGTGTTGCCCTTATTATTATTCAAAAATGCTAATACACCGTCTTTAATATAGCTTTCTACAAAGAAAGGAGAGTGTAGCCACTGATCCATGAAGTAATCCGGATGATTGCTAACTACTTCTAATTTTTGATCCGCAGATATTTTTAAATCTAGATTTTCAAACGCTTCTTGGATTTTTTGGAGAGCTTGTTGGTACAGTTCAGTATCTAGGGCTTTGATATCTGGGAGCTTCATAACTAGTTTAGATAACCTCGCTATGTCTAATGGGTTTGATTGGACTTCTTCAAGAAATAATCTATCTGACTCAACCCTCTTTGATTCAGGAAAAGACTCACTTGGAAGCTCGGCCAAAGTGAATTTTGAATTATAATCCTTGAGAGATCTGTACAACTTACAAGCGCAACAATTTTTAGACTACGTTTCTTAAACATTATTTTAACTCCTATGTTTTTCTGATTTAAACAGTAATTTGGCATTTATAATAATCGAAAAGTTATGCCCAGAAATCCCAAAATTATCTACCTAAATTTTTTGGTGCGCCTTGAGAATAATTTCTTGAAAGTACGGTTCGGTTTGGGACCAGTCTAGAATATCAACTCTAAAGGGAAGATCCGATTCGGAAAAGGCGTGTTTTAAATTCATCATAATAGTGTCTGACAATGGTGTTTTGGTCATGATTATTAGATCTAGATCGGATGTTTTTTTTAAGTTTTTCCCGTGGACTCTGGAGCCGAATGCGTGGACTTCTTCATGAGGAATATGGTTTTTTAGGATGTCTTTAACAATGGCGGATTCTTTTTCTGTCCAGTGCATGGGTTAGGATAATTTGGCGAGTAGGAACTGGACTTCTTTTAAGAATTCGGATGTGATTTTATAGACTGACGAGGCTTTGTCTTCGCTGTAAGTATGTGAGGTTATGTTTCTTTTTTCACGAAATAGAAACCAGGCCTCTGGTGTAGAGACCAGTCCTTTTTCGAAGGAAACTCGAATCAGATCTCTGTAGGATAAGCTGTCTATGGAGTAGATTGAGGCTTCCATGGATTCTAGCTTGCGGCGAATAAATTTGATGCTGAGTTCGTAGGTGTATTCGAATGCATGGATAGAGGCTGCTCTGAATTGGCAAAAAAGGGCCTTGTCTTGTGCGGCAAGTGGTGAGTGACAATAGTCTAGGCTTGTTTGAAGTTGGCTTAGTGCATTTTTTAATGAGGTGAGATCTAATGCGTCATTCATAGTGCTTATGATAAGCCGTTTCCACCCAAACCGCCAGGCCTTTCAAGACCAAATCTGGTTCATATCTCCAGTATCTTTCCTGCCCACAAGTCTTTCAAAAATTGGCGCCAAGGCAAGATTTGTATACCATTTTGCAATTGGCGGGGCGCGTCATCTAAAGATACTATAATATTTTTTTTAGGTTTAAATTCCTCGAGGAATCGATCAAACGGTTTGATATAGGTTGTTGAAATTTGTTCTTTGGCTTTGAATTCAATCGCGCATTGCATGTCACCAATAATGAGATCAATTTCATCATGGGTCCGGGTTCTCCAAAAACTTAGTTTGATTTTCTGATTCGTATAAGAAAGATAGGCCCTAATTTCGTTAATCATGAAATGTTCAAATGCTTTACCAAATTCGCTTGTTTTGGGCACAATAGGCGCCATGTGATGGAGCGCTCGAGTTAAGCCTGTATCAAATAAGTAAAATTTAGACGCCTCGATCAGTGGTTTTTTCTGTACTTTTCTCCAGGGTGGCAATCGATATCCCAATAAAGTATCTTCCAAGATCTGATAGTAATTCTGTACAGTTTTAGCGGAGATCCCACATTCTCTTGCTATATTTTCGTAGTTAATTAATTCTCCATTAGAGACCGCAACCACTTCTAAAAATCGGCTAAATCCAGTGATATTGCGTACCAAAGCTTCGGCCTGAATCTCTTGATCCAAGTAATCTAATACATAGCTTTCTAAAAAACGTGCGGGATGTTGGCTGTAATAATGCTGTGGGATTCCACCATGATTGAGAATACGATTTAAATCGATATCTCCAATTTCATCACTTGTTAGCGGAAACATTTCATATCGCCAGGCTCTACCACCTAGTAAGTTTGAGGCCCCTCGCCTCAGTTTTCTAGCGCTTGATCCACATAGAATAAATTTTGTTTTGGTATTTTCTAGGCACCAATGCACTTCGTCTAACAAGGCGGGCACTTTTTGAACTTCATCAACAATCACTAAGTCGAACTGTTGGGCTAGCACTTCTTCTCTCAAGAGATGGGGTGTAATCCGGAGTTTTGTGCATAGCCGAGTATCTAAAAGATCATAAAATTTGGCATCGGGGAACTGGGTTTTAAGATGGGTTGTTTTTCCTACCTTACGTGGCCCCCATAGAAAGAATGCGTTATTTTCGGCAATATCAATTTTAAGTCGACGTTTTGTGGATGCCATTTCCACAGTCTATCATATGAATATCCGCATATGCACTCCTGATATTTATGAAATATCAGGAATTACTATACTTTTAAATATGATAAGCCGTTTCAACCCAAACCGCCAAGCCTTTCAAGATAAGATCAGGTTCATATCTGTCGATATTGATTGCACTTTTTAGCACATCTAATCCGTTTCCGGTTCCAATAACGGTGACGGCGGGATCGTATTTTCTATATCTTGCGATGGCACCATTAATGAGGTCAATATAGCCGTAATAGAGGCCGGCCTGTACAGCGTCTTGGGTGTTTTTTCCGATGAAGTTTTCTCTTGGAGAAACATGGATGAGGGGAATTTTGGCGGTGTAGTCATTGAGGGATTGAGAAGCGATATGCATGCCTGGGAAGATGGAGCCGCCTTGGTAGGTGCCGGATTTATCGACGTAGCAAAAGGTGATGGCTGTACCGGAGTCAATGATGAGGCTGCTGGATTTCACGAGTGAATAGGCGGCCATGGCATTGACGAGCCGATCTGCACCGAACTGTTCGGGAGTGGGAGAATTGAGCGTGATTCCGGAGATAGTGTCATGCCGGACGAACTGTACGTTGGGCAGTGTTTGAAGATAGAGGTCTATTTCTGGCACTACTGAGGAGACGATGAGAGGGAATTTATTTTCTTTAAGAATGGTGCTGTTAATAAGATCTGATGTTTTAATTTGGTGTTTTTCGGATATCTTTTTTTGTTCGTATCGGGCAATGACTGTCGTTGAATTTCCGACGTCTAAAAGTAGGTGAGTACGCATAGTTGCTGGCATTATACTGGCTTGGTATAATCCTGAACATGCCTCATAAAATAAGCGTTACCGATACACTTTTAGCTCAATTTTCTACCTTGTACTTAAATTCAATTTCAAAAAGGTCTTTAGCGGAACATTCTTCGGAAGAATGGACGCAGTTTCTACACGAACGCTTTGCATTTTTTTCTGAGTTTGCACTTACTCCCGAAGGACAGTTTAGACTTTTACCTCCCGATCCTACTTCCCCTCGTCTACTCAACAAACGTGTTTTAGAATATGTTTGCCCCGATGCAACCTTTTTACTTTTAACGATTGAACGCCTTTTTCGTGACTTGGGCCTACAAATAACGCGCACATTGCATCCCATTATGACGCTTGAAGTCAATGCCGATGGCCAGCTTGTCGATCTCTCCAAACCGCTTCCTGGAACACAGCTTGTTGCGGTGATGTATATTGAGTTTGAAGACACGCATGATGAGGCTATTTTGGCAGAGTTAGAGAATCGACTTCATTACCATTTACATGCGATACAGCGCGCCTATCAAGATCAAGCATCCATGATTGCGATGCTGCAAAAATGTAAAGCCGATATTTTGTCCCAATCGTTTTCGATTCATGAACCTAAGGAAGAATGGGTTAATCTTTTGGATTGGCTTTTAGATCAAAATTTTTCTTTTATGGGGGTTATTTCGTATGATTTACCGGCATCAGAGTCGTCTCCCGTTATCTGTGATACCAATACTGGACTAGGGCTTTTATCGACTTCTTTTTTATCGCAATTTCCTGCATTATCTGCCACAATATTCGCTCATACAGACCGGATGAGAACCTATCATCAACCCTTTGTTTTTAGTCGTCTTAATTTCACGAGCCCTATACAACGTTTTGAAAAATTCATGCGGCTTAGCCTTAAGTTCCCTTCTGAAAATGGTAACGTTCGGGAGGTTATTTTCATTGGATTACTGCGCCAAAGCTCATTGTTTGCAAAAAATATTGAGACGCCTTTAATTCATCTTAAAATGAAATCCATTTTCAAGCTCAAAAACATGTTGCCTGGAAGCTATGACTATAACGAAGTGATTCGCATTTTCACTTCCATTCCTAAATTTGAACTTTTTCGTCGCACCAAAGAAGATTTACTTCAAATGGTGGAAGATATTTTGTCGATCAATAACCCCAATGACATTTACTGTTTTTCTCGCAAAAAACTGGGCATTAAATTACCTATTATGATTGTTATTCCCCCCCGTCTCTATACCCCGGCTACCGTAACGACGATTGAGTCTTATCTTAAAAAAGTGATTCCGCACACGGATGTAGAAATTCTGGAAATTCCTGGCGAAGAGCATTCGCGTTTACAGTTTTATTTTGAACAATCTCCTGACATGTCCGATACCGTTGAGTGTGCGTCACTAGAATCTGAGTTGAGAGAGCGCATTAAACCTTGGGAAGATTTGTTTAAAGAAGCCATTCTTGCGGAGTATCCCGGAATGGAGGGCGAGAAATTATATCGACGTTACGTATCCGCCTTTCCTAATCACTATCGTGTGAGGTGTAATCCAAAGCATGGGGTGATTGACTTGGTTTTCCTTGAAAAACTGTATCAGGAAAATGACATCCAATTTGGCCTTGTTCCCTTTATTATGCCCTCGTCGGTGTCTTCTGGAAAAACGTCGCTACTCACAATTTACAACAAAGAAAAGATCGAACTAATTTTGATTATGCCGATTTTAGAAAACTTAGGCTTTCGGGTTTTTGATGAGCTTACAACACGTATTGGTACAGCCGAAAATGTGATTGCCTATTTACATAGTTTTCGATTTACAGATCTTGCCGGAAACAAAATTGATGAAGAAAAGCATCGTGTGATCTTAACGGATTTATTGCGCGCTGTGTTTGATAAGCGTGCCGTAAATGATCGCCTCAATTTGTTAGCTCTCAATGCCGATTTGTCATGGCGTGCGATTACTGTTTTACAATGTTATCGGAATTTTTTGTTTCAAATTACGGCTCCCACTTATACACGAGACAAGATCACCTCTACACTTCTTAATCATCCTGCATCGGCTCATTTACTTTTTCAGTATTTCGAAACCAAGTTTTCTACTGACCCCAGCTTAGGAGATCCTGCACATCGTCAAAAAACGCTTCTTCCCAAGCTTGAAAAACAATTTCTTGAGAGTCTCCATGAAGTAAGTGAAGTCGCAGAAGATTTGATTTTTAGACGCCTTTTAAATGCCATGCAGAGCACGCTACGCACCAATTTCTATATTCCAAAATCCAATGGCGACGACTTTGTTTCTATCAAGATCGATTCGTCCCAAATACAACAAATGCCACTGCCTGTTCCGTACCGTGAAATCTATGTATATGATGCCGGTGTTGAAGGGTGTCATATTCGATTTGGTTCTGTTGCGCGTGGTGGACTACGTTGGTCCAACAGGCCAGATGATTTCCGGAAAGAAGTTTTGGATTTGGTAAAAACCCAGCAAACTAAAAATGTGGTGATTGTTCCTGTGGGATCTAAAGGTGGATTTATTGTTAAAAATCAGCCGACAGAGCGTCAAGCCCTGCAGGAAGAAACCCAACGTCAGTACAAGAAATTTGTAAGTGCACTTCTGGATATTACAGACAATTTTGATGTCTCAGGCCAAGTAAAGTCTCCTGAGCATGTTGTCCTGTACGACAAAGCAGATCCGTATTTGGTAGTCGCTGCCGATAAAGGCACGGCCACATTTTCTGATTTTGCCAACTCGGTTTCTGAGGCCTATCACTTCTGGCTAGGCGATGCGTTTGCCTCTGGCGGCACGTATGGCTATAACCATAAAGCGGTGGGAGTAACTGCTAAGGGGGCTTGGGAATGTGTAAAGTTGCATTTCAGAGAACTAGGTAAAAATTGTCAAACAGAACCATTCACTGTGGCAGGAATTGGAGATATGGCTGGCGATGTATTTGGAAACGGCATGTTATTGAGCCCTGTGATTAAATTGGTTGCGGCGTTTAATCATATGCATATTTTTCTGGATCCGACTCCCCCGATTGAAAGTAGCTTGAAAGAACGCGAACGGCTCTTCAACTTACCCACTTCTTCTTGGGAAGATTACGATGCTCAATTAATTAGTAAAGGCGGCGGTATTTTTTCTCGTAAAGCAAAAGAAATTACGCTAAGCCCTGAGATCAAAGCGCTATTGAATGTTGACGCCGATGTTCTCACGGGAGAAGCTTTAATTACGGCTATTTTAGGAATGCAGGTAGACCTTTTATGGTTTGGTGGTATTGGCACGTATATTAAGGCCAGCCATCAGGATCATTTATCGGTTGGAGATCCGGCTAATGACGCGGTACGTATTGATAGCACGCAGTGCCGAGCACGTGTGATTGGTGAGGGCGCTAACTTAGGCATTACACAGGCTGCACGTATCGAATTAAATCAACGTGGCGTGTCGACTAACACCGATGCTATTGATAATTCTGCCGGCGTAAATATGTCCGATTACGAAGTAAATATCAAAATTTTATTAAATCGATTAGTCCGAGAAGGGCTTATCGCCTCTGTCGAGGATCGCAATCACATTTTGACTGAAATGACAGATTCGGTAACCGCACATTGTCTGATTAATAATAATCAACAACACCGGTTAATTTCGCTGGATGTGCTTCGGTCTCAGTCACGACTGGATCTGTTTGTCTCATTGGTTTCTTCTCTTACAAGCAGCGGCTTATTGAGTCCCAAAACAGAAGCGATTCCAGAAGCCTCAGCGTTATCTGCTGCGCTCACACCTCAGGGTACAATTCCGAGATGTATTTTGGCGGTTTTACAGGCTTATGTAAAAATGTCTGTTTATGATGGACTTGTACATTCCCCTGTTTTAGATACGCCTTATTTCGAACCTTTTTATACGACTTATTTTCCTACAGAACTGCTTACCAAATTTCCTGAGCCTCTCAAAACTCACCAGCTCAAAAAAGAAATTTTGTGTACTGCGGTCACCAATAAAGTGGTCAACCAATGTGGCATTACGTTTTATCACGACATGGTGTGTCTCACCGATCGTACGATGGGAGACATCACGCTTGCTTATTTACTTTTAAGTGACGCCCTTAATACCGATGCCTTACGAAAAGACATTTTATCTTCGGCTACGTCTGAAGCAGATCAATACAAGGCCTTACTTCTCCTAGAAGATGCGCTTCTTGCACTGACACAGGATCTTTTGCAAGTAAGTATGATTCCCTTAACTGTAGCCTTTTCAAAAACCCTTGGCGCAAGTTTTGTCGCGATTAAGAGTAGGCTCGCCGACGATAACCGCGTGATAGTGGCACGGGATCAGTGGCTTGCACTTGGATTTGATCGGGATCTCTCAGATGTCTTGGCAGTTTTAGCACGTCCGGTGGTTTTAATTGACTTGTTATATTTGGGCCAAGCATAGGTTCCATCACGAAATATGCATACATAGTTTTAAGGTGATTTGTCGATTCCTTACTTATCAAACCAAGGAGGTCGATGATCATGCAAGAGTTTAATGACAATTCCCAGAATGAACTATCAGGCCCCATGAAAGGGGTTCTCTTTCTTGAAGGGTTTCTATTTATGAAAAGTACGTTGATTAAACAAAACGATATTTTGGTCCAAAAGGCCTTTGAGGAACTCTATAAATATGTTTCAAAGAACTAGGTTATGCAGCCCGATATTCTAATGATTATTGGCCCGACGGGCATTGGAAAATCGGAGTTTGCACTTCAGAAAGCACGGGACTGTAATGGCGTGATTATTTCTGCGGATGCGTTTCAGGTATATAAGGGAATGGACATTGGGACAGCTAAAGTTTCGACTAGTGTTAGGGCCGAAATTCCTCATCATTTAATTGATATTAGAACACCCCATGATGCTTATTCTGTGGCTGATTTTCTCACTGAAACACACGGTTTAATACACACTCTTCGAGAGCAAAAAAAACCGATTATTTTATGTGGGGGCACGGCATTTTATTTGTATGCATTTTTGTATGGATATCGATTCGATACGTTACCAGAAGATATGCCTGTTCTCAGAAAACGGCTTGAAGAACGTCTGGCGATTGAGGGCTTAGATGCATTAACGAAAGAACTAAAATCAGTCAGCACTGAGTGTATTGATTATCAAAATCCAAGACGCGTGTTACGTGCATTAGAACACTATTATACAAAAGGAATGGTAGACGAAAAAACAAGAACCCCAGAGGCCCGCACCGATGTCAAAATTATTGGGTTGAGCGCGCCAAGAGAACAGGTTGTTGAACGGATTAACAAACGCGTCGATCAAATGATTGAAGAAGGATTGGTAGAAGAAGTCAAAAAGGTGCTGGAAAGTGGTGTCTCCGCAACCGCTCCGGCCTTACAAGCTATTGGATATAAAGAAGTCATTCAGCATTTGCATGGTAGTCTCACCCATGCGGAAATGGTAGAATGTATTAAAATCAAAACCAGGCAGTTTTCTAAACGACAAATGACTTGGTTTAAACGGTTTCATCATGCAGAATGGATTGAGCTCTCCTAAACGTTTTCTTCCCCACAAATTCCTTCAAGCGCTTTTTGTATTCGCTGGATTTTTCCCGTTGGCTTTTGTTGTGTATGCGCCCAATCCTCTGAGCTCATTTAATGTATTTAAGTTTGGAGGTGTACTGCTTTTTTGCCTCTTTGTTTTTCTATTTCTCGAGCGCTTTTTATTCCATTTTTATCAACGTCTTCATAAACAGCCTAAGTATTTTGTCTTAATTTACTCCGTTATTTTCCTGATGGTTTTGACATCGCGCCTGATGTTATTTATCCCCCACTCCCTCGTCTTTCTTATACCGATTTCACTTTCAGCTATGATTTTATCACTTCTAGCCACGCCTAATATTTCGCTTTTGGTGGGGACATTTATTAGCTTTCTAATTGGCATGGTGTACATGAATGACATCACGCTTTTTTTCTATTTTTTTATGGGCAATGCGGTCGGCACTTTTTCTACTTATAAACGGTACAAACGTGCCGAGTTAATCACGTGCGGCTATATTATTGGGCTTTTTAACATGGTGTTTATTTTGGCGATTGGGCTTTATCAGGGGCATATGGACGTCACCTGGTTTATTGGCAATATGTTCTTGGGATTTATCGGCGGGATTTTGTCTGCGATGTTATCTTTGGGGATTTTACCTTACTTTGAAGGCGTGTTTAATATTGCAACGACGCAATCTTTATTAGAACTGAGTAATTTAGATCATCCACTTTTAAAACGGTTGATGCTGAGAACACCTGGCACGTATCAACATAGCATGATGGTTGGAAATTTGGCTGAGGCTGCGGCAGAAGCCGTACATGCGGATCCAATTTTGGCTCGGATTGGGGCTTATTTTCATGATATCGGCAAGATGAAGCGCCCTATGTTTTATACCGAAAATCAATTTTCTGGAGATAATCCCCACACCCGTCTTTCCCCTCGCATGAGCAAAATGGTGATTGCGGCGCATCCAAGAGATGGGGTGGAATTGGCAACCAAGTATAAGCTGCCTGATATTATTAAAAAGTTTATTATCGAGCACCATGGCACTAGTTTGGTATCGTTTTTTTATACACAGGCCTTGCATACCGAAGCGTTTGAAGATTGTGAAAGTAGCAAAGATGAATTCCGATATCCAGGTCCAAAACCTAGTTTCAAAGAGTCTGGCATTGTGATGTTGGCCGATTCTGTAGAGGCTGCTGTCCGATCGATGGATAAGCCAACGTTACAGAAAATTGAGCATGTCATGGACACTATTTTTCAGACAAAATTACAAGATGGCCAGCTGAGCGAATGTCCGTTGAGTATGCGAGAAATCTATACCATTCAGCGCACATTTTATCAGTTGTTTAAAAGTATTTACCATCACCGTATTGATTACCAGGAAGAAATAGATGCCATTATCGAACACACCAAATCTAAATAATCCTGAGATTATTTTTAATATCGAAACACCGCTTTCTGTCTCTTTTGACATGGAAAAATTTGTACATGCCGTTTTTAATCTTAAGCGCATTACGTGTGGATTCTTTGAGTTTAATTTTGTAAATGCTGCTATGATTGTATCGTTGAATCAGTCACATTTGGGACGTGATTATGTGACGGATATTATTACGTTTAATTTGGGAAGTTTGGAAGATATTGTGGGCGACGTCTATATCTGCGTCGAACAAGCCGCAGAGAATGCGGCCCATTATAAACATGATTTTGAAGATGAAATTCGGTTGTTACTCATTCATGGCATTTTACATTTATTGGATTATCAGGATTATACAGATGAAGAAAAACAGATCATGGATGTCGAACAAACCCGATTGTTACAGGAAGCAAAAACTTGGCTCTTAAGAAACCCTTAAAACCTGGATCTTTTCCTAAACGGGTCGGCGTTTCCCTGCGTGGGCTGGGATATGCCATTAAATCACAGCGACATATGCGGGTACATTTGGTCTGTACCTCTCTTATTTTTATAGTGGGTGTTTATTTTGGTTTAAGCACCATTGAGTGGGCCTTACTTATTTTAAGCGTGAGTTTGGTGGTGATTACAGAGTGCGTGAATACGGCCATTGAGATTTCGGTTGATTTAACAACGCGGCAGTATCGTATTCGGGCTATGTTGAGCAAAGACATTGCGTCAGGTGCGGTAGTGCTAGCGGCAGTGCAGGCCTTGGCGATTGGATATTTGCTTTTTTTCCACCGATTTATTACCCTAATTAAAGGAGGATGTTAATCCCTTGGAATACAGTTTGCTACTCACATTTTTTACATTTTGGATTTTCATTCTTCTTGCCGCATTTTTCTCGAGCGCAGAGACGGCCTTTACCTCCATCAATAAAGTAAAAGTGTATGCCATGAAATCGCATCATGTGAAAGGGGCGTCTCTTTTGGTATCTCTTTTGGAAAATAGAAAGCGTCTTCTCACAGCCATTTTGATTGGAAATAGTTTTGCACATGTTGCGGCATCGGCTCTTGCGACGGCAACGCTATTGATTATATTGGCCCAATTTGGCATTACAGAATTTGCCATAGCCTTTGCGCTCATCACAGGAATTGTAACTCTTACACTCTTGGTATTTGGCGAGATCACACCTAAGTTTTTGGTATTAAAACATCCAGAACGATGGGCCCTTATCTATGCGAAGCCTATTTCTTGGGTACTCATTTTATTCTATCCCTTGATTCAAATGCTGCAGGGCATTATCTGGGTGATTACAAAAATATTGCGGGTTCCGTTTGATGATGCTGGCAATGTATTAACGACGGATGAGATTAAAGCCATGGCCACGCTTGGGCAAGAAGAAGGACTTCTCGAAAAAGAAGAGCAAGAGATGATTCATAGTATTATTGAATTTTCTAACACGATTGTGCGTGAAATCATGACCCCTCGTACCGATGCCGTGTGTATTGATGTGCATTCTACCGTGGCAGACTGTATCGATTTGATTACAGAAAAAGGCCATTCTCGCATACCTGTTTATGACAGTAGTATCGATAATATCGTTGGGGTTTTATATGCCAAAGATTTGTTAAAAGTACCTATTGAACAACGCAGTTCTACGTTAGAAGGACGTAGTCGAGAAACGGTCTTTATTCCTGAATTCAAAAATATTGAACCGCTCTTTCATCAGATGCGTCATGACAAGTTACATATTGCTATGGTGGTTGATGAACATGGTGGTTTTTCGGGACTGGTTACTATGGAAGATATTATTGAGGAAATTATTGGAGATATTGAAGATGAATTTGACCATGAGGAATCGCCAGAATTTCTAGAGACGTCGCCTAACCATTTCTTGGTAGATGGGAAGATGAATATTGATGATTTAGGCGATAAATTAGGTGTGGATTTTCCTGAAAACGAAGATTACGACACAGTGGGTGGTTTTCTCCTGGAAGCCATTGGAAGCTTTCCTTCTAAGGGGGCTCATGTCAGCTATCAAGATTTGATATTTACCGTGAAGGAGATTAACGAACGTCGTATCCTCACTGTAGAAATCGCAAAAAAACCTAAAAGTGCGACCGAAGCCTTGCTCTCCTAAGATGTCATCTATTTGCAAACATTTTCCGGATTGTGGGGGTTGTCGTACGATTGATGTGCCTTATGCGGATCAGCTTTTAGCAAAACAGGTTGATTTTATAGCCTGTGCAAGCCAGCATTTTCCAGAAGCCGTGCCGTTTATAGCCCCGATTATTGGCTGTGAAACGCCGCTTTATTATCGCAATAAAATGGAATATGCGTTTGGCTCTGACGAAACACGTGTTTACTTGGGTCTTAAGCGTCGGGGACATTTTGATCAGGTAGTTCCGCTTACAGAATGCTTTTTACTTTCAGATAAAATGGGCGATATTTTTGCGATATGTAATGCGTATTTTTCGGAGAAACAAACCAGTACGTGGAACCCACGTAGGCATAGTGGATTGCTGCGACATTTATCTATTCGGCATTCGAAAGGTGATGATCAGTATTTGCTTAATTTTATTGTGTCGGAAGCCTGTGCCGAATTAATTTTGCCTTTGGCTCAGTCATTGGCGGCTAAATTCCCTGAAATTGTTTCTATTTTGATGAGTGTAAATGAGAGCCATGGGGATCATGCCCTATTCTCTTCTTCGGATATTTTGCATGGACAGGATTTTATTGAAGAATCTTTGGGTGAGGTTCGGTTTAAGATTTCACCCTTATCCTTTTTTCAAAGCAATCCGAGGCAAGCCGAAGTTTTGTATGATCAGATTCGCAAATTAGCGGTAGAATCGGCCTCAGATCGCATCTTAGATTTGTATTGCGGGATTGGTAGCATTGGTTTGTATTTGGCGCGTCACGTCGGCTCTGTGATTGGCATTGAGGAGAATCCTTCAGCCATTAACGATGCGCATGCAAATGCTGAGAGAAATGGCATCTCCAATGTTTCTTTTAAATTGGGAAAAGTGAAAAATATTTTAAAATTCGAAACGTTTGATGTGGATTGTATTGTGACCGATCCACCTCGTTGTGGCATGACCCCTAAGGCGCTCAAACGCATGATTGCGGTGGGTGCACCTCGTATTGTGTATGTATCCTGTAATCCGGTGACGTTATTTCAGGAATTAGCTGTGATTTGCGAAAATGGGTATCGGGTGGACATCGTTCAGCCGGTGGATATGTTTCCGAATACATTGCATGTTGAGACGGTGGTTAAGCTCGTAAAAATTTGACTCCAGCCTAAAAATAACACGTAAATATTTGACTTTGGATTAAAAATTACGTATTATGCTGCCATGCTTGAAAAACGCTATTTACACAATCCCATCATAGAAGATCTCCAAGAAAAGATGGTTTTTATTGGCGGCCCACGGCAGGTTGGAAAGACTACGCTATCTCAGGAAATTATTGCCACAACTTTCAAGCATAGCGCTTACTACAACTGGGATAACCTACAAGACCGAAGCGTTATTTTAAACTCAGAATGGCCCTCTGATGCAGAGCTTATTATTCTTGATGAAATTCATAAATCCAGACAATGGAAAAGCCGTATTAAGGGCGAATATGATAAGCATAAACATGACTATAAATTTCTTATTACGGGTAGTGCTCGGTTAGATCTCTATCGAAAAGGTAGCGATTCCTTACAAGGCCGCTACCATTATTATCGGCTTCATCCCTTCTCTATTGCAGAACTTTTGCATTATAAAAATAAATTCATTCCGTTTTCAGCATTCTCCTTCCATCAAAATAATCCTATAGATTTACTTGCCCCCCTTATTAAATTTGGAGGCTTTCCAGAGCCTTTTTTAAAACAAAATGATCGTCATTTAAGACGATGGCAACAAGACAGAATTGACCGGTTATTTCGAGAAGACATTCGCGACATGGAACAAATTCGAGAGCTCAATCATATGCAATTACTTATCGAATATCTTCCCAAAACGATCGCGTCACCTTTTTCGATTAATACTATTCGCGAAGATTTGGATGTCAGCCATAAGACGGCTGGTCATTGGATCGATATCTTAGAGTCTTTTTACTATCATTATCGTATTTATCCATTTGCGAGCAAAACATTCCGGTCACTCAAAAAAATGCCGAAGCTATATTTATGGGATTGGTCACAAACGGAAACAGAGGGAGCAAGATTCGAAAATTTAATCGCATCTCACCTCCTAAAATTCGTCCATTTTCTACACGATTATGAAGGCTTCAAAGCAGAGCTATGGTATCTCAAGGATACGGAAAAACGAGAAGTGGACTTTCTGGTCACAGTAGATAAAAAACCTTGGTTTGCTTGTGAGGTAAAACTAACTGATCAAAATATTTCACCCTCCACTTTCTACTTTAAAGAGAAATTAAATATCCCTTATGTTTTTCAAGTGATCAAGACAGATCAAGTGGATTTCACAAAAAATGGAGTACGCGTGATATCCGCCTCTAAATTTCTGGGGGGACTGATTTAGAAAGACTTACAGCTATCATTTGCTTTTTATCTGGAACTATTTTAGATTAGCTGAGTGAGTATTCCGAATCCTATTCCCCATTACGAAGTTGGCCATGAGACGATTGATTCTCATCATAAAGAGATTTTTCATTTGATATCCTCTTTGGATGCGGTGATTCATACGAATCGTCGGGAAAATATTGAGTCTATCATTGTGTTTCTTGAAAGTTATATGTTGGAGCATTTTGAGGAAGAAGAGGCGTTGATGAAGGCTGCGGGTTATGCCGATTATGAATTTCATCATCGTGAACATGAGATTTTTCGGCTGCGTGTGCAAGAACTTCGGAAGTTTTATACGAGTAATGCCCCCAATACACATTTGGTTTTTAATATTCGTCGGTTTGTGGATCGGTTGGTGGATCATATTTTAACGGTAGATAGCGGTATTGCGGGGATAGCGCATCAGTCATGAAAAAACATCATAAACAATTTGAAGCGTATCTTGAAAAAACTGGGGGGCGTTATACGTCTCAAAAACAGGGTATTTTCGAAGAAATTTACAAGACTAAGACGCACTTTGAAGTGGAGTCTTTTATCGATAAAATTCGAGCTAAAGATAAGAAATTTTCTAGAGCCACGGTCTATCGCACGATTAAGCAATTGTTGGATGCGAGTTTAATTCAAAAAATTACCACGCAAGACGGCAAAGTGTTTTATGAACGAACGCTGGATCTTCAGCAGCATGATCATGTGATTTGCAATGTCTGCGGACGCATTCTTGAGATTCATAACGAGCAGATTGATTTATATTTATCTGCGATTTGTAAAGAAATGAAGTTTGAGCCAGAGTATCGGTCTTTGCATATTTATGGGAAATGCGAGACGTGTACTAAGGCACTTTCCCGATAGGAAAGCCTGGGGATTTGTAGACGATTTGTCGGTCTTCTGATTTGACGATGAACATGGCTTCTACGCCGATAAATTGCTGTATCCATTTGAGACCTTTTTCGGGGCCCAAGACCATGAGGGTGGTGTCTAGGACGTCTGCGAGCATAGCTGTTGGAGCAAAAACGGTGACGCTGGTGACATTATTTCTAATGGGAGTGCCCGTTTTGGGGTTTATGATATGACAATAGCGGACACCATCTTTTTCGAAGAAATTATGATAATCTCCACTGGTAGAAAGCGCTCGGTAGGAAACGGGGTAAACTCTTATTGCGGAGGTTAATTCGGCATCTGGATCGGGCACGTTAATGCCAATTCGCCATGGTTTTCCATTGACGCGTGTGCCGCTTGTCAAAACAGCCCCACCTACCTCTACCATAAATCTGGGGTAGCGATTGGCGAATAAATATTTTCCAATTTTATCGACTGCATAGCCCATGGCGAGCGAAGACACATCGAGCTGGACATCAGGATCTTTTTTTTGAAGCGTATTACCACTTACAATAATTTTATCGAAACCAACGTATTTAAGCGTGTCTACGATTTCATTGTCGCTGGGAATTTGATAGTGTCCGTGTTCTGAAAACCCCCATAAATCTACGAGCGGTTTGATGGTAGGATCAAATGCACCCTGGGAAAGTTTGTAAATGGGCAAGGCCTGATTGATGACATCGCTTAGCACTTTAGAAATGGGAAAGGGTTTTTCGATATCTGTATACCGATTAAAATTTGAAATTTCGCTATCTTGCTTAAACGTAGACATGCTGTCATTGATTTCTTGTAACGCTTTATCGACGTCGGCTTGTATTTGGGTCGTTTTGGCAAACCGATACATATAGAGTTTGATGGTGTATGTTGTCCCCATCGTTTTTCCTGTGATGGTATGCTCTTGGGGGGTACGCCACCAATAAATACTGGCCATCATCACGATACTAAAAAACGCTATTATCCAAACTTTAAGCGGAATTTTTGAGAGCAGTGATGAAAGCGTAAATTTACGTTTTTTTCTATAGGGTTTTTGTGGCATGGTCGTCAGAAGCATAGCATAGGTCTATGCGATTTGGGATGCGCTTTTGAAGTCGTTTTCGAAGTGCCCACTGGTCTATAAACGGGGTGATTAGTTGAATAATGGCGATGGCCATCATGACACTTGCGGGTTTTTCTGTGATGTAGCGAAGGAGCATAGCCAGAACACCAATTCCTACGCCATAAATAACATGCGCGTCTTTAATATGGGGGCCTGACTCCCGATCCGTTGCGATAAAAAGGGTTGCAAAGAAAAATTGTCCTAGCAATAAAATCCACGCTGTTGGCAAGTCATGGGGTGCAAATAGTTTTAAAACAAAAATCGTCACAATGGCCGATAGATAGGCAGACAACATTATTTTTTTACTGATCATTTTTGAGCCGATTAGAATAGAAAATGCTATAAAAAGCCAGAGCGTGACGTGCCCCGATGTCCAAATGGGAGCGACTGTCATAGCGCTAGGACGGCAGGCATAGACAATCAGCGCCGCGATGAGTGAGGGATGAAAATAATACTTCCATTGCTTCAGAAAGAGTCCAATAGCAAAGGCCCCTGCGACGAGCCATACTGGGACGGATGCAGGCAATATTAAAATATAAAGCGCGCCAGTTACAAGAAGCCCTTCTTGAATTTCTTTTTGTTTTTTCAAAGCTATAGTGATCTCTATCAAAAGACCTACACCATATACTGCAAGTAACATGGGCATGACAGCAGAAAATCCGATACGCATGGCAGCGATAAAATGGATGGTCAGTTCTTGGTTTTTTAAAGCCTGATATCCAACGTTATAAATGCCAGCCAGAAGACACGGCAAGAGTGCAAAGAAAACGACGATGCGATGTCTTTTTACGGTGATAAAATCGCGTACATGGGGTGGTTTTTTTGTGGTAGCTCCGCTACTAAATAATGTGCTAAAGATAGCCTCCACGATGGGATAGAGGCGTTCATATTTTTGGCCTATTCTCACCTGATTTTCTATCCATTTTTTCATGATGAAACGCCCGTTTTTTCTAGTCTGGATCTGGCAGATTTAAAGGTTGCTGTGAGTTCGATTTTGGAGGGACAAATGTAAGAGCAAAGACCACACTCCACACAATCCAAGAGACCGTGTTCGATGGCCAGATTTTCCTGGTTATTTTCGAGGTGTTTGTGAATAAACTGGGGTAATAGATTGACGGGGCACACCGGCATACAATCCCCACAGGAGATGCAATCACGCGGACTGCCTTGGAGCGCCGTGGTTAACGGATGTCGTCTTATGGGCAAAAGAGCAGATAAAAATGCGGTTGTACTAGTTGGCCGATAGAGTCCTGGTTTGATGTAGGGTACCCATTCCTGATCAGTTTCTTCAGACAATACATTAACGCCATGTTCATCTGCGCCCAAAAAATCGTCTTGTGTCGTGGTGCGTCCGGTCATAATGCCGCCTGCGATATAGCGTGGATTTGGAGTGATCGTGGTCTCTCGAACAATGTCTTTGATGGACATGCCGATGCGTGTTTTATAGTGCATGGGTTTGGATACGCCCGGCCCTCCGAGTGTAATGAGTTGATCTATGGGATAATGAGCAGTCACGATCCATTCGGCAATCCGCAAGACATCTTGTGCGGTGATGTACCATGCATTATTGAGCTCCGAAGACGTTTTGGTATGATACAGAAATACACCAGGATCATTGGCGGGATAGTCTCCTATGATCTGATGGGTAATGAGTTCACGAAGTGCTGATTTAATACGTGGATTCTTTTGTGAGACGCCAATATATAGGTTGCCATTTGCGATATTATTGAGGACAGCGACACCTATTCCGAATAACTCAATATGGTCTTTGAGCAGTACAGTGCCGTTGGGTAAAAAAGGTTCATCTTGATCGATTGAAACATAAATGGCCGGCGGGATTTGTTTGGGATCTGGGATATTGCGAAAAGGGAATTGTCGAAAAGACGTCCAGAGTCCTCCGTCTAAAAGACTCGTCACCAATGAGTCGCGAGTGACTTGCGATAATTGATACGTTGAAAGGCTCGTTTTTTGATCTGAAATTTGGAGTCGGCTTTCTTCTTTATCCCGCTTTATAACAATGACATCCAGTGCATTTTTGGGGCCGTATCGAATATCACTAATTTGCCCAGACGCTGGAGATAGGATATGAACTTCGCGATATTTTTTGTCCGAAAAAAGGCGGGTTCCAATTTGGACATGATCACCGATACTGACGTGTAAACAAAGCTCGAAATTGGAAACTGAGGGAGGTTTAACGCCGATCAATTCTGGAGCCTCTAGCGTTTTGACTTCTAACGAAGGTTTTCCGAGACAGTTAATCTCGCATGTATTGGGAACCGTGATGGTTTTCATGAAACTTACTTGTGCCATAATTGGTTTTGAATAATCGCTTGTTGTGACAATAAAATAGGTTTTAGTTCAGCTCTGAACGCTTTTAATTTAATAGACTCTAATTGCGAAACTAAGTTACGGTCTTCGCTCTGATCTGTTTCGAGATTGTAGATAAATTCTTCTCCTGTCTTGAGCCGACACATGTATTTATAGGGATAGGTTACGACGCTAATGCAGATACCGTTGTAGGGCTGAATGAGAGGAATAGGTCTATTCATGGCGCGCTTTTTAAAGAGGGATTGTCCTTGGAAATGATTAGACACTTTTTTGATTCCAACGAGATCTAAAAGTGTGGGTGCGATATCCAATTGAGACGCTGGTTCGGGTTGGGAAACGGGCGCAATATGTCCTGGCCATAAAAGAATAAACGGCGTTTTGAATGAATCTTCATACGTGCCCACTTCGTTACGATCGGCGTTGCCACCATGCATAGGGTAACTGTGATCTCCCGTAATAACTATGATACTGTTTTTAAGTTCAGGCCGTTTTTTTAATTCTTCAAAAAAAGTTGAAAATTGGGCATCTGCCAATCCGATAGCATTGGCATAGTGCTCTACGATATTTTTTGGATTTTTGTAGTGCATCCGACGATGAGCCGGCACTTCGAAATTTCCATGGCTGTAAATGGTTGCTAGGACAACGCATTGTGGTTTATTTGAGAGATGATTTTCATCCCATTTTTCAAATACATGCTTGTAAAATATTTGATCTTCTACGCCCCATTCTGACATAAATGCCTGATCTTCTGGCTTGGGATGACTGAGTGCATCGAGGTGCATCATGCCATGTTTTCTCATCATCATGCCTGTGTTATCAAAATCTGGATTTTTATGCGCTTGATAAAAAGAAGTTTCATATCCATTGTCTTTTAAAATTTCGGGCAGTGCTCTCGCCTCAATATGGGGGTAGCGGGTATAGACCATGCCTTTAAAAGAAGGGACTACAGAAAACAGGGTCGCAAAATGTCCTTTGGCGGTTTGTATAGAATTCCCGTAAAAACGTGGAACGTAGAGACCTTGTTTAGTGAGTGAATTAAAATACGGAGTATATTCAAATCCTTCTGGACTTTTCTGATTGATAAAAGAGGCACTAAACGATTCCACCAAAATGATAAAAACATGGGGCGGTTTCTCTCCAGACTTTCGAAAATTTTGGGTACCGTAGGCAATCGACTCTTTCATGAAGGGATACGTCCCTTTGGGTAAGTGAACGGTATGGTCTGATCTGTAATACTGGACAATGGATTTTAAAAAAGTTGCAGGTTCGTCGAAGACGTTATTAAACGGAATAAACATCAAAGAGAGGTAAGTTCCTGTGAAGAAAATACCTTTTACATGACGATATTTTGTGGGTTTTAATGCAAAAAAAGTGCGCCTGGCCATATAAACTAACCCACACGTTAGGATAACTGCGATGAGTGGATCTATTTTAAGTCCATGCAGAATGATGCTCGTTGCTTCTCTAGAAAATGCGGAATGAAAATTATCTGCAATGATGCTGTAATCAAAACTGGTGCTTGCTGTATAAAGATAACAGGATAATGCCCCGTAGAAAAAAAGGTATATAAACGAACAAGTCATCAGCGTCCGCGGTTTTTTTTCTAGGAAAAAACGGAGAATCAAATACGGCATCAAAATTGTAATATAGCTGATAAGAATGGCCGTTATGTGCTGCCGCCATACAAAATTAAAGATGATAGAGTAAGAGAGACATACCAGTTGTAGTGTATGAACAAAAAGAAGAACTACCCCAAACAACTCTCACCCAA
The DNA here is from genome assembly GCA_945898045.1 of bacterium UBP8_UBA817. Taxonomy (GTDB): domain Bacteria; phylum Margulisbacteria; class Marinamargulisbacteria; order SXXA01; family SICP01; genus SICP01. The sequence goes on from CAMDGG010000004.1 coordinate 31,601, forward strand.
TTGTCCACATGCCGCGGAAATATCGTCTCCTTTTCGGAACCGAATCGTCACCGGAACGCCGCTGTTTTCAAGGAGATCCCGCACTTCGTGTAGACGTTTGGTAGTGACGGGCCGAAAGGGAATTTTGGGATGCGGATTGAGGTTTATCAAATTGATTTTAGCTTTGAGATATTTTGAGATATTGGAGAGCTCTCTGATGGCTTGATCGTCTTCGTTTTTGTCTTGGATGAGCGTGTATTCTAGCGTTAGCTTTCTGTTATGCATGGTTTGATACTCATGCAAAAGTGCGACGACTTCCATGATGGGATTTCTGCTTTCTATGGGCATTAGAACCACACGTTTGGAGGGGTTGGCATGACCTACTGAGAAAGCTAGATTTATATAATTTTTTTCTGAGATGAGTCGTTTGATATTTTGGATGTACCCAGAAGTAGAGACCGTCATTTTACGTTTACTGATATGGAAACTGTATTCAGCATTCATAAGATTAATCGCCGCAAAGACATTGTCATAATTTAGAAGCGGTTCGCCCATACCCATGAAAACTAAATTAGAAATGGGATGGCCTAGTTGATTGGCTAGTAGAATTTGTCCTACGATTTCATAGGACTCTAAATTGCGTTTGAATCCAGCAACGCCAGTGAGACAGAACTTGCAATCGACTGGGCATCCACATTGTGACGAGACGCACAGCGTGTTGTATTTTTTTTCTCTTAGGACAACGGCTTCAATATATTTTCCGTCGTTTAGGGTAATAATCATTTTGGTTGCGCGCCCACCATCGGACTCTAATGTTTCGATATTTTTGAAAAAACGAATTTCAAAAGCCTCTTCTAGACGGGCTCTGATTTCTTTTGCGATATTGACCATTTCACTAAAATCAAGCTTAAATTTCTTGTAAATCCAATCTAAAATTTGATCTGCAATAAAGGGTTTAATATTCATTTCGGCTAATTTGGCGCGAAGCGTTTCCCTTGTGTAGCCTAAAATGTTAGTCTTTGTTATATCGGATGTGGTTTTCATAAGTCCGGGCATTATAGCGGTAATTTTGAATTAATTGTAGGAGTGCATCATGCGCATGTCAGATAAACCAGCCGTTGTTGAAAAACTTGAGGACTTTGTGTCCCAATTTGAAACGCTGAGTTCTATAGATCTTTTGAAAGAATCCATGTGGACGCTGCTACGTATGCACGATAGTAATAGCACCCGAAGTGATGCACGGATGGTGCGCCGGATTTTACGCGAAATTCGTGACACGATTAAAGTGTTTCACAAATTTAAAGATGTGAGAAAAGTATCTATTTTTGGTTCTGCACGCACATTACCAACCGATCCGTCGTACATCATGACCGAAGCATTTGCGAATCAAATCACCCGAAAGGGCTTCATGATTATTACAGGTGCTGGCGGAGGCATTATGGAAGCCGGAAACAAAGGGGCTATGCCTAACATGGATTTTGGAGTCAATATTGATCTCCCTTTCGAGCAAGATCCCAATCCATTTATTGCAAATGATCCCAAGTTTATTAATTATCACTATTTTTTCACACGCAAATTAGCGTTTGTGAGAGAATCGGATGCGACGGTTTTGTTCCCTGGTGGATTTGGGACGCACGATGAATTCTTTGAAATTTTAACGCTAGTACAAACAGGCAGAAGTGCCCCCCGTCCGATTATCATGGTCGCCCCAAAAGGCAACGACTATTGGAAAACGCTAGAGGCTTATATACGTACTGAGTTACTAGATAGAAATCTTATTTCTCCACAAGATTTATCTTTGTATTCATGTGTAGAATCTGCTGAAGAAGCCGTGCATGAAATCACCCATTTTTTCCGGATCTACCACTCTGTGCGCTATATCGGGACACAAACGGTTTTTAGATTAAATACCGTATTACCAGAAGAAACGATGGCGAAACTTCAAACAGAGTTTGCGTATTTATTGCGGGATGGAAACTTCCAATTAGCCACGACGGAAGAAACTCCCGAAGACTGTTTAAATTATCCTGACAAACCCCGGTTAGTCTTTAATTTTAATCGTCACAATTATGGTGGACTGATTGAATTAATTCGGTTTTTGAATGATGCGGATGTGAAGATATAATTAAATTCTGCATTGGATCCCCACGGACACAGAATAAAAAGAGGTGTCGAGATGATTGCTAATCCCTAAAAAATAGATATAATGCGATTATGATTCACCGAATTATAAATAAACCGCTGGCATTTAATAAAAGTTTCTTTCTGTTTGGTCCAAGGGGCACAGGAAAAACAACCTGGTTAACCTCTGTTTTTCCGGATGCAATAGTGATTAACCTATTAGAAGCTAGATTTTTCAACCCTCTTCAGGCCGACCCTGGAAGACTTTCGGATTTCATTCCAAAAGACCACAAAGGGTGGGTCATTATTGATGAAGTACAACGCGTACCAGACTGCTTGAATGAAGTTCATCATCTCATCGAGACTCAAAAAATAAAGTTTGTTTTAACGGGATCTAGCGCACGAAAATTACGAAGGGCAGGCATAAATTTACTTGCTGGAAGAGCTATAAAGTATCACCTTTATCCTTTAACCGTTCATGAATTAAAAGAAAAGTTTGATATCAGAAAATCTTTAAAAACAGGTCATCTCCCAGCAACTCTTTCCGAAGAATCTCCGGAATCATATCTCAAAACCTATATACAGATTTATTTAAGAGAAGAAGTGTTTCAAGAAAGTTTGGTTAGAAAAATATCGCATTTCTCAAAATTCTTGGAAGTAGCGTCCTTCTCACAAGGCAATTTAATCAACACGACATCCATAGCAAGAGAAGTGGGTGTCGATAGAGGCACCATCGAAAATTATTTTGATATTTTAGAAGACCTCTTAATTGCTTATAGGATTCCTTGTTTTTCTAAAAAAGCCAAAAGGAAAACCGTAATGGCTTCAAAGTTTTACTATTTTGATGTGGGTGTCTATCGTGCTATTAGACCCAATGGACCCTTGGATTCGCCAGACGAATTGGGAGGGGGCGCTCTTGAAACGTTAGTTTTGCAAGAATTGATCGCTCTTAATGAATATTTCCAGCATGGCTACACACTCTATTTTTGGAGAACAATAGACGGAAAAGAAATAGACTTTGTTCTCTATGGCCCCAAGGGGTTAATAACTATTGAAATCAAAAAATCGGGTGCTATAAGACCAGAAGATCTAAAAGGAACGTTACTTTTTCAGAAAGAATACCCAGTAGCCAAATCGTTTATCTTTTACGGTGGAAAAGTAAGGGAGTATAGACAAGGCATAACCTGTATCCCAGTAGAAGAGGCATTACAAAGTCTTAATGACCTATTAGACTAAACTGCAAATTAAAAATTCAAATCAATAAGGTTGTACACTTCGTTTTTTTCCTTTTGATTTACATTTACAGCACCACCCTCTAAAATTTATTATAGTAGATAAACTTACAGTCGTCTCTCGGAGGACATCATGATCAATAGCGATATTTTGATTCTTTTTTCACAAGCGGGTATTATGAAAATCCCTCTTCTACTTTGTTCTGTTTGGGGGCTTTATTTGGTAATTCATGGGCTGCTTTTCTTATTTTTCAATCGCATTAAATTCGACATGGTTGATCAGCTAAAAGCCAGATATTTATCGTCTGGAAAACAATCTGCACTGCATGAACTTCGACATGAAAAAGGATTCCCGAGTCAAGTAATGGCGCACGCACTAACGATTACACATCTTGAAAAATCGGATATTAACGCTGACTTAGAACATTTTTTACACAAAGAAATCTCTGGTGTTGATCGGACGATTGCATTTTTGTCTGCAATTATTACGGCGGCACCGATGTTGGGATTATTGGGAACGGTTTTGGGGATTATTAAAATTTTTGATGTCGTTTCTGGCACCGCTATTGGTGGAGATATTACAAAGCTGTCCGCAGGTGTTGCTGAGAGTTTATTGACTACTGCAGCGGGTCTTTTTATCGCTATTCCTTTGATTTTTTTCCATCAGTATTTGTCCAATAAAGTAGATGCCTATTTGGTAGAGCTAGAACAGGTTGGTCATGATGTTGTCTTGTTTTGTCAGACGAATGAGCCTGGCGGAGGCCAAGGATAATATGAAGCGGTTTCGGAATTCTGGCCGTGCGTCCGGCGTCCGTATAGAACTTGCACCGTTTGTAGATATTGTGCTCGTTCTTTTAATTTTCTTTGTTGTAGCCGCTAGTTTATCGATGCATCAAAAAGGGTTACAAGTAAAATTACCAAGCGCCTCAACGGGAACCGATACACAGAAAGGCATTGTGTTAAGCGTAGATTCGTCTGAACATATTGCTTTAAATGAAGCACCTACAACAATGCAAACCTTGGCTGCTGATATCGCCCTACTTGTAAAAGCCGATCCGAAGACACATGTCATTATTCATGCTGATCAATCTGTTCCGTATCATGTTGTGGTTGAGGTATTGGACCATGTTAGATTGGGCGGATGTTTCGATGTGGTTTTAGAAGCTCATGACACCAAACAACCAAACTCTTAAGTATACCTCTTTGGCGGTGAGCATTGCGCTGCACGCCATTTTATTTTTCTTTTCATTTCCGTATATTAAGACGGTAGTATCGGATTCTGAGCCAACTCTTTATAGCGTGCCCGTTTCTCTATCTATGTCAGCACCTCCAACTCTTGAGCCCACGCCCGAAGCACTCCCTACCCCACCCCCTCCAAAAACCCCGCCACAGAAAAAGGCGCAATTAACACCACCGCCGGCACCACCTGCGAAACCGTCTCCGGCACAAACAAATCAGGCATCTGCAAAATCAGTTCCGTCTACCACACTTCCAGGGACAGAATCTACACCGTCTGAATTACCTGGAGATCGAAAGTCTGCGATTCCATCATCTCCGATTGTTCCGGTCTATCCGAAATACGCTTTGAATTTTGAATGGACAGGCACGGTTGTGGCAGAATTTACAATTGATGAGACAGGAAAAGTGGTCGGGCATAGACTGATTCGTACGAGTGGTCATGACATCCTTGACGAATCTTTTATTCGGTCTGTCACTTCACGTCATTTTGAGCCAAAACGTGTTCTCGGAAAATTTGTATCCGATACCATTCAACTGCGTCATGAATATAAATTGAGATAGGAGTTATTGATGAAATTACGACTATTATTATTGGCAGTTTTATTTGGATCACTTTCTATTTTACAAGCAGAGAATTTGTCTGTTGAAAATGAATTTATTAAACTCATCGTCAATAAGGGCCCGGAAGATCTTGGTAGATTTGCGATAGAAACTACCGGCGGAGATCCTAAAAATTCGAAAGATAATAATCAGTCTTTAATTTATGGTCAGCCTGTTCCGTGGACTTCTTATACAACGGTTCGTATTGACGATCATGATTTTGTTTTTGGTGGACAGGGTCATAAGTTAAGCCAACGCTCTGGACAACCGATTACGTTTGGAACCGTTGTGTCACAAACTGTGCAACCCTCTAGTATTGTTACTGTATGTCGATTTGAGGATGTTCTTGTAACACAAACGCTTTCCTTTATTCGTAACGTCTCTACAAAAGTGATGGATACTGCACAGATTTCGTATTCAGCTGTAAATAAAGGCTCTGTTCCGCATAACGTTGGGATTCGTATTATGATGGATACCAAGTTGGGTAGTAACGATGGCGCTCCGTTTCGGATTGGGACACATGCTGGCGATTCTGAGCAAAGCTTTCAGGGCGCGGCTTTATTTGACTATTGGCAAGCGTTTGACAACTTGGTTTCTCCTAACGTGATTGCGCAAGGTACGATTTATTCTGCGGAGCTGGGCATTGCCAAACCGGACAAATTATATTTAGCCAACTGGGGAACGTTGTCCGACTATCCTTGGGATTTTCCGTATGAGCAGGGTCGTTCGTTTATACGAGCAGGTGAGGCAGAAAAAGATACGGCTCTTGCGCTGTATTGGAATCCCACCACATTGGCTCCGCAAAAATCACTGCAAGTCTCTACGTTGTACGGCTTGGGGGGGTTAACACTTTCTCCAGGATTACTAAGTCTTGGGCTTACTGCACCTGCAGAAATTCATAGTAGTTCAAAACGGCCTTTTTTAATGATGGCATATGTTTCAAATTCTGGGGGGTATGATTCCCAAAATACGATTGTAACAGTTACGTTGCCAGAGGGATTTTCTCCTGTAAATGGGAAACGCACTTTCAATCTAGGAACCTTGCATTCAGGTGAGACGCGACAAATTCCAATGCAAATTGTGCTGGATACCCCACCGGCTGGCATTAAAACACTCAAAGTGTCCGTCCAATCCGACACGCTTGAAAGCAATACACTTTCCAGAAAAATAGAGGTCTTGGCTCCTCCCAAAATCATCTCTAAACTACGTGTCCCTGTTTCTAAAACAGCCTCTATTAATGCCTACACCGATGTTGTTGTGTCCGTGACCAATCCAACCACGCATACACTTCATGATATTGATGCTGAAATTAAACTTTCTGATCCTGCTAGCCTTGCAAGCTTTGAAGTCCCAAAAAAATCGCTTAAGTCTCTGCGCCCAGATCAAACGGTTTTACTGCATTGGAAAATTAATTTAAATACTTCCGAAAAAAAATCGGTTCCGATCTCTGTCTCTCTAGACTCATCAGCCACTAAACCAGACCTATTACAAGGAACAATACAAACAGGGCCAGACCCTTTTTCGGCGCATCTCTCACTGAGTGACACAAACGTTGACACTGGCAGTTTTTTCTTCGCTGAATTCTCACTGCACCAGGCCCCTGCATTGCTAGGAGATACCTATGAAATTTTATATGATCCCGAGGAACTCACATTGCTTCGGGTCAGTGAGGGGGCACGTTTTGTGGATCAGCCTAGCGCCTATTATGATACGGTGACAAAGACCCCCGGACGGGTTGAAATTGCTGATTTAAATACAGGGGAATCTATGTACAGACTCGATGTATGCAAGCTACATTTTCGCACCAAAAAACCAGGCGCTTCTAGCATTAAGTTAGTACATGGGGGCAAGGTGATTGAGACAGTAACTGTAAATAGTGAAACACAAAACAAAGGAGATTCTGAATGAAAAAATATAAATTGATGGTGTTATTAAGTGTCCTTATCCTAACGGTAGGGAGCGTTGTTCTTCGTGCTGAGGAAACTGATCAAAAAAGTCTGAGTCAGTCTGATGTACAAGAACTTTCTGTCCTTTCAAAATCTTTCAAAAATTATCTCACAAAAGTAGAAACCGCCAATAAGCTAACGGAGCTTAAAGTGACCAAGCTACAAGACGATCAAGTGGCTTTAGACGAGGACATGAGCGTTGTACAGGCCGAATTGGAAGAAAAAATTGAAGCTCTCAAAAAAGAAAATGATGAGAAAAACTTCTGGATGATTATTGGCATTGTCGCTGCGGCTACCTTAGGATTGGTTGCCAATTAATACGCGAAATCAGACCCTTATTGAGGGCATTGTAGCCAATCAAAGAGTATCTAGCGGGTACATTTTTTATGGCCCTCTGGGTGCGAATCTTGAGGCTGCTTTGTTTTATTTTGCAGATCGTTTGCAGTGTACAGAATCTGCCGGAAACTTGTTTGTGTGTCGATCAGAAAAATCGATTGGTATAGATCAAATTCGACAGGTTCAGGAATCTGTAAAGTTTGGTGCTGTTTCTGGCCACTATTTGGTGGTAATTATCCCAGAGTGTGATCGTCTTACGACTGAAGCGGCGAATGCGTTTTTAAAAACGCTTGAAGAACCACTTCCGGGCGTTTGTTTTTTATTGTCTACGCATCATCTGTTTCGAGTATTACCTACAGTGCGCTCTCGGTGTCAGCTTTTGGATTTTCCTGTAGAAACTGAGATCGTTTCGGATTCGTCACTGCTTAGTTTCCCGGATTTATTGGCACTTTCAGAAATGGATCGGTTTATACTTTCAGAAACGTTGTCGCAAGATAAGACACAAATTGACGCCCACCTGAGGTCTTGGATACAGTATGCAATCGACAATCCAGACGCACTTAGACCACGAGATTTTGAGGCTGTAAAAATGATGATCGAAATTCTTCTACAATTACAGTATAATCTAAACCAACGTTTGCAATTGGACGCTTTACTTGCGAGGTTATCATGACATCCTGCCTATTTTGTAAGATTGTTAATGGTACCATTCCAGCAGATATTATTTACAACGATGGCGATGTATTGGCCTTTCGGGACATTGCTCCCAAAGCCCCTCACCATATTTTGGTTATTCCGAAACAACATTTAAAAAATGTGTTAGGACTGACCGAAGAACATGCTCGACTGATGGTTCAATTGTTCGCAGCTATTGATCGCATTTCAAAGGAACTGGGTGTTTCCGATTCAGGATTTCGAATCGTAACCAATACTGGAGAAAATGCGGGGCAAACAGTGGATCATCTTCATTTTCATCTACTGGCAGGGCGCTCATTTTCATGGCCCCCCGGTTAACTTAGGAGGAATTTACATGGCACGTCAGGAAAAAAGACCCGGAGAATCAATCGATTCTGTTTTACGGAAATTTAAGAGAAAGTTGAAAAATGAAGGAACCCTACAAGAACTACGTTTACGCGAGTTTTTCGAAAAGCCTTCTGATCTAAAAAAACGTAAAAAGAAAGCTGCAGAACGTCGCACCAAGCAGCAGCAAAGTGCGAGTGACGTTTTTTAAGTTAATTCAATTTCGTTTTCGCCCATTTACACTTCTCGACCGCTATTTATTTCGTCAATTTGCAGGCCCATTTATGATTGCCATAGGTGGGTTTGCATTAATTGGCATTGTGGATATTTTGATGTATTTGGTCGACCTGGCTATTTCTCAAGGCATCCCCGTTTTTGTCACATTTCGTCTTCTTCTATATAAACTCCCTGCCATTATGGTGCTCTTCTTTCCCATGGCGGTTCTTTTTGCTGTGATGCTGGTGCTTATACGTATGGCCAAAGACAATGAGCTCACGATCTTACAGGCCTCTGGGGTTATGATTGGACGGGTGCTCGCCCCACTCCTCTTACTCTCCGTTTTGGTTTCTGGTCTTTCTTATGTCACTAATGAAAAAGTGGTGCCTTGGACCAACCGTGTTTCTGACACACTGATTCGACGTGAAATCACTAAAAAACCAATTCTTGAAGTCGCTGAAAATGTCATTTTCAAAGTCCCTGGAGACCGGTATTTTTATATTAAATCTGTTGATCCCGCCACTACGACATTACGTGGTATTTTTATTTTTGAAGAAGGCCCTCTGTTCCCCCGGATTACGACCGCAAAATTGGCCCATTGGAACGAAAAATCTTGGACTCTGGAAGATGGTGCTATTTATGAAGTAAATGATAATGGGCATTTGGAATTTTTTGATCATTTTAAAAAGGCGACGATTCATGTTGATCAAGAATTGAGTGCGTTTTATGAACAGCATAAATCTCCTAAAGAAATGAACTCCGCTGAATTGCAAAATAAAATCCAGGTCTTATCTAGTGGCGGAATTAATACGCGTACTCTTCAGGTGGAACTTGCACTCAAAAAAAGCATTCCTATAGCCTGTCTTATTTTTGGTATGATTGGCATTGCGTTTTGCTTAACATTTGTACGCACCGGAAAAGACTGGTGGGGGGTTATTGTGGCCATTTGTGCAGCTGTGTTGGTTGTTGGATTTTATTTCTTTATTGTCGCGATATTTCGCGCCCTTGCTAATGATGGTCATTTGACGCCTTTTTTGGGAGCATGGATTCCTAATTTAGCGTATGGATTTGTAGGTGGTAGCGTGATTTTGTATCAGTCTATTTTTAAATAACATGCCTTTTATTTTACCGACTACAGACTCTGTATCTCTCAATGCAAAAGACCAAGCGTCTCGAGAATTTGACTTGGGCCTACTCATGGTGCGCCGGAATCAAACATTGGAAGCCCTAGAACGCTTTAAGCGTGTTATCGCCCTAGACCCCAAGCAATTACCTGATGTCTTAATCGTATTGTATAAGCGCTTAAATGCGCAATTTGGGTTGATGGGTTTGCGTTTACTCATTGCGGATTTGTATTTTCATTGCAAGCTGTATCCAGAAGCGTTACACGAGTTGGAAGAAGCGGTAGATATAGATGCAGATTATACGCAATCGTATCTACTCCTGAGTAAACTTTACAAACATTTTCCTGACAAAAATGTGGTGCGCCCTCTCTTTGAAAAAGCGTTCGAAAAAGGGCTTCGAGATGCCGCTATTTTGGATCTTTTGCCTAAGCTTTATCTTGAAACAGGACACTATGAACAAGGCGTTTCGTTTTATGAGACATTGGTTTCAGAGCAACCTAGTAGCCATCACTACAAAGCCCTACTTTCATTCTATTTCTATTCTGGACAGCATTTGGAAGCCGCTAAGATTTACGAAAAACTGTCTACGGAATCACCTGAAGAAATTGGCGTGATGGCCGAAAAATGTGAAGAATTGGTGGCGCTTAATCCTGAGAACGCCCAAATTCGTCGCATTTTAATCTCGATGTATATTAAAGGCTTTCATCCTTTAAAAGCTCTGAACCATTTGGAGCATTTAATACGACTCGGTCAGGTAGCGCGCGCAGAAGCGATTCAAGAATTGCGTGACATGCTGTCGTTGTTTCCAAATACCCATGATATTTTGCTGTATTTATCGGATTTACTCATCCAAGAAAACGCGTTTTCAGAGGCCGTTTCTTTGTTGCAATTGACCTCTGAACACGTACTCAGCCCCGAAGAATTTATTCCAATTATTCGTCTTTTGAAACGGGTATTGAGTTTGTATCCCAATCAGATTATGGCGCTCCAACTCCTTTCTGACATTTCGTTTAAACAACATCATTATGCAGAAAGTTTGTCTTACATCACCTTGCTTTTGGTGGCAGAATCCTCGGAATTTCAGTTTATTGAAACGCGACTTTTAGCGTTGATGGATCAGGATCCCGACTTGGCATTGGATTGTCGTTTATGCCTTGCACGCGTGGCGTTTAAGAAAGGTGAATTTGCGCAATGTACGGTAGAGGCCATGAGACTTAGACATACCAAGCATGATTTAGCTGCCACGTTTTTATTGTCGGAATTGGCGCTAGCGCAAGGCCAGCATCAAGACGCCTTATCACTTTTATTTACGGCCCTTGAGAGTCATTCTGAGTCTTGGGAATTACATGAACGGATTCAGGATTTACAAGATCAGCATGTTCAGGCCTCTTTAACGTCCCTCTCTGCGTCTCAACCCTCTGCTGACGGATTATTAAAGACAGGTATTTTGTATTTATACGTTGGAGATTTTTATAAGGCACTCGATCACTTCCAGAAAATTGGGTCGGGACATACACTTTTTACAGAAGCTCAGCTCTTAATTAGTCGATGCTTTTTAGAAATGGGTCGATACGATTTGTCGGTGAGCCAACTCACGCGTCTGTTACAAAGCCAGGGTGACCACTTACCGTTTCAAAATCGGGTTCGGTATTTGATGAGTATTAATTATTTACATATGGGTGATCTGTCCCAGGCCATGCATTATTTGGAAAAAATCATGGAATATGATGTTAATTTCCCGAATGTTCAATCTTTAATCGCACAGAAAAAAAATGAAAGCTTTTTGGATCTTCGTGGCCTCATGCTAGGCGCGTGCTTAGATACCCAAGAGTCGCTAGCCGTCTTTAGCATTCAAAATCTTGAAAACGAAACGTTTGCCCACTCCAATACACTCAGTTTTGCGCATCCGCATAATAATAATGGTGTCGCACATGTTCTAAAACGCAATTTAAAAACGGCTGAAGAAGAATTTAAATTGGCGCTACAAATGGATGATTCTCTCACGGCCACGCATTGCAATTTGTCGGTACTCTATTTACTCAAACAAGAGTTCGAGCCGGCCATGTCACATCTTGCTCGGGCCTCTGAGCACGCGCGTAAATTGGACGCGATTGGCCTTACAAAAGGACTGGCCTATATGATGCAATCACAACCAGAAAAGGCTCTTGTACAGTTTGAAGCTGCTTACACACTCAACCCTCATAATCCATTGGTCTTATTTAATTTAGGCGAATGGCATTATCGCAAACATCGACTCCAAGATGCGGTTCGCTATTGGCGTCAGGCATTGGCAACGGGTCATGTGTTTCATTTGCTGCATCGCAGATTACGATATTTAAGTTTAACACCCGAGACGCTTGCCCATTGGACAGAACTTTTCACATTATCGTTTATCCCTTACTTTTCAACTCCCCTAGTAATCCATAAAAAAGTTGTCTCTCCGCCCACTTCTCTGACTTTATTTGAGTGATGATTACTGGACGTCTCAGTAGTTTTCTTTTAGTACTTATACTAAGCACGTCTCTTCTTTCTGCCGAATCCAAAAAATACAAACTTCATTCAGATCAACTCTCCTATTCAGAAGATCATAAAATTATGATTGCATCTTCCAACGTGTTATTGAGCGTTGATGACATTAAGTTGAGCACTCCCAAATTATTCGTCAATGTAGAAGCGCAGCAAGCGTGGGGATCAGGCAATATTGTCTTAACGCGTGGATCAGATTCTGCGTTTGCATCTGGCATTCAGATTCAGCTTAAAACCTCTACATTTACATTGGAAGATTTCCGCACCCAAATGAAAATTCCAGACAGTAAAGACGTTATGTTTGTTCATACTAAAACACTTACCGACATGCCCAATCATCAGTCCGGCACGTATGCAGAAATGACGAGCTGCGACTTGTTACATCCCCATTATAAAATTAAAGCTAGGCAGTTTGATTACTTTCCTGGAGACCGAATTACGGGATCCGATGTGGTCTTGGATTATCCTGTTTTTTTTCTACCGCTTCAGGTCTGGGCACCTTTTTATACGTATGAGTTGGGCAAGCGGCATATTATTTGGAACTTCCCTACTATTGGACAAAAAAATACGCCCGGTTGGGGGTGGTTTATGCAAAACACAATTGATTATGATCATCTTAATGGCAAAGATTCCAGCGTACTTGTAGACTTTTTTCAATTCAAAGGCGTGGGGGTTGGTATCGATCATCAGTATGATATTGGCAATGCAAACTATGGAACGGTATCTACGTACTATTTACGGGAACAAGATACGGGTCTTCAAAATTATCGTGTCGGCTTTCAGCAATCATATCGGCTCAATAACGTCTGGTCGGTATCAGGCGCCTATAATCTCATCGATGCAGAACGCATTAACTCTCGGGGACGTGATCATCGTGAAGATCGGAGCGTAACCTTGGCTTACAATGATTTGGGAGATGTGATGAATCTTAAACTTTCAGATTCACAGAATTTCAAACAATTTACACGTGATTTTATGATAAATTTGGACCGGTCATTTAATCAAGAAAAACAATACAGTATTTCGTACGTACTTAATGACAACTTTATTCTCCGCAATCAAACCGTTTCTTCCCGAGCCGAACATATTTTACGTCTTCCTGATGACAATACACTGACCACTCGGCTCGCTTATGACAGCCGAGATTCTGAATTGGATACGGTACCTGCCGATACGCGTCTGCAAGCAACGACAGAATTTTTCCATCAATTTGATACCCGTCTTTCTGCCAAAGTTGTGATTGATCACTTATTTGACTTAGATGGCCGCCGCGTCACCACCGATAGTTTTAGTAACGCCAATAACTTTTTTTTCAAACAACCCGAGATTACGTTAATGTATTCTGACCCTAGCCTGCATGGATTTTCTGCCAACAGCACGTTGATTATGGCCCGTTACCAAGAGGTGCAATATAACCGTTCTTTGAACGAACAAATTACGTTTCCGACGTCTTCTCAATTTGGATTGGAACCCAACACCTACATCTTTCGGCAAACGCTTGAAAGAAGCTTTGCAGGGTTACCCGGAAAAGGCACGCTTCATTTAAATGTTGGATATGAACAAATGATTTTCAAATCACCTGGTTTTGGGTTATTTGAAGGAGACGCACTTTACAAACTTTCTTTTGCACCCTCTTATACGGCTTCATTTTGGGACTTTCTTAAAACCACTACAACCTATCAACGTCGATTTATTCCCCCCGAAAGTAACTCTCCGTTTATCACGGCGTTTAAAGATGATCGGCTTAATACTAATTTCTTAGACCAAGCGTTTACGCTATATTATTTGGACAGTAACCGATTTTCTTGGGAAAACCGCATTGGATATGATTTTGAACGTAATCAATGGAATCCCTATATCACCACACTTATTTTGAAGCCGTCCTCTTTTTGGGGAGTCCGGATTGGAACTGGCGTAGATATCAATCGCTTAAATGCTTATTTATCGCATCGTGCTGTTGCATTTAAAGATGCGACTATTTTACAACCCTTAACATGGACCCTAGATATAGCGCCTTCCAGCAACACGCGTTTTTCCATGAACCATTCACACGATTTAAACCAAGGATATATTCGCCAATCTAATCTTTTGTTTAAACATGTATTGGGAAGTGACAAGGATTATGAGTGGTCGTTTGAGACATTGTTCACGTATGATACACGGGGTAGGGTCCAACAGTTTGACCCTAGCAAATATGCCGTTCAAACATTTAGTTTAGTCAAAAATGAGCACTGCCGAAAAATAAAAATCAGCTATAATAAGCAGATTCAAGAAATTCAACTCTTATTCACCATTAACGCTTTCCCGAATGACTCTTTTGGATTTACCAAAACACGGAATAACATAAAAATACAAGGTGCACTCGCTAATGATGCTCAAGAACGCTTTTAGGCTTATCGTACTTGGAAGTTTTCTTCTGAGTATGGGGTGTGCCAGAACAGTTGAAGAAAAAAATAAAGTCTTGGATTTCAATGTGCGCCTTACGTTTGCAGGTCCCGTTAATCTTACAAACTTTCGTTATTATGTCATCCTATCCCCAATGCCTATTTCTATACCTGCTATTGTACCTAGTCGATATTTTCCCACACCTGGAGAAACGCCTGGATTCGAGACTTCATTCGACGTCAATAACATAGAAATTATTAACAATAATGGGATCAATTTTTATTATCGAAGTTTTTTCTCAACCTGGTCTGACTATATTGCCATCGGACCTGGTTTAATTGCACGCCACTACCCTTCTGGCTCGACAACTTTTGATGCCACCACCACCAATAATGCTCGATATCAGACCAATATTAATTTTGTCCCCATACTATCCAATAGCCCAAGCAATACCCTCAACTTACGATTTCCCATTCAATCTCTTTCTCCGGAATTTGAGCGCATCTATTTTAAATTTGTCATCGTCAAAAGAACAGATTCTTCGCTCACTGGCTATGTTCAAGATGGTTTAGATGATTTTTCTTTACCTATCGAAGCAAAATCAGGCACTATCATTGGCCGAGGAATACCTCACGCGCCTTCAGGGAGCCCTGAACCAGCCGCTTGGTTAGAATCTTGGGAGATTACCATATTTTAGGCGCACTCATTTCGGCCCTTTTATATAGTTTGACCTTTCCGCCGTTTAATTTTCATTGGCTTGTATTTGTTGCATTGGTGCCGTTGATTTGGGTAGTCTCTCGGCCTCAATCTTTAAAGAAACAGTTTCTAAACGGTTTCATTTTCGGCACAATCGTCATGGGTATTTTTCATGGCTGGCTATTTTCATTGACCCCCTTCGCACCACTTTGGGGACTACTGATTTTATGGAGTGTGGTCTCTGTTTATTACGGCCTCTTTTATGGTGCGGGCATGTGGGTTTTTGGGTGGCTGAAACCGTATTGCCCTAGAATAATTTTATTGCCGGCAGTATGGATCGTTTTTGAATGGTTACGTGCGTTAGGACCTTTTGGGAATACAGCAGCCAGTGCGGGTTACACCATGACAACGTTTCCACATTTATTGCACTTGGCATCTGTTGGTGGGCTGTATGGATTGTCGTTTTTTGTGGTGCTTGCGAATGTTGTTTTTATCTCTCTATTCAAAAGAGAAGGACGATGGGGATTTGGTTTACTTCTACTGTTAGTCATAGCTTCCTTCACACTTTTCAATTCCCCTGAAAAGAAATCTTTAAAGCCGATCTCTGTCGCCATTATTCAAGGTAATCATGACCAATCCATGAAGTTTTCTTTTGGACGTTTTCGAGAGATTCGAGATAGCTATCTGGATCTGTCACGTACTAGTAAGCATGCTGACGTCATCATCTGGCCAGAAACCATCACGCCCCAATTTAATTTAGATAACGCCCTATTTTTAGATTCTGTTCGAGATATAGCCCAAACGCAACACAACCTCATTTTATTAGGCACGCCCTACTTAGATCATTCGCATTTTTACAATGCCTTAGCCGCTGTTGGCTATCATGATACGGAGCCCTTGGTTTACCACAAGTATCGATTAATGCCCTTTGGCGAATATTGGCCGCTACGTTCTGTTCTCATAAAGGCCTCTTTGGGCAGCATTCTTCCCCAAGAAGATTTTACGCCAGCCAGTTCTAGCCGTGTCTTGAAAACCGCAGACTACACCATTGCCAACGCCATTTGCCTGGAATCTATTTATCCATGGTATGTCCGAAAACAAGTGTTAGAGGGTGGACAATGGATCACCGTTGTTGCCAATCACGCCTGGTATTTTAACTCGTCAGCCGCCGCCAAACATCTTCAGATGGGACAACTACGCGCTGTTGAGAATCATCGTTATTTGGCACAAGCATCCAATATGGGGATTTCGGCTATAATTGATCCAAATGGACATATACAAAAACAAACGAAACTTAATAGCGCGGCCGTTTTGCAAGATGTAATTTATGTGGGATTGCCCCTCAGTTTTTATACGCGATTTGGAGATTGGATTGTGTGGGTGTCGGGGGGATGTCTATTACTCTCTTTTTTGCGACGCCTTAAAACCCCACTTTAAAGTGGGGTTTATTTTAATACTTTCTTTGGTATGATAAGTACATATGGAGAATTTACATCACTCGCTTGAATCTAAAATAGTAGATCGCAATTAGTCACAGCTCCCTTTGGCACTGTTTCCAAAAAAATCCCAAAACAATTTCTGTTCATACCGAAGACCATAAAAACTGGAAAGTCTCTCCCCACCACCTCTCCAAAATTCAAACGGCTCGTTGAAATTTCGGAACTAACTTACGTCGTGCGCCTTTAAAATTGAAACCCTTTTTGAAATAAGGTACCATTGCAAACATGAGCGCACTTCCTTCTATTAGAAACATTGCTTTGATCGTTCTCTTTATTTTGGTGATGTATTTTTTTAACAATCAAGCAGGATCAAAATTAAATAGCAAAGGCTTCTCTTTTGATAATGGTTCTGGGTTAGTCACTATCGCACCAGCAACGGATGGCACTCCACGCATACAGGCGCTAACGGCACTCATGACGCCTAGCGGTGTTATTATAGATGAGAATATCCCTACAGAATCCCTCATATTTTTAGCCACGCCTAACATGACCACAAAGTTAACCGCTCGAATGCTCGGCGTTGTTTCCGCCTTTGCTTATATTCCTCCCGCGTCATCAGGTTGGCTGGTGTGTGATGGAACAGCCTATTCCAGAACAACCTATGCAAATTTATTCAGTAAAATTAAAACAGTATACGGAAACACGGATGGCACGAACTTTAAAGTGCCTGACCTACGCGGTCTATTTATTATGGGCACGATAGAAGGAGGTACTGCAGTAGGCCTAAAAAACACATCAACCGCGTTTCAATCCCATACTCATGCCCTTTCAGCTGGTTCCAGTGTTAGCTCAGGCGGAGGCCCACACACACATACCTATCATAACAACTTAGGCAACAAGTCTCAGATCGATGACGACAGCACAGACGTCTTGGGATATGAATATTTTACTAATGCGACAGTTACCACTACACAGCCATCTGGTGCCCATGCTCATACATTGGATTTGCTTACGCCCAACCTGAGTGATTCCGCACTAAATGCAACAGAATCCACCCTTGAAAATAGACCCATCAATGCAGCAGTCATTTATTGTATTTATGCAAATCCATGAGGATATCCATGCCCCATCTACTTAAGATTACGCTATTAATAATCATTCTAATATCCTCTCAAGCTTTTTCCGAAGAGGCTTATTTAATAGAAAATGAAATTTCTTTTTCAAATGGCTCTACCATAACACAAGTTACAAAAAACACGCTTATTCCTACGCCAAACGCCTCTCCTACGGTTCCGGATAATGCGTCTCAAATCATGAAATTACATGGTCAGTTACTTTTACACAACGGGTTGCTGATTGATAACTCCTTTGTAAAAGCAAAAGCGTTTCTTGATTCTTGTGTAGGTATGATTTCGGCTTTTGCATCTACAACTGTTCCCTATGGATGGCTTTTATGTGACGGGGAGACCTACACAACAACTTCAAATTGTGAATTACAAGCTTTAGGAGATGCGATTCGTACTAATTGGGGAGGCACTGGCACCTATACCTCAGGTCATTTTGTTGGAAAATTCAAGGTCCCCGACCTAAGGGGCATGTTTTTACGAGGGGCTGACTCTATGAATGTAGATGCGAGTGGTCAGCCTAATGGAGTTGCACCTTCTGGAACAGACCCTGAAGCGCGTTTTGTCGACTCTACATTTTCTGTGAGCAGCACTAAAAAAGTGGGCTCCTATCAACCCGATTCTTTTATTCAACATGGTAGCACTCATCTACTTTCTTTAAGTACTTACAGTACAAATCATACCCATAATATTGCAAATATTCCGGGTCTATTCGTAAGTCATCAACAAGACTACGATGCAGATGAGGATGAACATATTGCCTGGTTCAGAAGTGATGAGAATGGGAACCCCTTTGAGACCGACACCAGTTCCACTATTCATAGACACATTGTAACACTTCCCAATAACAGTACGCTTACAAATACTAGTACTACCAATTCTGATACAACTTCACACCCCAAAAATTATGCGGTTGTATATGGCATTCGGTTTTAGGAGCAAGAGATAAAATGATAAAGAATTTTTGCACAGTTTTCTTATATGTTTTTATATTAATTTCAGGGATAAATTATACTGAAACTTATTTTCAAAAAAATCAACTTCACTTTGATAGCGGGAAAACAGGATTCATACCCTCAACACCCAATCTGACTTCTTCTGCTACTAAAACCGTAGGGGGTCTGGCGCTTGAAAACGGTATCATTATTTCTGGCCAGTTACGCACGCTACTAGATTATGTCACTCCTTTTGTGGGAGCCATCATGCCGTTTGCAGTCACTAACAATGCAAACATACCAGAAGGATGGATCCCTTGTGACGGCAGAGAGCTCAGAATCAGCACCTATCCCACACTGTATAAAGCAATAGGTACAACATGGGGAACAGCAAGCAATCCGAGCCTTCTCTTTAAAGTGCCCAATTTATACGATTATTTTATTCAAGGGACTAGTAGTACAAGAGCACTCGCTTCCTCACAAACGAGTGCTATTGCTAAGCATGGGCACACCATTTCAGGAACAGCCCAACTTGTCCTCTCCTCTCATTCACATGGTATTTTTCCGTCGGGTCATCTCCCATTACCGACATTGATTGAGGGACCAGATGATAACGGGTACATTAAGCATGATGTTGACCCTATTGTAGATTCAGGCTCCACCGATGATACACATACACATACGATAGAGGTTGCATCTGCAGGGGGCACCGAAATGCTTCCTAAACGGATGTATCTTAGCTATTGCATCAAAGCTACGCCTTTTTAGCTTTGGTTTCTCGTGCAGTCACCCCCTATAGGATCTCGATATTTATAGTTAAAGTCGTATACATATTCTCTGTAGGGTTTTTAGGTGTCTACCGTATCACTAACACTAGTTGGAATACAGGTATTTGGTGGGATGCGCATCTAAAAATGATGGGGGAGTATTCTGCTATCACCTATCTTTTTTCACTTTCTGCACTTAAATGGAATCTTATCGTCCTTATTCCTGTTATTGAGATTTCTACCTTTTTATTACTTAGAAAACATGGCTTCGCTAAACATCATTT
The DNA here is from genome assembly GCA_945898045.1 of bacterium UBP8_UBA817. GTDB lineage: Bacteria > Margulisbacteria > Marinamargulisbacteria > SXXA01 > SICP01 > SICP01. The sequence continues at coordinate 51,570 of CAMDGG010000004.1, forward strand.
GTATCTATTGTTTTTTTACCACCTTTTTATTTTTCTTATTCTTACTCCCAGGAACGCTCCCCTGGCTCTTTACTGGACTCCTTTTTTGCAAATGACTTGTTTATTATTTTTTCTCCCTAAGAGCACGGTTCTCTTTGTTAAAAGAGGAATCTCAAAATCCTTATTATCTACAATTTTTTCTTCACCTCCTCCGTATAAACCTCAGATTTTAATCCCCTCGTTACTCATCTTTGTCATAGTGCAATGCAGTCTACCGCTATGGCCTTATTTATTTTTTCATGAAGATATTAATTGGACCCTTAAAGGAACTCATTTTGCCTGGCGCATGAAAATCAATTCAATCAATCACGATGCCACTCTAGTCGTTCTAAATAAAAAGACAAGGGAACAAATTAGTTACAATATAGCTCAAATAAATTTTCGCCCCAATGTCAGCAAATATTCCCCTTATGCACTTATTTATTATGCACATGCGCTAAAAGACTCTTATGCTAAAGAAGGACAAGATGTTGCTATCTATGCAAACGCATTTGCGTCTTTAAATTCTCGACCTTATTATCGGTATATTGATCCAACTGTGGACCTCAGCATGACGTCCTATCATTTTACAAAATCCAATTCTTTTATTATACCGAGACCCACTCATGATGATTAAACAGCGGGCCATCGCTTTTTTATATAATTCAATGGATGCATCTTCCCTTGCTTTGTTTCGTATAGGGTTTGGGATTATTCATCTAATATGGACATGGAAATATTTCTCTTCAAACCTCTTTTATTTTCAGTATGTATACCCCTCCATCTTACTCCCCTACCCCTGCATGGAATGGTTACCAAGGCTACCAGGTTATGGCATGTATCTTCCATATCTTGTGGTGTTCATCTGTTCTCTTGGTATTACTTTGGGATTGTTTTTTAGACTAAGTGCCATCGGCTTTTTTATTAGTTATCTTTATATTTTTTCATTAGATTTCACAGGATACAATAATCATTTCTATCTCGTCGTTCTTTTAGCGTTCTGGCTCATCTTTATGAACGCGCATACAACAATGTCCATGGATCGATATCTAGGTCGCATAGAGAACTTTAACCACATTCCTTTTTGGAATATTTGGATAATCAGATTTCAGTTAATTATTGTCTACTTTTTTGGTGGTTTTGCAAAAGCAATGAATATCGATTGGTGGTTACACGCATCCCAACTCAACAACATGCTTTCCTCATTTTATGGTAATTCAATTTTATATTTTCTATCCCATACTTATACTGCATATTTTCTAGCATGGTCTAGTATGATATTTGATTTAGGAATTGGAGGACTCCTCTTTTTCAAAAAAACACGTGGGATTGGGGTTTGTCTCATCATTGGATTTCATGCATTTAATTATTTCATACTATTTTCACCCTATACCGGAAAAACAAGCATAGGCATTTTCCCTTTCCTGGGTATTCTTACAGGACTCATGTTTCTAGAACCTAACTTTCCTAGACAATGGTTTACAAAACTTTCTACTTGGGTTGAATCAAGTTTAGAAACAGATACTGTGAGTCAATCACGTGTACAAACTATTTTTTCAATTGTAGTTTGCATAGTAATAGGGAGCCTACTGGTTATTCTCCCTATCGCTGCTTGGCTAACCCACACCGCGCTGCCTTTTACATGGATAAATGCCACTTTAATACCCAAAAACTAAGTTTATTTGTCGGCAGGCTCTACGCGTAGATATCCACCACTTACTACATCAGCATATTCTGTATTTGTCGCTGCATAATACACAGGATCTTCTAATGCTCCCTGCAGTGTCCTTGCATCATATAGCTCTGATTCCTGATATAGCTGTGATTCCTGCATAGCAATATCATAAGTTGGATTAGAAACTGGGACGACTTTTTTAAGTGGCGTAGGCAATAGGTAAGGGTTATCACCTTGCTGACCAGGTCTAGCTGACGTTGGAAGTGCTGGTGGGCCATTATCGCCAATTTCTTCATAATGACTATCATCTTCGCGCATAATATAGACTGGATTTTCAATAGGTTTTAAGGGCCTCCCACCCTCAAGTTCTCTAGGACTTTGGTTACGTATTGTATTTGTACGATGGGTCACTTTTGCGGCAATCACCAAAAGCACTAAAATAATGATGCCGACCCCAACAACAAGTAACAAATAGGGTAGAGAAAGCACACCCCTGCTACCTGAACTAGATGAATTTTCAGCGTCCGTGCCATTTGTGATTTGCTGTAACGCTGATGATGTGATCCCAACTACAACACTAGTAACTGTAGTTAACAAACTACCATTAGAAATAGGAAAAAAACTAGAGGAAAGAGTGGGCGTGATTGCTTTTGATGTACTGGTTGGACGAGAGGTTGATGACGTGTCTGTGGGTTGCGTTATAGTCGGTAAGGGAGCTGCTGTCACTGCAGGAACTTCCTCGCCATGTGAGATTGCTTCTACCAAATTAACAAATTGACTTTTAACTCCTTCAACAGTGTCTGAAAATGCGATATTAATGGCTCTTTTTGTGGGGTCTTCTGGAATAATCATCACTAAATTATTAGTAGCCGGAGCCCCTAAATTATCGGCTTCGTTTTGGACAAAGGAGGATGTTCCTAATTGACTTCCTACAATTTTAACACCCTTAAACATACTCACTGTTACATTTCCGCCTTGTGCTAAAAGTACTTTTAGCTGGTCTATGGGGATTAATGTCACAGATTCTTCCAATAGAGAATATGCACCCAGCGGAACCATGTCTGCTCTTGTGATAGGGGAATAACGATAATTTACATTAACATCCTCGCCTATCATCGTTCCAAACCCATCGGGCCCATGTAGAACAAGCTTTGAATTTACGTTACACAGTCCATTTGGGGTATTATCTAAAAATGTCACTTGATCTAAACCTGGCTGACCTACTAACAACGTGCTATCAGAATACGAAGGCCCCAGATTCAAAACACCTAATGCTGTACCAGCCTGGGATCCATTGGCCAATTTAAATACAGTTGATCCGGTTAAATCGCTTGAAAGATTACAAACATCTTGTGTTCCCAGTTGAAATAAGCGATGTTCTCCAGAAGACAAAGACCCAAGTTTACTCTGAGGGATAAAGACCACTGCACTTTTTGCTGGCACTCCAAGATAGACCCCATTACTATAAGCTGCACTCTTAATTGAAAGTGGAGACTCGCAATCGATTGAAACACCTGTATCCGTTAGATTACCTACGGCATTAAAAACTCTTAATCGACTATCATTTTCTATCATACAAGTTAGGCCGCTATTTCCGGCATCAGATCGGAACCACCGCAATTTAGTTCCGGTAATAGATGTAGGCTGAGGTGTAGATACACCGTTATATTCCATTGAATAAATATGATCAAGGCCATCCGCAACATTATGCAGAACTAAATATACAGGCTTACTAGAACCTCCTAGCTTTACATCTTCAATTTGAAACCCACTTGGCATAGGAATCGTCCAAACTACGCGCTGACCTGTCTTATCAGCTAAATTTGTGCTTACAAACAAGGTGTCTCTTTGCGGATTTGAATGAAAAAAAGCACCGGTCTTTATTCCTACTAGCTGTCCTGGGTTTTGTGGATCAGGGAGAGAGCTTGCAGCATCTTTTCTTCCTACAGCAATGGTGCCGACAGGCCCCTCAAAAACTATTTGTGCAGCCCTTAATTGATCCAGATACACTGTTACAGAACTTGTTATATTTGGATAGCTATCCCCTGCCCCACGCCTTTCTATCACATGTGGCTGTATAGAAATTACTTTTTTCATATCGTTCCCCCCCAGGATCTTTGTATTCGAATTATATAGTCAGGTGACGCTTGAGTGTCAATCTAGTTTATGATTATCCCATCCCTGTGAAGAAAGTCGTTGCTATAGCTTAAAGATATTCTCTTCAACAAACGGACTTTCTATTGTTTCCGATACAATTTCTTGAGTCGCAAATGCTGATTCTGATGGCGCGCTTGGTTCTGAAGAGAAGGCCGATTCAGAGAAGGGGTCCAAGTCATCCATAGACCCCAGAGAATCCATGTCATCGTCTTCTTTTTGCGGGGGCGTTACTTTTGGAAGAAGAACATCTTTGCGTTCGTTGGCTTGTTTGATGAGCGAGTCGATGAGGGAGTCCACAACTCTGGAGGAGAGAGGCATTTTTTCGACGTCTATTTCCTGAACTTTTTCGTATTGGGTTAGCGGGAGGTAGTCGGTAATTTTTGCACGGATATTTTCGTCTAGGTGGTGTAGAACAAACGCTATTATTTGAATTTTTTGTTCGGATAATACTTTGGCGATGGCAGGTATATTTTCAAATTTATCGGGAGTTGTAGGGTCTGGGGCCGTTTGTGGGGCAGCCTCTTCTGTATCATCCATCGATCCAAATGTATCGTCTGTTTTAAAAGGATCATCTGATGTTGCAACAGGAGTGAAAGACATGTCTGCCATATCAGGTTTAGGGGGTTGTGGGAGTCGGTTTAATGACGCTCTCATGCCTGATTGATGTTGGGCTTTTTCTGCTTTTTGTAGTGCTTCTGCAATGATGTCATGGCGGGTTTCTTTGTCGTAGTCGTGTCCGTCGTCTATGGTGCCTGTGAGCATCCGCGCACTTTCTGGAGAGAGGTGCTTTAGTACGTCTTTTGCACGGTCTTGTAATAACGATAAAAGAAGTTGCGCTTTTTCTATTCCATTAAGCATCGTTATCCCTCGTTCTCGGATTCTTTGATCCAGGTATCCATGATTTCTGCTAGTATTTCTGGATGTGTTTGCGACATATTTTGGACACGCTCCAGGTTATTTTCATAGTCAAAATTAGTGTCAAATTCGGCACGTTCTTGGTTGAGTAAGCCAGGAATAGCTTCTTTACCTTGTCGGAACCGTCGAATTCCCCAATAGGTTATCATTCCGGCTAGTAGCGACCCACCAATAAGACCTGCCCAACGCCAGTTTGTTTTACGTTTCTTTAAGGCTTGCTGACGCCGTATTTCATCTTCCGTGATTTGAAAGAAATCAGCCCTTGTGAGGAGAATATTATCTCTGTTTCGATTGTACCCAATCGCACCGGCTACGGTGTTAAATATTTGCGATTTTAATTCGGCATCCAGGAAAATATCTTTATTGTTTCCGTCAACAACAACACTGACCGTGAGGCGCAAAACTTCTGGCACTTTACCCTCTTCTACGCTACCTAAATCAGCGGTGAGACTGAGCTTAAAGCTTCCTACGGGTAGGATGCCAAGAAGCTGACGGATTGCTTTGTCTTCTAATTCTTTTTCATATTTTTGTTTGACTTCAAGCCATTTGTTCATTTGTTTGAAATCAGGGACTACAGGAGTGCCCATCTTGGCTGTTTCAGTGGGCGTTGCTTCAGATGTTTCAGGCCCCTTTCTAGAGGTATCCCGTTGGGCCATGCGCTCAAAAATACCGGCCGAAATAACCTTACCTTCGGTGTCGATTACAGAAACGTTTTCAGGTTGCAGATTTTCTACTGCATTTGCGACAAGCTGGATCACACTGAATACGTTTTCGTCTGTTAGTTCATAGCCAAGTTTCCTGCGGACGAGAATAGATGCCGTTACTGGAGGCTGGGTTACGGAGAAAAGGCGTTGTTCAGGAAGAACAATTTGCACTTTACTACTTTCGATGCCGTCGAATTGGATAATTGCGCGCTCTAATTCTCCGGACAGAGCTCTTAAGAATCGAATTCGCTTATCAAACTCTGTAATACCTAGGGTCTGTGTATTATCTAGCAATTCAAAGCCCTTAGAACCACCAGAAGGGATGCCTTTTATGGCGAGCATACTTTTGGCTTTTTCGAGTTCTTCTTCATCGACTAGGATGGTGTAGTTGGCCCCGTTTTGCTCGGTTTCAAAATCGATATTATCAAAACTGAGCTCTTTAATAATATTGGTCTGTTGCTCAATTGTGAGCTGGCTAAATAGTTTTTTATATTTACCTTTTTTCTTTTTTTTCTTTTTTTCTTGCTTCTGTTGTTCTGCAATCTGTTGTTTGGTCATGTTCTGAGTTTGCGCTGGTTTATCTTTCACTCTTAGGGAATACAGAATGGAACCCATTCCAAAGACAGCGCCAATAATAACGATAGTAATGATGATGCGTTGACGCGACCAAAAACTAGGTGCTTCGCCTATTATGTCCTGGTTATCGTCTGGACCGTAGTCGTCGACATTTTCTTCATTATCAAAATCTATTTCAGCCATGGGTTCTATTTATGCCTACACTTGCATATTTTTTAATTCATTAAAGGCTTGTGTTACTTGGGTCACTAACGTGACGGCAAACGAAATTGCAACGCCGACTTTTGCTTTTTCAATACTCATTTCTTCAATTGAGATTTCACCACGTGCATATTGCTCCATCAGCTGATCTGATTTTTGCTCCATACTACTGATGCGACGAAATAGGTCTATGCCTTTATCAATAAAAAACTGAAACGGCGTCACTTCTAAGCGTGAGGTTTTGAGGCCTTCTTGATTAATATTTTTAGCTGTAAAAATAGGACCGTTTTGTTGATTGGCCTGCGGAATCACAGGGTTTAGTGTAGGGTCATTAATTGCTTGGGCTATTAAGTTATCCGATATTTCACCATCTACGGCTGAAATCTCGATGGGCTTTATTTTTTTTGTGGGGTTTTGTACAGCTGCTGGCGCGATCTCCATCTGTGCAACGGCCTCTTTTAAAATATCCTGAAACGGCACCATAGATTGGAGTGTATTAGTGACAAATTGCGGTCCTAGTTGAGATGTTGCAGGCAGGGTTCTTTGAATAGTTTTAATGTCCATAGGTCTCTTATTTCATGATATCAATAAAATTTTGATAAAGGGATTTAGATGTTCTAAATGCAGTAGCATTGGCTTCAAACATAACTTCTGTATAGCTCATACTAATCATTTCGTCTGGCAAATTAACGTTGGGATAAGAAATATAACCGTCTGCACTTGCTTGCGGCGCACCTGGATCATATTGCTTACCAAAAGGTTTGTTACTTTTTTCTATTGAAGCAACACGGACGCCATTTTTATCTGGAACTAAAACAGCATATCGTTTTTGCCAGGGCAATCCGGTTTCTTCGTCTTCGAGTGTTGTAAGATTGGCTATGTTTTGTGCGTTTAAAGAGAGACGTAGTTTTTGTGCCATAGCTCCGGATGCACTAAAACTAAAAGCCTTGTCTAAATCCTGAGCTAATAACCCCGTGTTAAGGAGGGCTATAAAAGCAATTATTTGAAAGGTATTTTTTATCTTCACTATAAAGTTTAGTATACTATCTATTTTCCAAGGGTTACAACATTTTTCAGTGTCTTTGCCTTATTACCCCAAATTGTGGTGAGTGCGGATAGATGTCGGTTATTTCGTGCCATTTGGGAGAGAACAAATTCTATGACGACTTCTTTTTGTTTGTCGGAATTTACGGGGAGCCTGGATAGTAGTCTAGCTCTATCCTCCGGGGGTAGAAGCGCCACCAAATCTACACCAGGTGATGCAGCATTGGCCAGAATATAGGAATAAATAGCTTGTTTTTGAGACCCGACATGCATGCCTTCTTCAACCGCAAAATAGTAATCACTATAGAAAAAACGCTCGAGTGTTTGTGCGGTTGTATGTGAACCGAGCATATTTAGAATAAGTAACGTGCTAAAGAGCATTTTTTTCATTGGAATTAAATTTTCCCCTTAAGCTTTTTTCTTAATTTTTCTAGAATTTTCATATGCATTCTACTAATCGTACTTCGCGAGAGATTGAGATGTTTGGCAATTTCTTTTTGCTTAAATCCTTGCACATAAAAGAGTTCTACTATTTTTTGCTCATCATCATCAAGCGTATGAATTTCTTCCCACAAGGTATTTGATTTCTCATCGATGTGTTCAAGTTGCGGATCCTTTGTCCCTTCCATTTCGGAAACAATATCTATGTTTTCTAGAGACATTAGGCACATAACGGCAGAATTTTCGACAATACGGTCGAGCCCCTCTTTAATTTTATCGGGACTCCCTTGCTCTAACTGATCTAGAGCGGCTTCTGCTAAGTCTGCAATACGTTCTTGGTTTCGGGTACGCTGGTCTTTGTACTCGGATGGATTTCTGTACCGCCATTCTGTGCGGATTTTATCAAAAATTTCGCCTCTGATGCGATAAAATGCATAGGTTTTAAATTGAGAGCCCTTTGTTTCATCAAAATTATGATAAGCATTGATAATTCCTTCGACACCCCAACTCACAAGATCAGCGAACTCGATACCTGGGGGCATTTTTCCACTGCCGACGATATTAGCCGCTATCGCTTCTATCATGGATAGATGCTCTTTCATAAACTCTTCCGACAACTGATTGGTTTCGGAAAGGGCTTTGGGCTTGGGTTTTACTGATGCGTGCTGCAGTTTATGAATGTCCAGTTCTTGGCTCAAGATCTCATCCTATTTTTTAAGTTGGTCTGACGCAATTTGTTTTAAAAAAATTTTCTTCATTTTTAAGGCATCTTTTTTGGCCATCATTTGTGCCACTTCTTTCATTATGATGCCATTATACATGTCATTATTTTGGCGAATAGATGCCAGATCTTCGTCATCTTCGTCTTCGCTTGAGTCATGAAATTCATTATTCATTAATATAGGCTCTAGAAATAATTTTTGTATGAGTTGTGCTTGCGCGAGTTCGGCAGTTTTTTCAGGGTCTTTGGATTGAGATTTTTGCTCTGCGTCGTTCAACATAAAATTGACATCCTGGGCACTGTATATCCCTGAGATATCCTGTGCAAATACAGGAACAGCAAGAAAAAAAAGCCCCATACAAAATATACAACTTTTACGAATCATATTAGTTCAAGCTGACCAATGAGTGCACCTGATTCTTTGAGCGCTTGTAAGATAGAGATGAGGTCTTTTGGGGTAGCCCCGATTTCATTAAGTGCGTTTACTAACCCAGTCAGCGTAGCACTTGGATTTAATAAAACAAGTTTAGAAGGTGTTTCTTCTATAGAAAGCGGGCTTGAGGCCTCTGCGGTGGCAGCATTTCCTCCAGCTTCATTAGTAATGCGAACGGAGATATTGCCATGGGTTAATGCAACAGGGAACAGACGTACCATTTCGCCAATCACAATGGTGCCGGTTCTGGGATTAATCACAATTTTTGAAGAAGCATCTGGGATAATTTGGACATCTTGTAATTTCGCGATGGTTTCGACGAGATCGGCTGATTCTAGATCTGCCAAGGGTATTTTGATAGTATTGGCATCAATGGCTTTTGCGCCTGGAAATCCGGCCTCAACAATGGCTTTGGAGGCTCTAGACGCGGTGATGAAATTGGTATCATTTAAGACAATGGTGATGTTGTGCTGATCTTCGAATGTCACAGGCACTTCTACTTCCACAACCCCACCACCTGGCACACGACCTACTGTTGTTTGATTTTTTTGATAGCTAGATTGTGCCGAAGATTCTGAAATACCGCCTACAATCACAGACCCCTGTGCAATGGCATAGGGTTTTAGATCTGGCCCCATGAGTTGAGTTGGGAGTAATTGGCCTCCCGCTAAACTGAGACTATCCCCTAGAGCAGAAACAATCACGGGAATAGACTGTCCACGTTTTGCAAATGGAGGGAGTGCCGCACTCACCATAACAGAGGCTACGTTTCTAGAACCAAAATTTTTACCTCCCACAGGCACACCTAGTTTATTAAGAAGGTTGGCAAGGGATGCATCTGTAAATCCGGTATTTTGACTATCGCCCGTATTACGCAATCCCACCACTAGACCATATCCGATTAACTGGTTACTTCTTGCCTCTACGATATTAGCCATGTCTTTTAGTCGTACAGATTGACTACCAAGAGACGACAACTGCGCATGGGTCACGTCAATTAAAGTGAGACTTAGGAATCCAATTAGGAGTTTTTGACTTATTTTTTTCATTAAAATAACCAGTTAAACATTCTTGAAAGAACACCAGACGATTGTTTTTGTGCTACATCGCCAGTACCGTTCAATGCGATTTCCGCGTTGGCCAATTGATAAGAAAAGATCGTATTTCTGGGTGAAATATCCTGCGGTCTTATGATGCCCGCAATCCTAATCGTTTGAACTTCATTATTTACTTTGAGTTTATGTTCACCAATGACATAGAGATTTCCAGTGTCTAGCACTTGGGTTACGATGGCTGTAATCGTAGCTTTTATTTGACTTTTTCTTGAGGTTTGACCGGCACCTCTATAATCATCGCCGCCTCTCAAATCAAATTCAAATTGTTTTCTGTTATTTTCATTTCCTAGCAAATTGGCAATTTGTTCCCATGAGGAAAGGAGGTTGGTAGACAACTGAGATGCTTTGGATGTTTTTGTGGTGGCCTCTTGAGCAGCCGTGGTGGATTCTATAATTTGAACAGTGATGCTGTCGCCCACGTTAATTTGACGTTGCGCAATCGAATAGAGTGTTGATTGGCCATTCCAAATGCTATCACTTGATAATGGACTTGCGCAAAGAACCAACACAAGAAAACTAGTAGCCAGATAATTTGACATGTTGCTCATCTACAATCTCTCCTTGCACTACTTTTTGTCCTTCTAGTAATGTCTTCACACGAATACGATCCCCTTTTGCGCCACCTTCTATTGCTTTACCTTTAATTTGTATTTCTAGTCCCTGCTTATTCATACTAATATAAACGATATCTCCTGCTTTTATTAAAAAAGATTGATGTAACATACGGGGAATGAGTGTAGTTCCTTTTGCTAATGTATAGGATACTTCTTTTCCTATAACTTGATCTAGAGCCAGATAGTGATTTCGGGGTTCTGTCCGAATATTTTTATAGATTACTTCTATATTTTCTGTTGTGATTTTAGTGCCCTTGAGTAAGACGCTTGTATTTCTGATAATATTGCCCATTATTTCTACTGTGAATTGCAATTGAATTTCTCTTACAGAATCTTTTTTATCATCGTAAAGCGTAAGGGGTAATAAGGTACTCCCTATAAGGAGGGCTTTGGGAGGAATTTTAAAGTTGAAATAAGTGATATTTTTGGGAATGGCTACAAGGCGTTTTGCATTTTCAAAAGAGACTTGAATATCCGAAGTGGTAAGTTGTGGCATTGATAATATAACGTGTTGAATGACTCTCTTTTCGAGTGCGGATTGTAACGAGTCTTTACCTAACGACTCCATTTCTGAGCAATATATAGGCCTTGCAAAGTATATAAGACAGAGAAATATTATTGCTTTATTTCGGTATATCAAGTGAGTATTTCACCATTTCACTTACAGAATTAATTCCTGCGACGTTGATTTCAAACGTACGCTGTGTCATGAGCATAGACATCATTTCTTCTACCAAATTAACGTTCGAAAGTTCCAGCGCACCTTGACGAATGACACCTGCTTCTGGCGTACCAGCAGACCTTATAGAAGCCTCTCCAGAAGAGTCTGTTTGTACGTATAAATTTTGGCCAATTGATTTTAATTGCTTAACATTGCCAAACACCGCCAATTGGATTTCACCCACTTCTCTTGGAATGGGTTGATCTTGGAAATGCGCTTTGACTTTTCCGTCCTGAGTAATGCTGATATCGGTGACGTTTTTTGGAATTTGTATTGCAGGTTCTAGAGGATGTCCGTGAGTATCGGTTAAGTTGCCTTCGGAATCCATATTGAGATTACCTGCACGTGCGTAAGAAAGTGAGCCATCTGGCATTCTAAATTGGAAAAACCCTTTTCCTTCGATCGCAACATCTAGACGTCTGTTAGTAAATTCGAAAGAGCCTTGCTTCATCTCTGCTTCTACTTCTGACATACGAACTGCTTGGCCAAACTCCAAATAAAATCGCCTTTTTTTATCTAGCGAAACTTTGGGATCCTGAAACTCAGCCAGAACACTGGCAAGCGCATTAGGGAATAAACTTTCCATTTCCACGCGATGGCGTTTGAATCCAGGGCTACTGACATTGGCAATGTTATCAATAACAATTTGCATCTGCCTTTGTGTCTGTGATGTACCAGATTTCAACATGTGAATTTGACCTAACATAGCAGCACCTCCTTTATTATTTTTTAATTAGTTCGGGTATTATTTAATGTCTGCGCCTGTTTGTAGAATCTTATCAGACGCTTTAATGGCTTTAACTGCAATATCAAATGAACGCTGAACAACCATCATTTGTAATAACTCTTCAACAATATTTACGTTTGAGAATTCTAATGCGCGTTGGCGAATGGTTCCTGCCGCTTCACTTCCTGGTTCTTGTAAGAAGGCGTCTCCCGAGGCTTCTGTTTGCACGTAAAGATTTTGCCCAATTTCTCGGACCCCTTCTGGATTTTGAAAAACGGCTAAAGTAACCTGTCCAATTTCCTGCGGGTTAGGGTCTCCACTTAACTGTACAAATACGCGACCTTGGTCGTTTACAATAATATTGGTTGTGTTTTGTGGAATCCGCATAGGGGGATCCAACGGATAGCCACCAGGACTTAGTACGTTCCCATCTCTATCTTGATGAAGGTTCCCAGCACGACTATAGGCAATTGAGCCCTCTGGAAGACGAAACTGCAAAAAGCCATTTCCTTGTATAGCAAGATCTAAGGGTTGATTGGTAATTTCTATCGTCCCCTGCTGCATGTTTTTGACGACTTGAGAGATGTGTACACCTTGCCCCATTTCGTTATAGGTTTTTCTAGTTTTACCTTTTCCTTGGCCTTCTTCATCAAATTCTGAAATAACACGCTCAAATACAATTGGAAACATGTTTTCAAATTGCATATGCTGCGCTTTGTGTCCGACGGTACTAACGTTGGCAATATTGTCGGAAATGACTTGCATTTGTCGCTCTAGTGCAAAGGTGGCTGATTTCGCTATATTTAACTGAGGTATCATGTCATTCTCCTTTTTTTATGGCTGTGCCATTTGGACTGCGGAACTGATTACCCGACCCATTACTTTCAATGCTTTTGCTTGTCCGTTTGATGCATTTTTGAGCATTGCAACGTCACCCACAATTCCTTTTGTCACGTTACTTTCTTCGATAAATCCTTGTAAAACACTATATTTATAGTCATCCGGCGGCATTAATTCTGGCTCTTCTCCATTGGAAGAAACAAAAAAACTACCATTTAATACGACCAGTCGATTTAGCCCTTCATTAGAAAAAACATCTACTTTTATTTTGCCAACTGCGTCACCATCTGCGTACACAACACCCGATCTAGAAATCGAAAGATCAGCTCCCGGAGGAACAATAATAGCGCCTCCTCCATACACATTTACAAAAGGATACGATCCTTGCAATGTTACCAAACGATTGCTTGTATCTAAACGAATGCGACCATCTCTGGTATATGAACGGGCTCCGGGAAGTTGCACTACAAAAAATCCTCTGGAATTAGCATCTAGTGCCATTGTCATGTGATCTCGCGTTTGTGTTAAGGGCCCCATGATCCATCTGTAAAAAGGCCGTGCCTTTACCTCGCCTTCTTTATTACGAATATTCCAAAGCCCTGGCTCTAAAAATCCTGGTGTCCCTACGTTCATGTTATAGAACACGTAGTTCATGGCTTGCATTTGGTGGGCTCTAAGGGATTCCATCCCCATCTTCATGGAAGGCTCTAAAACTTCATTATATTCGTAATCTTGCGCGCGGGGCTCTGTCGCAAGTAATGCGAGTGCGATAAAAGAGCCTAAAATGTGTCGTTTATTTTTCATGGATATTAAGGACTTGCCCTGGTTATTTTAATATTAAACGTACCTAATTTACATTGTACGCTATCTTAGCGCTTTTTGGAAAATTTGAGTCTAACTTGTTGTCTTTTTTTAGCAAGTTTTTCGAGTTGATACGCGAAGGCCAGCACTTCTGCCACGACAGTATATAATTGCGGCGGTATTTCTTCATCAAATTTAAGTTTAGCGAGTAATGTCGCCAAAGTCTTGTCTTCATAAAAAGGGATTTGATTTTCTTCGGCCAATCGTAAAATTTCTTCGGCCATACTGCCTCTACCACTGGCCAATATTTTAGGCGCACGGTCTTTTTTGACATCATATTTTACTGCAACGGCTCTGAGTTGACCTTTGTCTGGAAGGGTCAGTTCGTCGATGTATTTTTTGAGCTGCCTTTTTTCTACCGAAGATTTTTTTTGGGCCATGGTTATATTTCCGCGTTAATGCGTGAGATGCTGTCTAAGTTAAAAATGGGCATTAATAATTTTTTGATATCTAGTTTTTTCTTGATGGTACGAACTGACATAGTCTTGTAATTGATCGCTTCCATACGCTCTTTTAGGTTTTTCTCTAGCTCTGCGATATAGCGTTGGGTACTGAGGCGATCGGTGTGAAATAGGTACCATATTTTCTGGTCCATGATGTCCATATTAATGGCTAACTCGCCTATATCTGGGGTGTCTAATCGAAGCACCATGCGGGTTTTTGCGGGATCTAGCACTCCTTTTTTTGCAGGATCTTTTCGTATTAAGATGTCGATGTCTTTGCCTTTTGCCAATGGATTTGGGATTTGCCAATAAGCAAATTTCTCTGTGGGCGTGGCCTGAAAACTTTGGGATTCTTTTGAAAGTACGGCTTGAGAAACCAGGGTTTCTACAAATTTGGATAGATAGGATTGAAGTTCTTTTAAGGGTTGCTGTACACCTTTTGCGTTGGGCTGTCCCTCAAGTAATTTTTCTTCGAGTCCACTTAGAAATCCTGAAAGTGTGGTGAGATCTTTGATTAAATTCCCACGGCTGAGTTTGGATAATTCCAGTCCGGTTTCAGTAGCGAGTTGAGAGAGTTTTTTGAGCTGTCGGTCTAAATCTGCGAGTACCGATGCAAGGCCAATAGAAAGTCCTTTTGAGAAGAGCCCTTCTTGCGCTTTTAGTCCAGAGACGAGACTTTGAATGGCTTCTCGCATGTTTAACATTTGGCTGGACAAGGGGTTGCTTTGGTTTAAAAAAGTGGAGAGCATGTCGACGGTTCTTGGGATATCGCTAAGCCCTTTTGAGGTGACAAGGGCCGCTGTAGATATGTCGTTGGCTTGTCCTGAGCTGCCATTTTTGAGGCGTGCCATGAGGGAGAAATTATCTTCTGAAACAGCAAGCCCATGTTGAAGCATGGCTAAGACAGTCTGTTTGTTTTCTGCGGTAACGGGCTTTTGAAGTTTAATGAGATGTTCTGCAACATCTGCGTTGGTCATTTGTCGCGAGATGCGATCGGGTAGTGCAGGGGCTTCTTTTTTATCGGTAGGTGCGGGAGCCTTTACGGGCGTAACAGCTTCTGTTGCACTAGCACTTGCGGCAGAACTGACGTTACGATTTAAACCTTGGCCCTCTTCAACATTTACGGGTTTGTAAACACCTGAGGTACCATCTGCGTTTTTTATGACGCGATTGGCATCTACTCTGGATGCGCCGGATCCTGCGTTTACTTTTCCTACGGACATGGGTGGGATTATAACATAGAAGATATGGCTTGTATTAGTCCCTCTGCTTTTACTAAAGTTTCCTGCCATTCGGCGTTTGGATTAGAATCTGCGGTGATGGCGCCACCTGCGTGAAAGTGGAGTTTATTGCTGTAGGAATAGGCGGTTCGGATGGCGAT
This sequence comes from bacterium UBP8_UBA817, assembly GCA_945898045.1. Taxonomy (GTDB): domain Bacteria; phylum Margulisbacteria; class Marinamargulisbacteria; order SXXA01; family SICP01; genus SICP01. The sequence continues at coordinate 67,157 of CAMDGG010000004.1, forward strand.
ATTCCATTGGGCGTTGCCGTCGTCTGTGATGTAGCCGATGGTACCGGTATAGAGTTCTCTAGGAACAGTTTCTAGCTCTTGGATGATTTCCATGGCTCTTTTTTTGGGCGCGCCCGTGATGGATCCTCCTGGGAATAGGGCCGTGAGCGCCTGGAATGGCGTGATGTTTTTTTTGAGTTTTCCAGTGATGGTGGAGACGAGGTGATGAAGGTGAGAGTAGGTTTCGATAGTGGCGAGTTGCGGGACTTTGACGGTGCCGTAATCGCAGATTTTCCCGAGATCATTACGTTCTAGATCGGTAATCATGAGGAGTTCGGCTTTGTCTTTTTCGGAGTGATTGAGTTGTGCGTAGAAGTCTGCATCTTCTTGGGGCGTTTTGCCTCTGGGCATGGTGCCTTTAATGGGGCGAGTGGTGATAGTTCCGTTGTCTATTTTAAAAAATAATTCTGGAGAGCTACTTAAAATAGTGTGTTCACCAAGATTTAGATAGGCGCTGTAGGGGGCTGGAGAGATGTGGCGCATGTGTTGGTAGAGTTGGTAGAGATCGGAGGGTATTTGTGTAGTGAATCTGTGGGATAAATTGACTTGGTAGATGTCGCCTTCGTAAATGTATTTTTGTGCTTTTTGAATGGCGTTTAGATAGATTTCTTTTGTGGTGGAGTCTGAGAGAATACCCCTCCCGACCTCCCCTTCGTAAGGGGAGGAGACAAAATTAAGAATTTCGGAATAATAGCCTAGCCATATTTCGGGAAGTTGGGTTGGGTAAAAATTGAGTGATTGAAAGTCTTCTAAATATTTTGCTGCTTCGTAGCCGACATAACCGACCCATCCTGAGTGGGAGTTTCCATTCGACGTGGCTGTAATGTGATCTTGGATATGCTTGAGAGGATCTCCGTTTAGGGTGAGGGTTTGGTTGTTTTCGGTGAGGGTGAGGATGTGATTGTGAAGTTTTAGGATTTTTTGTGGCTGGGTTGCTAATAGCGTATTGGGGCCTAATCCTGTGCTGTCCAATAGGATAGAACCTGGGTTTAACACGTAGGTTAGTTGTCTATTTTAAGGACAGACAAAAAGGCTTCTTTTGGCACTTCGATGGAACCGATGCTTTTCATTTTTTTCTTGCCGGCTTTTTGTTTTTCTAGGAGTTTTCGTTTTCTAGAGATGTCGCCACCATAGCATTTGGCGATGACGTTTTTGCGCATGGCTTTGATGGTTTCGCGACAAATAATTTTGCCGCCGATGGCACCTTGTATGGAGACTTCGTACATTTGTCTTGGGATGAGTTCTTTTAATTTTTCTGCCATTTTTCGACCAATGGTTGGCGCTTTATCACGGTGAGCGATAAAGGAGAGGGCGTCGACGAGTTCGGCGTTGATGAGCATATTTACTTTGACGACGTCCGAAGCTTGATAGCCTTCGAGCCAATAATCCATGCTGGCATAGCCTTTGGTTCTGGACTTGAGTTTGTCAAAAAAATTTGTGATGAGTTCGTTAAGTGGGATAGAAAAGGTAAGTTGTTGGCGATCGGCGTCGATAAATTCTGCTTTTTTGTAGAGGCCCCGACTTTCTTGAGCCAGTTCGATAACGGTGCCCATGTACCCATTGGGACAAATAATGCTGAGTCCCATGAAGGGCTCTTCGATCATGTCCATTTCTTGCGGGGTTGGAAATTTACTAGGGTTTTCGATCATTAAGATTTCACCGTTGGTTTTGGTGATGCGATAGGTAACGTTGGGAGAAGTGACAACGATGTCGATATTATATTCGCGTTCGATACGCTGTTGGATAATTTCCATGTGTAGCAGGCCTAAAAATCCACATCGGTATCCAAAACCTAGTGCTTGGGACGATTCTGTTTCGAAGTGGAGAGAAGCGTCATTTAATTTTAATTTTTCGAGTGCGTCTTTGAGGCCTTCGAAGTCGTTGGTGTCGACGGGATAGAATCCGCAAAAGACCATGGGTTTGGCTTCTGTATATCCAGCAAGAGGCTCTTGCGCGGGATCTCTATAATCTGTGATGGTATCTCCTACTCTTGCGTCTCCGATGTCTTTGCTGTTGCCTATCATGTAGCCTACTTCTCCGGTTTGTATGCCGTTAGGAGAGGGTGTCATTTTAGGTTTGAAAAATCCTAACTCCAGGATTTCGAAGTTGCGATCGTTGGACATCATTTTGATGCGTTGGCCTTTTTTCAGGGCGCCACTAAAAACGCGTACGTAACTGATGACACCACGATATGGATCGAAGTGAGCATCAAAAATAAGAGCTTTTAGATGTTGGTCTGGCAGTGGTTTGGGTGCCGGCACATGCTTGACGATAGCTTCTAAGATATCTTGAACACCGATCCCTGTTTTAGCACTACACAAAACGCATTGTTCTTGCGGAATACCTAAGACGCGTTCGATTTCTTCTGCTACACGATTGGCATCGGCTGAAGGCAAGTCAATTTTATTGATAATGGGAATAATTTCGAGATTGTTTTCAAGAGCGATGTAAAAATTAGCGAGTGTTTGGGCTTCGATGCCTTGTGTCGCATCTACGATTAAGAGTGCGCCTTCACATGCGGCGAGAGAACGGGAGACTTCGTAGGTGAAATCGACGTGGCCTGGGGTGTCGATTAAATTCAAGATGTAGGGTTTGCCGTCTTTGGCGATGTAATCCAATCTGACGGCTTGCATTTTAATCGTGATCCCCCGCTCACGTTCTAGATCCATACTATCTAGCAGTTGCGCTTTCATGTCCCTATCTGCAACGGTGTGTGTAAATTGGATGAGCCGATCCGAGAGAGTGGATTTGCCATGATCAATGTGGGCGATGATAGAAAAGTTACGTAGGTTACTCATAGAGATCAGATCCTAGCATAAGAGGGTCTATACAAAGAAGAATTTTCTTACTTAAACAGGTGTTGTCATAAGATTGATTACTTGTTGTTGCCAAAAAGATATGATAATTGTAATATCCAGGTTCAATAATCAATTTAATATATAAGGAGTTATGAAAATGAAAGCATTTCAAAAAAGTTTAGTTCTTGGAGTTTGTGTACTTTCGCTTGTTGTTTTGGCAGCTTGCAACAAAGCACCTAAAGCAACAGACGCATCAGCAACTGCAACTGCTAACGCAACTGCAACTGCAAATGCAACTGCAGCAACTGCAAACTACTAAATTAATTTAGTTAGCTTCTAGTTTAAAATACCCCCCTGTCTTTATTGATCGGGGGGTATTTTTTTTACCTAGAGTATTTTTTTATTTTCTCTTATACTCTTCTCCATGACTTTATTTGAGACATTTTCGAAATCCCACGTTCCACCCATTATTGTTATTGGGGATGTGATGTTGGATGAGTATCATTGGTGCAATGTAGATCGTATTTCTCCTGAAGCACCTGTGCCCGTTTGTAAAGTGGGACATACGACGGTGGTCCCTGGGGGTGCAGCCAATGTTGCGCATAACTTACAAACGTTGGGAGGCACTGTTTTTTTATTGGGAGTGATAGGGCAAGATAGTACGGGCGATAAATTACGCTCTGCGTTAATCGACTATGAACTGTCCGTAAAAGGTTTGATTCAGGATACAAGAAAACCGACGACGCTAAAGTCTCGTATTGTGGCACATCAGCAACACATTGTGCGTGTAGACAGAGAATCTTCAACACCTATTTCGGATGATTTGGCAGATATTTTACTCTCTCAATTTGATATAGCACTTCCAGATTGCAAAGCTGTTATTTTATCTGATTATGCCAAAGGAACATTAACCCCTCGCGTACTTAAACATGTCATCGATGCCTGTAAAAAAAATCATGTACAGGTGATTGTTGATCCTAAGGGCGATGATTATAGCCTTTACAAAGGAGCTTCGGTTTTAACCCCAAATGCGAGTGAATTTAATGCCGTCATTCGCCAGAAAGCAAGCTCTGAAGAAGAGATTCTTTCTTTTGGTCTGGCTTTAATTAATAAACTGGCGTTGTCAGCATTGGTGGTGACACGTTCTGAAAAAGGTGTCTCCATTATTGAAGCGCCTGATCACAAAACGGATATTCCGACAAAGGCCTTAGAAGTTTATGATATTACGGGTGCTGGGGATACATTTATTGCTGTTTTAGCGGCCGGACTTTCTCTCGGTGGGTCTGTCATAGAAGCTGCATATGTGGCCAATCTTGCGGCTGGCGTTGTGGTTGGAAAAGTGGGCACGTCCACTGTCACCCGAGACGAATTGTTGGAAGCGATTCAACACGATTTACATGCATCGTAAGTGTTTCAATGTAGAGACCGCCACTCAGTGGGTTCGTGCAAGGCAAGCTTCTGGTAAACAAGTTGTTTTTACGAATGGATGTTTTGATTTATTGCATCGTGGTCATTTGGCGTACTTAGAAGAGGCTAAAACCTTGGGTGATATGCTCATTATCGGCGTCAACTCCGATGCGTCTGTTCGTCGTCTTAAAGGTAACAAGCGCCCGATTATGCCACAAGAAGATCGCTTGATTATGTTGGCTTCTCTTGAAATGGTGGATGCAGTCGTTTTGTTTGAAGACGACACGCCCATTCCGTTGCTTCGTGAGTTACGCCCTGATATTCATGTGAAGGGTGGAGATTATGTGCCAGAAAGTCTCCCAGAATATTCTGTTGTGATTGGATATGGTGGGCAGGTAAAGATTTTAAGTTTTATTGAGGGCTGCTCATCAAGTGGGATTATTTCACGCATTGTGGAGAGGTATGGACATGATCATTAAGACCCAAGTAGTGAGTCATTGGGAACAAAATGCCCGTGTCTTAATTGATCCAATTATGAAGCATGCGGTGATTGTAGATCCTGGAGCGGAGGTTGAAGTGCTTTTAAATTTGGCCGAACCGGCCATTAATCAGGTTACAGATATTTTTATTACGCATTGTCATATTGATCATGCGGGTGGAGTTGCAGCGCTTTTGGAACTTTTTGATCAGCGTGGATTGGCGCGTCCTCGGGTGGCGTATCATACGGAAGGCCAGTTTTTGGGGGATCGTATTGATATGCAGTCGATATCAATGGGGTTACCTCCGGGGCAGTATAGAAATGTACCCAAGGTTGACTTGGATTTAAAAGGGTTAACGTCTTTCTCTGTTGGATCTGTGACAGGCAAATTATTGTATACACCGGGCCACGCACCTGGACATATTGCGTTGTACTTTGAACTGCCTGAACCAGTTGTAATTTCGGGTGATGCGTTATTTAGAAGGTCTATTGGGCGCACAGATTTGCCTGGTGGGGATTATGAATTGTTGATTCAGAGTATTAAAAGTCAGCTGCTTACGTTGCCGGATGAGACGAAAGTTTTAAGTGGGCATGGACCTGATACTACGATCAAAGATGAGAGAGCTCGAAATCCTTTTTTAAATTAGCTTCCATAACTGCCTCTAACAAAATAGCCTTTAATCGTTCTGGAGTGTCTAACCCTTCAGGAATTTTCCCACATTTCATGAGAGCATTTATCTCGGGATTGATAGACGAGAGATACTGGGCATTAATGATTCCTCGAATTGTTCGGAAAATGTTTTTTTCTTTCACGATCCATTCGTTGAATTTTGAAAGTTGTGCTTGAAGGGTTTCGGATCTTGCCAGATCAGCAAGTGGTTTGAAATTTTCGTATCGAAGAGATTCGTCTGGATTATGAATAGCGCCACCTTCTACACACAGAGCCTCGATACCCCGGAAATAGGCATGAAGACCTTCTGAATCGGGGTCAAAATAATGGGCCGCGCCAAGTATTTCTTGATAAAAATCTCGATTCATCCAAAGTGTTTCATAAATGGGGAGTCCATTTCTTGAAACTGTTTCTGAAAAGGTATTGATACCCGTTGTTCCGCTTATCGGCACAGATTCATGTAACACACGGCTTAGATCTTTAGAGGTTAATGGAAAATAATCTAGAATTCGTAGTACTTTTCCTGTTTCATTAATGTAAATAGGCTGACTCTTTTGCCCTTCAATGCAAAATTCCACGCTGCCTACGCCCATTGCTTTTAATAAGGCCATTGCTTTTGGGGAACATAGTCTTTCATAAACCGTGGGGAAGGGATCGTAACTCATCAATACATGTCTTGCCTTAGGATTTTGAGGATTATCCCAGGTATGGGCGACGATATCTATATCTTTTAAATCATCTGAATGTACGGCGGCTATCATTAAAATGGCACGGACTGCATTCACGGGAATATGTTGATACGCCACAGCTAAATGGGTACTCTTTTTATAATTCCCTTCTGTTTTTCCTTTCAATAATTGCTCGTATAGCGTTTGTTTTTCTAAACGATGAAGACCTTGGTCTTCTTCCAAAAGCTGAGACGCTGGAGGTAAACCCGATTCATAATTGGCGAGACCCAGGCCAGGCCCTCCTCCGCCACCAGGTATTTTAAAGCCTGGTTCTTGAAAACTATGAGACGAGGTCTTTGGGGTATAAATTCCTTGTCGTTGTAAATCGTTTATCCCCTGCCCTACTTCTTGCGTCAATCCACTTGGTAGATGTAGAAGACAATCAATGGAAGCGGTTCCTTCTGGCACGGTGTTCATCTGATAATGGGGCAAATCTGTATGAAAGCTGCCATGGGTAGCGGCATTACGGGTGTTTTCTAAAAGAATAGGCGAGAAGCCTTCTTTTTTAAGCCACTCGGCCACTTTTATCGCGGTTGCACGATCGCCGTATCCTTCTGCACATCGGTAGGCTACCGCAATTTTAAACGTATCCTGATTGGGAAGCCAAGGTAGATCGCCTAAAATGCCATAGATGTGTTGTCTAAAACATTCTATAGCGCAGGTTGCATCAGAGATCATCTGGACTTTTGGAATTTTAAAATCTGGCTGAATAATAAAGCCATCTTCTTGAAGAGCAATAATTTTTTGATGGCATGCCATACCAAGTTACCGATGAAATTTTTTTACAATTTCACTTAGAGGCTGATTTTTTCGGCATTTCCGAGATAGGTACTGTATGTCGTACTTGCAACAGCAAGAGATGCTAAACGGGTTTGTTGCAAAATTGGGTCTTTATCCATCACAAGCACTTCGTCAAAATATTGTGTCCAAAGTGTGTTGGCCTTTGCTAGTGAATCGAGACTGTTAGATGTCTGGGTAGCTTCGTAAACGGTGTGCTCTATAGGTAACACAAAATGAGTTGGATTAACGGTATGGGTTGTTGCTTTTTGTGCGAGTCGCTGGATACGCACAGCGGTTTCGATGAGGGGTTTCATCGTATCACCATTGGCTTTTCGATAGGCTTCTAATCGTGTAGCTTTTTGGAAAAGTTCCGAGACATTTCTGTTGGGAGTATCGAGAATAGCATCAGCTGTGTCATACGAAATTTCTTTTTCGATAAATAAAGAGCGAATGCGCTGAAGACAAAAATCATTGAGCCTAGATTTGAGCATAGTTTGATCTTTGAGAATTTTCACTAAAGCATTTTGAGCTGGTTCATCCATGCGAAAAAAATGCGCTATATCCGTATAGGCCTTATCAATTACTAGCTCTAGATCAAAATCTAGTTTGTGATACACAATAATTTGAAGAACACCATAAAGCGCGCGTCTAATCCCTAATGGATCTTGAGAACCAGTAGGAATCACACCATTACAAAAACATGCAACAATTGTATCTAACTTATCAGCAATAGAAATGAGAATTCCGGCAGGCGTCTGTGGAAGTATATCGCCTGAAAATTTAGGAAGATAATGCTCAATGATGGCGGTACAAACCTCCTGACTTTCGCCTTGCTTTGATGCATAGATACTTCCCATAACTCCTTGTAATTCAGGAAGTTCATAAACCATATGTGAGACGAGATCCGCTTTGCAGAGTTCTACTGCGCGATTTAGGACCTCTATATTAGAGTTTGGAAAGAGTATCGTTTTGAGATAAGTAGAAAGAGTAATGATGCGATTAACTTTATCTTTGAGTGTTCCTAAACCACGTTGGAAGACGACTTTTTCGAGTTTGGGCAAGTTGGTTTCGAGAGGATGTTTGAGGTCTTCTTCCCAGAAGAATCGGGTGTCTTCGAGACGAGCTGTGAGGACGCGTTCATTGCCTTGGATAATAATATGTTTATTGGATTCTGTGACGTTTTCAGCGGCGACAAAAAAGGCGGGTTGCAAGGCGCCTTTGTCGTCCATGAGCGGGAAATATTTTTGGTGTTTTTTCATGCATTGAATGAGAACGTCTTGGGGAAGTTGGAGATAGATGGGATCGATGTTGCCTTTTAGGACAACGGGATACTCGGTAAGAAAAGTCACTTCTACAAGGAGATCAGCATCGTGATTTTCTGGCAGGTTTTGTTTGATTCGGTCATAACGATCGAGAGGCTCTACAATGACTGAAGCGGTTTCCAGAACTTGTTCATAATGATCTGCGTTTTTAATCGAGATTTTACCTTCGCTTAAAAACCGATGGCCTTGGCTATCGCGGCCTGCATCGATGTCATAGAGAGCAATAGGGAGAATTTCCTGATCTAAAAGACTTACAATCCAATGAACCGGTCTAACAAAAGGGGTCTCTTGGCGACGTCCCCATTGCATCGCGATCGGCAGAGGAATACTTTTTATGATCGATGTAATGAGATCAGGAAGAAGTGTTTTTGTTTTTTGTCCGCCTGCGTTTTTGGTGACGGTGACATAACCGTCTATGCAGGTGAGATCAGTTAATTCTACGCCCATTTTTTTGGCGAATCCTATTGCGGGGGGCAGGTAGTTTTGGTTGGCATCCACTCCTATTTTTGTGGGAGGACCGGTGATTGTTTCAGTGCGTTTTGGCTGCTCTTCTGCGAGACCTTTGATGATGAGAGAAAGTCTGCGGTAGGTACCCAATGTATCAACAGAAAGATAAGTAAGGTGTTCTTCTGTAAGCGTAGTTTCGGTACGGGATTTGAGTTCAGACAATAACGTAGGCATAAACCGTGCAGGGATTTCTTCACAACCGATTTCTAGAAGATAGGTGCTCATTCTGCGCTGTCCTCTTCTTGTTTTTCTACGTATTTTTTGGCACATTCGCTAGCTAGTTTTCTGATACGTAGAATGTATCCCATACGTTCTGTGACTGAAATGGCCCCACGCGCATCTAACAGGTTGAATGTATGCGAACATTTGAGACAGTGATCGTAGGCGGGGTAAACTAAATTTTTAGCAAGCAGGTGTTCGGCCTGTGCTGCATTGAGCTTGAAAATTTCAAAAAGGGAATCGGTGTTGGCTTCTTCAAAATTAAAATGACACTGTTCTATTTCGGATTGTTTGTAGACATCGCCATAGGTGACGTCGCCATGCCATATGAGATCATAAACACTTTTTTTGTTTTGAATAAACATTGCGAGACGTTCTAGACCGTAGGTAATTTCTACTGGTATCGGAAAACAATCTAAGCCTCCGCATTGTTGAAAGTACGTAAATTGCGTCACTTCCATGCCATCGAGCCAGACTTCCCAGCCTACTCCCCATGCGCCTAATGTTGGGGATTCCCAGTTGTCTTCTACAAATCGAATATCGTGATCTTTTGTTTGGATACCCAGCGCTTCAAGACTTTTGAGATAGAGATCTTGGACGTTTAATGGTGATGGTTTGAGGATGACTTGAAATTGGAAATAATGCTGAAGACGATTGGGATTTTGCGCGTAGCGGCCGTCGGTGGGTCTGCGGCAGGGTTCTACGTAGGCGACGTTCCAGTCTTTTTTTCCAAGTACGCCTAGGAACGTGTGAGGGCTCATGGTACCGGCCCCTTTTTCTGTGTCGTAGGGCTGCATGATTAGGCAGTTATTTTGAGACCAGAAGGCCTGGAGTGTAAGAATAATTTCTTGAAAGGTCATGTGGGTTTTATTTTAGCGTTTATGCTCACGATGATCTAGTAGGCTGTAAAAAGAAGTGATTACTTTTTCAAACCAGTTTTGTAGAATCTGCTTTTTATCATGGACAACAGCATCAACGTATCCGACGCAATATTGGGCATTGGGGAAATGGTTTTCGAACACCTGGACGTTAGGGATGCGCCGATACCGATTGATGAGCGCGACTTGGTCTTTTGCGAAGGCTTCTTGCGGGCAGTAGTGAAGAAGTAAGTTGCATTTTTTTTGGATAGCGAGCGCGTGGATATCGGGGAGTAGATCGATCATGTCTGTTTGGATCGGGACATTGATAATGACGGTTTTTTCTTCGGACTTGAGATAGTCGATTTTTTCCATCACATCTTCGTAACCATCGTCACCTGTGATGATTCGGTAAGTATCGGCGTCACTGGCGGGAAGATAGAGAAATACCGTATCTATATAAGGAAGAAGGGTGGTCCATTTATCGAGTGAAAATTGGCCGTTTGTCCAAAATTTCACGGTACATTTTTTCTTTTTTAAAAACAGGAGGAGTTTTTGGAGACGCTGGCTCAGGAAGGGTTCGCCGCCGACGAGATGATAGGTTTTTTTGAGCTGCTTGTTTTTAAGTTTGATAGAAGGTTCTTGGGAAGGAGGAAGTTTCCATAGGGCACAGGTAATGCAGGAGAGGTTGCATCTGCGGGTGAGTTGGAGTGTGTCTTGGGAGAAGATGGGGATATGCATAGGGGGTAGTTTAGTTGATGAGTGATTGTCATAACAGTTTTTTCGTAACTTTTTTCTATTTTGTCCGAATACTGAATGAGCCTTAATTTACTTATTCAAGCAGGCCATCCCACCGTAGGAGCACATAATGTTTAAAATAGTCAGTTTACCTTCAAAACGCCGAGTTCATCCATCATCTAGAAAATTGCCTGCGGTGACAAAAAAAGCATTGCGAGAAGATCTTTTAAGTAACCCCGTCTTTGATGCAACTAAAATAATACATATGAATGATATTTTTCAACCAGAAAAAGGCTCATTGGATCAATTTCTTGCAAGTATTTTCTCTAAGCCTGAACACCCAGCAAGTACTTCAAGTAATGATGCGGACTTTATTCCAATCTATCTAAAGACACTAGTAAAAACTGCTAATACTCATTTTAATACAGATCAGAAAAATACTTTTGTTACTTTTTTTACAGATTTAAAGGAAGAGCATTTTAGATCTGAAGTTCAGGAAATTTTTAAACCCATTACACTTAATTTAACTTTTTTTGGAAACAAAATAGAAATTAAAGGTCTTCCAAAGAGCAAGGAATCCAAAAACACACCTGAAGATGCAACCTCACTCCTTGAGGACTGATTTTAAAGTGGATTCTTTTCAGACTGTTCCCGCCCACCTTGTTTGCAAATGGTCATAGCCTTGATTTGATTGGTGGGAATTTTGCCATATTCTTCAGTGATTACATATCCGCTTTTTTTATCTTTGAATTTGTCGATAATTTTGCGGCCATCTTTGAGAATGATGAGAATGCGTTTGCCTTTGTTGGTTGAGGTATGAAGGGTCATATAGTCATTATGGCGTAGTTTCTAGTAAAGTTGCTAGCGTGAACTTATTAACTCTAAAAAAGGTGGTTTCTATGACACATCCCTTTATTATTCCTTTTCAAACGACAGATTGGTCTATAGTTCCCGTCACTGAACACCCTGGAGAAACAGGTAAAGCCTTTTGGCAAACGTTACAGTTTGAGGGATTACGCATGAGAATGGTTGAATATACGCCAGGCTACAAAGCAGATCATTGGTGTGAGAAAGGACATATTATCTATTGTATTAGTGGGCAGATGACTTCTGAGCTGGGAGATGGGAGTACGTTTGTGTTGAAGCAAGGCATGACGTATCAAGTGACTGATGGGGCCAGTTCACATCGTTCGACTACAGATATTGGTGCGAAGTTGTTTATTATTGATGGTGATTTTTTGAAGGAATAGAGAAGCCCTCTTTAGACGAACTGAGGGCTTTCTTTGATTATTTTATCGACGGTTTGTGAATGGATTTTCGTTCTGATATCGGTATGAGATACCTAACACTACCATCGCAATGACTACGCCCGTTAGAGAAGAGGCTGTGTTTGTTGCGATGTGCGTCCACGCCGCACCAATCAACGTGAAGGTAAATCCGGCGTAGGCCCAGTCTGTCATTTTTGAAAATCGGGGATAAACCAAGGCTAACGCCCCTAAGATTTTGGCAACGCCTAGTAATTGGATGAAGAAATAGGGGATTCCGATAGCGGCAATGCCTTCCATCACTTGTGGATTTTGGCTGAGATACATGACGGCGCTCATGGTCATCATTGCGGCTAGCAAGCCTGTGCTTAGCCAGTATAGGATGGATTCTTTTTTCATTTTTGAGCTCCTTTTGATATGTTTTTATTGGGGTTTTTATCTTCGGATTTTATTATAACAGGAGCATCTCAAAGAGAAAGTATAGCGAAGTTAGTATGGTTTAGTGTTTTTTGATAAACCGTACTAACTTTTATATACATTGGGTTTTTAAGCCCCCCAGCCCCCTAAAGGGGGTGCAGATTTCGCATTCAGATACTATCATCTTTTCTATTTTTTCTTATTTTTCTAAACAAACTTATTAAAGTCAGAGCTATTCGCCCCCTTTAGGGGGTTGGGGGGCTTCTCTTAAATGTCATTTTTATATAGAACTGCTACTCTAGATAAAATCAATTGAAAATTACAAACCTACAAAAGGTGCCATATGACTCAAGGAAAATAGCAACAATATTAAAGAAGCCTTTCGCGAGAGTACTAATAACTGTACCGAGTTCTCTAAATGGCAATTTCGCTTGTTAATCTGGGGAGGATTATTCTTTATATTGTGGCATCTTATAGAGATGGTCATCAAAAAATAATTTTCTTTTTCTAAAAAAATCGAAAAAAAAGAAACTAAGCCAACATTACTCGTTGTCCGACCGCCCACACAGTGTTAAAATTTCTGACTGTGTTTATGACCTATTTACCTATCATTTTTCTATTTGTTGCTGTGGCAGCTTTTGTGTTTGCTACGATTGGGATTACCCATCTTTTGGGGCCTAAGCGGTCTAGTGTGCAGAAGGATGCGGCGTTTGAGTGTGGGGTTCCTTCTGAAGGGGATGCCCGGTCTCCGTTTTCGGTTAAATATTGTGTGATTGCGATTTTGTTTGTTTTGTTTGATGTTGAGGTGATTTTTTTCTATCCTTGGGCGGTTAATTTTCGGGCGCTTGGGTGGACGGGGCTTGTGGAAGTGGTTGTGTTTACGTGTGGGGTTTTGACTGCTTTTGTTTATTTGGTGAAACATCGTGTGATTGATTTTGAAAAAACGGACGGACGGATAAAATAATGGCAACGATTGTTGACGCTCCAGAAGGTGTATCGGGTCAGGGATTTTTTCTAACGAGTTTAGAGAAAGCGGTGGGTTTGGCTCGTAAGAATTCGATTTGGCCGTTGCCGTTTGCGACGTCTTGCTGTGGTATTGAATTTATGGCGACGATGGGCTCACATTATGACTTGTCCCGTTTTGGATCGGAGCGACCTAGTTTTTCTCCCCGTCAGGCGGATTTGTTGATGGTGATGGGCACGGTGGCCAAGAAATTGGGACCGATTTTGAAACAGGTGTATGAGCAAATGGCAGAGCCGCGGTGGGTCATTGCGGTGGGTGCTTGTGCGAGTAGTGGGGGCATTTTTGATTCTTATAGCGTGATGCAAGGAATTGATAAAGTGATTCCTGTGGATGTGTATGTGCCTGGATGTCCTCCGAGGCCTGAACAAATTATTGATGGTTTGATGCGGGTGCAAGAATTGGCGGGTAGTGAGGCTTTGGGTCGTCGGAATTCTCCTGAATATAAAGCGCTTTTAGCGGGGTATGGGATTTTATGACAACTGCTGAAGCCACCTCTCTTTTACAACCTTTTCAAGACCAGTTTAGAACGTCGATTGTATCGGTGGATACGTCCTCTGATATGGTTACGATTACGATTGATAAGGCGTCCGTTATTCCTGTTTTTAAGTTTTTGTATTCTGAAGCGGGTTTGTCGTTTCAGTTTTTGACGGATTTGTGTGGGATTCATTTTCCGGATCAGAACCCACCTGTACTTGGGGTTGTGTATCATTTGCATAGTTTGACGCGGAATATTCGGCTTCGGATTAAAACGTTTACCCCGGTTTCAGAGCCTACAGTTCCTAGTTTGACGCCTGTTTTTGAGTCGGCGAATTGGATGGAGCGTGAAACGTATGACTTTTTTGGTATTCTATTTGAAGGACATCCCAATTTAATTCGTATTTTGAATATGGATGAGATGACTGACTTTCCGATGCGTAAGGAATTTCCGTTGGAAGATACAACACGTTCTGACAAGGACGATACTTTTTTTGGAAGAAAGCAGAATAACGCATTATGAACGATCAGCCAGTAGAAAAATCACCTTATGTCACGCTTAACTTAGGCCCTACGCATCCTGCGACTCATGGTGTTTTTCAAAATATTATTCATATTGATGGCGAGACGATTGTAGATGCGGTCCCTACGATTGGGTACATTCATCGTGCGTTTGAAAAGATTGCAGAACATCGGCCTTTTTATCAAATTACACCACTAACCGATCGACTGAATTATTGTTCCTCTCCGATTAATAATATTGGCTGGCATCTCACTGTTGAAAAATTATTGGGTGTGAAGACGCCTAAGAAAGTAGATTACATGCGCGTGATTATTATGGAATTGGCGCGGATTTCTGATCACTTGATTTGTAATAGTATTTTGGGTGTGGATACGGGTGCATTTTCTGGATTTTTGTATATGTTTCAACAACGGGAACATATTTATGAAATTTATGAGGAAGTGTGTGGCGCAAGATTGACGACCAATATTGGTAGAATCGGTGGATTTGAACGTGATTTTAATGAAACCGTTTATCTTAAATTAAGAAAGTTTTTAAAAGAATTTGCTGTGGTTTTAACTGAGTTTGAATCGTTGTTTAATCGTAATCGGATTTTTATGGATCGGACAATTGGCGTAGGTCCTATTTCTGCGGAACGTGCGTTAAATTATGGATTTACGGGGCCCAATTTACGAGCTGCAGGTGTGGATTATGACGTGCGCGTGATGTCTCCGTATTGTTCGTATGAAGATTTTGAATTTGATATTCCTGTGGGTACACAGGGTGATACGTATGACCGATTCATGGTGCGTAATCATGAGATGTGGCAGAGTTTACGGATTATTGAACAGGCTTTGGATAAGATGCCAGATGGCCCGTTTCATGCAGATGTTCCTGAGTTTTATTTGCCCCCCAAAGAAGATGTAAAACAGTATATGGAAGCGCTCATTTATCACTTTAAAGTCGTGATGGGTGAAATTCCTGTACCTGTGGGTGAGGTCTATCATTCGGTTGAAGGTGGTAATGGCGAAGTGGGTTATTATTTGGTGAGTGATGGTGGACGATCACCGTTTCGCTTGCACTTTAGACGACCTTCTTTTATTTATTACCAGGCGTATCCCGAAATGATTAAGGGATCGCTGATTTCAGATGCAATTGTGACGCTCAGTAGTTTGAATGTTATTGCGGGAGAATTAGATGCCTAAATTTAGTCTTGCCTTATTGGATAAAGTTCAGCAGATTATTCGTCGTTATCCTGAAGGCAAACAGAAGTCTGCCTTGTTGCCGATTTTACATTTGGCGCAACAAGAATTTGGTGGATGGTTGAGTCCTGAAACGATGGACTATGTTGCGTCTCTTTTGGGACTTGTGCCGATTGAAGTCTATGAAGTCGCCACGTTTTATACGATGTTTAACATGACGCCCACTGGGAAATTTGTGTTTCAAATTTGTCATACAGGGCCGTGTTGTTTGGTGGGCTCCGAAAAAATTATTTCTTATATCGAAACCAAGTTAGGTATTAAGGCTGGAGAAACCACTCCTGATGGCTTGTTTACACTGAAACGCGTAGAATGTTTGGCGTCTTGCGGCACGGCACCCGTGATGCAATTGGGTAAAAAATATGTGGAACATTTGACTGAAGAAAAAATAGATTCATTGATTGAGGAATTGCGTACCCATGCAGATTTTATTAGAAAATAGTTCTGTTGCTGGTATCGACCAGTTTGACGTCTATCGCCAACATGGTGGCTATGCCTCTGTCGAAAAAATGCTCACGATGGCGCCTAATGATATTGTTGAAGCCGTGAAAAAGTCTGGACTTCGCGGTCGTGGTGGCGCTGGATTTTCTACGGGTATGAAGTGGAGCTTTTTGGATCAAAAAAGTGGTAAGCCTAAATATTTGGTATGTAATGCAGACGAAGGTGAGCCAGGAACATTTAAAGATCGATATTTCATGGAAAGACTTCCGCATCGCCTTATTGAAGGATTAATCGTATCTAGTTATGCACTCGGGGTGAACACGGCATATATTTATGTTCGGGGTGAATTGAGTTGGATTATTACGCAATTGGAAGACGCGATTGCGGAGGCCAAGTCTCATGGATTTTTAGGTTCAAAAATCTTAGGATCTGAATTTTCTTTGGAAATTTATGTTCATCCGGGTGCGGGTGCGTATATTTGTGGTGAAGAAAGTGCACTTTTGGAATCGCTTGAAGGTAAGCGTGGATATCCACGGATTAAACCTCCGTTTCCAGCGATTGCGGGTCTTTATGGTTGCCCTACTGTGGTTAATAATGTCGAGACTCTTGCAGCTGTCCCTTGGATTGTCATGCATGGTGGCGAGGCGTATGCGGCTATTGGAATTGGAAAAAGTACGGGCACGAAATTGATTTCTGCTTGTGGCAATATTCGTAAACCTGGTGTGTATGAAATTGCGTTGGGACTTCCGGTTGAAGAGTTTATTTATTCAGATAGTTATTGCGGTGGTCTTTTGGAAGGTCGCACATTGAAAGCGTTAATTGCGGGTGGATCGTCGGTTCCTATTTTGCCTGCCCACTTAGCGACTACAACCGCCGCTGGTGAGCCGCGTTTGATGACGTATGAATCGTTATTTGAAGGCGGTTTTGAGTCTGGCACGATGTTGGGTTCTGGCGGATTTATTGTCTTGGATGATAAGGCTTGTATCGTTCGGAATACGTGGAATTTTGCGCGGTTTTATCATCACGAATCGTGTGGGCAATGCAGTCCTTGCCGAGAAGGGACAGGATGGTTGGAAAAAGTACTGGAACGCATCGAACATGGTCATGGCCGAACTGAAGATATTGATCTACTGGTAGAAATTGCCAAGAAAATTGAAGGTAAAACTATTTGTGCATTTGGTGACGCTGCGGCTTGGCCGATTGCCAGCGCCATTCGACATTTTAGGGATGAATTTATAGAACACGTTTCTTTAGCGAAGGATCACGTATGAAAGTTACGATAGATGGCATTGAATTAGACGTTCCAAGTGGAACAACCATTTTAGAAGCAGCGCGTCAGATTGATACCAAGTCTGCCCCCCCTGCAATGTGTTATTACTCCACTTTAAAGGACAGTGGCGGAAAATGCCGAACCTGTTTGGTGAAAATCACACAATCTTCTGCACAAAATACGCGGCCGTCTATGCGTTTAGTTCCTGCATGTCGAACGTTGGTTGAAGACGGCATGGTGGTACAAAACAATTTATCTGAAGAAGTTTTAGAAGCGCGCAAAGGCATTGTGGAACTCTTGCTCATTAATCATCCATTAGATTGTCCGATTTGTGATCAGGCTGGCGAATGTGATTTACAAAATTTGGCCTTTGAACATGGGGCTTCTGGAACGGATTACAAAGAAGAGCGTCGTCGTTTCCCTGTACAAGATATTGGGCCAGATATTAAGTTGCATATGAACCGTTGTATTTTATGTTTTCGCTGTGTGTATGTAGCGGATCAACTAACTCCCCATCGGTGTCATGGCGTGTTGAATCGTGGAGATGCATCTGAAATTGGAACGTATATTGCAAAAGCAGTAGATAGTGATTTTTCCGGAAATATGATTGATGTGTGTCCTGTGGGTGCGCTGACGGACAAGACGTTTCGGTTTAAAAGTCGGGTGTGGTTTGCGCGACCGATGAATGCCCATCGTGAGTGTACAGCCTGCTGTGGTAAGACAGTGGTATGGCTAAAAGGTGATGAAGTGTTACGCGTCACTGCTAGAAAAGATGATGTCGGTGAAGTGAAAGACTTTATTTGTAACGGTTGTCGTTTTCAGCATAAAAAATTAGAAGATTGGGTCATTGAAGGCCCGATGCATGTAGATCGTCATTCTGTGATTTCGCAAAATCATTATGAACAATTGCAAGGGCCTCAAGATGCTTGATCTTTTTTTTATTATTCAGAAACTCATTTTGGTGTCGGCGGTCTTGGCGATTACGCTTGTGATTGCAATGTATACAACCTATGCAGAGCGAAAGTTAGCGGCATTTTTTCAAGACCGTGTGGGACCAAATCGTGCGGGTCCTTTTGGAATTTTACAGCCACTAGCCGATGGCCTTAAGTTTATGTTTAAAGAAGCGTTTATTCCGGCCAATGCGAATAAGTTTTTGTTTGTGTTAGGCCCGTCCATTTCAATGATTGCGGCGTGTATGGCGTGCGGGGTGATTCCTTGGGGATCGTCTTTAATGATTATGGGACATGAAGTTCCTCTTCAGATTGCAGATTTAAATGTGGGCGTTTTGTATTTATTTGGGGTCGTTTCTCTTGGTGTTTATGGCATTATGATTGGTGGTTGGGCTTCCAATAATAAGTATGCGTTGTTGAGTACGATCAGGGCGTCATCGCAAATGATTAGCTATGAAATTGCCATGGGTATTGCGTTAATTGCGTTGACATTAAGTACGGGAACATTGAGCTTAAAAGAGATTGTTTCTTTGCAACATGGTGGACATTGGAATGTGTGGGTACAACCGCTTGGATTTATTATTTTTATTATTTGCGCCTTTGCAGAAACCAATCGTATGCCCTTTGATTTGCCAGAATGCGAGACAGAATTGGTGGGTGGCTATCATACAGAATACAGTGGCATGCAACTTGGATTTTATTTATTTGCTGAGTATATCAATATGTTTGTTTCTTCGACGGTGATGGCAGCCCTTTATTTTGGCGGGTTTAATTTCCCCTTTTTAAATTCATTGGGTCTATCACACAATCTAGTCACACTGTTGGGTGTGGGCGTATTTTTTGCTAAGATTTTTGCTTTGATGTTTTTCTTTATTTGGATTCGGTGGACGATTCCAAGGTTTCGGTACGATCAATTGATGCGTTTGGGCTGGAAAGTTCTCATGCCTTTGGCGATTTTTAATATGTTGGTTACAGCTGTTCTGATTTTATTGTAGGGAGAATACGAATGTTAACGAATCGTTCTAAAGTAGTTGTTAATAAAACCCTCACTTTTTCAGAAAGTCTTTATTTTCCTGCTATTTTTCGGGGGCTAATGATTACGATGTCCCATCTTTTCAAACGGAAAGTCACAGTACGCTACCCTGAACAAACACGCGTATTTAGCCCCGTTTATCGTGGACTTCATGTTTTAAAACGAGACGAAAAAGGTGCGGAAAGATGCACAGCCTGTGGTTTATGTGCAGTTGCCTGTCCTGCAGAAGCGATTACGATGGTTGCGGCAGAACGTGAACCTGGCCAAGAAGCTCTTTTTAGAGAAGAGAAATATGCGGCACAGTATGAGATCAATATGCTGCGCTGTATTTTCTGTGGTCTCTGCGAAGAAGCGTGTCCTAAAGAAGCCATTTATTTAACACCTCGATTGGTACCCTCTAGTTTTAAACGGGAAGATTTTTTCTGGAAAAAAGAACGTCTTTTGGAGACGGTGGAGAATCGCGTTGATGTGTCCCGTCGATTGATGCGTCCTGCACAAAAGGGGGCCGCATGATTTTAGGTCTTTTTTGTTTTTTATCTCTTTTAACAATTATGAGCGCACTTAGTGTGATTTTATCTCGGAATCCGGTGTACAGTGTTTTGAGTTTAATCCTTTGTTTTTTTAGTATTGCGGGACATTATATTTTGCTAAGCGCGCCCTTTCTCGCGGTAGTGCATATTATCGTTTATGCGGGTGCGATTATGGTGTTGTTTTTGTTTGTCATTATGTTGATGATGCGCACGTCCGATGTGGGACTCACGTCTTGGGTAAAACGAATCGGTTCTTTTTTTGTTGTGGGTGTATTGGGAGTGACAATTGTAGCTTTGATGCAACGTGGCACGCTGGTTCTTCCTCGCTATTTGGCCTCTGTTGAAGGAAGTGTTTCGTCACTGGGACGTGTTCTTTTTGGCCAGTATGCCATCCCGTTCGAACTATCTACGATTTTGTTTTTGTCTGCGGTTGTTGGGGTGGTAATGCTGGGGAAAAAATCATGACGTGGACACAAGTGATTCCGGCTGAGTGGTATTTAATTTTGGGCACTGCTCTTTTTGGTATTGGACTCATCGGAGTTTTGATACGCCGCAATGTGGTAATTGTTTTGATGAGCATTGAACTGATGCTGAATGCAATAAATCTTATTTTGGTTTCTTCTTCTGCATATCATGCCAATTTGTCTGCCCAGGTTTTTGTCTTTTTTATAATGATGGTCGCGGCAGTAGAAGTGTCTGTGGGCCTTGCTATTTTTACGGTTATTTATCGGCGCAAAGAAAGTACGGATATTGATGCGCTAAACGAGTTGAAGGGGTAAGGCATGACGTCGTTTTTAATTTTAGCTTTTCCTCTTTTTGGCTTTTTACTTTTGAATGTCTTCGGCTGTTTTTTCTCCAAACGTGTGAGTGGATTTTTAGCGAGTGCGTCTGTGTTGGCTTCTTTTGCAGTGTCCGTCTTAATGCTACGAGATGTGTTTTTGGCAGGAGCCATTCGGGTACCTTTGTTCACGTGGTTTCAAGTTGGACAAACGAACGTATCATTTGCCCTTTTGCTAGATTCTCTCTCTCTTTTAATGTGTTTGATGATTACAGGCGTTGGCTTTTTGATTCACGTCTATTCCATCGGCTATATGCATGAGGAAGAAGGGTTTACCCGCTATTTCTCACACCTAAATTTATTTATTTTCTTTATGTTATTTTTAGTACTTTCCGATTCGTTTTTAGGGATGTTTGTAGGGTGGGAAGGCGTTGGGTTGTGTTCTTATTTATTGATTGGATTTTGGTTCCAGACCGCTGCATTTGGGCAAGCTGCTAAGAAAGCTTTTTTGATGAATCGGGTAGGAGATTTAGGATTTATTTTGGGTATTTTGGCGATGATTATGGCGTTTGGCAGCACGCAGTTTTCGGTTGTTTTTTCAGGGGCCAGTCAATTACCAATCGGTAGCGGCATCATCACAGTGATTGCGCTTTTACTTTTTGTAGGGGCTACTGGAAAAAGTGCTCAGATCCCACTCTTTACGTGGCTTCCTGACGCGATGGCAGGGCCTACTCCGGTTTCGGCATTGATCCATGCGGCAACGATGGTTACTGCGGGTGTTTACATGGTCGCGAGATCTCACGTGTTTTATATGAGCTCCCCGATCGCAAGCACGGTTGTGTTGTGCGTGGGTGTTTCCACCGCTTTACTGGGCGCGATTATTGCAACGCGTCAGTCTGACATCAAAAAGATTTTGGCTTATTCTACAATGAGCCAGTTGGGCCTGATGGTGTCTGCTTTGGGCTTGGGGGCGTATTCTGCAGCTTTGTTTCATATGCTGACTCACGCATTTTTTAAGGCGCTTTTATTTTTGGCAGCGGGTAGCGTGATTCATGCTCTGCACGGCGAACAAAACGTATTCAAAATGGGAGGTCTTCGCAAATCACTTCCGTTTACATTTGGGGTCTTTTTGATTGGGGCCTTGGCGCTTGCAGGATTTCCACCGTTTTCAGGATTTTTCTCTAAAGATATGATTTTATTGGCTGCGCTTGACCATTCTCCTCTTGTTTTTGGCCTCTTGGTTTTAGTGTCCATTTTGACCGCATATTATGTCTGTCGATTGGTAGTATTGGTCTTTATGGGAACGTCCCGTTCTGATAAAACGGCTCACGAATCTTCTTGGATTATGCAGATACCATTGGGGATTTTAGCTATTTTTGCTGCAGCCAGTGGATTTTTACATCTGCCAGAAGCTCTTCATCCTGAGTTTATCGTTGTAACGCTTTTGGCGATCGGACTCATGATTGCATGGTGTTATCGTCGTTTTTCACAGGTTCAAACGTCTGATGAAAAAACCGGTATCGTCTTTCGCAAATTTTATATTGATGAGATTTATAATGGCTTGATTGTGCGTCCGATTTTGTTATTGGCTCGCTTTTTTTGGACTATTTTTGAGCCGGTTATTTTGGAACTACCGGCAACGATTCTTGGGAAAAGCGTGATGTTTTCTGGTAGGCGTTTGAAACAAATTCAGAATGGACATATTGGGTTTTATTTATTGGTGATGACAGCCGCGATTGCTGTAATTTTGGTGCAACTCTTATGGATATAAAACAAACTCGGTCGTTTAGCTGGGCAACATTAGCAGCTATTTTTATCTCTCTTTTTTTACTAGGCGCTTCCTTTTATTTTATTTTTTTAAGCTACGATTTACCAGCGGTCAACTTGCCTTGGATTCCGCAATTTGGGATTAATTTTGCATTAGGAATTAATCCAATTTCTGCCATCACGATTTTATTAACGACACTTTTAACCCCGCTTATTTTAGTGGTTTCAGGAACCACTCCGGTCAAAAATCAGGCTTGGTTTGTGACACTAATGATAGTCATGGAATTCGCATTACTAGGCGTCTTTTTAGCCCGAGACGGATTCTTGTTTTACGTTTTCTGGGAACTGGTTTTGATCCCTGCTTTCTTTATGATTTTAATTTGGGGTGGGGAAAAACGTGTGCGTATTGCGATTACGTTTTTACTCTACAGCCTCTTGGGAAGTTTCTTTTTACTTGCTAGCTTGCTCTTTTTATATTTACAAACACCGGCACCCCATCAATTTGGCTTTGATGCGCTTTTTTCTTTGACATTATCGCCTATCGAACAACGTTGGATTTTTTGTGGCTTATTTGCAGCATTTGCACTAAAACTTCCCATTTTCCCATTACATCGTTGGCAACCCAACACGTATGATTGTCTCCCAACATCGGGCAGTATGTTTGTTGCTGGACTGGTGTCAAAAATGGCCGTTTATGGTGTCCTTCAATTCTTACTGCCACTTACGCCACTGGCACTCGCTTGGGGACAATCGTTTGTACTCCCACTTTTGGTTATAAGCGTTCTTTATGGCTCTGTGATTGCGCTTAAAGAATTTAATTTCAAACGTTTAATCGCCTACGCTTCGATCGCGCACGGCAGTTTGATTTTAGCGGGAGCGTTGTCAGGTACTACAGAAGGCTTTCATGGAAGTCTTATCCAAACGGTGGCGCATGCGTTTGGCATTATTGGCCTCTTTGTAGCTGCTCAGATTTTGCATCGTTGGACTGGGACACTCAATCTATCGAGAATGGGTGGATTTGTTATGCAATCCAAGCTTTTTACAAAATGCTTCTTTCTTATAATTTTAGGTGCGATTGGACTACCTCTTACAGCAGGATTTATCGGAGAGTTCATGATTTTATGGGGCCTCTTTCAGGTAAATATGTTGATCGCAGGGCTTGCCGGCCTGTCTATTATTTTGGGTGCTTGGGTGATGTTAAATGTCTATCAAAGTGCGCTCTTGGGCGTACCAGTTTCAGTGATCGGTAATAGCAAAATTTATAAGCGTGAATTTATTGTAATGATCGTTGTGATTATCACGCTATTCGGATTGGGGATTTTCCCAGGAGTGTTATTGCCATGATGCCAGTTATTTTTTTATCAGGTATGGGTATTTTTGCGATGATGGCAGATGCGTTTCGTTTTGGGAAATGGGCCCGCGCTATTTTGGCTTTAGGGCTGTTGATAGCACTAGGCAGTACGTTTTTGCCGACACCTCTTTTTTTCGTTCCTTTTTTAGGATCAGGTATGGTGTCTTTTGATTCTTATTCATTGATTTGGACGCGCTTATTATTAAGTGTTTCTTTTTTTATTTTTCTGTTTTACCCTGTATGCTTTGAACTTTCATGTAGGAAATACGGGCAAGAAGCGTTGCTTACTTTCTCAACATTGGGCGCTATACTTTTAACCTCTTTTTCGCATCTTGTGATGCTATTCATGGCGATAGAAATTTTGTCTGTACCCCTTTATATTCTGGCGGGAGCGGAGTATGCCACACGTGAAAAATCCCAAGAAGCATCACTGAAATATTTTCTGATGGGTTCTTTTGCTAGTGCTATTTTATTATTTGGTATTGCACTTGTTTTTGTAAGTACAGGCCATTTTGATTGTTCTGGTATTGCGTTGTTTGCACAGCAAAGTGGATCTTCTTTGTTGCTTCAAGGCGGTTCTCTTCTCATTTTAATAGGACTATTGTTTAAGGTGGGGGTGGTCCCGTTTCATTTTTGGGTACCTGATGTCTATGAAGGATCGCCTCTGATTTATACGGCATTTATGTCGACGGTTGTAAAAATCGCGGCGTTTGCAGGCCTGTATCGTTTATTGGCTTCGGGCTTTGCATCGATACTCGTTCATACAGATCGTTTGATTTGGATTTTTGCGGGACTCTCGATGGTTCTGGGCGTGCTTTTGGCTTTGCAGCAAAAATCGATGAAACGTTTGATGGCCTACTCTGGTATTGGACATGCAGGATTTATGCTTATCCCACTTGTCATGGGATCGGCTTCTATTTTGTTTTACTATGCGCTGAGCTATGCGCTAGGATCACTCGTTGTCTTTTTTGCTTTGGCATTGGATAAACGTGAGGCTGCTTCAGATAGCATTTCGGATTTAAGTGGTATGGCTAGTCGGAATCCATTTGCTGCTTTTTTATTCATTATTGGGCTGTTGTCTTTAGCAGGAATTCCGCCAACCACTGGATTTTTTGGAAAATATTTAATTATTTCTCATGCATTATCTGGCGGCTATTTCGGAACAGTTGTTCTTGCTATTTTCAGTTCTCTTTTGGGCGCCTATTTATATTTTAGTTTGGTGACCTTACTCTTTAGAAATACTGAAGCAGAGTCTACTGTTATTAAGGTCCCGTTTTCATCAAAACTGATTGGATTTGCACTTGTTATTTTGACACTGCTTGCAGGATTGTGTCCTGGCCTCCTCTAAATAACTACGTTAATTATTTTAAATAAATAAATAGTTATTGACACAATAGACACTCTTTTATAGAGTACGCTCTATGAATTTTAGAGCCACAACATTTTGCTTTTATTCGAATCGCCTTTGTATTTCTCCTGGATCAGAAACAGTTCATATTCCTTTTTCTGCATTTCTAAACGATACGAGAGCACAAGAACGGATTCTTTCTCGATTTACAAAACAACGTCTTCGCGTCACTTTTTCTCCAGAACTCGAAGCCACTTTTCTCACCCACCCCTTTAACGAACAGGCGTTCATAAAACTTTTCAAAAGTTATCAGATCCGGCTAACCGCTCTGACACTCAACAACAAAAACAGTCTATCCACGCTATTATTTCAGTCGCAAAAAAGCCAAGGTATCATTATTGTCGTCATTGTAATCATCATTGGGATTGCCTACGGGCATCTAAAACGAGCTAGCCATCATACCGAATCGTTATTATCAGATTGTCTACAAAAAGCCAGCGCGGCGGAATCTAGCTGGAAATCTAGCGATCAAGAGCAGTCTGATTTGCGCCAATCCCACAATAGAAAAATCACCTCATTTTTTCAACAATTAAACCAATTTCCATTATCAGACCTCCACCTGACCATCGATGACTCTCATATAGACTTAGACGCGGTGCTGGATAAATCAGATAGACTTTCTTTCGAAAAACACATGGAGGATTTATCTAATCTGTATGAGCTCACAGGAACCTCCCGTTTTGCTCCCATAGACAACCACGAGGTGAAGTGGTCACTCAAAGGAACCTATGTCCCCTCGTAAATTTTTATTGGCAGTAATTGCACTACTTTTTACTGCCATAGTAGGGCTACTTATCCCAGAGTGGACACACCTACAAACACTCACGTCCCAACTGGATGAGGCTGCAACACGGGTTTCGCAACCGCCTAAACAAACGCCGCCATTGACGTGCCCCACTCTTGAAAAACAACTGGGATCTGGATGGATCGTACGCAAAACACCTTCAGGGTATATAGCCTCGCATACCCCACCCTACCCTTCGTCATTAGACACGGTGCTTGAAAGCCTTCCCTTGTCTATCCATTCGATTCGACTACATTCTCGTCTTGATGTGACACTTGCATCACGGTGAAAATTTTTCTTATACTCATATTTTTAGTGTCGATGCTGTCTGCACCGGAAGCCCGCTATCTTAGTCGCATAAAAGTGCAAGGCTTGGATGCTCTCAGCACAGAAATAAATAAAGAACCTGTGCTCACGACAACACCTCCCGCAACTCTTGGCATCGTCTGTAGATATATTTTGCATGAGGCAGATCCCGAACAATGCAAAACGGCACTTCTCAATTTATTCGATAGTATAAAAGTCTCCACCGACACCCGCGCACGATCGATTACGGTGATCTGCCCCAATAAGCAGGTCTCTCTTGCGGTGTCCTCACAACTGGCTTTTATGGACAAAAAACTTTCTCAAATCCAGCTTCAGGTGGAAGTGCTAGAAGTGCATTATGAACATAGTTCGGCTTATCGCAATTTTTTGTCAGATATTGGAAACGGCCTCACGATTAATTATGATTTTGCGACAGGAAAAGCACTTTCTTCAGATGTTTTAAGTGCGAGTATCGCCTCCCTCATTCAAAATGGACATGCCAAACTTCTCGCAAAACCTAGCTTATTAACGGTAGACAATCATGTAGCCAGCATCAAAATTGGGGATCAAATTCCCTACACTACTACAATCACACATAACGATACGCAAAGGCAGGAAGTGCATTATTTGGATACGGGTATCGACGTCCAATTTTTACCCAAAATTGCAACAAACAATCGCATCGCTGTCAAAATCACAAGCACTGTCAACACGATCAAACTCTGGAAAAAATTTGGCAATACAGAGCTTCCTGTTTTATCTACCCGACGCAGTGATTCTACGGTACAACTTCGCAATCATGAGACGTTGGTGATTGCAGGACTTTTAGATGAGACGGTACGTACCAATCAAAATCGTGTACCTGTCTTGTCGGATATCCCTTGGATTGGGGGACTTTTTCAATCTGCGAGTACAGAGAATGTGAAATCGGATATTGTGTTTATGGTAACGCCTTTGGTGCTGGAGTGAGTAGCTACCTACGCCCTATTTCCCAGCCGGCTATAGGTTTCGGACAACAGATGCGCTGTTTTATCCCAGCCAATACATTCGTCGGTAACAGACACGCCGTATTTCAATTGGGCCAGGTCTTTTGGAATCGATTGGCTTCCTTCAAATAGATTGCTTTCAATCATGACGCCCAAGATATCTGTATTGCCGTCTACCACTTGCTGCACCACATTGAGCAAAACATGTTCTTGATTTTCGTGTTTTTTACCGGAGTTTGCATGGGAACAATCCACCATGACTTTGGGACATAAGTCTGCTTTTTTGAGAGAGCCCGTTACTTTTTCGAGGCTTTCTGGATGATAATTGGGTGCATCATGTCCACCACGCAATATTACATGTCCGTAAGGATTGCCTTTTGTTCTGACCACACACGTATGTCCGTCTGGATCGATGCCGATAAAGCTATGGGGATGTTTTGCCGATTGCATGGCTGCAAGCGCTACATCTACACTTCCGTCTGTACTGTTTTTGAAACCAACAGGCATTGAGAGTCCACTGGCCATTTCACGATGGGTTTGGGACTCAGTAGTACGTGCGCCGATAGATGCCCACGTGATGAGTTCTGATAAATATTGTGGGGAAATAGGATCTAATACTTCAGTGGCAATGGGTAATCCCAAGGCATTAACTTTCAAAAATAATTGGCGTCCAATCTTGAGGCCTTTTTCCATGTCACAACTGCCGTCCATATCAGGGTCATTAATAAGCCCTTTCCAGCCGATGGTGGTACGAGGTTTTTCGAAATAGACGCGCATGACGATAAAAAGACGATCTTGATATGCCTGTTTTAGGGCTACCAACCGTTCTGCGTATTCAAGTGCGGCGTTGGGATCGTGGATAGAACATGGCCCCAAAATAACAAGAAAACGCTTGTCTTTACCTAATAAGATATTTTGAATCGCCTGCCGACTTTCAAAGACCACTTGCTCCACAAGGGGAGTAACGGGTAAAAGCGAACGCAATGTATCAGGCGAAATTAATGGGGCTAGTTCTTGTATGTTTACATTGTGAAGTTTCATGGAAGTTCTATTGTAGGGAGATGAGGGGGATTAGGCAATAAAAAAGCTCTCGAATATTTGGGGGGGGGGGATATCCGAGAGCTTTTTTGATCCGCAACTTACGGACCGTCTAGTAGCATATAGTATTTGCTATTAAATAGCAAGGTATTTTTGAAGTACTCATATTTTGTGTAGTGCCAAAACGATAATGAAATAAAAGAGAAGAAAGATACGTAGAGTGAAGGGTGTATATGTTAGACGAGAATCACCTCCTTATTTTAATAAAGAGGATCGTTTCGTGAGTAGCGACTTCACAAGAGATTTGAGACTCAGAAAGCCAAGATTTCCTAGAAGAAAAGACGAGGTCTATTAGGCTTAAATCCGCCTCGTTTATCTTCCAAAGAATTATCCAAATAGTATTTTTGACACCATCTAAAATATTTGATGGGAGTCATTTCCAGTTTCTTAATCAGAATATTCTTTTTAAGAGGGGAAGCTTCAATGATATTTAGGATGCTAAGTTTGACGTCCTTTGGCACTTTCTGACGGCCATTCAATTGAATGCCTCTGGCTGCCAATTCTCGTTTTTTTTAGAATTTCATTTTGATTTGGCCTTACACACCTCTATATTTTTTTTCATATGAAATTTATTAAGGTAATAATACGATAATTCTATATGAAGAAAATAGTCATAGTTTCAACACGTGAGATTTTTGATGCCCCTGTATAAAATTATTTCTATAGCTAATAAAGATTATAAATATATGCATTCGAGTAATATGAATCCACAATCGATTGTTGCAATTATTAAAAAGTCATCTACCCCCTCTACCGATCTCGATCTAGCATTAGATGCTGCAGAATTCTTAATAAAATATAATTTATACGATAAACTTTCGCTTACAGATAATAAGCAAGTAGGGGAATTATTAGCTGCTTCTCTAAAAAAATTAGAAGCTGAACAACCCTCTGATGTGGATAAAAGCAAAGTATCCAAGCTAAAAACTGTACTAAGCAAATTATTTATTCCAAAACTTTTTCTTGCAGAAGGTCTTTTGGGATCTTCCGTAGACTTGAGTCCTTCCTCCCAAGATTTAATAAATTCTACAAAAACAATTAAGGATATTTGTGAAGCTCGTGGACTCGTTTTCGATTCAAACCTATTTAACCCAGGCTTACCAAATACTCAACTTGCGAATAATTTATGCATCTTTTTTTCTACAAAAATTTCCGACTCTGTCTTAAAAAACTTACCTTCTAAAATTAGAGCCTCATTAGCCAAGGTTTTACTAACCGCGTATGACGAATCCAAACAAAATAGTCTAGGAGAAACGTTACGCCAGATAATTACCTCCCTCAGCCAGAATCTCTCAGAATCGACTTCAATGCAAGATATTAGACATTCATTTCTGCTACTCAACCATATGGATTCAGCCGTATCGACTATACTAGAGGAAGGAAAAGCATCTGGAGATATCGGATCTTATATTAAGAAGGAACTAGATTATTTGACTGCCCAATGGGGGTCAGATGCAACTTCAAACGCAACAGGCAATCGTGATTTTTCAATTGCTATTAAAGCTGTTATCAGAGCTAGATTTAAGTCTAAAGATCCTTTTGAACGTAAAGCCATTAAATTAGCTTTACTTGAGTGGATAGAAACCAATCTACCTAAAATGAAAGCTCCTAATAAACAATTTTATACTCAAAAACTTAATGATATTATTAAGAGTAAAAAACTATTTCGGGGACACTCTAAATTTCAAACACAATTACTCAATTCTATAAAATTATCTTCAACTACAAACAACGTAATTGATGCGTTCCAATATTAGTTCATCTGCCAAAAACAACTTCTCAGCAAGTCTCTGCTTATGTTAAATTAACGGTCTATGATTCCAGAAATTACGTGTACCGAATTAAAAACAAAGTTAGATACCCGTGAACCACTTACGATTATTGATGTCCGCGAGGATTATGAGCGTGAGATTGCGTGTATTGATGGATCTGTGCATATTCCTCTTGGAGAACTTGAGGATCGTGTGGATGAATTGGACAAAAATGTGAGTTATGTTTTGCAATGTCGCAGTGGCGGGCGTAGTGCTCGGGCTGTTGGGATTTTGCAGGATGCGGGATTTGTGAATGTTAAAAATTTGGTTGGTGGCATCACGCAATGGGCGCGAGACATTGATCATACGATGGAAATTTATTAAGTCTTAAGGAAGGAGAATTT
>CAMDGG010000005.1 GCA_945898045.1 bacterium UBP8_UBA817
AACTTATCCCAAAAAAACAGACTGGGCATTGCTTTCTCAATCACACCTCGATACTATCCAAGATAAGCTAAATCACCGCCCCAGAAAATGCCTTAACTTTTTGTCTCCTCATGAGGCCTTCGTTGCACTTGCTGCTTGAATGTGGGACCCTCTAGTGTATCGGGTATCAAAATTATCTGAAATTTCACAAAAAAATAAACGATAAGTTAATATGAAAAAAATTATATCTACCCAATATGTATCAGCAGAGATCCAAGAAATATCTTTTGATTTTTTTAGAACTCAGGCCACATTATCAGATATATCAACCCTAACTTTTTCTAATGAACCTCTCCGAAAAGGAGAATTGTTAGCCATTTATTTAGGCGGATTCCCTCATCAATTACAAAACCAGATCTTATCTGACGCATTAAAAATTACGCCAAACGACCATCAACTAACCCTACTTTTACAAGAAATCAATACCGGAATATTAAGTGAATACACTCTACTCGAACAATATAACGTAGGTGCTCACCTGATTGCCGGATATATACATGGCGCAGTTTCCTATGAGCATATGGTTACCGTATGCCAAGAGATTGGTATCCATCAAAATATTAATCCCGATCATCCACTACATAAAAAATATGGAGGACTTCCCAACAAACCTAAGATAAAAACCGAAAAATCACAAATTAGTCGAGTCCCAATTTTTACCCCCGATGGGAAAATCTCAACTGAGGCTGAGAAACTTTTTCTCTCAACTTGGTTTACACCCAACAAAGATCTTTTTTATAGTCCGCTTAAGAAACAGTCTCTGAGTTTACCGGAATTAGATAGGTATATTACAGTCGTCTCAAACAATGGAGAAGATACAGTATTCCCCATAAATATATGCCGATATTTCAATCTAGATAAAGTTTATATTTTTCCCTCAAAAGCAATCAATAAATTGCTCATTGAATCCCAAGCAGACCCACTAACATGTGTACTCCCCTTGTATCATGCTGGTGTTTCCGCAAATTCCAACGAAGCTTTATTAGCATTAAATTTAAATCGAAGACTTGTTCAGACCACCTTTCCCGTCATGGCGTATCAAGAATTCTCCCCGCCACCAAAACTAATGGTTAGTGCCCACGCAAATAATTGTGGTGCAGCATTCGTTGGTATACATGATTATAGTCATGTAAGTGCGCAAAATGATTATAGATCCCTTCATAGATCCTCAGAACTAGACCTTGACGTGTTATTAGGTAACCCAGAGAGCTCTCTCAAGATGCCAATATCAGATCAAGAAGCAACAGTAATAATAACAAGAAGTCTTTTGAGTCTAGACGAATCCAAAACAAATACTGACTTAAAAGACATTATCAACACACTCTTGGACGAACCCTGGCTAAAAGAATTACCCCAAAGTTTAGTAACCTTTTTAAACCAAAACCCTTCCATCAAAACCCGCTTTGAAATAGAAGCTCGCAAGCTATATACACAACTCCAAAAAAGTAAGCTGGATTAAAACTACCCAACCACCAACAACTCCCCCCAATCAGTCGTATACCGAGACGACAGAGACTCCGACTTCACCATCCATCCCCGCTCCAACCCCGTCACCGCATACCTCACCCGATCCTGCCCATGTACACCATTTATCGAATCAACGATCCGACTCAACGCCTGAGATTTTTTATCGGAACCAGAAGAAAATAACACCAACGGCTGATCAGATTCTGGCTGCAATCCCACCGCCATCACGCCTGCTTTATGGTACAAAACCCCTTGCTTAAAACATCCCCGCAACGCCAAAAGTGCCTGCCTAATAATCACCTGCGTATCCGATGTGGGCGGATCACACGCTTGAAACGCCGATGCCCGATAAAACGCATGCGATGTTACAAATGGACTGCTCCGAACAAACACCACAAGACCCTGCATAATCTGTTTCGACTCACGCAACTTCAACGCCAACCGGCTGGCATAAAGTGAAACCGCTTCCTCCAACGATCTTAAATCCCGAATCTTCTCCCCAAAAGACCGTGAATACACCATGCTTTTTTTAGGCGTGGGCATGTCTTCTAGACGCAAACAAGAAATCCCCTGAAGCTCATACACAATCCGTTGCACCATCACATTCATCACCTTGCGAACCCGATGCGGATCTGATCGACGTAACATCAATGCCGTCGAAATACCAAAAGACGCCTGCAATTTTTCTGCCGTCCGAGGTCCAATTCCCCACACATCACGTAAAGACAGCCGATCTAAAACAGCCTCTTCAACTGCAGGATCTGTAAACGAAAACACGCCCCCATAATGATCATGATCTTTGGCAAACTGTGTCGCTACTTTAGCCAACGTCTTGGTACTCGCAATGCCAATCGACACCGGAATCCCCACCCACTGCAAAATCCGCTCCCGAATTAAAAATGCAAACGCCTCAGGATCAGACACCCCCGTTAAATCCAAAAACGCTTCATCAATCGAATAGACTTCTACATCCGACACCCACTCGCGAAGCAACATCATAATCCGAGCAGATAAGTCCGCGTACAACTGAAAATTAGACGAAAAAACCGTCACCCCTTCTGTTTCACACAACGTTTTCACCTTAAAAAATGGCGCGCCCATCGCAATACCCAACTGCTTTGCTTCCTGAGACCGCGCAATCACACATCCATCATTATTAGATAAAACAATAACAGGCCGGCCCCACAATTTCGGCTGAAACGCCCGCTCACACGATACAAAAAATTGGTTACAATCTACCAACGCAAACATTAGCGAAACTGATGGATCACAGACGTCACCACCCCCCAAATTTCAAACGACATATCAGCTGTAATTTCTAGGGGAGAATACACCGGATTTTCTGGCATCAACGCCACCGTACCTGATTTTCGAGACAAGCGCTTCACCGTCAATTCTGAATCTACCACCGCAATCACCACATCCTGATGCTTCGGCGACAAACTGCGATCCACCACCAACAAGTCATCCTGATGAATCCCCGCGCCAATCATAGAATCCCCACTCACTCGCACAAAAAAAGTCGTGGCCGGTCGGTGAATCAAATGGTGATTTAAATCCAATTTCCCCTCGGAATAATCATCCGTAGGTGACGGAAATCCCGCCGAAATCCGCCCATCAAACAACGGCAACGCATACTGATCTCCACTTTCCAAAAGCGCCTGCACAACAGACAATTTACCCTCCGGCACACGAATACGCACCGTCGATTCTCCAAACTTACCCGTCCCACGAGGCCTGCCGGCACCACTACGTTTGCCACCTCTTACCATAAAAATTCCTCCCCGAAAAAATCCGTCTTATTGATAAAGTTAGATTATCGGGACAGAAATCAAAAGTCAAGAAATTTTGAAAAAAAAACAAGTAGCCGTATGCTAGTAACATCAACTAAAAACCTGTGGGGGAAATCACATGAAACCAATCAAAGCACTACTCGGCACGACATTATTATTAGGAACCCTAAGTCTAATGACAGCCTGTGGCAAAAGCAGCTCCAGCGATGATGCGACATACGAAACCAAAAGCTTTTCCGGAAACATCAGTTTAACCAATATCTCATCGGCTGAAGCCTCAGGAAATTACTACCTCTGGCTACAAAACCGCGCCTCCAAACAAGTCTATTTTGTCGACATAGATGCTCTAGGAAATTTTGCCCTTGATATCGAAACCACCAAAGACCTCGAAAATGGCGACGACTTTTTTGCCGGTATCATCCAAAAAAACCCCTTTAAATATTTAGGCCCCATCACAGTCCTACCCAATGGATCAGCGACAGAAGCCTCTACCGGGTTTAAATTTTCTGGCAATGTTGAAGGCGCAAGTATCACATTCGACGCAGCAAAAGGCCGCGGAGATATGGCCACTGCCAATATGACCAATTTATCAGTCGATACTACATTTAAAACAAGATTGGCCTCAGCAGGCGGCGCACCTGTGGGTGTGGGCAACAATGGTAAAGGATCTGGATCAAAAACCGGCAGCCTCAATGACAAAAATTCTATCGACCAAGATGAAGACGGGATTCCCGACATGTTTGACGCCATGAACAACGGCGCGAAATTAGACAATGAAGTAGAAAATGGGGCAGCAGATATCAGCATCCACTCATCCACTATCAGCGGTGCAGTCATGTTTATGAATCTTAAAATTGATAAAGCCAACAACTTCACCGTCACACAAGATGCCAACGTCGTCCTCCAGCTCTCAAGTAGCGACCCCAGCAAAATCTCCTCGATGAAAGCCACTCTCGTAAACGCCAACTACACCAGTTCAAAAATAGACCCCCTACCCAACGGCTTTACTGCAGTAGACACCTACCCCTCCACAGGCAGCAACTGGTCCGCCGACAACTATAAACTCTACAAAGCACTTAATCTAAGCGGCCAAACTGTCTGGACCGTCCTACTTAAACCCAACAACAATACGTTTGGACCAGGACAGCTCATTCTTGTAGAAGTCACCAAAACCAATGGTAAAAAAGAACATTTCTGGCTCAGCCTCAACTTTAAATTCCAAACCATCCTAAACGACACCACCACCTGGTCAACAGGCTCTGGTAGCCGCAACGATCCCTACCAAATCCTTACCACCGGCGGACGCGTTTTCTCCTACGACGCCCCCACCGATGAAGCAGGAAATCCTTTAACTGGGCTCAAATATTCGATGGAACTCTTTTTCTACAACTCCAGCGACCAGCAAATAGGCGATCGCCAAGTCATCGACATCGGAACCGACGTCTACACATCCACCCTAACACAAGCCCAAATCGATACATATGCCAGCAGCTCACCGGCACCTGCCTACGTGCAAGTAGACCTCACAGCCCGCTACCCACACGGCGATAATGCAGCCACGAAAATTTACATGAAACGGAGTAATTGGTAAAAAAATCCAAAGCACAGTAAACTAAGTGTTAGACTAGCCTATAGGGAGAGCAATTATGCAAGTGAATATTCATGAAGCCAAAACACATCTTTCCGAATTGCTCGTTCAAGTAAGAAACGGAGAAGAAGTGGTTATTGCACGATCTGGACATCCTATAGCGAAGCTAATACCTTTTTCACAAAACACTAAAAAAAGAAAACCAGGGACCGCAAAAGGACAAATAATTTTTTCAAACGAATTTAATGATCCTTTGCCAAAAAATCTATTAGGACTGTTTGTTTCGTGACACTCTTATTAGACACCTGCGTTTTCTTATGGTGGATTACGGATTCGGAGCTCCTAAGTGCAACAGCAAGAAAAACAATTGAAACCTCTAACTCTACTATATTTTTAAGTACTGCTAGTATTTGGGAAATGGTAATCAAAACAAAATTAGGCAAGCTTGAACTCCCGAAAAACCCTCAACTGTTTATTTCAGAACAACTAGAAAAAAATCAAATTCAGCCCCTTTCGATAACCTATCAGCATGCTTTAAAACTCTACGAACTAGCCCCCCTTCATCAGG
Organism: bacterium UBP8_UBA817; assembly: GCA_945898045.1. GTDB lineage: Bacteria > Margulisbacteria > Marinamargulisbacteria > SXXA01 > SICP01 > SICP01. The sequence continues at coordinate 5,456 of CAMDGG010000005.1, forward strand.
ATCCTTTTGATCGAATTTTAATTGCACAAGCACTGCACGAACAGTACACATTGGTAACACCCGATAGTCATATTCAAAAATACAAAGTTCCTTGGATCTGGTAACATAGCCCCATGCGCATTACATTAATTGCTACAACCACCATGGGGCTAGAATCCGTTCTCGCCAAAGAAATAAAAGACTTAGGCTATCAAGACGTAAATGTCTTTGACGGAAAAGTAGAATTTACCGGTGATCTATCTGATATCTGCAAAGCCAATCTTTGGTTACGCACCGCAGGTCGAGTCTATGTCAAATTAGCCGCATTTGACGCCGTTACATTTGACGAACTCTACAACCAAACTGTAGATATTCCCTGGGAAAATTGGATACAAGCCGACGACGAATTCCCCGTCGCACAAGTCACCTCTTTAAAATCCGAACTCTTTAGCAAATCCACTTGCCAGTCTATCGTCAAAAAAGCCATCGTCGCACGCCTTCAAGAAAAACATAAGCTCACACATCTGCCAGAAACCGGCGCGCTATGTCCCATCAGAATTCAGATCGATAAAAACCACGTCATTCTTAGTCTCGATACATCAGGTACAGGTCTCCACATGCGGGGGTATCGCGCTATTCCCGACGGTGCACCGCTCAAAGAAACCCTCGCTGCCGGACTCATCTTATTAAGCCGTTGGCGCCCCACACAAGATGTCCTCATAGATCCGCTATGTGGTACCGGAACCATTTTAATTGAAGCAGGCTTAATGGCTAAAAATATCGCACCGGGACTTCATCGTTCGTTCTGTTCCGAAAATTGGCAAATTATGCCCAAAAAATTGTGGGAAACAGCCAGAGACAACGCACACGACAGCATCCTCAAAACAACCGACTTTCAAATCCTAGGATCCGACATCAGTAATCATGCCATTCGCCTAGCCAATCAAGGCTTAATAGACGCAGGCCTCACCACCATCATCCCCAAAATAATTCCAGTAAAAGATCTCATCTCAGAACACGACCGCGGGAAAATCATCACCAACCCTCCCTACGGAGACAGATTAGGAACAGAAGAAGAAGCCGCAGAACTGTACAGAGAAATGGGAGACGTCTTTAAAACCCAATTCCCAAAATGGTCCTATTATATTTTGACCGCAAACGAAGAGTTTCAACGCCTATTCGGACGCCGCTCCACCAAAAACCGCAAGCTCTATAATGGCGGCATTAAATGCCATTATTATCAGTATTACTAAGCGAATAATTCAGACAATCCAATTTTCCAATGGTGACAGATAACAGAATTAATTTTTTTTGAATGATTATCCCGAGATAAAACCATAGCAGTCGCACCGGAAAACGCACTTAAGAAAGACTCTAGTACCTGACAATCTCGATCATCTACTAAAACAGAAGATTTAATTTCAATTAAAATCAACGAATGATCTTGCTTTTCAATAATTAAATCAATTTCTGCCTGATCCTTAGTACGCAAATAATAAAGCCTATAATTTTTATTAAAATACATATTCAAACGATAAATTTCAGTAATAATAAAATGCTCGAAAACTTTTCCATACCCATACGTACTTGGAGAAATTACCTGCGGAAGCGTACGCGCTAAAGCCCTAGCAACCCCTATATCAAAAAAATAAAATTTTGGACTTTGACGTTGTTGTTTTCGAACAGATCTATGAAAAGGAAGTAATGAAAAACCAACTAACGTATCCTCCAAGATTTCAAAATAAGAAGCCACTGTTTTATCTGAAACACCCACATCCCTACTAATATTTGAATAATTAATAATCTCCGTATTCAAACTCGCACATATTTCAAGAAATCGCCTAAAGGGGTCTAAATTTTTTATAATATGTTCGGCCCATATTTCTTCTTTAAGATACGTTAAAGCATATGATTTTAGATAAGCCTCCTTTACCTGATCAGACACTAATTGTGACAGGAGCGGCAAAGTGCCCCACCGAAGCGCATCATCAAGGTCAAACGCTTCTCCCATTTCAACAGAAGTCAGAGGGAAGAGATAATTAACAAATGCACGCCCAGCTAGAAGATTAGCCCCTTCTTTTTTTAATTTTTTTGCACTAGACCCTGTCAGTGCAAATTTAATCTTTGTTGTTTCAATTAAATGGTGGACAATATTAAGTAATTTAGGAACTTTTTGTATTTCATCCACAACAACCCACTCAATCTGAGTTTCTTTTAATCGGATTTGGTCACGCAACTGATTTGGACTCCGAGACAACATATCCTCCAATTCAGGATCTAATAAATTAAACCACAAGGCTTCAGTTGACTGAAAATAATCACGCAAAAATGTGGATTTCCCTGTTCCTCTAGGACCAAAGAGAAAAAAACTGCGGGCTTTAATAGGCTTAACAAGTCTCGGAAACATGTTCCGATATTATCGGATATATCCGAAGTAAAGTAAAGGCTTAGGATCCCCCACCTTCTCTGAGTATCAAATGCCACTATTATCAGTATTACCAAGCCCTTTTCGCCCGGCTTTTTTCTTGGCGTGATGCGTTTTATTATCTAGCATTTTATTCTTAGCGCGCTTACTACGTTTTCGTTTTTGGCGCCGGATCTTCTCTACGCGCTGCATTTCTGCGCTTTGCTTTCCAGCAACAATCACATCAATTTTTTTAACCAACAAACACCGCGCTAAATACCGATTGAGCAATTGATACCGAGACTTTTGGCACTTCACTTCTATACCCGTCGGCCCATGTTTCAATCGCACACACGTCGACACTTTATTAACGTTCTGGCCGCCCTTCCCACTTGCACAAATAAACGACTCGGTAATATCTTTTTCAAGAATATGAAGGGCATCCATTTTTTGATAAAGGGCTATTGTTTTCGCAGAGCTAATACCAAAATTTAGCATACGCTAGAAAGCGCCCTGATCCAAAAACTCGCCTTCCATCTTTGCCACAACCACCGTTGCAACCGTATTACCAATTAAATTCGTCACAGACCGGGCCTCAGACATAAAGCGATCCACCCCCAACAACAGCGCAATACCGGCCACTGGAATCAACTGACCCGGCATAGATGCCAACGTCGCAGCCAATGTAATAAATCCAGATCCAGGCACCGCAGCGGCTCCTTTAGAGGTGAGCATCATAATACCCAAAATATACAACAACTGAAAAAAAGTCAGGGGCACATGATACGCCTGCGCAATAAACAATACCGACATCGCCAAATAAATAGACGTGCCATCTAAATTAAACGAATACCCAGTAGGAATTACCAACCCCACCACCGATTTCGAACATCCTGCTTTTTCCAATTTTCCCATCAACGTAGGCAACGCCGTTTCCGAAGAAGCCGTTCCCAATACTAAGAAAATTTCTTCTTTAATATACCGAAGCACTTTAAAAATATTAAATTTAAAATAAAGGCCAATACCACCCAACACTAACACCACAAAAAGAGCCATAGTTAGATATCCACTCGCCACCAACTTACCCAGTGGCAACAACGACACCAAGCCAAACTTTCCAATCGTATACGCCATCGCCCCAAAAACCGCCACCGGTGACAAACACATAATCAACTCAACAATACCAAAAAAAACCCGATTCAACCGTTCAAACGTCTGTATCAATGGCCGTACAGGCACCCCAATTCGCGCAATAGCCAACCCAAACAAAACCGACACCAATAAAATCGGCAGCATCTCCCCTTTCGCAAAAGCAGCCACCAAATTATCAGGAATCATAGACCCAAAAAATCCAATAAGCCCATGTGTCGATTCGGCCTTGGTATAGGTAGAAATATCAACAGCATGGACATGAGACAAATCAAATCCCGCACCCGGCTGAAGCCAATGAACAACTACGAGACCCAACGCCAAAGAAAACGTACTCACAATTTCAAAATACAAAAACGCCTTCCCACCAATGCGTCCCAACTGCTTCATGTCTTCCATGCCGCCAATACCCAAAGAAACCGTAAAGAAAATAATCGGCGCAATAACCAGCTTAATCAGCCGGATAAAAAAGTCGGGTAAAAATTTAAGCTCTGCCCCCATCTCAGGAAAGAAACACCCAAAAAGAATACCCAGCACCAACCCGATAAGCACGCGAACCGTTAAATTTTTAGGTACAAAACGCATCTATACTGTTCTCCTTAAAAGATAACAAACCCACTCATCCACTTGTTCTTTTTTTAAAATAGTTGCAGACGAAATCATAAGAGCTTCTAGTTTTGCAGTCCAGGTCGTAGTGAGCCCCGAAAGAATCATCAGCCCATCTAAAGCAACCCAGTCTCTAAGCCGATCAAAAGCCTTCTCCAAAATATCAATCGGAAGATTCGCAATCAACACGTCTGCCTTTCTTTGAGGCTGCCAATCAAATAAATCCGCTACAGAAAACATCTCCTCAGCAATAGCATTATCCCGCGCGTTTTGCCGAGCAATTTCAATTGCAAACGGATCAATATCAATGGCCTCAATGGAGGTTACGCCAGATTGCCAAGCCAAGAAACTCAACACCCCAGATCCCGTACCCACATCCACAAGATGCATAGTCGGTTCCAAAGAAACCCCTGCCAAAATCTCCTGACACAGCTGTGTAGTAGGATGTTTACCATGTCCAAATACAGTCTTAGGACACTGCACTACAAGACCATTAATCAGGACGACGTCTGGTTCATTCCACATTTCTTCCGTCAATACCGTCCAAGAAACATCCGTCAACCCCGGAGTCCTTTTTTCTTCAAAAAACAAAGCCTGGATTAGTATTCTATCAACTGAAATAGGCATAACAGTCAAACTAAGGGGTTCCAAGCTTTGAATATATATTTCTAAATCACGTTTTTCTTTCACACAACTTACAACACAAAGTTGATAATACGTTTGGTATTCATCCATAGATAAAGCAGTGTAATGCAAAAGAACAAAAAAATTGAGTGCATTATTTAAAAAAAAAAAAACGAAAACTAAATAAAGGGGAGATATTTTCCGGAGGAAACACCATGTACAAAATCATTTCAACCCCCCAAGGCCCTCGCGTGCCAGGACCTATGAGACACGCATCGTCAGCAGTACTAGATCAACAATTTAATAAAGAAGAATTTAACGACAAAATGGGCTTAGTCATAAGATATAAACAAACTTCCACGGAGAATAGCTGGCCAAACGTTGGAGACAAGTTAAAGGGAACAGTTATTTTTCCTAACCAGCAATACAAAGATGCTTTCTGGAAACATCATACAAGTACACAAGAAGAGAATAAGACTAGCACCCCGCAAGAAAAAAGACGTAAAGTAAATGATCTATCCCAATCTACAATAAATGATTTTTTTCGACCAAGTTTAGAAACCAAACTAGCCCAACTAATAAGAGAGAATGATAAAGTTCAAGAAAGAATCAGAATCCTGAGCGAAGCCCAAACCTCAGATACCAATCCATATACACCTCTAAAGGCACGAGCAAGGGAACAACAAGAAGCTTTGCTACAAAAAATACTAGACGAAAAACAAAAAGAAATAGAATCAATTCTAAGGCAGCAAGAAAACGTTAATCCGAACGAGCCCAATATATAAGCTGTAAAGAAAGAAACTTACTCTGCTTCGAAAGCGTATTTGATAGTTCACTAAGAGCCACTAGGCGAGGACCCGTTTTCTCGAACGGGTCTAAATACAAACACGTATCAGGGGGTTCACTCTGAATTTTTATCGCAATAGCGTGAACCTCTTCTGATTTAAATTGAACTCGAATCATAAATGCATCATGAAAAGCCCGAAGCTCTTCCACAGATACAACATGCAAAATATTCCCTCTTACCTCTTTTAAGTTTGCGTACTTTAAATAGTGAGAAGGAATATAATCTGGACTGGAAGGATCAGCATCATGATCTGCCTGAATCTGTAAAGCCCTAGACATAATCCCATCACATGGAGGCAACAGATCCCCAAGTAAAAAATCTACACACTCTCCAAAGCAACTATTATTGGAATTAAGTGTTTGTAAAGAAACAATTTTAAAGAAATTCATAATAGGCCGCTCTCCATCAAAAAAGGGGGCAGATGAACTAAACTAAAAATATCTTAGGTTTTAGAAGGAGTTCACCATGCCCTTATCAGACAGTTTACTGAATTTAAAAGGATATGTCATAGACCACCTGAATGGGATTAATCCCATTCAGGTGGTTGCGCGGTTTACAGGAGATATTTTTTGTCCACATTGTGGAAGTAAGAATCTTAGAAAAAAAACAACTTTTAGAAGGGTCTTGCGACATGAAAGCATCGGGAATCGGCGATGCGAGCTCCACCTCACCGCACACAAATTTCACTGTAGAAACTGTTTCAAATATTTTAACCAACGATTTCCAGGAATCTTAAAATGGTATCGGTCCACAGAGGCCTTCAGAAGAGAAGTTTTTGAAAAACACCACTTAGGTATTTCACAGGTCGATTTAGCCCGTTCTGTTAAGATTGGAGCCGCTACCATTGAGAGATGGTATCACTTCTTTCTTAAGAAAAAAGAATCTGAAATACAAGATCAACATTACCCTAAATATCTTGGTATTGATGAACATTTCTTTTCTAGAAAACATGGATTTGTCACAACGTTGTGCAGTCTCGATCGCCATCGAATTCTCGATATTCTTCCTGGTAAATCTAGAGAGAAGATCTTGCCTCATTTGAAGCGAATTAAAGGTAGAGAATCGGTTGAAATGGTTTGTATGGACTTATGCGATCACTATCGTTCGATTGTTAAAGATGTTTTTCCAAATGCGCGTATTGTCGCTGATCGTTTCCATGTTATTCGTCTCATTAATCAGGCTTTTCTTAAAACCTGGCATCTCTTTGATCCCAACGCCAAATACTCAAGAGGCTTACTTTCCCTCATGCGTCGTCATGCTTGGCATTTAAAACCTGATCAGATCCCGCGTCTTAATCTGTATTTCGAAAAATTCCCAGGCCTTAAACCCATCTATGACTTTAAACAAAATCTGGTTCGTCTTCTTCTCAAAAAACATCGTACCGCTTCACAAGCCAAACGTCTTATCCCAAGACTTTTAAATGCCGTTCTTGACCTTCAAAATTCTCACTTTGATCCCTTGGTTACGTTGGGCAATACCTTGCATCACTGGCGTGAAGAAATTGCTTGCATGTGGCGCTTTACGAAATCTAATGGCATTACTGAAGGATTCCATCGCAAAATGAAACTTATTCAACGGAGAGCTTATGGTTTTAAAAACTTTGAGAATTATCGCTTGAGGGTTTGTGTCTTATGTTGTTAATTAGGAGTCAGTTTTTTTATCTGCCCCCTTCTATGGTGAAGAGCCGAAGAGCCCAAAAACTGGCGGAGAGCAGAGGATTCGAACCTCTGGAACCTTGCGGTTCAACGGTTTTCAAGACCGCCGCGATCGACCACTCTGCCAGCTCTCCATTTGTGAGTGTAACATGCAGACAAAAGACGTTCAAACCAAAAAATATCTCCCGGCGGTCATAGCTAAAATCTATACAAAGTTGATCCGGTGAAAATATCAGGATTTCCATAAGAACGGATGTCCGCAAGAACCTTCTGATTATTCTTATGCGTTTTCAAAATCCACTCCATCGGCGTATCTTGAATCAAATTGACCGATTTCTGAAACAAAAGACGACTTTGTACAAGATTGAAATCAAAATCCAAAACCTTCCCTTCAATCAGCCCAAAAGATTGTTGCATTTAATACCAGCCACGACCATGCTGAATTATACCGAAGACCCTTCGCATCCATTTGTCTCTCAACAGTAACACTCAGAGAGGAATCTTCGCCAAAAACCATACACGCAAAGACATCACCAGCACGCCGAAATTTATGAAAAACAGAGTTATCCCGTCAACAAGCTGCACTTATAACTTTTGGGGGTTGGAAAAATAAGTTTCTGCATTACAAACTTATTGATAAAAACCGAAAAAAATTTCACATTTTTTTACAAATTTTCTAGCGTATCATTTCCTTTAAAAACCCATACGGATAAATCGATGAGTGTCCATCACTCCAATTAATCCCCACCGCGTAATTTCCAATCGCTCTAAGCGTGAGTACCTCCACATCTTTCGGAACGCGGGCTGGATCTAAAACGCGTACACCTGTCATCTCATTCACACAATGCGCGCACTGACACGCCACACGCAACTCCCAATGCTCTAAAACAACAGGGTCACGGTCTACATACTCCAACACCACCCCTTTTCCAGGAACCGTCGAAATAGCAGGCACATCTGTGTGAACCTCACGCAATCTAGCGACTTCCGAAACAACAAAATTAGCCAACTCCAAAAAATTCTTAGCCGCAGCAGAACTTGGGTGACGAATCACTAGCGGCACACCCGTATCGCCCGCTTCTGACACAGACGCTAAAATCGGCATCTCCACCGTATGTTTAAATCCATACTCACGCTCTAATTTCTTTAACGCCCCCTGTCCAAATGGATAATACGTCTTGCCATCATCCCCCACAAAAAAACTCATATTCTGTACAACAGCCACCGTCGGCACTTTCACTTTATCAAACATCTGTATACCCTTCACCACATCCACATAACTCAATTGCTGCGGTGTCGTCACCAAAACAGACGCCACAATCGGCACCATCTGCGTCAACGTCAATTGCACATCACCAGTTCCTGGAGGCATATCAATAATTAAATAATCCAACTCGCCCCATTTTGTGCCTGTCAGTAATTGATTAATCACCTGAGACACAATCGGCCCACGCATAATCGCCGCATCATCTTCTTGTGCAGGATCTTTCGCAAATCCAAACGACATCAACGACACGCCGGCATGTTCAAAAGGTAAAATTAAAGCCCCCTCAAACTTAACCTGCCTATCTTCTATATGCACCATCGTCGGCAAGCTCGGCCCATACACATCCGCATCAAAAATCCCCACACGAAAGCCAGACAACGCCAACGAATACGCCAAATTAACCGCCACCGTCGATTTCCCTACCCCCCCCTTACAACTCGCTACGGCGACAATATGGGAGACGTCTTTCAGGCCATTATAACTGGGTGCAAGTGACGATTGTTTTGGAGATGCGGCAATAATCGTCGTTACTTTTTCCACCCAAGGCAACTCCCGAACAGACTCTTCAGAAAAAAACTGATATTGCTCTTTTACTTTCGCATTCACATCAGGCAAATGCAGATGGTAATAGACTTTACTACCCGTCACTTTTAAATGGCTCACATACCCCAACTCAACGATATCTTCTTGTTGGTCGGGATCAATAATCAAACGCAACTGCGCCCAAACTTCATTTTCTTTATCTGTCATTATAATCGTCCTATCGCAACACCACGCACCATATGCGGCGTAGCCTCCGTAATCTGCACTTTCACATACTCACCCAACGCATACTCGCCATTACCAGGAAACATCACAAGCGTATTCCCATCTGTGCGCCCAACAACGGCATTAGGATCTTTACGGCTACCTAACTTATCCACCAAACTCACAACTGTTTTGCCAACATAAGATAAATTTTTCTTGTACGTGATTTCATTCTGAAGCGCCACCAAATCCACAATACGTCGTGTTTTTTCTGCTTCTGGAACATCATCTTTAAACCGAGAACTAGCCAACGTATTAGGTCGTTCCGAATACTTAAACATATACGACACATCAAATTCCACACGTCGCACCACATCCATCGTTTCTTCAAACTCTTCCGCAGTTTCCGTACAAAATCCAACTATAATATCCGTACTCAACACCACATCAGGCATTATAGCCCGCGCTTCATCCACCAATGCAAAAAATTCTTCCCGCGTATACGTCCGGTTCATTTTTTCCAAAACACGGTTATTCCCAGCCTGAAGCGGCATATGAATTTGTTTGCAAATATTGTCACGCTCGGCCATCAACTTTAATAATTTAGTCGGATAATCCTTGGGATGCGGCGACATATATCTGATCCGTCTAAGGCCAACCACATCACTCACCATAGCCATCAAATCGGTAAAATCCGTTTCTTCATAGCGATACGAATTCACATTCTGACCTAATAGCGTCACTTGCGTAATGCCCTCAGACACCAAACGATTCACTTCTTCCAAAATACTCTTCGGATCACGGCTGCGTTCACGACCACGCGTATGCGGCACTACACAAAACGTACAATAATTATTACATCCACGCATAATCGAAATCAGGGCATTCACGCCACCCGCTTCACGCGTTGGATAAATATCCTGATAGGTCTCAAATTCTGACAACGTAATATTAAACTGTTTCTCACCCGTCTCAGAAACCGCATCAATCAACTGCGGTAAATTCTTATAACTATCGGGCCCAGCAATAAAATCAATTCCCAAACTCGGATTCTCTAAAAGTTTCCGGCGAAAATTCGTCGCCATACATCCCAAAACCCCCACCAAAACTGGCGCATTCTTTTCCCGTGCATGTCTAATTTCATGCACCCGATTAAACACCTTCCGATTCGCATTATCCCGAACCGAACACGTATTCAACATCACTACATCTGCCTCTAACTCCGTCGGCACAAACGTATAGTCTGCGGCAGACAAAATCGTCTTAACAAGTTCGGTATCCGACACATTCATCTGACAACCGTAGGTTTCTACGAAGACTTTTTTATTCATTTAGGAACCAACTTCTTTTTAAAAGGATTAAAATAACGGCTATAATATTTTCTTAGAAATTCTTCATCCTTAGCTTCTAAAATAACAATCTCATGCATCACGTTTTCTTTTAAACGTTTCAATTCCAAATTGATCCGTTCCTTTTGCACCAAAAGCAACTGAGATTTATCAAATTTTTTATAAGTCACTAACTGTTGTTTAGAACGATCAAATTCAATAAGAAATAACATAACCCCAAAGTATACCCAAATTAACCCAGCAAGACCATTACCCACCCCGTCACGCTTTTTGCGTGCCACAACTCCCAAGAGGGGAATCACTAAAACTCCCCTCTTGGGAGGGGGCTAGGGGGTGGGTAAAACGTACACCTACTATAACTCCAACCTAACCGATTCTTTAGTAATAATTTCTCGAAAACTATCCGTAAGACCTGCCCAATCAGTCACATCTACTAAAAACGGCAAATCACTTTCACTCAAAGCTTCTCGCAAACGTGACATGGATTGCCAAGGAAAAAATTCGGTTAGATTTTTCGGATTACGCAACACCAAATCCAAATCACTCGCATCATAAGCCGTCCCTTTTGCACGACTCCCATAAACCCAAACTTCTGCATCGGGCATATAGGCACGTAAAAGTCGCTTTACAATAGCCAAATACTCTTCACGGATATCAATCGTATTAGCCATACTTCCTAACCAAGTCTTGATGCAACACCGATGCATCTCTATAAAATTCTTGAATCATCACCAACACCGTTTCCGCAAAATCTTCTCCATAGTCATGCACCGTATTGTTTCTACTTTCACGATAGCGAAACCAACGCTCAACATCCGTCACTAACCCATGCTTCGCAGCATGCCTAAACACATCCTTAAACGTCAATTCATTCACAGACTTTGGATTTCCTGAAAATTCCCGCAATACACGACGCAAACTTTTGCCTGCCATTTCCAAAGTCATCTCAAAACTTTTAATGACTGAATTACGATACACCTCATACTCTACAGTATCTTCCTGAGCAGAATCTAAACACCTCAATGAACGCTCAAGCGTCTGAAGACAACGGCCAAATGGCTCAAAATTCAACCCCATAAATATACCTCCAAAGGAAACCTAAATGATACCTATCTGAAGTATATCCAAATTAACCCAACAAGACGAGTCCCAGCTCAAATGAGGTAAAATCAAAAACCAATGTTAGACTAAAAAACATGCTGAAAATTATTGCAAGTCCACACATAAAATTAGACTCAAAAAATTGGTGCTTCCCCTTATCAATGAGCTATCTCTTAGATTTAAATCTTGAACCAGAAGACCTTCAACATTTACACGAGAGACATGTGACCGAAACAAGCCTGGGCCACTATCTCCCACAGGATCTTCAAGAAAAATATCAAGTGCAAGAAAAACGTAGTGAAGTTTTATTTCCTGAGGCCCTAGAGATCAAAAGCATAAGCAAACTCTTAGCGCCTTACCTAATCACAGAAGAAAAGAATAAAGGCTATCTGATCTTCATCACATATCCACAGGCCCCGCTAGCGCACTGTATTACGATCAAAAACGAAACCTACAGGAAAGTTGCGTTTAGTAGCAGAAACGAACAAGACTCCCCCCCTTTTATACTTCTTAACAAATTTAGACAAGGAGCCGAAACGCTATTTACCCCAGTTCAAAATCATGACGACATCGCACATTTTTTACTAACAGAATTAGCACATCCCACAGAAATCCCCACGCTACAAATCGTCAAGTACGCGTCCCTATAAGCAATCGAGTATCCAATTGCAAGCATTTTTTTTCAAAGAAGCATTCTCTTCATGGCTAGAACTACTCGCCCGAATATCATATAAAACTTCTTTTGCTAACGCTTTAAATCTCGCACGAACAGATTCTAAATCCAATCCCAACACTTTATAAACATCTTTTATACGAATTCCAAAAAGCTCATGTTCACTCCAATCATGATCAGAAATCGTATCAGGAACTTCAATAGCATGAACCAGTCTTTCAACATTCGTTCCCTCAGCCGCTTGAAATTTAACAGGATTAATACTCAAATTATCAGGCTTAAAATCCACAACAAAATAAGGCTGATCAGGCAATTTCCAAGAATGAATCACCTTTGCAAATAAAGTAAAAAGAAGTTCAGCCAAAACCTCTTTAGAATGATCCTGCTTTGACAAAAAATCAGCTTGATCAATTTGTCGCATTATTACCCGACGATTTGCAGAAAGATCTTCTCGAGAATTAAGAATGGGCACACAAGAAATACCTGCCCGCTCCAAGCCGTCTAACTCCGTAAAGGCCCTCACAAGGTTAGCTTGAGATATCGGTCGTTTACGAAACTCTGGTTCTTTAGGCTGTTTTAATACAACCGGGTAAGGATACTGTTGAAGCAAATCAAATTCATAGCCAAGATTTTCAGTAGCAACCACCAAAGCTACAGTCATAAAATTACCTGTACCTAAAGTTCTTACCAACCTCAATCCCTTTTCAGGATTAACAACAGATTCTTTACAACGTTTTGCACGCGGCTCTGCGTCATCATTAAAAAGACAGGAAGAACCAATAACACCTAGTCTAGACAATAAAGCCCGCCCAGCGGGTCTTCTGACAGGACCACCCCATAAATCTGCAGCAACAACTTTCTTCATAAAATCTCCTAATATTCTTAAAATAAAAAAACCGAGCTTTCGCCCGGCCCCTTTATTAAGTTATCGAAAATTTTATGGAAAAAATTTCAGTAAATTTTATACGTGTGAAATCTAAACCTGAACCACTTCCCGCAAACCAGGAATCTCTTCTTTCAAACGATTCTCAATTCCCATTTTCAACGTCATAATCGAGCTCGGGCAAGAGCTACAAGCCCCTTGCAAATGCAACGTCAAAATCCCGTCTTCATAACGATCAAACGTAATATCACCACCATCCATCGCAACAGCCGGTCTGATTTCATTATCCAAAATGGTTTTAATTTTTACTACGTCTTCAGATTCACCTTCAGAAGAAGCCGCTTGCTGACGATGCGCTTCATCAATCAATTCATCACCTGAGGAAACAGCATCTTCAATCGCATCAATTAACGCCTCGGCCATATCAGACCAATCCACCGAAGCCGCCTTAGTAACCGATACAAAATTAGTACCGATCATCACGCCCTCAACCCCATCCAGCCCAAACAAATACTCAGGCAAATAAGAACCCGCCGCTGCATCCCGATTTGGAAAATTAAAACTTCCCGATTCAAACAAATCCCGATCCAACAAAAATTTCAATGTATTTGGATTGGGTGTCACTTGCGCGGTAATACCTACTTTTCTTGTATTGCTCATAATAAAATCTCCTTGGATTTTAAAAAAATTATTCCGTACTAATTTCCACAACGCCTTCCAACGCCGCTTCTAATGCTCGCCAGATGAGGGTAGCACATTTCACCCGAATGGGATATTTCTTCACCCCTTCAAACACCATCAATTTTCCCAATAAAGCCCGATCAGCACCCACACCCTCTTGCATCAACAACGTCAAAAAAGCGTCCTTAATCAGCAACGCTTCTTGAACCGTTTTTCCCAACACCAGCTCCGTCATCATCGAGGCGCTAGACTTAGAAATCGCACACCCACTTCCCTGAAATCCAATCGAAGAAAGCACGTTATCATTAATCTCAACCGAAAGATGATATTCATCACCACACAACGGGTTTTTTCCAAACGCTGTATGCGTAGGGTTTTCAATCGCCTCAAAATGCCGCGGGTGTTTATTGTGTTCCAAAATCATATCTTGATACAACTGCTCCAATCGACTCATGTTAAAAGCTCCTGGCAACGCTTTACACCTGCCACCAACCGATCTATCTCTTCTGTCGTATTATAAAAGGCAAATGACGCCCGCGCCGTCGCCGGAACCCCAAACCGTTTCATCACCGGCTGTGCACAATGATGCCCAGCCCGAATCGCAATACCCAAATCATCCATCACCGTTCCAATATCATGAGGATGCACGCCATCAATCGCAAACGACAGCACCGACGCCTTTTCAGACGCCGTACCAATAATCGTCACACCAGATAATTTCTCAAACTGCTCTGTCGCATACGCAAGCAATAGTGATTCTTGTTTCTGAATAAAATCGAAACCAATAGTCTGTACATACCGAATAGCTTCCGCAAACCCAATGACTTCTGCAATTGCAGGGGTTCCCGCTTCAAACCGAGCCGGCGCTTTCGCAAACGTTGTCTTCTCAAACGTCACCGACTCAATCATATCCCCACCCGTCTGATACGGCGGCATACGATTCAAAAGATCTTCTTTGCCATACAGCACACCCACACCCGTCGGCCCATACAATTTATGAGACGAAAAGACGTAAAAATCACAATCCAACGATTGAACATCTACTTGAAAATGCGATACGGCCTGCGCACCATCAATCAAGACTTTTGCCCCAACCCCATGCGCCAATTTAACAATTTCAGAAACCGGATTCACCGTCCCAAGCGCATTAGACACATGCACCATCGATACCAACTTAGTTCGATCTGACAACAAGCTCTGAAAATCAGACATCAAAATAGAGCCATCATCCTGAAGAGGAACCACACGCAAGACTGCACCCGTGAATTCACAGACCTGCTGCCACGGCACGATATTGGCATGATGCTCCATACCCGAAATAACAATTTCATCACCCGCCTTCAAAAAGGCACGGCCAAAAGAATGCGCCACGAGGTTTATCGCCTCAGTAGTCCCTTTCGTAAAAATAACTTCAGAAATAGAACGGGCATTTAAAAATCCACGAACCGTCTCTCGACTAGATTCATAAAAATCCGTCGCCTGCTGGCTCAACTGATACACCCCACGATGAATCGTCCCATACTCTTCGGTATAAAATTTATAAAGACGATCCGCCACACACTTCGGCTTCTGCGTCGTCGCCGCATTATCCAAATAGACCAAAGGAACCCCAGAAGAAGTCGTTGATAAAACAGGGAAATCAGCACGAATCCGATTTAAATCATCAGAAGAAATTGAAACTGTCATAGTGAGTACAAGTTTACAGGGAATTAGCGTGAGGTGGCAAATCGAAAAATAAAAGGACTTAACTACAAAACAAAAACCAGCCGCCTCTGCTTAAAGATTGCGCCAACTTTTTCTCATGCTCTTTAATCAAAGTCGTTAATTTTTTCTCACAATACACCACCTGTGGACTGGAGACCCCCCCATCCTCATCCACGCGGAAGTGACCCTCTCTTTTAAGCGGATAAAAAAAGTTATACGTTGCAACATGAGCTGCTTCTGCCTGAACAGAAAATCCTTTTTTTTGAGAAGTACCCATACGCGAACAAAGAGACTTTAAAAAATTAAGAAATATCGTCTTCATCCAACCTTTTCCACGGAACTTTTCAGGCACACGAATATTCAGTAAATAAAGACTCGATTCTTTCAACTGAACCTTCATAGAAAAGCATTCTTCACCCATATGGCGACAAATAACATCAATATTTTGGTCAACCTTTTTACACGTAATAACACACGCTTCAGACTTCATATCCAAACCAGCCAGTAATGTATGCGCGGAAATACACTCTAAAAATTGTGCCGAAGTAACAGGACTGCTTTTTGGCAACCTTAGAAAAGGTGCGATTGAATTAACGGCAACTACCTTATGACAAATCCCCATACAGAGTTGTCGAATCAAAAATCCTAAAATTTCACGACCTCGCTATTAAATTCTAATGAAATTTTCTAAAAACGAAGACGATAACTAACTATGAACAACAAGCTAAAAGTCATCGCTTTTAATCCAGCACCCCCCATCCCCACATTTTCTAAAGATATGCCCGTCACAGAAGAACAATTCTCAAAAATTATTTCGGCCGAAACACTCTTCGACAAATTAGAAGGACTAGAAGCCGAGCATTGTAGTGTCAAATTAGAATTCAAAGAAAGCACAATAAAAGTAATTTGCCGCTATAAAAATAACCGATGTTTAGATATGGAATTCCACTTAAATCCAACCAGTTTAAATTTAGCAAGTATAGAGGTCCCTGAAAAGTTTCAAAACCAAGGACTTATGAAGACCATTTTACTAAATTTTTTAACAGCCCTTTATGAATCTTTTGATAAATCTCAAAAAAAGACTTACCGAATCACAGCTGAAACAATCCATATAGGCACCTATAACTTTTTTAATCCCATAAACCGAGACCCAAAAATTAAACCAAATAGAGAAGGCCGTATTGTCGTTAAGGGTGTTATTTACTGCGACAAGATATTAGGCAATTTACTCATAGAGCATACTAAAAAAGCAAATAAACGTAAGGACAGTAGCTGTACAGTTTCTTAAACCAACCGCTTCAAAACCTGCCGCTTAACATCCTCGCACCCCTCAGGCAATTGATCCAAAATCTCAGACACAAACCCCTCCAACAACAATCGCTTCGCTGCCTCAAGAGAAAACCCTCTCGACTGCAAATAAAAAATTGCCTCAGAATCCAACTGACCAATAGACGCACCATGGGCAGCCTTCACGTCATCCGCGTAAATTTCCAGCTGTGGGCGTGTTATGACTCTCGCATTAGGAGATAATAACAAACTCTGATTCGATTGCGCAGAATCCGTTAATTGCGCGTGCTGCTTCACATGGACTTTGCCTTCATGTTCCGTAAGCGCATGATCTGACACCACATACTTAAACGTCTGCCGACTAAAACAAGACGGCACATCATGATGCATTGATGTCACTAACTTCAATTGCGTCTGGCCAGAAACAAGAGAAAGACCCGATAAGTCGCATCGTGCCTCTTCGCCCAAAAACGTCACGTCCACTAAAACAGACCCCACGATCTCACCCAAAGAAATTACACAAATCGTTAAATCAGCACCCGCCTGCAAACGTACACCAATCGAAACCGTCTGAGGCGTCTCAGATGTCCCCTTATCTTCTTGCACCAGGACCAGCGTTGATTTCTCATTTGAAGCAAGATCTACATCATGAGACAAAGAGTCCGTCGCCTGAATAACCCTCGGTAAACTAGAAACCATCATAACCTTTCTCTTCCAACACCAAAGCCAACTCAGCTGTGCCCGTCTGTACAATACGTCCATCCACCATCACGTGAACAAAATCTGGTTTAATATAATTGAGAAGACGCTGATAATGCGTAATCAACAAAAATGAATTCTGGACATCTCTCAGTGCATTTACGGCCTCTGCCACAATACGTAACGAATCGATATCCAGCCCCGAATCGGTCTCATCCAAAATCGCCAATTTCGGATCCAAAATCGCCATCTGCAAAATCTCGTTCCGCTTCTTCTCTCCACCAGAAAACCCATGGTTCACAGCGCGTTCCAAAAAGGATTCATCAATCTTAAGCAATTCCAGTTTTTCCTGAAGAATAAACTCAAATTCCATCGGATCCACTTCTGCTTGCCCCGCCGCTTTACGTTTAGCGTTGTACGCCATACGCAAAAAGCTCGCATTATTCACACCCGGGATTTCCACCGGATATTGAAACGACATAAACAAGCCCAACTGAGCCCGTTCAGCGGCATCCAAAGCCAGCAAATCTTGACCATCCAAAATCACTTCACCTGACACAACTTCATAATCAGGATGCCCCGAAAGTGCCTTTGCAAGCGTACTTTTCCCAGCACCATTCGGCCCCATAATGGCATGCACCTCACCCGAACCAATCTCCAAAGTAAAGTCTTTTAAAATATCCGACCCATCTACCCGCACACATAAATTTTTAATCGATAACATAGCTACTCCTCAACCTACCGAATTCTCTAATTTCAAACTTAACAACTGGGTCGCCTCGACAGCAAATTCCGTCGGCAACTCCTTAAATACATCAGCACAAAAACCATTAATAATCGTCTGTAAAGCCTCTTCCATACCAATGCCCCGTTGTGCAAAATAAAACAACTGATCCGCACTAATTTTCACCGTCGTCGCTTCATGCCCGACATTGGCCAAAGGCGTCCGCACATCAATCGTCGGAAAGGTATTGGCCACACTTTCCTGACCAATCAACATCGAATCACATTGCGTAAAATTCTCAGCGCCCACCGCAGACCGATTCACCTGAACCAACCCACGATACGTATTCACCGATTTCCCTGCTGCAATGCCTTTCGACACAATCGTACTCTTCGTATTCTTACCGATATGGATCATCTTGGTACCCGTATCTGCCTGTTGCCGATGATTAGTAAGAGCCACCGAATAAAACTCACCAATAGACCCATCTCCAATCAACACACAACTCGGATATTTCCACGTAATCGCAGAACCTGTTTCAATTTGCGTCCAAGAAATTTTAGAGTTTTTACCAATACATTTCCCACGTTTCGTCACAAAATTATAAATACCACCCTTACCCGTCTCAGGATTTCCGGCATACCAATTTTGAACCGTAGAATATTTAATTTGTGCATCGTCCAAAGTTACCAACTCCACCACAGCCGCATGCAATTGGTTCGTATCAAACATCGGGGCAGTACACCCTTCCAAATAACTCACACTGGCTTGTTCTTCGCAAATAATGAGCGTACGTTCAAACTGCCCAGACCCTTCCGTATTAATACGAAAATACGTCGACAATTCCATCGGACACGTAATGCCCTTTGGCACATAAACAAAAGACCCTTCGGTAAATACAGCCGAATTTAAGGCCGCAAAAAAGTTATCTGTATAAGGCACAACAGACCCCATATATTGCTTCACCAAATCAGGATAATTTTTAACTGCTTCGGACAAAGGGCAAAACACCACGCCCGCTTCTAATAATTTTTTCTGATAAGTCGTCGCAACTGAAACGCTATCAAAAATCGCATCCACAGCAACATTCGCTAATTTTTTTTGCTCGGTTAAGGGAATCCCCAGTTTTTCAAACGTACGTTTTAATTCTGGATCCACTTCATCCATACTACCCAACTTCTCTTTTTGTTTAGGCTCTGCGTAATACTGAATCGCCTGATAATCGATCTTAGGATACGACACATGTGCCCAAGTAGGCTCCGTCATTTTCAACCAATGACGATACGCTTTTAACCGAAACTCCAACATAAATTCCGGCTCATTTTTCTTAGCCGAAATCATCCGAACCACGTCCTCAGAAAGTCCTTTCTGAAAGTCTTCTGATTCTATATCCGTTGTAAATCCATATTTATAAGGCTGACTTGTTAATGCTTCTATTTGCTGACTCATAATTCCTAAACCAATGACGCCAAGGTCACGGCCTCCAAGCGAAGATTAATATCTGACTGTACACTAGCTAAAACTTCTTTAAAACGACATCCATCAGAAAAAGAACAATATCCATGACCCGACTCTAAACACTCCGACAAAACCGTCGGCCCATCAAATCCTTCTACCACCATACGCAACGTCACCGCACCAGAATCAGCAACCAAGGCCACGCCACCATGCTTACCCTGAATCGTACGAACCAACTCCATATTCCTCAATGTCTGCACCAATTTAACCAGGTGATGATAAGAAATATGTAACTCTTTCGCCAAAACCGGCATCGTCAACGGCCCACCCTCTCGAGCCAACCGAATCAACACCCGCATCGCAAAATCCACAGCTTTCGTTAAACGCATCCCACTAATCTAGCAAACCTTGCACAAGTTAGGCAAGTTAAACAAAGGAACAGACTATCTAGCAATCATATTAATATCAAAAGGCAATGCATTTACATCAGGTAATTTATTTAAATCGACAGACATAAGCCGATTATTTTCAATACTATACCGTTTTTCTGGCATAAGCCGATCTATAGAAGAAATAATAATCTTACCCTCAGAGAGCTTCACGGGGTAAAGATAAACACCGTCCGTCCCCTTAGAAACACACAAATAGGACTTAGTTCCTTCCATGCCAGAATATTCAACAACAGAAGCCTGATAGGATTCTTTAAGAAGCCCGTGAATAATCGGTCTCCAAAAAACAGGGGCATTTGATTGAAGACGATGACGAGACACATCTCTTTTAGCAATATGATCTGAATAAGCATCTTCAAAAAGAATCGACACAGTTTTTGATCTAACAAAAGAACCATCACTACGTATAGACTCTAAATGAGAAAAATCTTTAGCCGGCCAAAGATATCCCTGAAATTTATTTAATGCCTGAGGCCCCGCGTCCAAAAAATTTTTCAGAGCTAGAACCAACCTGTTTAATCGGTCAGGCACGGATTGACCTTGCAACGAACCCAATAAATTCGGCGGTCCCACCAAATCAGAAAACGCCTTGCAGATCGTATTAAATTCCTTCTCATTGATAGACGATGTTGATTGCATATGAGAAAAAAGATCTAGAAATTTCCCTAGTAAAATCCTCGCAGGCTCAGGATTCTGTAGTCCTCGAAAAGAATTTATAAACAATTGATTAGAAGAAAAAAAATTCTCACTCATTTTCCCCATGGTAATCAATAAATCCATGTAAGGAAGTTCTTTATTATATTTTAAACACACATCAACCAACGCCAATAATGACGGACTAAAAGTCTTATATGAATCCGAATTTTGAATAAAATTTATGTGATTAGGTCTTACACGTAATGAACCTGGAGGAGTCGGCATTAATGGCTCTTAGAATAAGCATGCGTACAATGACCATAAAAAAGTTCGGCAGCTTCCATCAACGTTTCAGAAAGTGTTGGATGGGGATGAACCGCCATCGCCAAGTCTTTTACAGTGGCACCCATCTCAATTGCTAAAACACCCTCAGCAATTAAATCTCCTGCACCTGCACCCGCCATGCCCACACCCAATACACGCTCAGTTTCCGGATCCACAACAATCTTCGTAACCCCTTCAGCTTTATCAAACGTCATAGCTCGTCCCGACGCACTCCAAGGAAACTTCACCACTTTCACGTTGCGATTTTGTTGCTTGGCCTCACTCTCAGTCAATCCACACCAAGCCACTTCTGGCTCTGTAAAGACCACCGCAGGAATCACCACATTTTTTAATGGGATAGACACTTCACCCACAATCGATTCAACTGCAATTCTCGCTTCACGAGAGGCTTTGTGCGCCAACAAAACACCACCGGCAATATCACCAATTGCATAAATATGTGCAAGTGACGTTTGTTGCTCGTCATTGACGACAATAAACTTCTTATCATCCAACACAACCCCAATATTCTGAAGCCCTAAATCTTCGCTATTTGGCACGCGTCCCACAGACACCAATACTCTGTCATACAAATGCTCTAACGTGTTTCCATCATGCTCCAAATGGACCTTGATCTTTTTACCAACAGTTGCCATTCTTATCACTTTGGCATTGAGTAACACTTCTGAAAAAGCTGTTTTTGCAAACGCCATTACTGGACGCACCAAATCCGCATCTGCGCCGGCCAAAATAGACGGCCCAGCTTCCACAACTGTCACCTGACTACCCAAACCAGCATAAACTGTTCCCAGCTCCATACCTATATAGCCGCCACCCACTACCAACAATTTTTCAGGAACATCTGGCACATCCAACGCTTCCGTTGAGGTCATAATACGAGGATTACCCAAATCAAACGCAGCAGGTAGAGCAGGACGTGATCCCACCGCAATAATAGCCTTCTCAAAATCTACAAAATGTTGACCTTTTTCATCTTCAATACGAAGCGTTGTCGGACTTTCAAAATAAGCGCGCCCAAAAACCACTTCTACCCCACGTGCTTTGGCCAAACTCGCTACACCGCCTGACAATTTAGTCAAAACACTGGTTTTCCATTCACGTAATTTTTTCAAATCGAATTCTGGCTCTCCAAAAGAAATCCCACGTTTTGCAGATTTCTTGGCTTCGGCAACAATTTTGGTTGCATTCAACAAGGCTTTAGAAGGAATACATCCCCGATTCAAACACACGCCACCCAACTGAGAATCTTTCTCGATCAACAATACTTTTTTACCCAAATCCGCCGCATAAAACGCAGCTGCATAACCGCCAGGTCCAGACCCGACAACCACCACATCCACTTGTTTATTTTTCATAATTACTTAGTCTCCTTCAACGCTTTCTCATCAAAAGACTCCATCTCTTGAATCAGATCACGCATAAATCGCGCGCCATCAGCACCATCAATTACACGATGATCGTAAGATAAACTCATAGGCATCACCATTACAGGAATAAGCGATTTTTTATCGTCATAAACAGGTTTCACAAACCCCTTAGATAATCCCAAAATAGCCACTTCAGGCGTATTCACAATCGGCGTAAACGCGCCTACGCCCAAGCTACCCAAATTAGAAATCGTAAACGTACCGCCCTGTATATCATCAAGACCCAGTTTTCTATCTCGGGCTTTGCCAGCTAAAATTTCTAGCTCTTGTGATAACTGCAACAAACTCTTTTTATCCACATCCCGAATGACAGGAACAATTAAGCCAGACGGCGTATCTACTGCCACACCAATGTGATAGTACTCTTTATAAATCATCTTGCCGGTTGCTTCATCATAACTAGCATTAAATGCAGGAAAACGCTTCAACACAGCAACCACCGCTTTCAATACAAAAACGGTTACCGTAATGCGTGCATTTTTTTCAGAATAAACAGGATTATATTTTTTGCGTAACGCCATTACATGATCAATCTGAGCTTCATCAAACTGAGTGACATGCGGAACAGTGTTCCAAGCGTCAACCATCTTAGCCCCAATTTTTTGGCGCAAGGACGATACGGTCTCTTCACGAATCGGTCCCCATTTTGAAAAATCGATATCCAACGGCTTAGGCCCCTTAACAACAGAAGCAGGAACGCCCGCACTAGAAAAAGCTACAGATTGAAGATACGAAATATAACCCCGAACATCTTCTGTCGTAATCCGACCACCCGCACCTGTACCCGCTACCCGCGTTAAATCTATGCCATACCTAAGAGAAGCTTCACGAATAGCAGGCGACGTCGGTGCTGCACTTCCAGATTGTGCAGTATAAGTAGAACTACCTAGCACAGGAGCAACAGCAACTACAGGAGCAGGCGTAGAAACGGGTGCCGGCGTTGTTGCCACTGGCGCAGCCGCAGGAGCCGATCCCTCTGCCACTTTAAATACCATCACAGCTGTTCCCTGAGAAACTACTGACCCTTCTTTCACCAATATTTTTTCAACCACACCAGAAACCGGTGCAGGAATAGGCGCAACAGCTTTATCTGTTTCAAGCTCCATAATCGTTTGTTCTTTTTGAACTGTATCCCCAACAGCAACCATAACAGACAATACCGTTGCAGTTTTTACACCATCCCCTAAATGGGGTAGCTTAATTTCCATGATATCTCCTTCTAGAAAACAGGGTAAACCTTTTCAGGATCCACTTTTAGATCGCGTATCGCTTTTTTCACCACACTGGTCTCTAAAAGCCCCTTTTCAGAAAGCATATAGAGCGTGCCCACAACAATACAAGCGGCATCCACTTCAAAATAACGACGCAATTGACTCCGCGTTTCGCTTCGTCCAAATCCATCCGTTCCCAATGTAAAGAGACCACCAGAAACCCAAGGCGCAATCTGATCTGGAATCAAACGAACATTGTCAGAAGCAGCCACAAAATGGCCTTCTTCATGAGACAAGACCGCTTCTAAATAACTTACTTTCCGAGGTTTATCAGGATGCATCATATTCCATCTGCGCGCATTCATCGCATCAGATCGAAGACGCTTATAATTGGTCGCGCCCCACACATCTACAGAATATCCATAGTCCGTTTCTAATATTTTTTGGGCTTCGATCACACAATTCATAATCGAACCACTGCCAAATAAGTGTACTTTTGGCTTCTTGGATTTAATGCCGGCGCTAAATTTATACAGTCCCTGTAAAATGCCTTGCTCCGCATTTTTGGGCATTTCAGGCATGACGTAATTTTCGTTACCCACAGAAAGATAATAATAAATTTCTTCTTGGTCTTGATACATACGTTTGAGACCGTCTTGCATAATCACTGCAATTTCATATCGAAACGCAATATCGTAAGTCAACAAATTGGGAATCGCGGCGGCCAACAAATGACTATGTCCATCTTGGTGCTGAAGACCTTCACCATTCAACGTCGTGCGACCAGCTGTCCCGCCAATCAAGAAGCCTTTGGCCCGGATATCACCCGCCAACCAGGCCAAATCCCCAATACGCTGAAAGCCAAACATCGAATAATAAATATAAAGTGGAATCATCTGCACACCATGCGTGGCATAGGATGTACCTGCAACCACAAACGAACTCATGGCACCCGCTTCATTAATCCCTTCTTCAAGAACTTGGCCATCCGTTGCTTCACGATAATAAAGCAAACTCTCACGATCAACCGGCTCGTACAACTGACCTTTGGTAGAATAAATCCCAATCTGACGAAACAAAGATTCCATACCAAACGTACGAGCTTCATCTGGAATAATCGGAACAATTCTTGGACCCAAATCAGGATGACGCAACAACTTCGTCAAAATACGGACATAGGCCATCGTCGTAGATAACGCACTTTCGCCTGAACCGACAAAAAATTCTTGGAAATAAGACAGATCAGGAATTTCCAGCTTAGGCGCATCCACTTTGCGTTCAGGCAAAAAGCCACCTAGCTTTTGACGACGTTCAAACAAATATTTCATCTCAGGAGTATCTAATTCAGGCCTAAAAAACGGTGCGTCCGCAATATCTTCATCCGCAATCGGCACACCAAATCGGGCCCGAAATTCACGGAGCTCTTTTTCATTTAATTTTTTCTGATTATGAGAAACGTTCTTGCCTTCACCCGCTTCCCCAAGACCATAACCTTTTACAGTTTTAGCCAAAATAACAGTCGGACGGCCCTTGTGATCACAGGCAGCCTGGAACGCCGCAAACATTTTCTTAGGATCATGACCACCCCGGAGTAATTTTTGAATCTGACGATCTGTCATATGATTCACCAATTCTAATAACTCAGGATACTTACCAAAGAAGTGCTTGCGAATATAACTGCCCGGTTCCACAACATACTTCTGAAATTCACCATCAACCACTTCGCCCATTCGTTTAATCAAAAGTTCGCTATGCTCAGACGACAAAAGTGGATCCCAATCAGACCCCCAAACCACTTTGATTACATTCCAACCAGCGCCTCTAAACACGCCTTCCAGCTCTTGAATAATCTTGCCGTTTCCACGAACAGGACCATCCAAACGTTGTAAATTACAGTTCACAATAAACGTTAAATTATCTAAATTCTCACGCGCCCCAATAGCAAGTGCCCCCAATGTTTCAGGTTCATCCACCTCGCCATCACCCACCATGCAATACACACGGGGTTCACGATCCCAATTTACCAATCCACGCGATTTCAAATACCGATTAAAACGTGCCTGATAAATTGCTAAAAGCGGCCCAAGGCCCATCGAAACAGTCGGAAATTGCCAAAACGTCGGCATCAAATACGGATGAGGATAAGAAGACAACCCGCCACTCGGCGCCAATTCACGACGAAAGCTATGAAGTTGCTCTTCGGTTAAACGTCCTTCCAAAAAAGCACGGGCATAATTTCCAGGAGACGCATGCCCCTGAAAAAAAATCTGATCTGCAGAATGACCTTCGCCATTCCCATAAAAAAAGTGATTAAATCCAGTTTCTAAAATCGTCGCGCTAGAAGCATAAGTCGAAATATGCCCGCCCAGACCCTCATCATCACGATTGGCCTTAACAACCATAGCCATCGCATTCCAACGAATATAACTCCGAATCCGTTGCTCAATCTCCAAATCGCCCGGGTAACTAGGCTCTTCATCCACAGGAATCGTATTCACATACGGAGAGTTAATCGGAAGCGCAACCGAAACACCTTGGTTATGTACATGATCATATAGCGTATTCAAAAGTTCAGAAACTTTCTCGCGACCATGATACCGCAGCACATAATCCAATGCCTCTACACACCGACGAACTTCTAAATCCGCCGTATCATCTTTCATTTTTTCGTCAGACATCATCCACAACTCTAACGAAGTCTACCGTGAAAATCAATATTGGGATAATATCCACCCCATGATAAACCTGCACGACGTCACATTCCCCAACCCCGCAGAAAACCTAGCCCTCGACGAAGCCTTACTAAACCATGCGGAAGAAAATATCGGAGAAGAAAGTCTCCGTTTCTGGGAATCCCCTACCGACTTTATAGTCCTTGGAGTCGGCAACAAAATCGAACAAGAAATTAATTCTGAAGCCTGTATTAAACAGTCTATTCCTGTTCTCAAACGATGCAGTGGTGGAGGCAGCGTCGTACAAGGCCCAGGATGCCTCAACTACAGCCTTATACTCTCGATTCAAAAACGCCCCCAACTCGCTGACATCACCAAAACAACGCAATACATTCTGGCTCAATTAAAAGAGGCGCTATCAAAACATTTAGACGGCGTCGACATAAAAGGACAAAGCGATCTTACTCTATATAACAAGAAATTTTCAGGAAATGCCCAACGCAGAAAACGACATTACGTATTATTTCATGGCACCTTTTTAATTGATTTTGACATCACAAAAATCAGCCGTTATCTTGCCCCACCACCCAAACAACCCGAGTATAGACAGAACAGGCCGCACAGCGATTTCGTAACAAATCTACCTATAACAGAAGACATTATTAAGCAGGCATTAATCCAACAGTGGCACGCAAAAAAAACAAACACAAAGCTACCCCCACTAACATCATTACTTAGTTCAAAATACGCAGACTTGAGACCCGAAAGCCCCTTTGATATGATACAGACCATATGATAAAAAAATGCATAACCTTTTTCAAAAAAACGATTGAAAGATTTCGAAAAAAAAATACTCCGCCTTCCCCATCACCATCCGAACAAGACATTACCTCAGCCCTCAAAACCCTTGCGCCTTCCCATAGAGAAGTACTCATACAAACCGTTAATCTACTCAACAAGTATCGGGCTATGAAAGAAAAATCAGTTACGACCGAAGACGCTACACCTATTCAATTTCCTAGTACCTGCGCAGTTATTATGGGATTTAAAACCAGCACAAGTTATCTCATCCCCAATGTCATCTTAAGTTCTGAAGATCCAGAAAAATTAACTGCCGCACAACTCAGTAGCATTGAACAACCCGAAACCTTGCTCAAACATAGTGGATTTGAGACCCATGTTTTAAAACCAGAAACATTCCAAGGCTTAGGCTTTTATAAACCCGTCGTCTCTTTTTCAGCGCCACAAAAAACCTTGGGCCCCATACAGTTTTCTTCACAATTTTTTAATCTAAACTAGCAAAATGACATCCACGAACGAACAAACCCTTCCCATTTTACTTCACCTAAAAGAGCTCAGAAAAAGACTACTCTGGTGTTTTGGGGCCCTTGCATTTTGTACGATTCCTGCTTTTTTTGTATACGATAACTTCATTAATTTACTAATCGCCCCTTTCGAAAAAATAGGCATTTTAGCAGGTGGAAAACCCCTCTATATCACCAGCATTTTCGAAGGATTTTTAATGAATTTAAAATACTCTCTTATTCTCGGCGCCATTCTTTCTCTTCCAGTCCACCTCTATCACATTATTCGCTTCATATTCCCAGGCCTTAAAAAGAAAGAACGCATCGTCATCGCCGTCACGCTACTGTGTAGCACAGCACTCGCATTACTCAGTCTTTATTTTGTGTATTATTTCATGTTGCCCTTGTCTATTAACATGCTCATGACACGAAGTTTTATACCAGAAAAAGTGGGCCTCATTCTTAGCTTTCAAAATAGCGTTTCTTATATCTTCGATTTTCTACTTTACGGCATGCTTACCTTTCAATTCCCCATCGTTTTAGAAGTCCTGCTCTATCTCAATATCATCAAAAGAAAAACACTCTGGAAAGCCAGTCGATATGTCATTATTTTCATCTTAATTATTGCAGCCATCGTCACCCCACCCGATGCCATTAGCCAAGTAAGTTTTGCGATTCCCATGATCCTACTTTACTTTTTAACGCTTCTCATCGCTAAAATTTGTAAATTTGGAGAAGGAACATGATCGGCATCAGCGAACTCATCATTATCGCGCTGGCCATTATTATTATCTTAAGACCTGAGGACTGGCCTAAACTCGTCTACAAACTTGGGCAATGGTACCAAAACTGGCAACACACCTACGCCAACGTCATGAATGACATTCAAGAAGTCAAAGACATGGCCATAGAAAAACACAGCATCTTGGACGAGCCCCAAAATCGCGAGTCTTTCAAACCACACGACGACACGCTAAAATAACAAAAAAATCCCCCCGTAAACAAGGAGCCCCCCATGATCGGAACTACTGAAATTATTGTCATCGCACTCGTTATTTTCGTCTTATTTGGTGCCGCATCTATTCCTAAGTTTGCTAAATCTTTAGGTCAAGCAAAAGGTGAATTCGAAAAAGGATTTAAAGAAGGCAAGAAAAAAGAAGAGAACGAAGAAGAGAAAAAAGACTAATTTACGAAGCGGCGGTCGTCACCAAAATCTGATAGGCCGCCTCTAAAAGAGAGACATTTTCAACAGATACTATGTCATCAGATCCAGCATCTAACACATAAAACGAACGACGATCTGCACCCACCATTTCTGACGTATTCGCAATAATATAATCCAAATTTTTTCGCACCAACTTCCCACGTGCCACTTCCAACAAATCCCGATCTTCCAAACAGAACCCTACAATCGTCCGATTTCCTTTTTGCGCCGCCAAAGCAGACACCAAATCAGGCGTCGCTTTCAAATTCAAAGAAAGACCATCCGTACGTTTCAGTTTTTGCTCCGTCCTCTCCACCGTGAAATCAGACACCGCAGCAGCCATATAAAGAGAGCTACACCAAGGCATCGCAGCCTCAAGCGCCAAACCCATCTCCTCGACAGTATCCACATGACGATACGCTACGCCAGGATGCTTAACAGGAACAGTTCCAACAACCTGTACTTCCGCACCAAAAAAAGCGGCTAAGATAGCCAACATCGAACCCAGTTTCCCCGTAGACCGATTCGTCAAAACCCGCATGCTGTCCAAAGGCTCTCGCGTCCCGCCCAACGAAATCAAAAACCGCTGACCAGCCAACTCCAACCTAGGAAAAAATAAAGCCTGAACCGCAAGTAAAATCAAATCAGGTTCGACCATACGACCAATACCCACATCCCCACAAGCCAGTTCACCCGACTCAGGCCCTAGAAACAACACCCCACGACGCTTCAACGATGCCACATGTTCCTGAACAATCGGATTCTGCCACATCTGCACATGCATCGCAGGCACCACCAGCTTAGGTCCTGTAAACGATAGAAACACAGTAGACAACACATCATCAGCCAACCCTAAGGAAAACTTAGCAATCATATTGGCAGTTGCCGGAGCGACAACCAACACATCGGCCTCTCGCTCTAGTTGCAAATGCGGAATGTCACCAGAAAAGAAGTTTTCTTGAGTCAGAACAGACTCTTCAGAAACCGTAGAAAGTGTAAGCGGCGTTACAAATTGCAACGCACTCTGAGACACAATCGGCGTCACCAAAAAACCAGCCTGACGAAGCAAACGGACAATTAAAGGAGATTTGTATGCCGCTATACTACCGGATATCCCCAGAAGCACTCGCGCCATAAAACGTCTCTATTAAACCCCTAAAGACTTTTTAGACTTCGCTTTTTCTTTAACTACTTTTTCTTTAACCGCTGGCACTTTTTTCTCTTCGTCGAATTGAATCGCTTCTTCCATTTCGGCCTCTAGCAATTGATCCATTTCTTCTAAAAGCTCATCCTGAGCATCTTTCTTTTCTTTAATAATAATGTGGATTTTATCCAAAGAAATTTCTTGAAGAGCTGTTTCGATAGGTAGAATTTCAGCTTGCTTATTATAAGGAACCAAAGGCTTCACGCCATCTTTCAACTGTTTGGCACGCTTTGCAACTGCAACTGAAAGTAAAAAGCGATTTGGAATCCGTTGATCCAAACTCTGAGGTAACCCGTCCAATGTTAAATTAGATTTCTTTTGCACTTTAATAGCCATATTCAAGACTCCTTTTGGTTCAATGTATCTATGATTGAAATTAACTCTTGAACTGCATCTTCAATCACTTCATTCACAACAACATAATCATATAAATGTTGTTCTTTCAGTTCTTGAGAGGCTGTCTTGAGTCGCCGAGCTAACGTTGTTTCATCTTCCGTATCTCGCTGTCTAAGCCGATTAAGTAATGCTAATTCGGAAGGAGGTGCAATAAAAATACTAACCAAACGATCAAACTGAGAAAGCACCTTTTTGGCACCTTGTGTATCTATTTCAAGAAGCACATTGTCCCCTGCAAGCACCGTCTTGTCAATTTCTTGCTTAAGAGTCCCATAAAGATTGCCATGGACTTCACACCATTCCACAAATTCAGAACGCGCAACCCGCGCCATAAACTCTTCACGAGACATAAAATAGTAATCCACACCCGAAACCTCACCAAAACGAGGCAATCGTGTTGTAGCAGACACCCCCAATTTCAACCCAGGCCGACACAAAATCAACTTGGAAATCAACGTCCCCTTCCCAACACCTGAAGGGCCAGAAATAACAATTACGGCCCCTTGCTTTTTTTTTAGCAACTTAAATTCTAGAAACTATATCCAAAATTCACACCAATATTGGGTAGAAAGCCTGAAATATTTAAAGATTCGCTAACTGAATCAGCTACCACTGTCTTTTTAACGGGAGACACAAAATAGATAAATCCTATCGTGGACGATACAACTAAGTTTTCGCCAATACGCCCTTGAGAACCCAATTTAAAATCTAAACCAATTGCGTGATTATCCTTCCCTAATAACGAAGGAGAAGAATAGCTTGCATTTAAATAAGAAACCCCTACAGCATAAAACAACCCTAATTGATCTGCCTTTTCATACTCCCTAAACAAAAATCTTAAGTTTGAAAGAGACGAACTGGTATCTGAAAAGGACTCCTTACCTGATGCCACCCAATAGTCTACAGAAATAGCTTTTCGATCAGAAATAGCTCTTTCATATTCTAATCCTCGAAATCCGACCACATCCCCCAGAACATTCGTTCTCAAGATATTTTCATGTGCGAATACACTCTTAACATTCAATAGAGTAAAACCAACCATAAGTAACAACAAAAACTTTTTCATTTAAATCTCCATTCATTTTATTTTAAGATAATAAAAACCATAAAAGTATCAATATTCATGCAAAACGTACAGAGTATGGAAATAAAATCATTCCGTTTATTCTTTAGTCTCGACATAGCAAACTCTGTATACCTCTGCTCACAAATCAATTAAATCATGTTAAGATTATAAAAAAATAAACCAAAATAAGGAGCCCTAAATGGCACATTATTTAGAAACTTTAGTAGGATTGGTATGGAATTATCCCGTTGTTATTTTATGCTTAGCCACCAGCGTTTTTTTTACACTCCGCCTTCGATTTGTCCAATGGCGACACATTCCCCACACATTGGCACTCATTACCAAAAAATATAATGACCCAAGCCAACCAGGTGAAACCACACATTTTCAAGCATTAACAACAGCACTATCGGGCACAGTTGGACTTGGTAGTATCACAGGCGTTGCTATTGCCATTGGTATCGGTGGACCTGGCGCCATTTTCTGGATGTGGGTTGTTGGCTTTTTAGGGATGGCCACCAAATATGCAGAAGTTACCCTCAGCAGCCACTATAAAGAAGTCAATGCCGAAACAGGCGAAGTGCGAGGCGGCCCCATGTATTACATGTCCAAAGGCCTTGGCCCCAAATGGAAATGGATGGCCGCACTATACAGTCTTTTGATTGGTATCGGCGCGTTTGGTGCAGGAAATATATTCCAAACCAACCAAGCCGTGCGGGCACTCCATAACTCATTTGGCATCCCTACCCTGGCACTCGCTATTTTGATGGCTGCACTCGTAGGTTTTGTCATCATCGGTGGCCTTACACGCATTTCAAAAGTAGCCACCCGAATTGTACCATTTATGTGCATCACCTATCTTGCAAGCGCGCTTATTATTTGTCTTCTTAATATCACCCATTTACCCTTTGTAATCACCACTATTTTTACAGACGCCTTTACAGGAAACGCTGTCGCTGGTGGATTGATTGGCAGTATGGTTATCGCAGGAGTAAGACGTGCGGTATTCTCTAGTGAATCAGGACTTGGCTCAGCATCAATTGCACACGCAACAGCCAAAACGGCGCATCCGGTCAGACAAGGTTTAGTTTCCACTATAGAACCTTTTGTAAACACAATTTTAATCTGTACGGCTACAGCGATTGTTATCGTATTAAGTGGCAACTATGGTAGCGAAATTTTCCAAAAAGCAGCTAATCAAGAAATCAGATTTAGCCCGGACAATGCACAAGTCGCAACCCTAGATCTCGGCAACAAGTGGCAAGTAACCAGTGAAAACATACCCTTAAGCACTGAAAAACTACGTCGCTTTCGTTCCGGAAAATATGCCCTAGAATATGAAAATACAGGTCGCAGAAATACCATGATCACTTTACCCGAATTATCCCTCGTCTCAACTCAAAACTCACAAAATCTACACGATGGCGTCCGTTTCTCATACTTCAGAGAATCGGGAGATATGCAAGTTAATGTATTGGATTCACGTGGTTTAGGATTGGTCACGCTAGAACTAAGTGAAGATGGCGAGATCACACAAATCGATCCCAAAACAGATCAAGTGACACACATCGTAGACATCAGCGGAAAATTAGTAACCGGGAAATGGCAAAGCATCGTCTTAAAATTCCCAAAAGAACTTAAAGAAAACATGAGTACAGAAAAACGCGCATTCGACACAGTTCGCCTCCAATTTGTACCCAAAGGCAAAAATGTTCACTGGTATCTCGATCGTATTCAAACAGTAGACCAAGTAGAAGGCATGGAGCTCACCGTCCGTTCCTTCGACAAATTCTTCTTAGGGTTTGGATCGGTATTTATTACATTATCCGTCTTCTTATTCGCCTTCACAACAGTAATCACTTGGTACTATTACGGCGAAACAGCCATGTTCTATCTTTTCAAAAAACACAGCATTCTGCCCTACAAAGCCCTTTTCATTGGCGCTGTATTCTTAGGATCGCTTCTCAGCCTCACCACCGTCCTTAATGTTGCAGATATTTTTGTAGGCCTTATGGTAATACCCAACACCATTGCACTCTTTATGCTATCAGGCAAAATTTCAGAATTAACCAAAGATTATTTTAGAAATCTAAAAGATGAAGAAGGGTTTGGACACTAAACTGTAAACTGAACTTTTCGATACATAAAAGAAAGAATTTTCATCGATAAAATCCAGAGACCTTTAAAAGAATGTGGAGTTTATCATGAAAAAAAACATACTAAGAATTTTAATGATATGCGGCTTATGTGCCATAACAGCCTGCGGCCGCATTTCTAATTTTTCAAAAAGTGAAATGCAGTCGTCCGATCTAACCCGATTGACAGATAAAAGCTTCAATATACAAGGCGAGTCACTCCCAGAAATACCTAATTTCAGCGTCACGACAGCAAACTATCCTGCGATTTCAGAAATTTCAGCAGAAAGAGACTTTGGTCTAGTAGTGAGTAATTTTGATAGTGATACCATTTTTAATAACGGGGTAAGCGAACAAACTTACTTTAGAAACCACGAAATACTTTTAACACATCTCAACACAAGTTGGCTTCCAGATTCATCCGCAAGTTTTTACATTCGTTATTATACAAACCCAAATGATCCAGAATCTCTCAAGTACAAGTTGAAAATCTTTACTTCGTGTTCAAATATAATAAATCCCCCGGTAACAACATCATGGGTCGCACAAAATAAAACCAATCAAATTTTAGAAAGTGGCTCACGCGAAGTTCAAGATATAAATAATCGCAACACTACCCAAAAAAAAGTTCTGGGAAATTTTTACAATACTGACTACACAACAACCTACAATCTATCCATTAACAAAGAAACGGATCAAATCACATCAGGAAATGTAGTCATACAATATGGGGACATAGGCAACTATTACGCACGCTTTGATATTACCAACATTACCGATTCAAGCATGCCATTTACACTAACTAATGCCAACGGTATCTACGTCGGTACTTTTCAGAAAGAAGACCATTTTTACATCGCAAATCTCTATCAAAGTCCAAAGAAATCAGAAGACCCTCCCGTCGCCAAGATTTCTATAGACCTACTAAATCATAACAAAATGACCGTAACCCCATTATAAATTATTTGATCTAGATACTGACCGTAAGATAAAAGAAAATCAGGGCTGACGGATCGTAGGTCGTGACATTTAATTGTACGTATTTATCAAACAAAAACGTACCGATACCCACACTACCAACAGGAAAAAAATCGCTCCGCCTCGCCAATAAACCTTGCTCATCATAACCGACTCGATTTAGATACCCACCACCCATTGAAACATCAGTATAAACATTAGACAGCAGTTGATGCTTCCAACGCAATTGACCTAATAAATAGCAAAAACCATATCCCCCACAATCAAAAAAGAATCCACTCTTCAATAAAGGGTAAATACCCTCAGAAATAACTAAAGGTCGAAAATCATATCCCAATCCAATCCCAGGATTAAACACCTTAATCGCACCCGAATCTAACCGAAGAGGCGACAACTTAGGCTCTGAAATCTGCACAAAATGATACGACAACCCAGGAAAATCCAACTCGAAATTGCCAGCATAGACAACCGAAGAAAGAAGGCCAAATAAAACCAACACTAACCGAAACAACATCATGCAGCCTTTCCCTCTACCAGAAATTCTAGGAAGCCTCCATACCAGGCAAGTCTTGAATCACTGGAGAAAAAACTCCAAATGCTTCCTTCATAAAACTCTCAAATTTTTCAAATATTTCAGTCATGGCGTCAGGCACACCACATTTTAGCCCTAGTTCTTTAACAAGAGACTCCGCCTCAGTACCTTTAAACTGCTTTTGATCTCTAAAGCTGTCTTTAGCCGCCCAAATTTGGTCTAAGGAAAACATCATTTTTTCATGAAAACAAACAAAAAACGCGGCAAGTACATGTTTAGCATCATAAGAGGGAATTACACCTTTAGCAGTAGAATCAGTTAAATTGTATTCAAGATTCCTCAAGAAAACCCTACTAAAATCAGAATACGCCTGGCCGGAATAATCTATATAACGACTGGAAATTTCAAAATGGAAAATATCGTGGCTCATAAACTGAGGAGGAGTAAGTGAGTGTCCATGCGCCTCTACATTCTCATTAGGAGTCCCGACCAACCAAATACCGCAAAGTGCCGCGATCGCAATATCAACGCCCGTTATTTCATCAGAAACTGGCAAAAATAGTACCCCCGAAATCATATCAATGTCATTCAGAACACCTTTAAATTCTTCAACTTGGTCTGTCTTGAATTTTTTAGAAATAAGATACTGAAATCTTTTTTCCTGACTAGAACATTTTGGGCTAGGACTCTCCAGATTTGTTTCACTCCAAAAATGAGCATCAATATCAAAAGGAGTATAAAAAGAAGTGTTTTTTGAACGGGCAGCACTTATCAAAGCGGCAACTTTAGGAGTACACAACTTTAATGTATTCGGAATACTAGCAGGATCTGTCCAGTCAGTTTGAGGAATGATGGGTCGCAAAGCAATAAGTTTAAAACAGGTCATAACTACTCCTATAGCTTAAAAAAAATCTTATTATTCATAGAACTACCCAAATTATCGAAAAAATATACAAAATTTTGCATTTATTTTTTCTCATGCTTATAAAAAAGCACTCATATCTAAAAAACTGATTCTAGTTTCAAGAGGATAGTACTGTTGATGATTTAAATTGCTTGATAAAAGGTCTCCGCCACCAAAATACCCTTCTTAAAATTCACCAAAGAAAACTGCTCATTCGGCGCGTGGATTTTATCTTCAGGTAAATTCAGCCCCATCAACACAGGCGAAAGCCCCAGTAGTTTTTGAAACGTCGTCAAGACAGGAATAGACCCACCCTCACCCTGCAAAACAGGTTTAACACCCCATACAGATTCCAACGCCTTCAAAGCCGCCTGAACCCCCACATCATCCGAATCCACCCGCACTGCCCCAGCTTCGTGCCCAGCCGTTAAGTTTTGCACAGTTACGGATGCATACGCGGGCGCAAGAGAATTTAAATAGGCTTCAACTTGCTTAGCCACTTTGAGAGGATCTTGATTGGCCACCAAACGACAACTCAGCTTCGCAAACGCTTCACACGTAATCACTGTCTTAGCACCTTCACCGGTATAACCGCCCTGAATACCATTGATATCCAACGTAGGTCTATACCAACGTCGCTCTAAAGCAGTATAGCCTTCTTCGCCAACTAAGCCAGTACATCCCAACGCATCTTGATACGCAGCTTCATCAAAATTTAACTGATCTAAACCATAATCAATCACATCATCATAAAAACCAGGAATTAAAATACGACCCTTTTCATCTTTCAACTGAGAAAGAATCTCTACCAACACCTGAATGGCGTTAGGTACGGCGCCCCCATGTTGGCCAGAATGGAGATCCGAATTAGCAGTCCTCACATCAATCTGAAAATAAACGAGCCCACGCAAACTCGTGCATACAGAGGGCTGATTACGTGCAAACATAGGCGTATCCGATACCACCAATAAATCTGCAGACAACAACTCCCGATGG
Organism: bacterium UBP8_UBA817; assembly: GCA_945898045.1. GTDB lineage: Bacteria > Margulisbacteria > Marinamargulisbacteria > SXXA01 > SICP01 > SICP01. The sequence continues at coordinate 42,752 of CAMDGG010000005.1, forward strand.
GATTCAATAAATTTGGCTAAAGACGGGCTTCCAATCTCTTCTTCGCCTTCTATCAAAATTTTAATATTAACCGGCAACTCGCCAGTCTTTCTAAACAAACGCTCCAGGGCTTTAAAGTGACAAAAGATTTGTCCTTTATCATCAGAAACGCCACGCGCCACAAGCTGTCCATCACGAACAACAGGCTCAAACGCAGGACTTTGCCATAAATGCAAAGGCTCTGGGGGCTGGACATCGTAATGTCCGTAAAATAGCACCGTCGGTCGATCTGGCTTTTCTAACCATTCTGCATATACCACAGGAAATCCATCAGTTTCTAATCGTTCTACACGAGAAAATCCGGCACGTTTCAAGGCCGATTTCACCCACTCTGCAGCCTCTCTAACAGACGATGCACACTTAGGATCAGTGCTCACACTGGGAATACGTAGAAACTCACAAAGCTCTTCTAGATAAACAGAAAAATCAGCATCAGAAATAGCCATTATTTTCTTTTAAAAATCTGTGGAGCAAACCCCAACCACATCACAAACAATTCAACAAAACAAAACAATACCAACCACAAAAAAGCCTGATCCATAAACCCATAAGAATGTAACCCAACACCCAACATATTCACCCCAAACCAAGAAAACGCCGTAACGATATTGGCAAAAACAGCCATCACCATAAGCCCCCTTTCTTTAACCAATCCAGCCAATCGTGCATGCAAAATAATCGCCAACCAAAGCACAATCAACAATGCACCATTTTCTTTAGGATCCCAGCCCCAAAAACGTCCCCAACTTTGATCTGCCCAAATACCACCTAAAATCGTACCCACCAAAGAAAAGAAAATAGCAAAACACGCCGTGCCAAAGACCATCGATTTTAAAGACTTTCGTTCGGCCTCATCAAAAGACGGACTAAGCATCGATTTGAAAATATAAATATGAGCCAAAATCCCCATTAAAAATGTACCGCCATATCCCATATTAATCGTCACGACATGCGTCGAAAGCCAAAAGTTAGAATCCAAAACGGCCTGCATCATTTCAAGCGTATCACCCTGTATCGACAAGTGATGCGCAATAATCAGAGTCAAGAATCCAATAACCGCAGAAACCATCGTTCCGATTCCCTTCTTATGAATACGTTCCAAAAGAATGCCAATAACAATCGCCACCCACCCCACAAAAACAGCCGAAGAATACAGATTCGTCACCGGGGGACGGCCTTGCAAATACATGCGTAATCCTAACCCTACCGTATGAATTAAAAAGGCCAGCAACAACAATCGGAACGCTGTTTTCCCAAGAACATCGGGCCATTTTAGCCAAGACACCAACACCAAAAGCAACACCACTAAATACAAAACCATACTCTGATAGAACGGAGCAACACGATTAAAATACGTTTCCAATTTCATGCGAAACATCACATCAGGAAATTTCTTGGTGAGATATTCCGTATAGGAAGCAACGGCACGATTAAATCGACCTGAATCTTGATCTTGAAAAGCGGTTAATAATTCAGCATAAGAAATAATAGCCGGAGACAAGATATTGGATTTAAACATGCCCATTAAACCAGATCCCATAGACTGCCATTCGTCACCTACTTGATGAGGCGGAATAGGCGAAAAAAACGACGCCTGTGCCAAATACTGATACTTCTTATAAAAAACCAATAGTCCATCTAAGACAAATCTGTCCTGCGCCGACAACGCATTAGGATCAGCATGTGCAACCATTAACGGCTTACCGGCATAAAGCGTCGATTGAAACGACATCAACTCCCGATCAAACGACCGCCATCCTTCCGCTTGCAAAGAATTCTTTAACTGGAAATACGTCATGAGCCGTTGGTACGTCAGCAACAACGCTCGTTGATACGCGTTACGTTGATTAGGCTCTACTTTACGCGCCAACTCTGCCTGCTGCTCTATCATTGGAACATACGGCAAGATTTGTTTAAACGTATACGCATGACCGTCGTCCAATTTATGTCCGATCAGCGCCAAAACATCCGGATGATCAATCCGAAACGTCGGATAAGTATCTGTTATATTAGGGCTCACCATGGCTTGCAACAACCACACATCCGGCAAAACTTTATCCTGATTTATACGCACGTTTTGCTTGCCATTCATAAACAACAACGCATTACGCGCCACAGTATCTATGGGCTTAATTCGCCCGCCTTGCAGCACAGGAAACTGACCAAAATCATCCAAATTAAACGCGTCATGATAAGGGGAAACAAATCCATAAGCCACCCACAAAACAGCCGAAAGTAAAACAATCCAAGACACCCAACGCTTCATACTGCAGATCTCCTCTTTAAATACCGAAGCAAATGCCATGAAAATTGATACAAGAGCCCCAAAGCCATCATAATCGAAGCAACATAAGGAAATATCCAACTGGGATTTTCAACCACCTGCAAAATAGACACTTTATCCCCTTCGGCAAAACTCGCTTGATAAAACGTCTTCCCACGAAAACGCAACGGCTGATTCATTGAAATCACCGCATCCCGCACTTCACCCGTTTTAAAATCTTTAATATGTACCCGAGACGCAAATTCTTTAGGAATCGTTGTGCCCAAATATTGTTTATGCGTAAACGACTGCAATGTCACACTATAATCGTTATAGTAGCGGCGAGGCCGCACCACCAATTCATACTCTTTCACTTTCCAAGACTTTACTTGCCGCTCATAATTCATAGGTACTTGAATTGGAAACGGCAGCAACAAATCATTTAAAATTTGTCCCGGCACCAAACGTGCCTCAGGAATAGACCAAATCTGATCGTATTCTTTACCTTGTTTAATAATCGCCAACTCAATTTCATTAACATCTTCGCTATAAACAGCCGCTCCCCCAACATGAATCGGCATCTGACTTTCTGTCGACAAAAAGTGCGTCAATCCCGCCCCAACCAACAACACAATCAGTCCCAAATGCACCAACCAAATACCCATCTTTGCCGCTTGAAACCGAAATCTCACCGCATGTGCACACACCAAATTAACCAGCAAAATCCCAGACAAGAATAGGCCACTCGGGAACACCGGAATCAACTGGCCAGACCGCAAAGGCCACCAAACCAACCAGCCTTCAAAATACTTTTTCTGCATGCCATACAATCCCAAATGAACTTGATCTAACGTCGCCGAAAAAATCAAAATCATCACAAGTACCAAGCAAATAATCGTCAACTCAAGTGACGAAAGTGTTTTAAAAATACGGCGGAATTTCAAGTATTTATTCATTATTCTCAATTCTTTTTTTGGCAAGAGCAATTGCCTTATGAAGTTTTGTTTGCAAAATATCTCTTGAAGGCAACTCAGCAAAATATTCAGCAACACGAATACCACTTTTTTCTAATTCTAAAAGTTCAATAGTTTCATCATTTTTTCCAGCACACAATATTAAACCTATAGGTACATCTTCTCCAGGTTTCATATCATATTTTTGTAGCCAACGCAGATAAAGCTCCATTTGCCCTTTATCAGCTGGTTTGAAATCTCCCAACTTAAGTTCTATTGCTACTAATCGATGCAGATACCGATGAAAAAACAATAAGTCTAGATAGTAATCATCATGATCAACTTGAATACGTTTTTGCCGTGCAACAAACGTAAACCCAGTCCCTAATTCTAAGATAAATGCTTCTATTTCACGCAGGATAGCATCTTCAATATCCTTTTCAATATACCGATCTTTCAAACCTAAAAAATCCAAAAAATAAGGATCTTTAAAAACCAAATCAGGTGTCATTTGATCACCTGCTCGCAAGCTATCTAATTCATGGCGAATAACAGTATCTGGCTTTTTAGAAAGCGCAGTCCGCTCAAAAAGCATACCCGAAATTTTTTTCTCGAGCGTCCTTGTACTCCACCGTTCGAGCCTGCACATTTCAGTATAAAAATCTCTTTTCAAGGAATCTTTCAGATAAATAATTTGCTTTAAATGGGTCCAGCTCAATTGTCTCCGCAGTGCAGAGACAATTGCTTCATCTGGAAAAGCAGTAGCAAACGCAACCATATGGTGCAAATTTTTAGCAGAAAAACTTCGACCATAATCTAATTCTAATTGTCGCGCCAACAATACAACAATTTCCTTTCCATACTCCGCTCGTTTTCCTTTCAAAAAAGAGGTCTGAATACGACATCCAATATTCCAATACAACATGGTTAATTCTGCATTTACAGTTGCAGCAACGAAAACTCGAGCCTCATCAATAAGATGTCGAATTTCTTTAACAAATTTTTCTTCCACCATAGGTTTTAAGTCGCTCATAAAACCTTAAACTCCAAAGTAACCAGCATCTGCTCAAACTCTGGCAAAGCCCCCTGAACAACAGACGTATCTCCACTCATCTTAAAGAACCACGTCTTGCCGGCATAAGAAAGCATGGCGGTATGTAATTGCTTATGTGCATTCGGCCCATCACTCGCACCCTCAAGCGTAACCACCTGAAAGACATGTCCATTAATCGTCCGCTCTCGCACCAAAGCCTGCGCCCCAGCTTCATCCACGGGAGATAATCCCATCTGCGCACGCCAACGATTCACATTTGCCGCCAACGTTCCCACATCTCCAGGAAAGGCAGCAATCGTCAATTCAACCGACTCTGCCCCAGACACTTTTTTAAATCCAGCCAAACGCATCGCCACATCCGGCAACCGCTCCCAACCCTCAGGGGTTTTCCAAGAAATTTCAGAATCAGTCACAGAAGTCGCCTCCGAAACATGAGGCACATCGCGAAAAGAAACCGGCACAGAAGACATCGTAATCTGATCCCGATGACATCCCACTAAAAAAATCGAACTCACAAAAATAAAGAGACTAAAAAAACGCAAGAAAATCTCCAAAAAATAACGGCAATAAACCATCGGCAAAGTATCTCTTTAGGGAGGGTTTCGTCAAGAAAAATCCCTAAGCAAAAGAATTTTTAATAAATAGGTATTTTTGCATTTTCAAAAGTTTGAAGTATAATGCTCAGCTTCGGCAAAGATTTTAATAAAAATAATTTAAAAAAACCAAAATCACAGCGCAGTTTACATATTAGAAGACAAAACGGAGTTGAATTATTAATGATTAACTTGAAAATTTTATCTATACCCCACTCAATTGCAGATCAAGTAGGTCTAGATCCCAATTTACAAAGTCTCGTCGGTGACTCACTTAACCCACAATTTGAACGATTATATCAAATCAAGAAAAATACATCCCCAGCAGAACTTAAAAAATGTGCAACGGCAATGGTTTTATCGCAACTACTTCAACAAGGCACAACACCTTTATCAATCAATTTAATTAGATCATTGATGGGACCACTTTTAGTAATCAGCTAAAAAATACCGGCCCCTATTTTAAATGAAAAAAATCATTTCTCAACCTCAAGTTTCTGATCACATAGATTTTGTATTAGGGCTACGCCATCCACTTCATGATCAATACCAAAAAACGGGCTTAATACATCTAGCAAATTCGTCTTTTAAAGAAAAATTCCACTTCGAAGAATCAGATTTCCTGAATCCAATTTTCAAAACAATTCTTCCGGCAATAATCATAGAATATCCAGAAGTAATAAGTACAGAAAATTTCATAACCGATTTAACAAAACTGGCAGGCCTAATTGTCGAAATAGTTGGATCCATAACCAAACCTGAACTACTTAACCCAGAGGTAACATCAGACATACATAGCGCTTCAAAAATATATAAAGATCTCAAAGAAGCCCTTAGTAAAGAATACCCGCATTTTAATGTGAGAAGTAAAAAACTTTTTTTATGGTGCTATACAGTTATAAACCAGTTAGTTTTTCGTCCACTAATGAATCTTCTACCGAAAGATGATGAATCACAAAGAAAAATTCAAAGATTAGGAACTATCTCTGAAAAAATTGTTATCTTTGATACGCTAATTGATGACATCGCGGATTGTATAAAAGATGCGTTTTTGCTTAAGAAATTTACAGAAATAGCAAGAGTCTCAAGTGAAGAATTAGCCCTACTCAAAAAAGAAGTTTCCGAGTACAAAAACGGTGTATATAAAGACTACTTTGAATTTACATGCAAATTATGGGGAGAGATAAAACAGGGCTTAAGTGAGTTACTTGAAATCCCTAGCGTGCCAGAAACCTTCATTATCCATGTTAAAGAATTAATGGAGACAATGCACTATTCCCTTCAATTAAATCTCTTACAAAAACTCCCTGAAGATTTTGCAGAAATGGAAACAAAACTATCTTCAAATATGATGGTTAAAATTTTATTTGACGCTCAATTAGCAGTAATAAAAAACACCATACACTTACAACTTCCGTCAGAAATACAATCGCAATTTGACGAAATAGTAGAAATACTCGAAAAATCATTCCATCACGCCAATTGCTTCGCTACACACGAGCGAGAAACCATGGAAGAAGATATCACCAACTCACTATTTAAAATTGCAGAGAGCTACTACAACGCCCAATTTTTAGACTGGTCAACAACACATCCTAAAGAACCTTTTGCAAATTACTTAAAAAGCGTGCCCTGCTTTTCAGAAATGATTCACAGCATTACAGCTTTAAATCCTTCAAACTACGGAGAGATTCTAATTAAACGTGAAGATGGCCTTGACAAAGATCGCAAAACTCTATTAATAGCCATGAATTCAAAGAAAGAAGTACACCAAAACTACTTCAGATTTTGCTGGCAAGAAAAAAATGAACATCTAATTCAAAAATTAGATGCGTTAAAGATGTCCGTAGACAAACCAGAACTAATCTTTGATAATAAACAAGGTTTAAAAGAAGCTTTTGAGGAATTAAAGCAGGTAAATAGAGTATTTTTATTACTCTATATTGTTTTCTCGAAAATAAAGGGCGTAACATAATTTTCTACAACCTGGGGGGGCACATGTTAAGTATTTCTACGTCAGACCAAAAAAAAGTCTCCCCTGATAATAAATCATTATTAGTAACACGCGTCAGCCGTTTCATTGCCATAATGGGCATTCCATACACTGTATTATTTTTAGTGTTAGGGCTCCCTATAGCAGCAGCACATATGACCCTCTTATTTGGAATGACTATCATTTCCATATGGCTGACATCTCAAAAGCATATTAATACTGCAAAATATCTACTGATTACAAACGTGTCATCAATGTTACTAATATATTCACTTCTATTAGGAAAAGAAGCGGGGGCTCCTTTAATATTTTTTCAAGTTATTGCCCTGCCACTTATTTTATTTTCACATCACGAAAAACTAAATATTTTATTAGGATCTCTAATCCCAGTAACAGGCTGCTTTTTTTATGAATACACAAAATTAGTAGGCCGCCCAAATTTTCTTCTTAACTTTCATGAACCAATCTCTATAGTTTCTCAAACGATTCTATTTGAGTTCGCAATAATTACCGCGTTTTTATTTACTTTTTATTTTGTATATTTCTATTTTCTATCAAACTATGAATCCGAAAAACAATTAATCATAAAAAACAAAGAACTAGAATTTGCACTCGAACAACTCCAACAAAAGAAAAAACAAGACGCCGAGCTAGCCATCGCCAAAGACATCTCCCTCAAGTTAATCCAAAAAAACTGGCCCAGAAAAGGTCCCGTCATCATGGACTACGTCTACCACCCCGCCACCCACGCCTCCGGTGACTATCTCATGACCAAACAATTCTCCGACAACGAACACGCCATCCTCATCGCTGACGTCGCAGGCCACGGACTCCCCGCCTGCCTCATGATGACCTCCCTCAAAAGCCTGATCTCAACCATCATTTATAGAGGTCGCACCCCAGGTGAAATGCTCAACATGCTTAACAGCCTCGTCTACCATTCCGACGAAATCACCAAACAAGCCCCTGTTTTATGTGGCATGATCAACATAGACAAAATGACCTTCACCTACGCCAACGGAGGGCACCAAGAAGGCTATGTCTTTTCTCCAACTACCGACAAATTTAAAAAACTCAAAAGCGGCGGACTTCCCATCGGCCTGTCCCATAATGCAAAGTACGAAGAACACACCATCTCCTTGCATCCCAACGACGTCATCATCTTCTTCACCGATGGACTCAACGAAGGTAAAAACCCCAGAGGTACCCCCTTTGGCATTCCCAAACTAAAAGCCAAAATCCGAAAACACCTCGCTCACGCACACCACTCCAAACTCGCAACCAAACTCCACCGCTCATTCACCCACTTCAACGAAAACCAACCCACTAAAGACGACATTACTATTTTGACGGCTTGGGTTAAGACCTAGAAGGATCTAAGTATACTACTCTTTGACATCCGTAATATCAAAAGGTAGACTTTGAATAATCATGAGCATAAAACGAGAATTCCTTCCATCTATAACATCGCTTCTAGAAGATTTTCCTTGCGTAGTTGTCCTAGGGGCACGCCAAATAGGGAAATCCACACTACTCAAGCAAACATGGCCCACCGCCACTTTATTTGATTTAGAAAAAATCCAAGATTTGGAAAGGATTCAAGAAGACCCTTCTTTTTTCCTAGATCAACTAAAAGAGCCAACACTCATCGATGAAGCCCAACTTAGCCCAGAATTATTTCGAGCATTACGAGTCAAAATTGACCAAGATCGATCACGCTCAGGCCAGTTTCTACTCAGCGGCTCAAGCTCTCCAGACCTACTGCGGGGAGTTAGTGAATCTCTAGCGGGACGAGTAGCGATGGTAGAATTAGGAACATTTACATGGTCTGAATGCAAGAAATATCAAAAATCCAACTTCTACGATAGTCTTTTATCAGGATCCTACGAAAATCTACTAAACCTCCCCGTGCGATATACGCCACTTGAACTAGAACAACTATGCTTATCCGGAGGTTACCCCGAAGTTGTGTTAAAACAAACCCCTACTTTTCGCTTACGATGGTTTGAAAATTACGTCAAAACCTATATTGAACGCGACCTTCTAAGATTATTCCCTCGCATTCAATCCACAACATACCGTCGCTTTATCCGCATGCTTGCAGCATCCACAGGCCAGTTCATCAACGCTTCTGATTTTGCACGATCACTTGATGTATCACAACCCACCATCCGACATTATTTTGAAATTGCAGAGGGCACTTTTTTTTGGCGCATACTACCACAGTACGCACAAAACCCTCACAAAACTATGACGAAAATGCCGAAAGGCTACATTTGTGACAGTGGCTTGTTATGCTTCATGATGAATATACACTCGACAAAAACCCTTACCGAACATCCTCAATTTGGTTTTATATGGGAATCCGCTGTAACAGAGCAACTCATTAAATCATTACATTCTTGCATCATTCCATTTAAATATTATAGTTATCGAACAAGAGATAACAGCGAAATAGACCTTATTCTTGAAGGCCCTTTTGGATTAATCCCCATTGAAATCAAAAGCGGGTCCCACACCAAATCTCAACAATTACAAACACTTAAAAAGTTTGTAGAAAAACACAATTGCCCTATAGGCATTTTAATTAATAGAGATAACAAAGTGATCCAACTCAGCGAAAAAATATTTCAAATACCAGCAGGATGTATATAAAGAAATAAAATAGCTAACCTCTCTCATTCATCACTTCCAAATCGAACCTCAAAGCCGTATCATAACTATCTACATGCCGATCATCACCCTAAAAAATAAAATCATCTCATTTTCACGTATGCTTGTATGGAAAAGCTGGGACGATGTCCCGCCTACAGATAAATGCCTCGACAGTATTCTAGACCCCACCGCAAGACTAGAACTCGTCTCCAGCATAAAAAAACTCTTACAAGCCATCGTAACCAATACGCCTATGATAAAACCCATCATCGTACAAACACGGGACGGCTTCAAACAAGAAATCAGCCAACAGCTAGCAGACACACTACGATTACTCATGGGTGACGAAAACATACAAAAAGTCGCTACCTATCTCACCAAATCAGGCATCGCAACACAAAAAGAAACCCCAGGCATTTGGGAACGCATCAAAGCCAACACGGGCCTCTTAGTCCCCGTTGCTATAGGCGGTGGCATTCAATTGGTTGCCGAATTTATTAGACAAAAAGAGGGAGACTCCCCAGATAAGACCTGGACGTTCTCTGACCCTGCGCTCTATCATACTGCCACGTTTTTATGCTTTATCGTATTCTTCAATAAAGCCATAGAATTATCAGGACTCGTCTTCAAAAAAGCAGCCCAATCAAGCACTCACCCTAACACTCCCCTAACAACAGCAGAATCCGTGGTCGTTATCAATCACCCTGCCACTTTAGAAACGCTCGAAGGCAGCTACGACATTACAAGCCAACGCTATGGGCCATCTCGATTAGCACAGGCACATCAAGGCATTCTTAGTATCAGTCCGGACATGCTCTCTGACGATGCCATGGAAAAACTACTCAACTTAATTGCCAGCATTGACGACACGCTAGGTCTCGGCGGAAAAACAGAACATACGCATCCTCTTACGAGCCTATTCGCTTTTTTCGAACCCCTTCACAGTACACAAAAAGAAGATTCTATCTACAGTTCTAGCGGCAGAATCGAAATACACATTATGATTCCAACTGTTCATGAAGATACACAAGAAATTCGTCACCATTTAATTCAACTCGTTAAACAAACTATTGGAAATGAACATACCTGGCAAGACAACACCCTCTCCGTCATTCTGGAGCTTCTTTCACACAATAAGCATCTCATCTGGACACCCGAAATCAGACTCCTTATCCAACAAATTTCCCAAACTGCTCAGAGAACAAATACCCCTGTCACCCCGAAATATCTGCTCGAAGAATGGCAAAAGAAAATGACGCCGCTACGAATGAATGCTATCGAACAAGAATTTCGGAATTATCAAAAAGAAAAAGACAAAGGCATCCCTCCCTATCCACATCCTGAAAAATTATTTTTACCCACATCACCCCCAACAAAAACCATAGCAAAGCCCAAGCCCAGCACCTCAATCTTCATAGAAAATAACTACACCAATTTTATAGAAGCCCAAAAGGAACTACTCAATTTAAATAATAGTGAATGGAAAGACGCTGTTGTTAATCGTAAAAAATTAGAGGGGGCCGAATATACCCTCTACAGAGAAACCCCCAATAAAAGTGATCCCGCTATCACAGAAAATCTAGCCATAAGTCCCTTTGCGACCATTGCAGGTCACGACAGTCTAATCAAAGAAATCATCGATGTGCTAGACAATCATGTGGCGCAACTCATGCAGCAACAAAGTGACCCAACACAACTGACACTCCCAAAAACCGTCATCATCTTACTAACAGACAAAGAGAGCCTTACAAAAGAACGACAATATAGCAGTGGGAAATCCACCTTACTCAAAGCGGCTGAAGCTTATTTAAGACAAGCCTACGAACGTGCAAAAATTAAACGCCCCCATCAGCTATTACTACATGGAGATTCAGGCCCACAGTATAAACTAAGCATAGAAAAACCAATCGGCATGCCCCCTCGAGGACTTCAAGAAAATGTTGTAAGCACACTTAAACGACAATGGCCCGTACTCTCGCTCTTACTCATGCAAGATATTCCGTTCACCTATCTCATTAGCGAAATTTCAAAAACGTTTATTCAAGACACGGGCGACAGAACCGAACAATTCGCAGGGCTCGTTTTCCCCTGGACACTCTATTTTGTAAATTTAGGCCTAAGCGCGTTACTAGTAGGTGGCAGTGAATATCTAGACCGCACCCATCACAATCCTTATGCCAAATTATTAGAAGACGGAACAGCCCTCCCAACAGCCGCCACACTTTCAAGCGGTTTAACTCCCGACACACTTTTGGGACACGCAAAACAAACAACAAACCCACAAGATGCTCTTGATGCAAATAAACGAATAGAACTGCTTGATCTCAATTTTCGACATGCCATCCTCGCAGAAAACTGGCATGCTTTCTTACCCCAAATACGAGAAACCATTCTCATGATGGTCACCAATCAAACGGCAATGCTAGGCACAACGATAAAGATCCCCTTTCACGTAGGGCTCCTAGGCTTAACCGGAAACGATGTTGCAGGCCACTTGCAAGAGCAAGCCGCTGATTTTTGCGATATTCGAGCAGAACTTACGACTTCAATAGAGTATCCAGAAAATCTAGAAGAATGCACCAAATTAGAACAACTCTTACTGCTCCATTTGCGAGACTATATGACTATTCCTTGGAGCAATAAGCATATTAATCAGCTAATCGATAAACTCACACAAAAACCAGGAAAACTATTCTTTGGTATTCGATTTATTAAAAACTTTATCATCGATGCACAAAAAAGAGCTTCCATTAGAACTGGAACACTAGCCGACATCTCTCTTGATGCAACCAAGAGAAAACAGCAAAAGGAAAAACAAAAAACAATAGACCCCATTATCACAGACCAAGATTTTGACGACGCCTGGACAACTTTTTTGATTGAAAACCCACATATCCAGAGCTACTTATAACTACCCGATGCCAAACAATTCCAACAACAACGCCCAAAACCCCCTTTTCTTTTTCACATTTTTTGGTGGCACTCCAGGCTTAGCCTCACGCACTTTTTCTTGCTCAGAAATTAATAATTGTAAAATCGCATGCAACTTGGCTTTAGTTGTCGGAAGCCCTTTTTGATTGACTAAAAATAACCAACGATTCGACAATAACTTTAAAAAACGCTCCGACACGACCCTATTAAAACGTGCCATCAAAATTTCGCGCCACTTGCCATAAATAATATCCATGACCGAACTCATCGGAACATCCACTCTAATCGACTGTAACATGACCGACAAATAAGCAATCAAAAACGTATCCGCTTCATTGTCTGAAAAGGCTTTATTTAACATACCCGTTGCTTCGGAAACACTCGGCAAAGGAGACGATTTCGACCCATCAAAATACTGCTCACTAATCGACCCCGCCACATCCATCAATCCCGGCTTTTGCTCCAGACGACGCTGGTCATCCGATACCGTTTTGACGTCTACTGATTTGATAGGAATAGGACCTGCAACTACTGCGGGAAGCTCCTCAACCTCACCAGATTCCGTCACAACAGCAGACACTGGCGGACTAGCTGGTATCGCAGCCTCTGCAGCGGCTATTTCTGTATCCAAAAACCCAATAACAATTTGAGGAAACTGTTTATCTAAAGGGGCATCATTAGACGCCACAACATGCATCCACAATCGGGTCAAATTAATCAAAAAGTCATCGGTATATCCGCCAGGCACGCCATACAAAATCTCAGCCCACGCATTTTTTACACTTTCATAATCATCGTTTGTAGGCACCACCAAATGCTTACCAACGGCAACAAGCTGCATATACGATTTCAAAAAACCGACATGATCTGCATTTTTAATACACACCGCCAAACTGGTAAAACTAACGGCCATTAAAGCTCACATCCTTCTTCACCACAGTTAAGCGGCAAAAACCCCAAAAGCCCCACCAACCAAAAGGCATGCCCTGCGGCATAAGACGATAACGATCGAGAGACAAATTTCAACAAACGCTCCGCATAGCCACGATAATGCCTCTTTTGCGTCAAAGTAGCAAGCTGAATAAGCACGTAAACCGCAACAGAATTGGCACTCGGACAGGCCCCATCATAGAGATCAATTTGATCAAAAAATAACGGATCCGATGACAATCGAAAAACGCCACGAGCATCATCCCACAAAACACGAATCATCTCATCCATCAGAGAAACCGCCTGATGCAAATACACATCCTCACCGGATGCCAAATATAACTCTAATAATCCCCAACAAAAATATCCATAATCTGACGCCATTCCCTCAATAGGAACTCGGCCCAAACAATGCCAAAGCCCCTTTTGATGCACTCTAGTTTCTAATAAAGCATCACACGCTTTTTTGGCATCTTCAACAAAACCAGCTTTGGCAAAAGCCGCGATCATAAGCCCATTCCAATCGGTTAAAACTTTTGTGTCTTTAGAGGGCTTTTCTCGACCTTCTCTTTCCAAAAAGAGCTGTTCACGTTGCGGCATCCAAGCAGTTAAGTCCGCAACAGAATCAAAGCAAATCACATCATCCTGCCATAAATAAAACGCCCCCTCCTCCCCTTCTGTATCTGCATCTTCAGCAGCATAAAAAAGACCATCGGGCGAAAGCAATTCGCGCCTTACATAGACCGCAATTTCATCCACAGTTTGCTTAAAAAGAAGTCCCTCGCATTCTGAAAACGCCATCATCATCAACGCCTGGTCATACAGCATTTTTTCGAAATGGGGCACACGCCACTCGGCATCTGTCGAATACCGATGCACGCCCAATCCCACCTGATCATAAATGCCGCCCAGACGAATTTTCTCCAAAGTCATTGTCACCATTTCTAGTGCCTTGGGCTCGTTAAAAATTTGTGCATATCGCATCAAAAAAATTAGCTGGTGCGGACACGGAAATTTAGGCGCACCACCAAATCCACCAAAAATGTCATCAAAAGAATTCAAAAAATCCGAATACGCATGCACCAATACGTCTCGCCCAGGCATCACCCCCGACTTAGCCCCCTGCTGCTCACGAAGCGCTTCTTGAATGGCCACCCCCGACTCCCGAATAGCATCCGGATCCGTCTGCCAATGTTCTGAAATACGTGCAAGCAATGTCATAAGGCCAATACGTCCATGCATCGTCTCTTTTGGAAAATAAGTCCCCGCATAAAATGGCACCAAATCTGGCGTCAAAAAAACCGTAAGTGGCCAACCACCCGATCCCGTCGTCAACTGACACACTGACATAAATGCATGGTCCACATCAGGACGCTCTTCGCGATCCACTTTAATCGACACAAAATGCGCATTCAAAAACGCAGCAACGTCATGATCTTCAAACGACTCATGCGCCATCACATGACACCAATGACACGTCGAATACCCTATCGATAAAAAAACCAGTTTATTCTCAGCTCTTGCACGAACAAACGCAGCCTCGCCCCAAGCCATCCACGCTACCGGATTATCCTGATGCTGCAACAAATACGGGCTAGTTTCGAACTGTAGGTCATTCATAGTGTAAGCACTCTATGATACGACATTATTCTCTCCATTTCATGCACAGATAGCCCTGCCTTTTTCGCGAAATCAGGCCAAGCAGAAACAGCCTCCCCCACTTGCTTCAACACCTCAGACGCACTTCCAATACCAAAACGATCTGCAACAATTAAAAAATCCTCTCTCGTAATACCAAAAAACTTACCATTAACAGACATAGACTGCTGATACGTCCACTTCCCGTCTGGATTATAGGCATAAACAAGGTCATACGCCGGAGCCAGTTGCCAAGCTTCCCCTTCTTTCAAAATAAATGAACTATTTTTAGTATGGTCATCACAATTAGCAGCCATTACATTAAATACCATACGGCGAAATCCTTCTTCTAAGGCATCATAACCCAGTTGCAATCGGTTTATCGTCTGAAAAAACTGAGCATAGTCATGACTTGCCAGTTGTCGAAAATCCAGGTGTGCCATTGCACACAAAGTCTGTAAATGATGTTTCTGATGACCCTCTCTATCAAACCGTCGCGTCATAAAATGGGCACGTCCATTTTCCTCTAATAAACGACAAGGTGACATAGCAATACCTGCTGTAATAGCCATTTGTGAATAGGCATATTCAACACGACCATAAGCCTTAGAATCGATTAATTGATTCACCTGCCCCATACCATCAAATTTTAACAACCAATGTTCGAAACCCGATTCGACATCAAACTGACCTGGTCGAATTTCATTACTTGTAGGATTCCAAGAAATAACAGCCTTAGCTCTAGCACCACCAGCAGAGGTTCCCACCTGAATGATCTGCGCAAGAGCAGCCTTCGAATCAGACGCAATGTTTCCAGCTACTACCTGACGCGCACTATCTACCAAAGCAGAAAGCGTAACCGCTGTATTGCTAATAGCCCCCGAACTACGCGCAGGCTTAAATTCTAATGCACCTACCCCACGCTTACCCATATAAGCGAGACGATCCAAAGGGGTGATCTGTGATTTAACAACACCATTTCGAGACATCCACGCCTCAATAAGCGTATTACCAAAATCATCTGGCAGCGCATCCGCCAATAAAGCAGGGAGCCGCTGATAAGTAAGTTCCG
The DNA here is from genome assembly GCA_945898045.1 of bacterium UBP8_UBA817. Taxonomy (GTDB): domain Bacteria; phylum Margulisbacteria; class Marinamargulisbacteria; order SXXA01; family SICP01; genus SICP01. The sequence continues at coordinate 58,873 of CAMDGG010000005.1, forward strand.
GGAGATCAGAAAACAAGAAAGAGCGCTGAGACAAAGGCATAGCAAGCGGAGCAAGTTCGATTCCGGTCCTAACAAATTGCGGATCATACTCAAATACGTAATAACCCAACTTTGGATCCAAGGCCACAGCTCCCACCCTTTCCCCCCAAATCCAGACTTCTACCACACCAACAGGCTTATACATCTAAAGATTTCTCTCGTGTAGCGCGCTTGCGAGAAGGCTTCACAGAAATCATCTGCAATGGACTGATTGAAATTTCTGGAGCCAAAGAAAGAAGCCACTCCGCATTACCCAACACACGTAAGAGTTTTATCAATGAAGACATCGTAGATCCTTTGCCTGCCTCTAAATTTTTTACCACGTTTAAAGCTGTTCCAGCACGACGCGCAAGTTCCACTTGACCCAGATTTCGCCTTAAACGAAGGTCACGAATCTGTAATCCAAATTCTTTTTCCCATTCCTGAACAGTTTTCATAATATCAATTAAAGTCCTTATTTAGGCTATTCATATATCAGCATTAACATAATAGCCTAAATAAAGACTAAAATGCAAACATAGCCTTCAAGCAAGCTCTCCGGTAAACTAGTTAAGTCATGCAAAAACCCGAACTCCTAGCCCCTGCGGGCAACCTAGAAAAATTAAAAATTGCCTACGCCCATGGTGCAGACGCCTGTTATATCGGCGGAACGGTCTTCGGACTCAGAAAATTTGCAGATAATTTTTCTGTATCAGAAATCCAAGCGGCCATAGACCATGCAAATACACACAACAAAAAACTCTACATCGTCCTCAACGGCTTTGCTCACAACGAAGACATTGAAGCCCTTAAGCCCTATTTAGAAATTATGGAAAATTTACAGCCCCACGGATTTATCATCTCCGACATGGGTGTCATGCAACTGGCCAAACGTCTCACAACAATCGACCTCCACACCTCCACACAAGCCAGCGTCACCAATGTCTACGGCTGCGAGCTTTGGAAAAATGCGGGCGCAAAACGTGTGATCTTAGCCCGAGAAGTAAGTATTGCAGACTGCAAAAAAATTAAAGAAAAACTCGACATTGAACTCGAAGTTTTTGTACACGGTGCCATGTGTGCCAGCTATTCCGGAAAGTGCGTCATTTCCAACTACACGGCCGGCCGCGATTCCAACCGAGGTGGTTGCATACAAAGTTGTAGACACACCTACGACATCTTAGATGAAACCACCAAAACTATTGAAGACACTACCCATATCATGAACGCAAAAGATCTCATGGCCGTTTCCCTCATTCCCCAACTCATCGAATCCGGCATAGACTCCCTCAAAATAGAAGGCCGTATGAAATCCAATCTTTACGTTGCAAACGCCGTTTCTGTCTACAGACAAGCCATAGATTACTATATGGAAAACACCCAAGACCAAACTGAAAAATTCGAAACCGAACTCAAAAAAGTATCCAACCGTACATTCTCAACCGGAGGACTCGATCACAGGCCCGCCGTCGAAAGCATTCACTATGATTTTGCAGGCTACACCAAAGGCGTCGATTTTATCGGCACGGTCAAAGATACCCATCCCGAAAAAGGGATTATTCTAGAAATAAAATCCCCCTTCAAAAAAACAGACCCGTTAGAATTTTTATGCCAAAACGGAACCCTACTTCCGATTCAGTTAGACACCATCTGGAATATGGCCAGTGAGCCAATCGAAACCGTTAATCAAAATACGTTAATTAGAATTCCCGCAAACAAAACAATCAAGCCTTACGATATTTTACGACGCCAGCTTAGCTAACACCCAACACAGCCAACCGATCTAAGTGCCCCGAAATGCGATATAAATACCCCCACGATTTTTCTTTTAATCTCGGTTGTTCATGAAACACATCCAAAAAGCGCATCGCAATATCCTGTAGTCCAGCTACCGTCGTAACGCCATCCCCAACATGAGATAAACCTTCTAATGCATCTGAAGCAACATCCCATTCTGAAGCACCTAACAAAGGCGACAACACCTCTTTGGCATGAGAAGCATCAGACAAAATAAGCGTACGTATCGCGCGACGTCTCGCATTCACATCTAAGCCAGAAACTGCCTCTACTTCAAATTCTTCTACAACTCTATCTACCTGAAAAAACTCTATTTCCAAAGAAGGCGAAAAGGAAAATTTCTCGAAGACAGTTTGAAACTGTGGCCTATCCAAAGCCGCTCCAAACAACGACGCAACCGCAGAAATCACAGACAGTGACGCGCCAGACAGAACACTCTGACATAACCGGTTTCGCACATCCCAATCGCCCGTTTCTTCATACAAAACGTCTCTCAAAAACCCAACAATAGATCGTCCATATAACCCAGACAATACACAAATTGCCGCATACGAAACCTCGATAACAGGATCCAAAACCTGACGAAACAACAACGCCTCTATTGCAGGCTCACGCGTCGCGGTACGCAACACACGTAAAGCCAAAATCCGAACCCCCGCATCCTCAGAAGATAAAAAAGAAACAATACGATGCGCCTGATCCCCAATCCCAATTTGTTCCAAAACCCACAACGCCATACGCTGTCTACGTCCTTCCAAACGCTCTAACAACGTCAATAAAGTAGCACGAATTTCAGAGTCAGCGCACGACGAAAGGGCAAGCCCAGAAGCCACAGACACAGGCAAGACCCGATCTTCTAACAACCCACACAAACGAATCGTCGCATCAGTGTTCGCAACAGAAAAGTAATTCCGAAAAGACCAAGCAGCTACACACCGAATAGCGTCATCATCAGACAAACAAGCACGTTCTAAAGCCGGCAACGCCAGGTCGCCCAGACGTCCCAAAAGGCTTAAAAAATGTACCTGCTCAGAAAGAGGGCCCTTACCTTCCGCAAAAGAAACCAACGTCGCTACAAACCCCTTTGCCCAATCAGGCCAGTCATTATCCGTAGCTAATAACAACCGCCATTCAGAAAATACCAGTCCCGATACAAACCATTCCCGATGCAATACATCCGAAAAACCACCCTTTAAACGAGAAAGCTTTTGCACTAATTGCGCACCGTCCTCAACAGATAAAGACCCCACCAAGAAACTCAAAAAGACATCCCAATATTTCAAGCCCACTCTTGATGAAATAAACTCCCAAGACAAGCCACTGGCAACCACACCATAAAACACCCAATACACATGAGAAAAACGATACATACCGTCCCAAACAAACTGAACGATGCCCTGAGAAATAAGCGCTTCCACCAACTCTTGCTCACCCTCTTGTATAGAAAAAAAGAAACGGTCTTCTTCAACCATGCCCAAAGCATCTTGAAAAACGCGACTAGCAAGTGCAAAAAAACCAGACTGCTCAGACGATAAATTCGCAGCAAAAAAACGATCTATAATCTGAAATCGCGTTTCGTGACTACCTTCTACAAATCCCAAACGGTAATACAAGGCAACAAAAAAAACATCGTCGCGAATCCAAGGGGGTACCTGCAAACAAGATCTAAAAAAGACCGGCGAAACCACCTCTCGAAGATCCGCGCTAGAAAAAGGAGCCAATTGATACACTTTCACATCCGAAGATACCGTCAAAACCGACACCTCATCCGAAGCAAGTCGGCAATACGGCACCCCCAACGCATCCAATTCTGCCTGAAAACGCCCCTGCCCTCCATAAGCAATAACATAGGCCCCTTCGGCAACCAAAACAGAACTTAGATCGTGCGCGAGACAATACGCATACCAATCCAAATCCAAAACAACCGCATCTGGAAATTGGGCTCGAAGAGACGTTAAAACAGCAGGAACAGCACCCAAAGGGGTCATCACAATGACACGAGATGCATACGTCAAAACAGAAAAAAGTAAGGGCGCGGTCGTCTCATGCACATGTCCCGAGACATCCAAAATAGACTCTACTGACAAACCCTCCTGAGACACTTTTTCCACTGACAACGTCGGCCACATAAACGCAGAAACAAAAGGATGTACCCTAAAAGACAAGCGAGAAAAGAAAGCGTTCATCCCTCCATTGTACTAATCAAGCACAAACGTTACCATACCAACTCTATGCGAATCACCACCTTTGCAGCTACAAAAGACGACATCACAACGGCACTTTCATCAGGTGCTCATCACCTCATTTTAGAAGACCCCAAGCTCTCTATTAGATGCTATGCACCCAATACCAGTCCAGACTTCAATACGCTCTGCCAATTAGCAGACCACGCCAGACACATACAACCGAATATAGAACTCAGTGTCAATTGTGACATCCTCGCTCACGAGCGACATCTCCCGCTACTAGAAACTTTTCTAGAAACGCTCCCCAAAGCAGGACTCAGTACCATTAGAATCCAAGATCCAGGACTACACCCCCTTATCAAAAGCAGACTCCCCAAAGCCACTCTGCATCTAGCCACAGAAACAGGCAATCAAAATCTAGAAAGTATTCAATACTACGCAAATTTATTCGCAAGACAAACCCTCTCAAACGAACTCCCCTCATCAGAAATTAAAAAAATTAAGAGCCCCACCGAAATCCAAGTTCAGGGCCCCATTCTTATCCAATATTCCACACGCCGCTTCATGGCAGGCCATTACAACACTGAAAGCGCATCAAGAAAACTCGCCCAAGCACACGAATATCCAGGCCGCTCTTTCATCTTTTACGACAATCCACATGGCCACTTCATGTATCTCTATTTCGACAAATGCCTCCTCAAATCGATTCCAGACTTACGCGCACTCAACCTAGAAAGTTGGCTCATCGACGCCAGAGGCGAATCCCAAGACTATCTTCAAAATAGTATCCAATACTACAAAACCGCCTACGAAAATCCAGACACATGGCAAGCCACCCAAGCTATTGAAATGCTAGAGTCACTGTCTGGCCGCCCTCAAAAACCGGGCTTCTTTAAAGTCAATAAAACAGATCAACAACGCCGCAAACTTACACTTCCCGAAAACGACATACACGTTGGCACTGTAATCGATACGATTAATGGAAAAAATATCACGCTAGAGGTTCATCATCCGTTCACAGTCAAAACACAACTAGACATCATCTCTCCAGAAGGAAAAACAAGACCTACAAACATCACCACCCTGCAAACCCTCTGGGGAGACGATTTAAACGAAGCCATTCCGGGCACCCTCGTCCAACTCAATTGGCAAAAAGGCGCCCAAGTAAAAAGTAAGTTAATTACCCAAAAAAGTTCTTGATTTCCCGCTGACCACTTTCCACGCTATCAGATGCATGAATAATGTTATATGCCGTCGTCAAAGCAAAATCCCCACGAATCGTACCCGCATCTGCCTCAGCAGAATTAGTAGCACCCACCATCTTGCGAATCGCTCCAATTGCATTTTCGCCTTCTAGAACCATCACAACTACCGGCCCTGACATGACATAAGATTTTAATTCAGGATAAAAAGAACGTGCTACATGCTCCGCATAATGTCCATCCACCAACGATTCTGTCAACATCTGCATCTCTAACTTCAAAAGGGTTAGACCCCGTTTCTCAAACCGACTCAAAACCTCTCCAACCAACCCACGCAACACACCATCTGGCTTAATAAAAACTAACGATTGCTCAATCATAACGAACTCCTTTATTGAAAAAACTAATTTGAAATTAAAACCGATAATTTTGCCACTACGTCCATCAAAATAACAGGATCTACTTTAGATTTAAAAACAGCACCTCTAGCTTTCCAATCCAAACTTTTTATCTGGTCCGACAAAACAACAGAGGGATATCGACCCGATGAGATCAGCACTTCAAAGGGATAATTCTTTATTTTCGATGTCATCGGACAAATCAAACATAAAGAGGTTCTATCGTTATAACTTTTGGGAGAAAGAACCAAAGCTGGCCGACGATTAGCCTGTTCATGACCTAATTGAGGATTGAACTCAATCCAAACAATATCACCTCTATCAGGAACATAAAACCTCTTCATTCAACCCTCTCACAACCTACTTCGTTTCCAAAAGAAATTTCTGCATGTAGATTCTCAGGTGTAATTTGCGAAAGAAGCCCTTCCAACGTATACCCTACTTTAGGACGCAAAACGAGACTATGATTTTCAACACTCAATTCAGCTACACTGCCCTGAGAAAGATGCAATTCTTCAACAACAGATCTAGGAACGCGAAACGACAAACTATTACCAATACGCACTAACTTAACATCTAAAGCCATAAGCAGCCCTCCTCAAAAGGATATACAAAGTATATACATCAAAAAAGAAATTTTCAAACCAAAAGTTTTTTCACCCGATCCAACTGCTCCCGAACCCGCACAAGTGACGTTCCACCATACACAGATTTAGCATCCAATGCAGCCTGCACGGTTAAACACGCAAACACGTCTGATTCTATACGCTCATCAAACGCCTGAAACTCTTCGAGAGTTAAAGATTCCAACATCTTTTTTTGCTCGATTGCAGACAAGACAACCGCGCCCGTAATCTCATGTGCTTCACGAAACGGCAGGCCTTTTTTGACCAAATAATCCGCCAATTCTGTTGCCAAGCAATATCCATTTGCAAGCGCACGATCAATAGCCACCTGATTAAATTTCACCGTCGGCATCATACCCGCAAAAACTTCGAGGGTAGATGCAAGCGTATCGGCCGAATCAAACAACAAACCTTTGTCTTCTTGCAAATCCCTGTTATACGTTAGCGGCAAAGCTTTGATCACATGCGTCAACGCCACCAGATTCCCTAAAACACGACCTGCTTTTCCGCGTGCCAATTCCGCAATATCCGGATTCTTTTTCTGAGGCATAATCGAGCTACCCGTTGTATACGTATCGCCAATTTCTACAATAGCGGTCAACGGAGAACTCCACAAAATAAGTTCTTCACTGAGGCGGCTAATATGGGTCATACAAATCGACGCAGCGGATAGAAACTCCATCATAAAATCACGATCCGAAACCGCATCCATGCTATTGGTACTCAACTTAGAAAAGCCCAATTCGTCCGCAATAAACTGACGGTCCAACCCATAATTATTTCCGGCCAAAGCACCCGATCCCAACGGACACACATCCGCCGAAACCCGCACCGCTTCAAAGCGCGTTTGATCCCGCAACAACTGCTCTACATACACCAATAAATGATGCGATAACAACACAGGCTGCGCAGTTTGCAAATGCGTAAATCCTGGAAACGGAACCCCCAAATGCGCTTCTGCTAAATCCACAAAAACCCCAATCAACGTCTTCAACAAAAACAAAATTTCTTCGCATTCATCCATCACATACAACCGCACATCCGTAATCACCTGATCGTTACGTGATTTGCCCGTATGCAACCGTTTCCCAAGCTCGCCCAACTCTTCTGTCACCAAGCGTTCGATGCGACTATGAATATCTTCGTCGTCATGATCCCCACCCGGAATTTCTTCCACATCTTCAAACTGTGCAATTAAAAGCTCCAAAAAATCAGACACTTTCAAATACTCAGCTTCAGAAAAAATACCCGCTTTTTCAAGTGCCCCAGCATGCGCCAAATTCACTTTTAAATCATATACAGCCAAGCGAATATCCACCCACAACGAATAACTATACTCACGTGCAACCGGATCTAGCCCTTCACGAAAGCGGCCACCCCATAATTTCTTCATAACGCGCCCTTCCGGCTAACAATGCCTTTCACTTTCATAGGCAATCCGTAAATTCGGATAAAGCCAATCGCATCTTTTTGATCATAAAAATCTGTATCGGTAAACGACGCCAAATCCTGTACATACAACGAATGAGGAGACGTCACACCCGCAGAAACCACATTCCCTTTATACAATTTAAGCCGCACAGATCCCGTTGTATTTACATGCACCGCATCAAAAAAAGCATCCAAACTTTCCCGAAGCGGCGTAAACCAACGGCCATCATACACCACATCTGCATACGTAATCGCCAAACGATCTTTCTCACGCATCGAATCGCGATCCAAAACCAATTGTTCTAATTTTCGAATCGCTTCCACCAAAATCGTCCCGCCCGGCGTTTCATAAACCCCACGAGATTTTATACCAACCAGGCGATTCTCAACCATATCCAATTGACCAATCGCGTGCTCAGCACCAATACGATTCAACGTTTCCACCAATTCAACAGCTCCCAATTTCTGGCCATTCACAGCAACAGGAATTCCCTTCACAAAATCAACGGTCACATACTCCGGACGATCCGATGCGGCCTCTAAAGTTTTAGACAACGTAAATACGTCGGCCTCTGCTTCCAAAGACGGGTCTTCCAAACTGCCACCTTCATGACTAATATGCCAAATATTACGGTCTTCAGAATAAATACGTTTCTTAGATTGAGACACCGGCACGTTATGCAACGCCGCATACTCCAAACACGCCTCACGAGACGTCAACGTCCACTTGACATCTTTCCATGGCGCCACGATCTGCAAGCTCGGATCCAACGCCATAAACGTCAATTCAAACCGCACCTGGTCATTGCCTTTTCCAGTCGCCCCATGAGCGACCATGGTCGCGCCTTCTTTCTGCGCAATTTCCACCTGACGTTTTGCAATCAAAGGACGACCAAAACTGGTCCCCAACAAATACTTCCGTTCAAAAATCGCACCCGCTTTCAAAGTCGGGAAAATAAAATCCGTAATAAATTCTTCGCGCAAATCTTCAATATAAAGTTTAGAAGCGCCGGTCTTCAACGCCTTCTCTTCTAGCCCAGACAATTCATCCGCCTGTCCCAAATCCGCACACATCGCAACAACTTCACAATCATAATGTTCCTTCAACCACGGAATCATCACGGACGTATCCAACCCACCCGAATACGCTAAAACAACTTTTGGCTTAGCCATTACAAAATTCCTCCTGCCATTGTTCGAATGGCTTAACAACAATACGAATCCCATCCATTACAAATTCATCCCACTCATTCAGCGTTACAATAGTTCCTGATTTTAATTTAAAGTATTTACAGGCCTGTATTAATCCCGCAATTTCTCTATTTTTTGCATCAGGATCTTTTAAAGTAATTGAAACTTGCAGAGCACCCTTCACTTTCCATCTGTCCAAGACCAAAAAGTCACATTCAATCTTGTCCTTATAAAATAGAATTTCATCACTTTTCTTTATTCTTCTCAAGTGTAAAAAAACAGCCTGCTCTAATTTTTGGCCCAAATTCTCCTGCGTCTGCATCGCAGACAACAATCCATTATCAATAAAATAAACCTTTCTTTCACCAATCTTACGCAAAAGAGGCTTCTCATGATATTTATCTAAAGTTTGAATTAAGTACGCATCCGAACAATACTCAACCCATGCGTATAAACTTGTGTTAGATATAGAGATATTAGAAGATTTCAAAGTTTTAAAAATTTTATTGACTGAAAAAGCCTTCGCTGCCGATAACACCAATTGCCTTAAGAGAAGTCTCAATAAATTACTCTCATTAATCTGATATCGTTCGACAACATCTCTATACATCATTACCCTAAAGTATTCTTGCAACAACGTAATTTTTATCTGCTTATTTTCTGATTTGATAACTTCGGGAAAGCCCCCAAACTCCAAATAATCACGAATACCCACTTCATAAGGCACTTTACGATTGGTTATTTTTTGTCTCAAAACTTTGTATTCTTCAAATGAAAACGGAAATACTTCCTGGCTTAAAGTTCGCCCTCGTAAACTCGTCGCAATCTCACTACTAAGCGCCTTTGCATTTGAGCCAGTCAAAAAAATATTTTGTGTAACCGAATCATATAGACGCCTAACAAATTTATCCCAATGTGGCGCATTTTGAATTTCATCAAAGAAAAAATAACAGGTATGAAGCGGCGCAACAGAAATCCCTTGAAACGCTTTTAACAAGAGATCTAAGTCTACAGCCTTTAAATCAGCCAGCCGCTCATCCTCAAAATTAATAAATAAAATTCTATCTATAGAGACTTTATTTTTTTTTCTAGTGAGTAAAGCATCCACTGTTTGAAGCAACAAAGTGGTCTTACCACTTCTTCTCGGACCTATGAGAGAAATGATTTTCTGAGAATCAATCAGAATCTCACTGTTTTTTCTAGGAATGGATACTGGGCCAACAAAATGTGCAAGCCTATCCATAGACTCCAACAAGATTTCCCTAAATACGGTGTACATCATTACTTGCATAAAAGCTATTCTACTAGAATATTTACTTTTATCAACAAAATAAAATGAAAATATTTACTTTTAAAAAGCAAATAAAATCAAAAATAACACACGCCCCCAAAACAACTTTTGGCTTAGCCATAAAAAAAGACTTCCTGAAAATTCACAATTATAAAAGCCAACAGTGTAGCATTTGAGTAGGGAACGAGAGAAGTGAAGCAGCTACAAAAAACTACTAAAAAAAACCCTGTTGATCATTAACCCAGCCTGGAGTATTGGAAGGATAAGCCATTGCCTCTCCTAATGTCATTTTTCTGTCCGTATTTGGGGATACTCGAAGACTGTCACAAACAATTCGTAATTGTCCTTTAAATTTAGAGTGGCCAAAAAACAGCCAGAAATTATTTTTTAAAATTTGATCCAAAATTACAGAAACTTTTATCTCTTTTTTAAATGTTGTCAAAGAAGAAATGACATCATCTTCAAGTGATTTCTTATTGTTTCCTGAAGAATTAAAAGCCTTCTTAATCGCAGGAACTATTGACGGCTTAAAGGTCTCCCAATCGCGAGAATCTTTTAAAAAAGACACACCTAATGGTTTGGGGAGAACCTCGGAACCATCATTATTCATATTACAAGAATTATCGCTAGCAAAACTAAGATCTACATCGTCTCTATACCTCGGTGAAGCAGGAGAAACATGAGAAGCAGGAGAAGCAAGAGAAGCAGACAAAGGACTGAAAAAAGGTAACGGCAGCCCAATGAAAGAAACAGAAGCAGAATCATATTCATATATATTTTCATTAAGAACCGGAGTAGGAACACAGCCAGAATCGGTTATATTTGGATTTTTCATAGCAGAAAACTTTTCAATCAGCATACCAAATTCAGAAGAATTTTCTTGAGCCTTAATATTATCCACAAATAGTTTCACCCACTTACTAAAATCATCTGCAGTTTGAGTATAATTTTTCAGAATCGCAATTTGACGCGAAAGACCAATACATTTCAAATCACTTAAAACAAAAAAAACAAAAACTTTTGCTGAAGGTAATGCAAACTCTGTAAGAATAAGATTAACTAGTAACACAGTTCGGTCACAGTAAAGACCAGGTATTAATTCATCAAGCAATTTTTGAATATCATCGGGTATAACAGAATTATTTTTAGATAAACCCGCGACAATTTTAAACATCATTTTCTTCATAAGGGCCTTATTTTTTGATAACTTTTTCAAAATAGTCCGCCCGATGTAATTATCGGAAAATAAAATTCAAAATTGCACCCACGAATCTTGATGAATGTGAGGATGAAGATTAGAGACCTTAAACACATAGACACCGAGTGACAAACATGGACAGGCTGAAGTAGTACGACAAGAACCGTCTGAATCAGGATTTTCAGGATTTAGGGATTTATAGGATGGGAGAAGTGGATAGTTAGTATTGAGCAGATGTTTTTATTTACCAAAAAACTCAGTCTTAGTGGACAAAAGCTAATACATGGCAAAAGAATCTAACCCTGGAATAGGTGCAACTTGATTTACAGGAGACTCTAGCGGTTGAATGAATAGCTGCTTAAGGTCTTTTTTGAATTTAGAATGGCCTAAAAACAAGCGCCAATTATTTTTCAGAAGATGCACCACAATAGCTTCGCCATTCACATTTTTTTTGAGCTCATCAAGAATAGCTTGTCTCTCAACTACCTTATTAGGTGATGCAAACATTTTACGAATTTCTCCTTTAAGAATAGGCACTCCTAGTAATGGGGAAAAAGCATCAGGAGAAGACAATTGCACTTGATGACGCTCCAAAGTCCCCAAAGGAGTTGATGTAGCACAAGGAAACTCAACAGAAAAAGAATCCACACTTCCATTATCATAGCCAGAGTCACCATCACTCTTGTTCAACCCTTTTAAAAATATCATCAGCCGACTTCGATTCTCATCAACTTGAAAGAATTTCAAAGCATTTAATAACTTAACAAAGTTCTCCGCATTTTGCTTTTCAAAAGAAGAAATCACTCGGATTTTACTGTCTTCTAAAATATTTAAAGTCTCCACAAAATTAGTAAAACGACCTAAAAGTTTAGAATCAAAATCTGGCGAGCTAAAAATAGGCAACAAAATAGGATTTAAATCTTCGCTTTTAAAATTAGGTTCTAAAGGACGCAACGCAGTATATAACCGTAGCAACTCTGCTCCAGACTCTTTAAAAACTATCGGAAAAGCAGCACTGTAGAACGCAAGCATATGCTGAAAAGTTTCACCCGTCTCCTTTTGAAAAGGGAATTTCAACAATTCTGTCTTAGCATGCTCCGGAATATTAAGCTTCAATAAAAATGCAGAAAAATTATTTGCAGATTTTTCTGTATAAACTTTTAAAAGCTTTTGATCAGTAGATAATTTACCTTGTACCACTTTATCATTTATAGCCACTACCTTAAAAAATATTTTTCCCACTTAATTTCCTTAAACTACCCCCCCCATCCTTTTTTTAATAAAATTAACCTAATAAAGACACCAAAACAGCTTTCTGTGCATGCAACCGATTCTCAGCCTGATCAAACACCACCGACTGTTCACTCTCAATCACACCATTCGTCACCTCTTCACCACGATGGGCTGGCAAACAGTGCATGAAAATTGCTTTTGAATCAGCAATAGAAAACAAAGACTCAGTTATAGAATACGACGCAAAATCTTGCAAACGCTTAATACGCTCAGCCTCTTGCCCCATCGACGTCCACACGTCCGTATACACCACATCCGCACCCTGAATCCCTTCTACAGGATCAGGCGTCAATCTGACATTGGACGATCTAACAATAGACGGAAAATATCCCTCAGGACACACCACCGTCATCTCTAAATCTAAGATCTCGGCAGCTGCCATCAGTGACTGACAGACATTGTTTCCATCACCCATATAACATAACTTAATCCCTTCCAAACGGCCTTTATGCTCCAGAATCGTCAACATGTCTGCCAACACCTGACAGGGATGATTGTAATCCGATAGGCCATTAATCACTGGCACCGTAGAAAATTCTGAGAACTGCTCAATATCAGCATGGGATTTCGCACGAAACATCACCCCATCCACATAACGCGACAACACACGAGCCACATCTTGCACCGGTTCACGATCACCAAGACCCACTTCATCACCTTTCAAATAAATCGCATGCCCACCCAATTGCAACATGCCCACTTCAAACGAAATACGTGTGCGCGTCGAAGGTTTCTCAAACAACATACCTAATACTTTTCCAGATAAGACAGAAACAGCCTTTCGGTCTCGCAGCGCCTGTTTTAAATCAACAGCTTCCTTGAGAAGCCCCATAATGTCGTCTTTAGAAAAATCTTCCAATGCCAAAAAATGTTTTAACATTATTTACACCACATCTTGGGTAATCATTGTCCCAATCCCCACATCAGTAAATACTTCCAAAAGAACGGCATGTTCAATACCACCGTTAATAATATGGACACAATTAACGCCACCCTTAAGGGCCTCAATCGAACACGTTAATTTAGGAATCATGCCCCCTTTAATATCAGGGTGAGAAAGCAACGCCTCCGCTTGGGTCAACGTCAGCCGTTCTACCAACTCCCCTTCAATTAACACACCGGGAACATCCGTTAAATAAATCACCTTTTCAGCTTGCATCGCAGCCCCAATACCCTCGGCCACATGATCTGCATTCATATTCAAGCTTTCGCCTTCTTGGCTACGTGCCACAGATGAAATAACAGGAATATAACCCTTCTCAGACAACGTATCCAAAAGCGTACAATCCACCGCTTCGATATCTCCCACAAGACCTAAATCTTGATACGTTTTAGATTGAATTTTCTTCGCAATAAACAAATCGCCATCTTTACCAGAAAGACCAACAGCCTTTCCGCCATGTTGATTAATAAGAGACACCAGCGCGTTATTGATTTTGCCAGAAAGCACCATTTCGGTAAGCTCCATAGTCTCAACATCCGTAAAACGAAGCCCATCAATAAAGACCGCTTCTTTACCCACTTTATTCATCCACTTAGAAATTTCTTTCCCACCACCATGGACAATAATCGGATTGATACCAACATATTTCAAAAGCGCAACATCAGCTGCAAACATATGCCGCAAATTGTCATCCACCATTAAAGAACCACCATATTTAATAATCATGGATTGGCCCTTAAATTTTTTAATATACGGCAACGCCTCAACCAACGTACGAGCCTTAATAATTTTTTCTTCGATCCGCATGGCCATCATTTAAGAATACGCCGTATTGATATCAATATATTTATTAGTCAAGTCACATCCCCATGCAGTGGCACGTCCATGGCCCAGATTTAAATCCAATAAAATAACGATCGTCTCTTTCTTTAAGACCGGTGCCAATTGTTCACGAGTAGCCACGATTTCGCCCTCTTTGACAATCACTTGCTCATTAAAAAACAAAGACAATTTATCGGCACTAAATTTAACTTCAGGATCTTTTCCAGCAGCCATCAACACACGCCCCCAATTGGGGTCTTCACCGTGCATCGCTGTTTTTACCAAAGGCGAATTAACAATCAATTTAGCTACTTTACGTGCATCACGACGAGACGATGCACCCACGACCTGTACTTCAATTAATTTCGTCGCCCCTTCCCCATCCCGTGCAATTTTTTTGGCTAAAATTTGACACGCTTCAGTCAATAAATTTTGAAATGCCTCACGCTCTACTCTAGAAACAAGCTGGAATTTTTTCTCACCTGTCGCAAATAACAACGCCATATCGTTAGTGGACGTATCCGTATCAACAGAAATCATATTAAACGATTCATCACACGCATCCTGCAAAATCACCTGAAGCTGCGCCTGAGGAATAGAGGCATTGGTTACCAAATAAGCAAGCATCGTCCCCATATTGGGTTCAATCATGCCGGAGCCTTTGGCAATGCCAGAAACCACAATATTTTTTTTGCCAATTTTGCAAGACACATGAACGATTTTATCGCACAAATCCGTCGTTAAAATAGCATCCGAAACGGCATGGCCTTCTTTAACTGATGCATTCGCAAGAAGCGTATCTAGACCAGACAAGACTTTATCCATGGGAAGTTGAACCCCAATAATACCGGTCGATGCAACTGCTACTTCAGACGGTTTCAAATTTAAAAGTCTCGCCGCATGTTGAGAGGTTTTCTTGGCATTCGCAAGTCCAATCTTACCCGTACCCGCATTGGCATTTCCAGAATTAATAATTACGGCTTTAACAACCTGAGATTTCATGATTTTTTGTGTATACGTCAAACAAGGTGCAATAAATTTATTCAGCGTAAACACACCCGCACATGCCACAGCATTAGGCACATAAATATAGGCTAAATCACGTTTATTAGGTTTGATTCCAGCAGATATGCCATTCCCAAAAACACCTTCCAAATCCGTAAAAATGTCGTCTGCCATATCGCGCCCTTATAAATACGTCGCTACAGATTCTAAACCTGCCGACTCTTTCAACCCACAAATAATATTCATTAATTGGACAGCTTGTCCTGAAGCACCCTTGATCAAATTATCAATTGCAGAAAACACGACAATCTTCTTTTCTTTTTCAAAAACTTTTGCACTAATCAAACAATTATTAGATCCCACAACATACTTTGTGCTCGGCGTATGCAAGCCATGTCCCAAAATAATAAACGGCTCTTCACCATAAGCATGGGCATAAATCTCATCTACTTTCGCCTGAGTCCAATTCAAATGATTGTCCAAATAAAGCGACGACAAAATACCTCGTTTCATTGGCATCAAATGCGGAGAGAAAAAAACAGGTACCCCCAACACAGATTCCATCTCAGCAGTATGCCGATGCACCCCTGTACCATAAGCAGAAACACACTCATCTGCTTCACAAAACAAAGAACTTTCTTTCAAAGATCGTCCCGCACCTGTCACGCCAGATTTGGCATCCACCATAATAGACCCCGTATACCCCGCACGCACCAAAGGATGCGCCGCAAGTATCACACTGGTCGCATAACAGCCCGGAGCCGCCACAACGCGCGCCTCACGTATCTCTTCCCGAAACAATTCAGGAAACCCGGACGCCACATGACCTAGAAGTTCAGCAGACGCATGACTGACACCATAATGTCGCTCAAACAAACGAACATCTGACAAACGAAAATCAGCAGAAAGATCAACAATTTTTAAATGTTTATGCGCCAATAATTTGGGTAACACAACATGCGAATGCCCATGAGGCAACGCCAAAAAAAGCACATCAATATCGTTGGGTAACGTCTCGCTATCAAATGCTTCGTACTGAAGATGTGACAGACGGGTCAACTGTGGGTAAACAGAAGAAGCTGTTTTTCCCACAGAAGACATAGAAAAAAGATGCGTAATTAATACATCAGGGTGCTGTAGAAGAATGCGACACAACTCAATACCCGTATACCCCGTCGCACCGACAATGCCAACTTTCACCATCAAGCTAAAACGCTATGCCTTGGTTTTAACGCGAGTAGCTTTAACGCCCACTCGGTCTCGCAAGTAATTTAATTTAGCGCGACGCACTTTTCCACGTTTTAAAATTTCAACATCAGGAAGCAAAACGGAATGCAATAAAAATGTTTTTTCAACACCAATTTTGTCGATGATTTTACGAACTGTAAAACTCAAACGAGACAAACGACCTGTAGTTTTAACAACCACACCTTCAAATTTTTGAATCCGTTGTTTCTTACCTTCCAAAATAACAATAGAAACACGAACCGAATCCCCAACATTAACTTCTGGGATACTTTCTTTCATTTCTAACTTTTCAATTGCTTCAATGACTAGTGACATTTTTATTCCTCCTTCAATATCTCAACTAAAACGTGTTGATCTTTTTCTTCTAACGAGGCATCCCAAAGTAAAGAGGGTTTTTGAAAAAGTGTTGCCTCTAACGATTTTCTCCGACGCCACGCTTCAATATTGCCGTGATGTCCGCTGACCAATACCTCCGGTACTGACAGACCATTTTCTAACTCCCTGGGGGCTGTATAATGCGGATATTCTAGAAGACCGTTTACAATAGAATCATCAACCGCACACTCTGCATTCCCTAAAACACCGGGAACCAACCGAGACACCGCTTCTGCTACTGCTAAAGACGGTAACTCGCCAGAGGACAAAATGAAGTTTCCTAAAGAAAACCTTTCTATCGATAAGAGATCAAAAATCCGCTCATCGACGCCTTCATAATATCCACAAAAGAAAATGAGACCTTTGTCGTTTGCAAAAGACTCAGCCTGTCGTTGTGTAAAGACAGGCCCCTTTGGGCAAGCATATAATAGACGATAATCATTATATTGATCAATACTAGTGATAGCCCTGTATAAAACATCGGCTTTAATAAGCATTCCGGGCTTGCCACCATAAGGATAATCGTCCACTTTAGAATGTTTATCTAAAGCAAATTCACGCAAATCAACAAAAGAGAGTGAAACAATACCGCGTTCCGACGCACGCCCCATAATACCCTTACCCATATACTGAGATAAAGCATCGGGGAAAAGAGAGACGAAAATAAATTTCATAGAAAAAAAAGCGTCAAGCTATTGTGGTGTCATTGAAAATTGAGATCCAACAGCAATGATCTCTTCGACCACGCCATCTCGAATCACAATTTCCATACCCCCAAGCTTTTCATAGAGATTATCCCCAACATTCACCGTCACAAAACCATCAATCTGGCCCTGCATGAAAAATGAATTGAGCTCTAGCCCCTGAAGGGAAGCCTTGCGTTGCGCCAAGTCTTGTAAAGACTCTTGCAGCTGAGATTTCTCTAAAATCAGTTTCTCTCTCACGACAGGCTGAATGGTTGGCAGATTAATCTGTGCATCAATCGCCTCTAATCGTGTGCGTGTAAATTTAAATCCGTTTTCAAGCTCAAAATTCATGTAATCTTTAAACTTGTCTGTCACAACGACTTTTATCGAAACGGTACGTTTCAAGGTCACAGACTTACTTGCATTTGGATCTGCTGTTTTAAGAACAGGTTTTAATTTTTGCATGTCTTTAGTCGTTGTCATTTAAAAAATCCTAATCCGTAACAATTTCTACAGTAACGCGTTTATCATGTTTCGCAGCTGCAGCTTTGACTACAGTACGAATCGCATTTGCAATGCGCCCATCTTTACCAATAACTTTCCCAACATCATCAGGTGCAACACTGATTTCCAAAATGACGATTGTGTCCCCCGCTGTCTCTTTAATCACAACCTCATCAGGTGCATCCACTAACTCTTTAACGATTGTATATACCAATGCCTTCATCTTGTTTCCGTCCCTTTATGCCCCCTCGGCTTGTGCACGTTTTTCTTTTTTAGAAATACCTGAAGTCTTAGAGGTCTTAACTAGTTTAGGCAGAATCTCTGCTTTACCCAGTAGACGACGAACAGGCTCTGAAGGTTGTGCTCCCACAGATAACCAATATAAAACCCGATCTTTCTTGAATTCTAAACGAACATCTGCCTTAGTGGGATCATATGTACCAATGATTTCCAAAGCCTGTCCATTTCTAGGTGAAGTGCTATTCGCTACAACAATTCTATAAAAGGGTTGTTTCTTTTTTCCTAGTCTAACTAAACGTAATCGTACTGCCAAACGACACCTCCTGTGCGTGCTTACACGTGCTGATACAAAAAAATTCAGTATAACGAGAATACATAACACGGTCAATATTAAGAAATAAAGACGTCAATTAAATCAAGAAAGTAAAAATAAAATATCGTCACGACTTAAAACAGAATCGCCTCTACCTGCTTTTTGATGTGAAAGAACTTGATGAAACAAGGCCTCTTTCTTTTTCTTTAAAACCATCATTTTTTCTTCAATCGTATCGTGCATAATAAATCGATTCACAAATACGGTTTGTAACTGACCAATCCGGTGGGCTCTATCTGAAGCTTGCTCTTCTACAACAGGATTCCACCAGGGATCCAAATGAAAGACATAACTGGCGCGTGTTAAGTTAAGCCCCATACCACCGGTCTTAAGCGTCATGAAAAAAGCCAATGGTGTTTCAGAGTTTTGGAATGTATCCACCAAACCACGACGCTTTGCCATCGGCGTTTTACCGTCCATACGAATAAACGCAATTCCTTCTTGCGCCAAAACAGGCATCAATAATTCCAAGAAAGCCCGAAACTGTGTAAACACAATGGCATGATGACCTTCGGCTTGAATTTCTTTTAATTTATCCAACAGACAAATCACTTTGGGAGACATAACATCCAACGTCTTATCCAAAAGTGCCGGCGTGACACAGAGTTGTCGCAAACGCAAAATAGCCGTCAGCGCAATGACGCGCGCCCTAGACTCGGCTTTATCTTCATAAGCCTGTTTGACGGTTTGACGAACCTCGGACAAGACAGCTTCATAGAGTGTCTTCTGGAGATCTGAGAGACCCAGCTCAACAATAGAATCTACTTTGGCAGGTAATTCCGGCAAAATTTCTTGCTTGGTCCGACGCAAAACAAACGGACGGGATCTCATAAGTAATCGAGACTCACCACCTGATTTCACCATTGCCTGAAACGCATTGTAATCTCCCAATACACCAGGAATAGCCAAATCCATAATTGAAAAGAATTCACCCACGTGATTTTCTAGAGGCGTACCTGTGAGTCCAAGTTTAAATCGAGACTTCAAGCGACGCACAGCAGCTGTACGTGCAGCATAAATATTTTTTACTAGCTGAGCCTCATCAAAGACCACCACATCAAATTCAATCGCTTCAAATCGCTCAAAATGACGACGTAAAAACTCATAAGTCGTCAGTACCACATCAGGCGTTTCGAAATCCATTTCAACGTCTTGTTGAATACAAAGCCCCACTTTAAATTCTGGGCAAAAAGTCTGGATTTCCCGTTGCCAATTAAATACCAAGCCAGGTGGCACTACAATCAAGAAAGCCCGAACTGCATTGGGAGAAACGGAAGATTTAATCGATGCATGCGTAAACATCTCTTCCCGAATCCCTGCCAAAAATACCAATGTCTGTATTGTTTTGCCTAGCCCCATATCATCAGCCAAAACCGACCCAAATTTATGAACATAATGAAACATCAACCAATCATAGGCTTGCTTTTGATACGCCCGAAGCGTACCTGAGAAGTGAGTAGGCAACGGTATAGACTCAATTTTTTCAAAAGAAATAAGACTTGCAATCATTTGCTCATCTTGTGCAGAAAGACGCAAGGTCACGCCATGTTGACGCAAATACAGCCAGTCCAAAATCTGAAGTCTTGGCACACGAATAAAATCACGCTTCGAATTAGAAACTTCCGTTGGAGCTCCTGCTTTCTGGGCAAAAATAACACGAAGAACAGCAAGCACTTCAGGATCTAAAAGCTGAATCCGATCTGCCAATTCAATCTTGCCATTTTGCGACAAAATTTCAGCCAAAAACCCTTCCAAAATAGGCTGTTGACCTTGAGAAATTTCAGGTCGGATTTCAAACCCATCCCCATCAGATCGCAAGTCCAGCGTCACATCCCAACTCAATAACTCAATAGGCTTGTCATCCATTAAGAACCGAATGCTATAGAGATCACACAGCTTCTGAAGCGTCGCAATCTGACGCAGGGCATCGACATCTTCAACATAAAGACCTACTTCAGAAAAACGAGAAAAATAATCCACCGGAAAAGCAGACCAGGCCACAAAGAAAAGCCGCGCTTCCACTCTAAAGTCCACTTCAGACACATACCAGCCATCAGGGAATGCCATATATTGGGGACGTGAGGCATCTATAAAGGCAAAAAACTGTTCCAAATAGGTGCGTAACTCCAAACAAGACTGAGCATCTTCCGAAATAGCACTAAAATTTAATGCATTCAAATAATCCGAAAGCGCGTCACGCTCTACATCTAAAAGAGACCAACATAAGGCCAAAACCTCAGATCTAACACGTGCCAGTTTCAGAGTAGACGATAAACCCGATTGTTTAACCAAAAAATCCACCATTGTCGCATGTGGCCCCAAAACGCCACCCGCAGACTGGTATCCAATCCGGACCAAACGCTCAGAAGACAAATTTGTTTTATACAAAATTACACAAGGTTCCAAAGTACGAGCCTGTACAGAAGCGGGCTGGCCATCAACCATCAAGGAACTTCCCGTTACCCACCCCGAAGGAGCCCCACCTGATAACGCATTAAAAAAGTCTAAGGGTATTTCAATAATTTGATCCAGAGCCGCCTGATTAGGCACGGCCCAAGAACCAATAAGCCCCGCCCCACCAGAAGTAATTTTCATATCGGGACACACTTTATCCAAGTCCGCAAAATACTGCCAAACGTACCAACCAGAAGTGTCCAATAAGTATCCCAAACGGCCTGATGCAGGATCAACCAACATCGACTCTCCCAAAAGAACCAACTGCGAAAAAACTGTTCCATTATGATCTGCTATACGAGAAATACTCACCTGAGTCCCATTTTGACAATCAAAACAGGTCTTGGAATGCAACGTAAACGTAGGATCCCAATGCAATAACCGCCTTCCTGAAGAAAGCTGTACATAAATATTAAAAGAAAGCTCCGACTCAATTAAAAACTCAAGTAAATCAGGTTCAATAGATTCATAGGACAACGCTTTACGCGCCAACGTACGCAATTCGTACGGTAATAACGAAGATGCAGAATTAAGGCGTTTCCCCTCGTAAAAACAGGAGAATCCCAAACGCTGAAATGCGCCCTTTTCTAAAACCAAATCAAGTTTCGGTAATTCTGTTGTCATGGCCAACCAACGATTGTAACCTTTACAGGCATGAGAGGCAACTCACATCACAAAATTATTGCAACGCAGCCCCTTTTATCTCAAGAAGAAATCAACATTATGGCAGACTGGGCGCATACACTCTTACCAGCAGTCGTTAATTTTGCCATCGAACTCATCCCCAACATCACCGCTCAAAACTTATTATTAATCGGAACATTTGCATTTGGCCTAAGTTATCTTGTGGTCTCAGGACTCTCTCCCGCACTCGCACTCCAATTAGGCTTGCAAGCCATCTTTTTTATACAAAGCCAGATAGACAAAGGCCCGAAACACCCCTTACATAGACCACCCAACCAAACGCCCGCCCCTCCACCAACATTAAAAGAAAACCTCATCACCTGCGGAAGCGTAGCGCTGATATCAGGAGCATTCGGCTTAGCCCTAAATGGTCCACAAGAAGCATTAAGAGTGAGTATAAATACACTCAAAACCACCCTACTCCCGCTCCCTCTCACCCAACTCCTTCAAGCAAAAGCGATCCATTATTTTCACCCACAAACGATACGAGCATTCCCGGTGATTTTCCCCATCGTGATTTTCCCCATCTATGAACTTGGCTCCGCTGGAATAGCCCTATTAAACACGCTTTTCTATGATCCTTGCAGCACTTTCGACCTAAGCCATCTACGCGAATTAAAATTGAAATACCATCCAGACAAAGGTGGCAAACAAGAAGAGTTTATAAAATTCGCAGAGTGCCTAGAATATCTAAAACGCAAATGATATTCTCACATTATGAAAAAAACACTTTATGAGTTAGCAGCAACCTGTACACCTACCCCTCGCCCACCCGTCTGGATGATGCGACAAGCTGGACGCTATCTACCGGAATACCGACAAATTAGAGAAAAGCACAGCTTTATCGAAATGATTAAAACGCCAAAAATTGCCGCAGAAATCACCCTACAGCCCATACACCGCTTCGGCATGGACGCCGCTATTTTATTCTCAGACATTCTCGTCACCGCAGAAGCACTCGGATGTCATGTTGAGATCATTGAAAAAAAAGGTCCTATCGTCACCCCTGCTATTCGGACGCGAGCAGATGTCGATAAACTAAATACAGAAAACACCACCCAAAAATTAAACTACGTCCTAGAGGCTATAGATCTCATAACCCCTCAAGTCGCCGCCCTAAACATCCCCCTCATCGGCTTCGCAGGCGCTCCTTTTACAGTCGCCTCCTACATGATTGAAGGTCAATCATCACCCGACCTCAAACTCACCAAACAACTCATGACCCAAGACCCAAGTACCCTACATGCTCTATTAGATAAATTAACAGGCGTCACCATCGACTACCTCAACGCGCAACTCAAAACCGGCGTCAAAGCCCTCCAAATTTTCGACACCTGGGCAGGCCATCTCTCCTACACAGATTTCGAAACATTCTCTTCAACTTACATACAAAAAATCATCCAAAATCTAGACAATCCCAACAACTGCCCCATCACTGTATTCGCCAAAAACACCACCACCTTCGCTCCTCTGCTCACCACAACAGGAGCCAACGTCATCAGCGTCGACTGGCAAACCAATCTCCAAACGTTTAAAAATACGATACCCCAAAATATGGCTATACAAGGAAATCTTGATCCCTACTTACTCTTCGCGCCAGACGATATTATCACCCAACGTGTCGATGCGATTCTTACCACCATGCAAGATCGGCCAGGCCACATTTTCAACCTAGGCCACGGCCTTATGCCTGATATTAATCCTGAAAAAGTGGCATTGGTGGTGAATAGGGTTAAAGCCTTTCATCATTGACCTAACAAATACATGACCCCACCCCGCCCTACGGGCACCCCTCCCCATTTTTACAAATGGAGAGGGGAAGTCATCACGTGGTTAGGCTCACCCTCTTTGTGCATTGGCACGGAGAGGGTCGCACGTAAGTGCGGGGTGAGGTGGACCATTCAAACCCCACACAAACAACCAAAAACCATCAATGCAATCCACAAAAAACCAAACCGATAACTCACTAAGAAGAACACAAAAACAATCATCACCGTTTAAATACTTTAAAAAACGGGAACAAAAATTTCACAAGTCTTTATTCAGATAAGATAAGGAGAACAAAAAATGTCATCCGTACAAAATAATTTCATCTCTCAAGTGAAAAAATTTTTAAATCCAGCCCCACTTCTTTCACCAACAGAAAAAAAATTCATCAAAACATTTAAAGAATTTAAAACATCACAACCCAAAGATCTCGCTACACAAGTCCCCAAATTTATTACGAACGCAAGATCTGGTGAAGGTTACAAAATGAGCGACGCCTACCTCACCGCAAAACTAATCAATCATCTCGCTCAAGAAAATCCAAATGATCCG
>CAMDGG010000006.1 GCA_945898045.1 bacterium UBP8_UBA817
AACACACGCTTCTCCACATCCAAAACCCCATAAATCATGGGCACTTGTTTCTGTATAGTCGGGTGGTAATAAAGCAACGTATTCAACTGCGTCAAAATTTCAGCCGGTGTCCCAACAGATGCATCAAAAGATTGCCACAAACTCCGCAAGTTCATCATCATCAACGCCGCCGGAATACCTTTGCCTGTAATATCCGCAATCAAAAATCCCGTCTGGCTCGCCGAAATATCCACATAATCAAAATAATCCCCACTCACCCCCCGCGCCGGCACAAACCAATCCTCAACCACAAAGCCCTTAATCTTAGGAGGCGATTGGGGTAAGGCACTTCGTTGAATTTCTGCAGCTGCAAGAAGCTCAGCATCCATACGCTTTTTTTCTTTGAGTTCTTGATACATTTCTTGCATTTCCTTTAAAGAATCACTCAATTTATCGTTACTCTGTAAAAGTCCTGCATATAACCGAGATAAAGAAAAAAACAAAGATTTCAAAGACAAAATAATAATGATAGAAACGAAAAAAATAGAAGTAAGATGAATTAGATTTTGAAATGAGGGAGAAGTAAGAACTGGAGTTGGAGAATAGAAATGTGATAGCTCTAAATATAAGATACAAATAAGCGGGATAAGCGTTCCCCATATAATTTTTCTAGACTCGTGAAAAGAGAAAATTACCATTGGTAGGGCAAGATAGGCAAAAAATAAGTATTGAATTCCTGAGACTTTTCCAAAAGAAGCAGCATAATAGGCCGCGGTTGCGTTCGTACTTAGAATCAGTAAATACCTAGAAACATTATGAAATTTAAACTTATTTAAACAAATTACTGACAAAAAAATAGCAATGATAAAAATAACTACATTGGATAAAGTCACCGAATAAAATCTAAAGATGAAAATATAGGGAAAAGCAACACAAGAAACTATAAAAGCAATTCTATTACTCAAATATATTCGCTCTAGCTTTTCAAGCTCAAGCATATTATTTTCATTACTCAAATGCAAAAACACCCCCACACAAAAAAATAAATATACCTATTGTACAGCGCTTTTTATAGTATTTACACAAGAAATAAATTGGGGACCCCCATGCGAGGTAGAAGCTTCGCTATACCTAGGCGCTTCAATTTCCCAAATATCTTGCCCACCCCAACCTCGACATATATTCATCCATATTCTAGACTGGCTAACAAATTCCTCTTTTCTACCTTCAAAAGAATGAGGATAAACCAAAGTCCCTGTCTCTACATCATTTTCAAAATCAATCATTTTAGACTTCATCGCTTCAATCGCTTCATTGCCTCGTGTAGCAACCAGATCATAACTTTCTTTCAGGCTTTTGCCTTCACGAATATAATTATCGATACGATTAAAACTAGGCAAGATACTTAAACATTCTAGCAATATATTTTTAATAGGCATCGATTGGAGAGAAGATTGTTGTGTTACAGAAAAGATTTCTTGAAGTTTCCTGCAAAAATTAATCAAATATCTATGATGTGTGTCTGCAATTTTATCAAGCGGTGTTTTCTGTTCCAGAAAATCCTTTAGGGCAGCATAATGATTATTAATTTCCAAAAACACCTTCAACAACTTCTTAATTCTTTGCCTAAACTCCTTTCCGTGAGAATTAACATCATTGTGGGCCTCTACACCTTTGGCAGAATAAGATCCCATATGTTCTATTTGCGTATTTTGAAGAAGCGCATCACATTCAACTTTCTTAATAACTGCACCTGAAGCAATCGCATGAGCACTACCAGAAGAATCTTCTTTTATTTTTTCTAAAATCGTATTACTAGGCCATTTCAAATGGTACTGACCTTTTGCCTCATCAACAGTAGAATCAAGATATTTTTGAAGGGTCTTAGAAAAATATCCCTGATGAACATCAGCACCTGAATAATCTTGAATTTCTTGCATAACACTTTGCATAGCCCTTGTTTTATCAGTATGAGTATCAAGAGATTCTTCATGAACAGCAAGCATAATATTAGCATTGTCTACCTTCACCATCTCTGGATGCTCAACAATATGAAAAACATCTCTCTCTTCATCATTTGCAAATAAAGCTCTAATCCATCTATCCAAAATATAATGCTCTTTAAGACTAAATCCAGGCATTACATCCTGGCCCATAACAAATTCAGGAGGATATGCAGAATGAACAAGCGCAGAGCAAAATGTTTTATCAAGAATCTTTATCATCTCAGCTTTATATAAGCCATTTTGAACAGCCCAAGACATCCCAGATTTTTCAACAACATCTATTTGTAAAGCAAGATCCGAAGTTGGCTTAAATGATGGAAGAAATATTGTAAGCTTAGCTACAACTTCTTCACCAAGAACAGAATATTTAAGTGTAATATCAGCCAAATCTTCAGTGGCATTTTTTTCAATTTTAACGATTGTAATTTTTTGCTTTACACTTAATCGTTCGGCCTCTTTAAAAAAAGCTGCCATCACATCATCAGAAAATCCGATTTCTCTAAAAAATGGACAACTTTCAGTTGGAGGTAATGGAAACAAAGAAACAGGAGAAGAAATAATTTTTTTCATACTATAATCGGCCTTAAATATTGCAAACAGGTAATAAGATTTACAAAGAAAAAAACTTCATAATAGAAAATTTAATCTGTTAACTTATCTTTAAATTAAAGACTACCAGGGATGCAATTTTATCTACTCTACAATAACAACGGGGTCAAACAAAGAATATCAGGAGTAGATTTGACTGTAAAGTTAGGGTAATTCTACTGAACCCACCTCATTTATCAAGTCCTAAATCAATAAAATATTGCCAATGCAAATCAAAAAATTCATAATGCGACTTATTATCTTTCAAAAAAGAGGCCTTCCTATGAAAAAAGAAACCAGAACTTATTCATCCCAAGTTGTAGACGGTGTAGACCGTGCCCCCTCTCGCGCCATGCTTAGAGCCGTCGGATTTCAAGACGATGATTTCCAAAAACCACAAATCGGCATTGCCTCCACCTGGAGCATGGTCACCCCTTGCAACATGCACATTCACGAACTCGCAAAAGCAACCGAAGCCGCCACCAATTTAGCCGGTGGAAAAGCCGTTATCTTCAACACTATCACCATCTCCGACGGCATCTCCATGGGAACAGAAGGCATGAAATACTCCCTCGTTTCTCGAGAAGTTATTGCCGATTCCATCGAAACAGTCACCGGCTGCGAAGGCTTTGACGGCCTCGTCACCATTGGTGGCTGTGACAAAAACATGCCCGCCTGCGTCATGGCCATGATTCGCCTCAATCGTCCTTCCGTCTTCGTCTATGGCGGCACCATTTTACCTGGTTGCCACAACAATAAAGACCTCGATGTCGTCTCCGTATTCGAAGCAGTCGGTGCCCACGCCAATAAAAAAATAAGCGATGCCGAACTCTATGCAATCGAAAGTTGCGCCATACCAGGCCCCGGTTCTTGCGGCGGCATGTACACAGCTAACACAATGGCCTGTGCCATCGAAGCCCTCGGACTCAGCCTCCCAAACAGTTCCGCGCAAGCAGCCATCTCAGATGCAAAAAAAATCGATTGCGCAAACGCTGCAAAAGCAGTCTTATCTTTACTAGAAAACGGCATCACCCCACTCAACATTCTCACTAAAAAATCCTTCGAAAATGCCATCACCGTCGTCACCGCATTGGGTGGTTCCACCAACGCAGTCCTTCACCTCCTCGCCATCGCAAGCACCGCAGACATCGACCTCACCATCGATGACTTCACCCGCATTGGCGCAAACGTGCCCGTACTTGCCGACCTCAAACCAAGTGGCAAATACACCATGTCCAAACTCGTCGAAATCGGCGGCGTCACCCCACTCATGAAAATGCTCCTAGAGGCTAATTTACTCCATGGCGACTGCCTCACCGTCACAGGAAAAACCCTCGCAGAAAACCTAGCCGACGTCGCACACTATCCAGTCGGACAAGAAGTCATTAAACCTCTTTCAGATCCCATCAAAAAAAATAGCCACCTCGTCATCTGCTACGGAAACCTAGCTCCGGGTGGTGCCGTCGGAAAAATCTCCGGAAAAGAAGGCCTACAATTCACAGGAAAAGCCCGTGTCTATAATTCCGAAGAAAACGCACTCAACCAAATCCTAGACGGCACCATACAAAAAGGTGACGTCATCGTCATCCGATACGAAGGACCCAAAGGTGGCCCAGGCATGAGAGAAATGCTCTCCCCCACTTCCGCAGTTATGGGCAAAGGCCTAGGCAAAGACGTCGCCCTCATCACAGACGGACGCTTCTCCGGAGGCAGCCACGGATTCGTCATCGGACACATCACCCCAGAAGCCTACGAAGGCGGCCCCATCGCCCTAGTAAAAGACGGCGACACTATCACCATCGACGCCGAAAAACGCGAAGTCAACGTCCACCTCTCAGAAACCGAACTAACCGAACGCAAACTCACCTGGAAAAAACCAGAACCTCTCTACACAAGAGGCGTCCTAGCCAAATACGCCAAGCTCGTAAGCTCTGCGTCAGAAGGTGCGGTTACTGATAAAAATCTATGAAACAGACCATAATAAACCTTTCTAGCTTCGTAAGTGGGCTCCCTAAGAACGTACGCATCTACAAATCTTGTCTCCTCCCCTTACGAAGGGGAGGCCGGGCGGGGTAGTCTCCTGAGTCAAACTTAGTCATGACTGTCGTTTGTTTTAGGCTTGGGTTCCAAAGAAAACACCCCCCATTAAACACCCCGTCACTTCGTGCCACCCCTCTACGTAGAGGGGAATTTTGAAATACGTATTTGCACCTCTTCCCTTTTAGGGGAAGGCTGGGATGGAGCCTATTTCTACAGTATTGCTAATGTAGTAGGTCAGCTTATTTGTGTTTCTGGATAAGTTGGAACAAATAAAAGGCCGGGAGGTGAGTATTATATCTTCCAGATTCCCCTCACAAATGATTTAATAAAACCCATGAAACTCACCCACAGCGCCGGCGGCATTGTCATCAATCCTTTTGGACAAATTCTCATCGTCAGCCAAAGAGGTAAATCTTGGTCGCTTCCAAAAGGACATCTGAACAAAAAAGAGACCCATCTGGCCGCCGCAAAACGTGAAATTCACGAAGAAACCGGTGTCACAGAACTCACACTCATACAAGAACTCGGATCCTACCAACGTCATAAATTAAGCAAAAATAATGGCGAAGACCCCAAAGAGCTAAAGACAATTACACTCTTTCTCTTCACTACCACACAAAGGGCCCTATCTCCTCTCGATCCTAAACACCCAGAAGCCATCTGGGCTGATCGAGAAACAATCATTGATCTATTAACCCATCCGAAAGACAAAGAATTTTTTAGCACCGTTCTAGAAAAACTGCCTGCCAAAGCGCAATGCAACGCCTAATCGCTATCCTAACCACCACACCAGACAAAAAAACGGCCCAGCTCATAGCAAAGCAACTACTCGAAAACAAACTCGCTGCATGCGTCCAAATATCAGGCCCCATTGAAAGTCATTATACTTGGAACAACCAGAGAAAAACTGCAGAAGAATGGCAATGTTCAATCAAAACACAAGCACATTTATTCAACAAAATAGAAACTTTAATTAGTGCTAATCACCCTTATGAGACACCCGAAATTATAGGCATCCCAATTCTTAATATAAGCAAACAATATGCCGATTGGATAAAGAAAGAAACTACAATTTCTTAGCGGCCTGAGAAAGCTTTATATCCGCCACTTTAGTCTCAAAGCGGCCAATAGCAGCTTGAACCTGACGTAACCGTGCACCATCTTTAGACGTTTCAAATAGTTTCTTTAGGGTATTCAAAGATACAATATCCAGCTCCGCAGTCTTAATCGCGCGATCATACTCTGCCCCAACCAAAGCCAAACTACCATTTTTTTTGTACAAATCGGCGAGCGCCAAATGTACAACCGGCAAATCAACGCTAGGAAGCAATTCACCCTTCACCCCTGCACGCTTCAATTCTTCCAGAGCTTTGTTTTGATCTCCAGCTGCTAGATATACTTTAGAAAGCATATAGTGTGGGATAGGCGATGTAGGAGACTGAGAAATTTGTGCTTGATATGCAGCCACCGCGTCCTGAACATTCCCCTGCATCTTCGCCTGATAGCCTCGCAAAGTCACATCCAACACTTTGAGTGGATTCTGATTCAAAAAGGTCTGAACATACGATTGCAACACATACCCACGTCTAGAAGCCAGAATAGACTCTTTCTCTTTTCCATAATCTAAATCTAGTGGACGTGGACGATCTCTACGATCCAAAACCTGCACAATTTCATATCCCAACGACGTCTGAATAGGCACTGAGACCTGACCATTTTTCAAAGAAAACAACGCATTATCAAGTGCAATTTCAGTCGCCCCACCAGCCACCCATCCCAAGTCTCCCCCAGAAGCCTTGGTTGAAAGATCATCAGAATACAAACGTGCCGCTTCTTCAAAAGCCAACCCTTTAAGCACTTTTTGAGTGATATCTAGCGCCTTCGTTTTCGCAGTGGCATCCATCGTAGGAGACGTGACACGCACAATAAGATGTCTCACCTTAAGTTCCGTATATTTGCGGTCTACATCCGCATCAGAAACAGACAGTCCATCTTGCAATTTCTTAGAGAATTTCTGCACCATATAGTCGTTTTCTTGATTTTCCAAAAACGTATCATAGGTAATATTACGAGACGCCAAAAGCGCCTTCAATTCTTTCTTTCCAGACAATTTCAATTGCAAATAAACAGAATCCAACAACTGACTCCGCTCAGACCTGCTTATACTAATATCCGCCTTCTTTGCCCCTTCCAATAAAACCTCAAATTGAAGTGCCCTTAAAAAAGAATTCCATTGAAAAACTTCTAGGTAATCAGGTGTCAAATTCTCATAAGGACGTTCCTGACGAAATTGCTCCAAAATAACGGATAAATTTTGATAAAAATGTGCTTGACTCACAGAAAGAGGCCCCGCAGTTGCAACCATTTTAGACAAATCTTGAGACGGCGTTTTTTTCATAAATGAATTACCAAAAAATACTGCCCCTGCAAGCATCGTAACCCCAAATATAATCACAATAGACCAAACAATAATCGATGCTTTTTCTCTAAAAAAATTTAACATTCAGAACTCCTTTAAAACGTGGTTTTCAACGAACGTGATACCGCAATAAACGCGCCAACCACACCCAAGAAAACGCCCATACCTGCCAACATTAAATAAATTGTTCGCAACGTATTCACATCATACATAAGCGGAAAATATGGAATCGTATCCTGAAACCATTGCACAAAATACACATAAAAAAGCTTTAAAATAATAATCGAAATACCCGCCCCTAAAGACCCAATAATTAAGCCTTCTATTAAAAATGGCCACCGAACAAATTGATTAGTAGCCCCCACAAGCTGCATAATCTCAATCTCATGTTGCCGAGCAATAACCGTCAAACGAATCGTGTTCATCACAATAAGCAACGTCGCCAACGTTAATAAGCCCACCAACACAAAGCCGCTATACCGCAAAAACTTAGAAACCGTTTGAATCTGCTGCGCAATCACACCACCATAAACCACATCGTCAATTAAAGAATCCATCCGTCTAAAATAAGCCGCCATCGATTCAATATCTTTTTGATCAACCAGCTTCACATAAATCGTATCTGGCAGTGGATTTG
The DNA here is from genome assembly GCA_945898045.1 of bacterium UBP8_UBA817. Classification (GTDB taxonomy): domain Bacteria; phylum Margulisbacteria; class Marinamargulisbacteria; order SXXA01; family SICP01; genus SICP01. The sequence goes on from CAMDGG010000006.1 coordinate 7,670, forward strand.
AGCGCACCCAATCTGCTAAAGGCATATTCGGATAATTCGTCTGAAATTTTTTCCAAGCATCATCACGCGTCACCAATTTAACCGACTTCACCTCTTTCATTTTAGCAATGCGCGCTCTTAAATCAGACTCCGCACCTTCCGAAGCAGACTGCTTCAAATACAAACGAATCTCCAACTTAGACGCCATAAAATCGCCCAAATTTGCAATATTGGCAGACATCAGCAAAAACATACCCAACACAATCAAAGAAACCGTAATCGTCGCAATAGAAATCAAAATCATAAGACCAGAACGACGCATCCCCGTAATAGCTTCGGACAGGAAAAAAATAAAATCCGTCATCATCCTTCGTATTGCCCCAATTCTTTATCTCGAATTACTTTACCATTTTCAAGACCTACAACGCGCTTTCTAATATCATCCACAATACTCTTATTATGCGTCGCCACAACCACCGTGGTTTGACGTGCATTAATCTTGCTCAACAACTGCATAATTTCCCAAGACGTATCAGGATCCAAACTACCCGTAGGTTCATCTGCAAGCAAAATGGGAGGATTATTTACAATAGCGCGAGCAATACAAATACGCTGCTGCTCCCCCCCAGACAACTCCGAAGGATAATGGTTAAATTTCTCCGAAAGGCCTACTAATTCCAAAACCTGCGTCACCTGACGTCTAATCCGTGCTCGGGAATAGTGCATCACTCTTAAAGCAAAGGCTATATTTTCATACACCGTACGACGAGGCAATAACTTATAATCCTGGAAAATCATACCTATGCCGCGACGAAAATAAGGAATTTGATTTTTCTTAATCGAATTAAGCGCAAAATTATCAATATAAATTTCACCCGAGCTGGGCACTTCAGAACGAAAAATCATATTCAACAAACTGGATTTTCCAGCACCAGAAGGCCCTACCAAATAGACGAATTCACCGCGACCAATATGCAAAGTCACATCTTCTAAAGCAACAAAACCATTAGGAAAAACTTTACTAATATTTTTAATCCGTATCATAAGTCTCCTATATCCCCACTTTCCGCATACGCGCTACAATTGCTTCTACCGTAAATCCAAAATATTTCTTCAACTCATGGGCAGGCGCACTTTCTCCAAAAGTATCAATAGAAACCACATGCCCTTCACGGCCTACAAAACGATGCCAACCAAAAGATGTCCCTGCTTCAATAGCCCAAAATTGCTTTACCTGTCCATCCAAAATAGACGTGCGATACGCTGAATCTTGACGATCAAATAGTTCAAAAGAAGGAACGGAAACCACTTTTACCGAATATCCCTGTGCTTCCTGATATGCCGCAACATCCAACGCCAAAGAAACTTCAGCACCTGTCGCAAACAAACAATAGTCAATATCCGTTCTAGAAGCCACTTTCACGATATAAGCACCACGTGCAACACCTTCAAATGAAGATTGTGTCAAATCAGGAACCCCAAGACGACTTAAAATCAAAGCCACAGGCCCTTCTTCACGAACTGCAGCTGCCCAAGCACCACGCACTTCTGTCGCATCCGCAGGTCTGATCACCACAAGCCCCGGCATCGCGCGAAGCGACGCAACATGCTCAACAGGTTGATGCGTCGGGCCATCTTCACCCAAAAACACACTGTCATGCGTAAAATGATAAACCACTTTTTGCTTCATCAGAGCAGACAACCGAATCGCATTGCGCATATAATCCGAAAACGTTAAAAACGTACCGCAGGTGGCAGACAACATGCCATGAAGAGACAATCCTGTACTCATCGCACCCATTGCAAATTCTCGCACACCATATTTAATATTTCGCCCTTCAAATGACGCCGTTGCAACCGTACCCATGCCAGCCAAAAGTGTATTATCCGAAGAAGATAAATCCGCAGATCCCACCACTAACCAAGGTAATGCTTTACCGACCACTTGCAACACAGCATTAGAAGACTGACGCGTCGCTAAGTTAGGTTTAATAACAACAGATTGAATCTGAGCATCTAGATCTGAAACCAGAGATTTCTCAATACACTGTTTCCATAATCTTGATTGCTCAAGATTAACAGTAGACCAAGCTAAAAAACGACGCTGCCATTCTGCATAATAAGCCACATCCCGCGCCTGCTTCTCTTCAAAATAAGTACTAACCGTAGCAGGCACATCGAAAAGTGACGTCGTCGAAATACCTAAAATTTCTTTTGCACGCAAAGTTTCTTCTGCACCCAGCGCCTTACCATGCGATTCATTAGATCCTTGAACAGAAGGCGCACCATATCCGATCACTGTTTTCGCAATAATCAAAACAGGCCGATCTGCTAACTGTGCCTGTGAAAATGCATTATGAATCTGATCAAAATCATGACCACTCGTCTCTAACACCAACCAACCATACGCCTCATATCGAACTCGCGTATTTTCGGTAAAACACTCAGCCGTAGTTCCATCCAAACAAATATCATTGGAATCATAAATCACAATCAAATTATCCAAACACAAATGCCCTGCCAGAGAACTTGATTCAGAAGTGATCCCTTCCATCAAATCCCCATCACCCACCAAGACATATACTTTTGCATCCAACAACTTTTCAGCAGCAACATCAAAACGTGCTGCACTCATTTTTTGTCCAAGTGCTATACCCGTCGCCGTCGCTAAGCCTTGGCCCAAAGGACCTGTAGTCGTTTCAACACCAGGCGTTAACAAATACTCAGGATGTCCAGGGGTCTTAGAATGCAACTGTCTAAATTTCTTCACTTCATCAAGAGAAAGATCAAATCCCGCCACGTGCAAAGTTGCGTACAAAAGTGCACTCCCATGCCCCGCAGACAAAACAAACCGATCCCGATTAATCCACTTCGGATCTTTTGGATTATGCCTTAAAACAACACCATACAGATAGGCCATTAAATCTGCACATCCCAATGGCAACCCTGGGTGACCACATCCAGCAGCTTCTACAGCATCTATAGACAACCCACGTAACGTTTTCGCAATATCCCGCAATACTAACCATTTATCCATAATGTATTATGCCTACTTTTTTAATTTTTAAGGAAATAATCTTTTAAACAAACTCATACGGTCTTGCCAATGCACCACATCATTTACCAAAATGATCACCATAACAGACACTAAAATAATAATACCCGCAGTATTAACACGGGCTTCCCATTTTTTATTGATAGGTTTTCCAAACAACGCTTCCAGTAGTAGAAAAACCATATGCCCACCATCTAAAACAGGAAACGGAAATAAATTAAATACCCCAAGACTAATACTAATCATAGCCATAATATTTAAAAAATAGACCACGCCCTGATGAAGCCCAAAAGCAGCAAATTGAACAATACCGATAGGCCCTGACATTTCTTTCAAACCCGCTTTTCCATGAATCAAATAAGAAATGCTATGAAAAACACCCCAGATACGACTAGCCGTTGCCTCAATACTTAAAAGAAACCCCTGAAAAACGCCATACTGCTTCACTTCCTGTTTAAAAATAATCCCAATCAAAGCCTCTTTAGACTCCGCTTTCAAAATTTCAGGCGCAATCAAAACCGAATTCAATTTACCCTCACGCATAAATTCAAAATGCAGCGACTTACCAGCAGATTGATGAATCACGCGCACCATATCCGAAACACGCCCCCCATCTACTGGCTTAGACTCGAAACGAACAATCTTATCTCCAGTAGATAAACCAGCCCGAGCAGCCGGAGAACCGGGAACCACCCCCGACACTACAGAAGTTTGCTCTGGAACTCCCAAGCCAATGTACATCACTAGAAAAATAACAAACCCTAAAAGTATATTCATGAGAGACCCAGCAGAAATGGTCAAAAGTCGTGCTGGAATTGATTTTTTATTATAATTTAAATAATCCGGAACCTCCGTATCGGACTCATCCATTCCGGCCAATTTTACAAAGCCTCCAAAAGGAAAAATACGCAACGAATACTCGGTCTCACCCACCTTACGTCCCCAAAGACGAGGCCCCATACCAATACTAAATTCCAAAACACCTACGCCAGCTCTTTTAGCTGCCCATAAATGTCCCAATTCGTGGATAAAAATAACAAAACCCAACGACAAAATAGTAATCAAAAAACCCATATTATGATCATACCCCAACTATTATCCTGACGTCGAGCATGAACTCCCCGTCTCTATAAAATCAGACGTCTTTTGTTTCAAAAACTCTTCAGGATCCACACCCAATTGTCTAGCTACATTAACCATCGAAAACAACATCTCACCCATAGACTCTTTCAAAACCAATAAGTTATCCTGCTCACACAATCGTTTTAACTTCTCGAGCTCACCTGAAACATCAGAAAAAACATAACCATTTCTCTCCGCACGCTTTTGAACTTTATGTGCTCGCATTAATGACGGCAAAGCTTTTGGAATAGAGGCATAGAGGCCTGCATCTTGCTTCTCTTCTTTTTTGATACGCTCCCAATTTTCCCACACTTCCGAAACCGTAGAAATTTCAGTATCAGAAAAGACATGCGGATGCCGACGAATCATTTTCTCCGTCACATCTTTCACAACCTCCAGAATACCAAACGCCCCTAACTCTTTCGCCATGCCAGACAACATCACGACATGCAACAAAACATCTCCCAGCTCTTCCCGCATTGCTGATAGATCAGTATCACGAAGAGAATCTGACAACTCATAGGCCTCTTCTAAAATATGCGGGAGCAAAGAAGGAAAAGTCTGCTCACGATCCCAAGGGCATCCGTCAGGCGCTCTAAGACGCCTAACTACCTCTAGTAACTCATCAAACGCCTGCACAAAAAGAAAGAACTACCCGACGGCAGCTCTCTTAAAAAAGACTTCTTTTTCTTCTTGCTCAACACCTTGTTCAAACGTTGTTTTTTCTGAAGCATCTGCAATCATAATATTCGAAGGCGTAAATATGAAAATATTTTCACCAATTTTCATCATATGTCCATTAATCGCATAAGCTGTTCCACAAACGAAATCAATTAAGCGACGCCCAGAATCGGCATCTAAATATTTCAAATTAACAATCACAGGCTTACCTTCACGTAGACAGGTTGCGATATTTAAAGAATCCTCATAAATACGAGGCTCCTCCACTTTGATCTCGGATGCTCCAAATTTCTGAGCCAAAGAACTACTAGGGTTAATCAAAGATCCTTTAAATGACTTCACTACAGGCTGTCTCTCTTGCACAACAGGGGACTCATCATGCAAATCCTCTTCAAAACCAAAAAACTCACGCATTTTCTTCCAAGAACTCATTTAACCTCTCCTTCAAAAATTAAGCTACCTATCCTAACGAAATTTGCACCACACTCGATTGCCATTTTATAATCTTCACTCATACCCATACTCAACGTATCCACACTAGAAAAACGGTGTTTCATTTCTTGAAATATAGCATGTAACTCTCGAAAATAACGCATTATCACAAAATTATCTTCTTCACTGGGAATTATGGCCATTATACCTCGAATTTCTATATTTAAAAATGCATTAGAATATTTCGATATAAACTGCTCAAAAACAGCCCTATCAAACCCATACTTCTTCGGATCTTTAGCGATATTAATCTGAAATAGAATAGGCATCACCTTACCAATCGCAAGCGCTTCATAATTAATTTTCTCTAGCAACACCTCGCTATCTACAGATTGTACACAATCAAATAATGCAACAGCTCTTTTAACTTTATTACGTTGCAAATGCCCTATCATATGCCAAGAAACAGGGTGTGCACGTAACGCACGAATTTTAGTCTCGGCATCCTGAACACGACTTTCGCACAAAATCGTAGCCCCCGCCCGAATAACAGACTCTGTCTCTTCTATGGAGGCAGCCTTACTGACCACACCCAGCTGAACAGGATAAATATCTGACTGAATCGCGCTAAAATTACTCGAAATCATTTTTTTCCAAAAAAAAGGCCCGTCAAATATGACGGGCCTTTTCTATTAATACAGATAGACTATAAAATTAAGCTTTTAATTTAACGTCTTTGGCCTCTAAGCCTTTTGCGCTAGTTGCTACATGAAACTCAACTTGCTGACCTTCTTCCAAAGTGCGGTAACCGCTACCTTGAATAGAATTGAAGTGAACGAACACATCATCACCGGACGAACGGCTTACAAATCCGTATCCCTTTGTTGCATTAAACCACTTTACTGTACCTATTTCGCGTTGTTCTGACATATGACTACCTACCTTTAATGATAACTTGCCACCCATAAAGAGGGATAGCGTACAAAATATTAAGCGGGAATTGATGCCATGTCAAGCCTTTTCTGGAGACCCAAGAAAAATAAAATGCAAGTTCTCCAACAAAACTTACGATACTAGAGCCATACAAAGCTAAAACACTTCAAAAAAAAATAAAATGAAGGCAGATTAAAATGACACAAGCAAAAACAAACATCCTAAAACAAACAACCCTCACAATCCTCAGTGTCATTGTATTAGGATCTTGTTTCAACATTTCTTGTGCAAATGACATCGATACAACCAAAAGCACCCTAACAATAGACACACTCCTTCACTTTGGATCTGGTTTCAACGATACATTTCAAGCCCCTAGCGGCAGCAAAGATTCCGTTAACCTCAACAACAAAACCAACTCACTATCCATACTCAGCGCCGGCTTTAAATCACTCGGACAAGAAATGGATCAATATAATGCTGATACACGAAGTGCAGCAAATGGTACTGGACCAGCTAGAGTAACCACTCCCCCACTTGTCTACCCCAATCCTTTCCGCCAACAAACTGGTGCAAAATTAGGGTATGGATTAGCTGGAGAAATCAATGAAATTGAAATTCAAATCTATGACATGATGGCTCATTTAATCACAAAAAAGACATTCAAAGATCAAGGTGCAAGACAAGGTTACAACCTTATTGATATCAATCTACAAACATTCGATGGCTATTTTCTTTCTGCGGGCGTTTATTTTTTCCTCATCCTAAACGACGGGAAAGTACTAGCTAAAGGAAAGGTTGCGGTGATCCCATGAAAAGACTAGCGCTAGCAACATGTATCGCAGTGCTTCTATTGAACACTTCTGCAAAAGCAACTGGAGAATTCTTCATCTCCACAGATGTAGGGTCTTCAGCAGAAATGATTGGTCAAGCTAACGTAGAAGGCTTTACCGACAAAGCCAATAACGTTTTTGATAATCCTGCAGGACTTTATAGAATCAACCAATTCTCTACCAGTCTCTTCACAACAACATTCATGAACGAAGTCACTTATAAAAACATATCTGTAGCAATGAGATTAGCAGAAGGTGTAATAGGATTAGGCTATATGTCTACAGATGTAAGCGGACTGATCTCAACAACTGCAAACAGAAATGAAAACCAAGAAATCACAGAAATCACATCAGATGGCAACACGTTCGGCTATAACAACACCATGATCAAAGCAAGTTACCAATGGTCTCAAACTGAACACCTCCACTGGGGCACATCAGCCGCCTACTATACAACTTCAATAGGGGACGTTACTGGACAAGGTATTAATCTAGACGCAGGCGTCATCCTGGATTACTATCCTTTAATACTATCTATATCAGCAAAAAACGTATTAGCTGGTAAAGTAAAGTATTCTAATGGGGGCGAAGAAAATCTTCCGCTACAAACAACATACGGGGCACAATACAATTTCAATGAATTCCAAGTTGCTGGACAATTCAAAAGCAAAGGAAGCAATCACAATATGCTGAAATCAGCTTACATTGCTTACCACCCCAGCGCGCTACCTTTTCTAGAATTATCAGGTGGTTACAAAGAATACAGTGTATTAGATGCAGTAAAGAGTAATTTAACATTTGGATTAGGATTAAACCTCTCAACAATCAGTTTCAACTATGCCTATGAGTCTAGCGAGAACATTCAATTCAACCACAAACATTATTTTTCAGTCGGCCTTTCTTTCTAAAGAATGAGGACATAGTGTGAAACGAAAATTATTACTTGCTCTTCTAACTTGGTTTACTCTCTTCGCAACAGCTGAATTTGCGCAAGTTACCTTTACATTTCAAGGCAGTTTAATTAGGGCAGACAAAACGTTTGTAAATGGCACCTATAACAACGTAAAAGTGGGCGTATACTCCGGTGCAGATCAAAACGTTTCCCCCGTTTGGTCAGAACTACAAAATGGTGTAGTTTTTGAAACGGGTCGTTTCAGCATCCTTGTGGGCAACACAGATCCCATAAACAATCCTCTGAAAATCGAAACGCTCAATATTAACAGCCCTTACTTAGGACTTACGATTAATGGCAGTGAGTTTTTCATTCCATTTACCTCAACACCCTACAGCTTGCGAACAAAAGTAGCAGAAAAAACAAATGCCGTATCAGCACAGTATATAGTAGGAACCTTTACAAAGCCTGTAACAATAAAATCCACATTAACCATTACCAGCGACAACATAACGCTACTAAAAACCACCCCCTTAAAACAGGTTGGAATCGGAAAAGACAACCCTCTAACAAAAATCGTAAATGGCAAAACAGTGGCCGACGCAACGCTTGACGTCAACGGCCCCGTCAATAGTCAGACAGGCTTCAAAATAAATGGTGTCGACATCGCAAGCACTTTGTCATGGAAACAAAATAAAATTGTTACAAAAAATATTTATTATGCAAGTGGGAACGTGGGCATCGGACTACAAAACCCTAGCTATGCTCTAGACGTGCAAGGAACACTGAATGCAACACAAATATTACTTAAAGGGAAACGTCTTTCCGCCGGACTAGATTGGCAGCCCCAAACCAACGCAACACAAAATTTATACTTCAAAAAAATAGAAGATAATCGTGTAGGCATAGGAAGAGTAGACCCGCAACAATCACTGGATGTTAATGGCAGTTTGGCTGTATCAAGCAATACTACGGATCAAACAGCCCCACTAAACGGCATGATCAGAATGTCACCTACCAACAATGAAATACAGGGATTCAGAAACAACCGATGGATTCAGTTAACAGGATTAAGAGGGCAAGGCCAAAAAAATCAAATTAGTTTCTATACGAATCAATTTGCACTTTCTGGATACACACCCTTTGCATGGAGATCACAAACCAACATGTTAGGCATTGGAATTGCGATACCCCAGGCGCAATTACATCTATTAAAAACAGAACCCCTAGCCCCTTCCCTTTATATTGGTACAAACACAAATCAAGCTTTATTGGTTGTTACCGCAAATGGAAACGTTGGAATTGGAACCGCCACACCCAACCAAAAATTGGTTGTAAAAGGAACGCTAGATGCAGAAGAGCTAACCGTAAATGGACTAAACTTATCATTGGCCGTCTCGAATTCATCCGTATGGATATTAAATAAACAAAGTAGTTTATTTTACAAATTAGGAAACATAGGAATTGGAAAAATCGACCCGAAAAGCCCCCTTACAATAGCGCAAAGAATCAACCATCCTGACGAAGACCCGGCATTAACATTTCGTCAAAGCAATGGCAACAGTTATACAATGGGCATTAGTAGTAAATCTCCCGGCATTTTCCGAGTAGAACGAGGCGACAAATTAAATACCTCCACGCCACTATTTGTCATGAAAGACACCTCCTTTGGTGTGGGACTTACAGATCCATTAGCCATACTCCATGTCAGCGGTAATGAAGGAGCTGCTTTCAACGGTAAATTCTTTGGTGTAGTTAATGAGACCTTTCCCGAAGTAGACTCCGCAGGAAAACCGATTCTTCCACAGGTAGTGCAGGAAGGCGCTGGAACACGGTTTATTTGGCATCCATTACGTGCAGTTTTACGAGCTGGAACTGTGACTGGCAATCAATGGGACAACATTAATCTAGGTAAATTCTCTATCTCATTTGGATTAAACAATACAGCGAGCGGTAATTTCACAACGATATTAGGAGGGCAAAATAACCTCGCAACAGGTGCTTACGCCACCATATTAGGGGGGCAAAACAACCAAGCCCTGGGCGATTTTTCTTTAGCCGGTGGATATCAGGCTAAAGCACTTCACCACGGATCGTTTGTGTGGGGAGATCGCCTGGGCCAAGCTCTGAGGACAAACGCTCCTAATCAATTTTTGATCAAAGCATCCAATGGCATAGGGTTCGGAACAAATCAAACTTCAACTGATGGCAATAAAAGTACATTAACGATTAAAAAACCAACCCCAAGTGGTAATATTTTTCAAATAGTAGGCCGAAATCTAACCACAGACATCTTCCAAATAAGCACATCCGGCAATGCCATGATAGGCTCTAAAGCCAAAACAACCGCAGGATTAAGTGTCATCGGGAAAACTCAATTCGGAAAAAAACTAGTCACCCCTACGATAAATAGCTTTTTAACAATTTCTAGTGAACATCCTACACAAGCTATTTGGGTTTCAAATAGTGATGGAGATATCGTAACAACGCCAAATTTCATTCTTACTAGCTCTGGAAACATGGGAAGCAACATCATCCCTTTGGCCTCCGTTATTACGCAGTTTAAAAACGGAACAATTCAAATAGGAAAAGGCGGTATATTGGGCGACAGCTATGAACTCCCCGACGGAACAAAGATCGGAACACAAGCTATTGAAGTCTGGGGTATAGACTCACCCCCCAACCTCTATTTTACAACCGGAAATGTGGGCATTGGCACAACACGCCCTACAAGTCTTTTAACAATTTCAAACGTTGCAAGCAAACTCTTTCAATCACCAAAAAATCCTGCCATAACTTTCTCGAAAAACACTACCTCATACACATTAGGTATAGAAAACAATTCACCAGACATCTTCAAAATAGTATCCGGGTATGACCTAATACAAAGCCCAAAAATTGCGTTTAAATATTTGGATAATTCCATTGGAAGAATGGGCATAGGAACAGAGAATCCAAGAGCAGTATTTCATGTAAACAACGCTGCGATCTTAGGAAAAACAATATCAATTGCCACATCAAATAACGATACTAGATACAACTTGATCGCCGGATCAGCCTCTTTCAGGCCTCTATTTTTAAACAAACAATTTACATCCGCATCTGGAACACCCTGGACTACAACTAGAAATGCCAGCCTCTATTTTACAAACGGGAAAATTGGAATTGGCACAACTAGACCATCAACAGATATCTCAATAGCAGGAAGTATAAACGCAACCTCAGTCCGTATTAAAGATGCATTCATAGTCAAAGAAACCACAACTTTAACTCGACTCGATTTCTTAAATGACAATGGGCTCCCATTAAGATTGGGAGTGAGTGCTTCCAAGTTACGCCTAGGTGATCTATCTATTTCAGACATCCTCTCCAGAGGAACAAATACAGCACAAACAAAAGGACCTGTAGTTTTATGGCAAAGCGCCAATGTCTTAGGTGACACACAACTAATATGGGCTTCCGATGCAGCGCACCCTGATCAAAGTGGAACACTCACCGCAACTAAAAACGTTCGTATTCCTACCACGTTAACTAAACCCAATTCATTCCAACAAACAACCTTAGTACAAGTAGGGTCTGCCAATATAACCAATGCCCTCAACATTTCATCAGACCTTACTCATAACGGTAACATTTCTAATTCAGAGTCTCATAGCAGTCAAAAAATAACGCTAAATCTGGGACCAGGTGATTGGGACGAGAATAACAATTTCACAGGAATCGATATCAAGATAGTTAATAAAGCCAATGCCAGTGGAGCCACCAATTTCACAACACAATCCCAAGCGATAGGATTAAATATTGATGTGAGTAAAGTTAAGACTCAACAGACAGGAGAACCTGGATTCAATTTTGCTGCCATTTTTAATGGGAACGTCGGTATCAATAAATTTCCATCGCCAACTACACCAACCAGAGCCATATTGGATGTCAAGGGCATTGTAGAGGCCGACTCATTTATCATTTCAAAAAGACTCAGCATCACCACCCTTAACATAACTGGCGACGTCTTAACCGTAAAACAAACCCGCCCTATTACCATCGGTCTTCCAAAACCAACCAGCCCGACATACGATCTTCTTATACAAGGAACCGTAGAGGCGACAAATGGCAGTATTGGGCTCTTAGAAACAAAAACACTAAATACCGCGCAAAACGCACTTCTTGTAAATCAAGCTGGTCAAATAGGTCTTGGCACCACATCGCCGGAAGCCGACTTTCACATCAAAAAATTATTTACAACCACAACAGACAAAGATTACTTTGCAAAAATTTCACACAGCACAATTGACATTCCAATCTCCCCCAAAAAATTAACAACGAACTTTACGGGTTTTGACATCGCTCTGAACACAAAAACGAACAATAAAATAGGACAACCACAAACACCTCAAACAGCAACAGGCTTGTCTATCAACCTTAACAATATGGCTTCTAATGCAAACGGTACAATCATTGGGATTTCCAGCAAAACCAATAAAACTCAAAGTAAAGCAAAATCAGCGCTATTTCTCGGAGGAAATGTTGGCATTGGGGTTACTAACCCAACAAGCACACTCGCTATCGTTGGAACAATCCGAGCAAAGGCCGTAGATAACACCAACTTATTAACCCAACAAGAAGCAGCGTCATTTAACAGACTCGTAGTAACCGATAGCGCAAACTTTAAAGGACCCGTCACTGCAAACACCCTCTATGCAACAAGCATTATCACCAAGACCGATCAACTTACTATTAACGACAGCATCACGCTCCCTACAATCGCATTAACTATTACAGGCACACCAGGATTATTAACAAGTAAAGCACTTTCAATCACAGCAAATACAACAGCCAACGCACTTACTCTCATCGGAAAATTGACAGGCACCTCGGCAACATTTAATAATCTCATCTTAACCAATTCTCTTACAACCGCTACACTCAATATCTCGCGTTTACAACAAAACGACACTATTGAACTTAATGCAGCACAAGCCAACTTCAACTCACACACAATAGTTGCAAATGGAATCGTTGGTATTGGCATCACAAACGCAACAGAACCTCTCTCCATCGCAAGTACTAAAAAAACAGCTACAATCTTACGTGTTCAAAACCTCTCAGATATCAAGACTACAGCGGCGGGAATTCTGCTAGTACCTGACATCAAAACCGACCAAAATACAGGATCCGGCATTGTAGCCATTAAGGTCAGCGATACAGGATCAGCTGCACGAGGCTCAGACCTTGCTTTCATTACAGACCCCATCAATGGAACACAATCAGAACGCGCACGTCTTACGCAAGCAGGAAACTTTATTATTGGCACCAGAAATGCCTCAAGCAAGTTATATGTCCATCAAACTTCTGTAATACAAAATACGGCGACATTCAATACAAAAGTCACTACAAAAGCGCTGACCTCTGCAAGTGATATCAGCATTAAAAAAACAACTATATTTAATAATGGAGCAGAAATACATGCCCTTTTGACTCAAAAACCTATCCTCATTAAATTAACTACGCTTGGCTCTGTCACATCTGGAACCAGCGCACTAAGCCCTTCATCGTCTGGAAAATTAATTTACAAAACAATCTTGGATGATAATTCGGTTGTTGCCTCTGACATCACTTCTCTTGTAACTGGATCCGTTGGACGACTCCCTTATTATACGAGCAGTCATAAATTGACAGATACATCCTCTTTAACATGGGTAACACAAAATATATCCAGCATTCCCTACAGTACCCTCGTTATTGGGAAAGTAAGTTCTGCAAGCATGGCCATAGTCGCAACGCTAAATAATACATTAATCGGCAGCCCAACAGCTGAAGACATCCAACTAACATTTAAAGATCGCACTTCTGATATTTCAACATATGGAGGAAGAAAGTTCTACGGTTTACAAATTATCGCTTCCAGAAACACCAATGCCAGTGTAGCCCCAGGAGAAACAACAAGAGGCCTATATGTTGACCTCTCTTCACTTAAAGCTGAAAGCACTAACTTCCAAGGTGACGGAGCCATACTGAAAGGAACTAAATACGTAGCACTTTTCAAAGGAGGAAATGTCGGTATTGAAACAACGTCTCCAAACGCAACACTACAAATTCAACCCAAAGATAATATAGACTCTTTTCAAATTGACACCAAAACTCAGGCCGGAACAGTCATTACCAAAGCACTCATGGTAAATATAAGTGGAAATAGTGGTATAGGGGCCACTTCAAACGCCAAACTCACGCTTAAATTATTAAACACAACCTCATCGGAAACCGCCGTACTAATCACTGATTCAAGTAAAAACCCTCTATTCACAATAAAAAACAATAATAAAATAGGAATTGGTACAGCTGCACTTTCAACCGAATTTAATATAGCTGATCCAATAAAAGCTAAAACACATACCGTACAAACGTTATTAGCAAATACATTAACCATTAACACCGATAAATTAGTCGTTCAGAGCAACGGTAACGTGGGAATTAGCAACACAAACCCACAAGCACAACTCCATCTAATCCAAAAATTGACGCAACAGCCCCCAGCCAACTTTATTATGGAAAACCTGGGCCTTACAATTGGATCCACCCCCCTAAGAAAAACGCTAACAGGTCTTTCCTTAACTATTACATCTAACGCTTACAATTTATTAGGCCTCGATGGCATCCCGAATAAAGGGACCGGCATTAAATTTTCTGCACCCTCCTTAGCCCTTAGTACCACATCAACGTTAGTAGGCATCAACGTTAACGTACCGAAGGGGACAAGCTCCAATAGCACCGTCATCCGAGGTGGCAACGTAGGAATAGGCATTACAAATCCAAGCGCAACACTTCATATAGCCGGCACCTTAAGAGTAAGCGGAAACATTCTTCAAACAAAACCAGGAAATTTGTCTATTCCTGGAGTAACAGCAAATAAATTGGCATCAACAGGAACAAACTCATTTAACACCGTTAAAGTACTCAGTCCATTTAAAAAAGTAGTGGTCACCGATAAGCTAGTCACAAATAGATCTTCTGTGTCACTTCTACAAAAAGCACCCACAACAAATGTCATCTTATTAACCAGTAACTCCATTGCGCGTTTTCAAAAAGCGGCAACAGGAACAACCAATATCCCACAGAAAAGTGTATTCAATATCGCCTCACAATTACCAACACAAACAGCTATGACACTTCAAAAAGGAACCGCTATCGTCACAAATATGGCTACTCTTCCCGTAAGCAGAGGTCTCGCAACACTCCAATATGACAGCACATTGGATGTAACCCCTGTACCCGCATTAATTATCGGAACAAGTCTGACCCCAAATGCACTCGTGATCAGCAATACAGGTCAAGCCAGCATCGGAACAGCTTCAAGTCTTGCAAAATTAACAGTCATTGAAGGTAGTTCCCGATCAACAGCAAAAGCCCTCTCCATAATCAATACTTCAGGAACACCCCTCTTAAGCGTGATGAATGATACAAACGTAGGCCTAGGAACAAAATCTCCCCAAGCAATAGTCCATATTGTCGGTCAAAGTACTCAGTCCACGCTACTAAAATTAGCCTCTTCTACATCTGCAAACATTCTGACTATGATAGGAAACGGTGCCATTGGTATCGGTACAACAGCACCAGATAGCGCACTACAAGTTCAAGGTACTTTTAAAATATCATCGGCCCCCACACCCAACCTCATTTCCGTATCTAATGCAGGCAATGTAGGCTTTGGGAAGGACGCAAACGCTAACTATCCTCTTAACCTAGATAATAATATGCGATTAGGAAATAGCACAGATGGAACACTTCCTAACTATTTGACTAATCAGTCAAGAAAAAATAGAGGTTTTATAACACAAACGGGCAGTGACCACACGTTCTTTGGACTAAGAGAAACAGTCACTGGAAATAGCAATTACGCCCCTGTCGTTTATTGGGGAAGCAGCGATACGGATGCCTTAACATTCGAAACCAGTGCCGGCCTTGAAGCCGCGAGATTAATCAATAAATCAATGAGTATAGGTGGTATCACACCAAGCGCTACATTACATATCAGCAATATCAATAACCGTACGGCCCCTTTATTAACTTTAAAAACTGCAAAATTCCCAAATATGCTCACCATCACAGCCAATGGTTCCATAGGAATTGGAACCGCCCCCACAATCAACGCAGATGTCTTTGTTTCAGGATCCGTCTTCGCCAAAGGTCTAAAACAACCTCCAGGAGGCACAGAACTAACAGCCCCCACCATTAACATTGTCAATTCAACAACAACCTATTCAAGCTTTTCAGTATCCTCAAATATTCTGTCAGACCTAGCACAAACAGCAGAAAGAATAACCCTACAACTTGATAAAGACTCAACCGGAACACTTATCGGAAAAAGCATCACACTATTATCATCTGTTACACAAACCAATGTAGGGGATCTAGCTACTACTCAGCGCGGGCTTCGTGTAGATATCAGCAATCTTTTTATCGACAAAAATCCTGCATTTGGAGTAAACACCGCACAAAAATTTGCAGCTACCTTTAAGGGCGGTAATGTAGGCGTAGGCACAAAAACACCCAAAACATGGTTTGAAGTAACTACCAGTAAAAATGCCCCTGGCAATATTGCCAGCTTCAGAGCAACTCCCAACATAGTTCCCGGAGGAATCAATATAAAACAAGCCGACCTTACCTTCACAAGCTATCCAACCGTTAATATTTCCGGACAGAAATTATCTGTCCCTACAGACTCGTTCAAAACCATCGCGTACACACTACCAAATGGCCAACTTTTCAACGGAGGTAGCACATTCTACGTCACAGACGACATCGCAAAAGCCATTATGATAAAACTAAAGGGGGGAGCAACACCAATTATTGATAGTGTCACCAGGAACGTTAACCAAACAACTAAAACAACGTTGAAATCGGCTATTACCAATTATTCAACCAACGGGTACTTTGTAGACTACATCACAACACAAAATGTCTTATCTGTTCTCTTACCCTTTATAGAAAAACACACCATCGCACTACAACACACAGATCTCAACAACAATTCAACAAGTTACAACGTACTGAGTTTTAGCACCGGACTTGTGGCAAGAAGACCCAATATCGACAGTCCCCTCAACACAACTAAATTATTACAAAATGCCTTTAAGTTTACTGGCAGCATGGGTATCGACGTCCAAAAAGCAGATATACCCTTACAAAACACCTCATTGACCGTCAGTGGCAATATTAGAATTGGCACGATTCATAATACCTTCAGCGTAGAACCTGTTGCAGTTGGACCCAGCCTTCGATTCTCAGGAGGCTATCTTGTCAGCGACACAGCGCTCAATAGTGACAATAAAGAAGCCTTTTCAATCCTCCGCAACAATATCGAAGATGGCATCTCTCAATTTCGCATTACAGTCGGTGCAGAAAGTACCAACCCAAATGCGCTATTCACTGTTGGGTACAATACAAAAGGACGCATTACAGAATTTAGTGGCGGTACTTGGAAAAATGTACTCAATGTGCTCGCGACAAAAAATGGAACAACCCCTGTTGGACGCGTTGGTATAGGCACAACAGCACCACGGGCTACACTACATATTGTCGGAACTGGCAATTTTAACGAGCTTACCGCTAACCCCACTACTATCGCCCAGACAGCCTTAGTTCTATTCGAAAACCAATCCTCTTCAGGCGCACAAACATTGGCCATCAAAAACAATACAGACTCCGCACTAACTACAGAAGCAAACTTCATTACCTTCCTAAGTTCGACGACCAATATCAGCACAACATCTACGCTTGGATCTATCGAAGGCAATGCTAGCGGTGGCGTCCAATTCACATCACCAGAGGGTGACTACGCAGAGTACATGCCCAAAGAAAATCCTGAAGAAAAATTCGCACCAGGAACAGTAGTCGGCATCCACAAAGGAACTGTCAGTAAAAAGACCCACGGGGCAGATCAAATCATGGTTATCAGTTCCTCCCCAATTATCATAGGAAATGCAACAAAAGAAACACAAAAGAATCACGCCCTAGTCGCCTTCTTAGGACAAGTCCCCATCAACGTTACAGGTGCCGTACAGGCAGGCGACATTCTCATTGCATCCGGTCAAAACGACGGTTTAGCCATTGGTGTTCCTGCGGACAAAATCACAGCCTCTCAAATCGATCTTATTCTAGGCCGCGCTTGGGAAAGTACCCACAAAGAAAATTCTAAATCTATAAAAGCAGCCATCGGTTTTTCTTACGGATTACAAATTTTTGGCAAACAACTCTCTAGTATCAAAACAATGGCATCTAGTGTGCAAGAGCTACAAAAAGAACTCGACCAAAAACAAAAATACTATTTAGACATCCTTGAAAAACGTCAAAACAAGATCCAACTTCTCAAAGAAAAAACAGGGATGGTCACGCCATGAACGAAAAGCATCTCCATTCCGAACAGATTTATAACGGCCGCATCCTAAATCTCAGAAAAGATACGGTGCTGCTTACCAATGGAAAACAAGCCACCAGAGAAATCATTGAACACGACCCCGCAGTCGTTATCATCGCCTACGATACAAATAAAACAATTCGGCTCGTCAAACAATACCGAACTCCAGTACAAAAAGTTCTACTCGAAGCCCCTGCCGGAATAATTAATAAAGGTGAACGTCCTCTCAACGCAGCCAAACGAGAATTACAAGAAGAAACAGGACTCACAGCAACACACTGGACGCCCTTAGGCGAAGCCTACCCTGCCCCAGGATTTTGTAATGAATACCTCTATTTTTTTCTTGCCCAAGACCTCCAACAAGGCCCCACAAATCCAGATGAAGATGAATTCTTAGAACAAGTTTCACTGTCAATGGCAAAATACCAACACCACATCCAAACAAAACAAATTATCGATGCCAAAACAATCCTGTCTTTTTTTTACATAAAGGAACTTGGATTATGAAAAACCACATGCCCGCATTTTTCCACTACCTCTCCTATGAAAAAAGAGTCTCTCCAAACACTATCACTGCATACAGACAAGACCTCACGCAGTTTTTCGAACAACACACAGACCTTACAGGTGATACCATTTCACAATTTGTCACAGAACTAACACAACAAGGCTACAAAAATGCATCTGTTACACGCAAAACCTCTTCACTCAAAACATTTACTACTTTTCTTTATCGAGAAAAATACATATCCACCCACCCCATCGCCCTTTTAACACGTCCAAAACGTGAAAAACGTCTCCCGACCACACTAAATTCATACGAAATTAATGAGCTGCTACATACAGCGGCAGATCATACTAAAACCCCACTGAGAGACATTGCATTAGTCGAAATACTCTATGGCTGTGGACTCAGAATTACAGAATGCCTCAACATCAAATTAACAGACATCAATCACCATCAACAAACTTTACTCGTGACAGGGAAAGGACAAAAACAACGTCGTCTTCCTATTGGCACCAAAGCCCATGAAGCCCTTGTCTCTTATATCAAAAAAGAACGACCCTTATTAGAAAAAACAAACACGACAGACTTTCTTTTTATCACCCGATCTGGAAAACGATTGTCACGGCAAAACAGCTTTAGCCGCATCAAAGCACTCGCCAAACAGGCCTCACTAACAAAAAAAATGAGTCCTCATACCCTAAGACATACCTACGCAACCCATTTGCTAGACGGCAACGCAACGCTGCTAGAAGTACAAGCACTCCTCGGCCATAGCAATATCACCACCACACAACTCTATACCAAAGTTTCTACAAAACGACTCAAAGAACGCTATTATCAAGCACATCCGAGGGCTGTCGCATGACCATAGCCATTAGCATTCTATCTCTATTAATCGCCGTTATCTTCCATGAAGTTGCACATGGGTATGTGGCCTATCGCTTCGGAGATCCTACGGCCAAACTTCAAGGCCGAATTAGTCTCAATCCACTAGTCCATATTGACTGGCTAGGTTCTATTATCTTACCTGGCATTCTTATTCTTTCAGGAGCCCCCTTCCTCATTGGATGGGCAAAACCAGTGCCCATCAACCCCAATTATTTTCAAAACCCCCTTCGAGACATGATGTGGGTAGCCATCGCAGGTCCACTCACCAACATCACGATAGCCCTCATTGCAAGCACCCTTTTAAAATTCCATCTCAATAGTGTTTTCGACTATTTTTTAGCCGTATCAATAAGCATTAACATCGTACTGGCACTCTTCAACCTTTTTCCAATCCCGCCACTCGATGGATCCCGCATATTAATGTACATAGCGCCAAAATCTCTCCAACAGTTTTTAACATCCATAGAGCCTTACGGGCTCGTTATTCTATTTTTTCTAGTCTATCTCAACGTCTTTGAGAAGATCTTGCCGTTTCTGATTCACCCCATATTGGAGGCACTATTATGAAATGCAAGTTTTTCCAGAAAAGACTCGATATGAAAAATAAGAAAATCAAAAAAAATAAGGGTATAATTGTGAAAACACTAATGAAAACAAAAACGTTAATCACCCAAGCCCACCTATGGATAAGCATCCTCTTCCTAGGGTTACTCACAACCGTAAGCTTTGCTGATACGCCAATGGTTTTAACCTTCCAGGCAACCCTAGCTACACAACAAGGGGGACTTGTACAAGGTAGAAACAAAGTAACCGTAGGGATATACCCAGGAAATTCAACTGTTGCCACATGGCTTGAACCTCACGAGAATGTACTCTTCATAAATGGCAGCTGTAGTATTATCCTCGGAAACATACAGCCACTCACAGCAGACCATCTCAATATTACAAATCCGCGCTTCGGCCTCCAAGTAGGCAATAATTCTCAAATTGCCTACTTTCCTGTTCCTGCCACACCTTATTCTATCCAAGCTAAGGTAGCAGACTCTGCATTGGCCGTTTCAGCCAATAATATTTCAGGCACCTTCACAAATCCTGTTAGGATAAATGCAAATCTATCTGTAGGAGATACGACATTATATGCCAATCCAACATCAGGAAAAGTAGGGATTGGAACCACCGCCCCAACCTATAAGCTAGACGTTGCGGGAATTATCAATGCGACAGGATTCAAAATCAATGGCACCGACTTAGAATCATCCTTATCATGGCAAAAAAATGCCAATAGCGGCCTATATTATACCCAAGGAAATGTAGGTATAGCCACACAAAATCCAAAGTCGCTTTTAGAAGTTGCAGGAACAATCAATGCGCAAGAAATACGTATAAAAGGCGTTGAACTTGCAACCCTACTTGCCACACAACTTGCATGGCGTGAAGGAGCTAGGCCTAAAGACATTTATTTTAATGACGGTACCCAAGAAGGTAATGTAGGTATTGGCACCTCCCAACCTCGCACAAAATTAGATGTTGCAGGCGCTATTCGTGTAGGAGAAGCCCAAAGCAATGCATTGGGAAGTATTCAATACAAAAACAATGATTTTCAAGGATTTACAAGAACAGGATGGACTTCTTTTGCATCTTTAACTGGCATTGGCTCAGCCAATCAAATTCCTTTCTGGACAAATTCTACAGAACTCACCGGAAGTAATAACTTAGTCTGGGATCGCACAAGAAATAGATTAGGCATAGGAACAAGTAATCCCACTGCACAACTAAGCATGACTGCAATTGACGCCAATCGCGCACTCGTACGCATCGACAGCTCATTAGGTAAATCTTTATTTTATGTAGGAAGTCAAAATATAGGAATTGGCACATCAACCCCCAATAGTAAATTGTCCGTAAAAGGAGTCGTTGATGCGGAGGCCTTTTTAGTTAAAGGCGTTCCTATAGCACAAGCCTTATCTTCAAGCTCATTTTGGATTTTCCAAAATGACGGCCGTATCTACTATGACAGAGGTAACGTAGGAATCGGAACAACTAATCCTAAAAATCTTTTAGAATTAGCAGCATCCCCCTCACACGACCCAATTATCACCTTTGATATTGCAAGCACGCCAGCTTTTAGTTTAGGGATATCAGAACTCAATCCTGACGCCTTCATTTTAGGCAAAGGCGGAGATCTTAAAAACCCTATCTTTGTTTTTAATGGCAATAAAATTGGTGTAGGTCTAACCAATCCAAGCGCAAATTTACACGTCAGTGGAAACAATGGCGTTCTGTTTACAGGGAATTTAAACAATGGTGTCCCATTAGGCATCAAAGGGGAAGGCACACGTCTTGTTTGGCATCCCGGAAAAGCAGCATTTAGAGCGGGTTACGTACAAAGAAAACAATGGGACGACGAAAATATTGGTTTATATTCAGTCGCAATGGGATACAACCCTTCCGCCAATGGGCTTGCCTCCGTAGCAGCAGGTGGATATGAAAGTGATGCCGCTGGAAATTACGCAGTCGTTGCAGGCGGCTTTCAAAATAAAGCCAAAGGAATACATAGCTTTGCAGCAGGACACCAAGCTCAGGCCCTCCATTCTGGAGCCTTTGTCTGGAGCGATTATTCCCCAACAGCTTCAGAAACCAGTTTTAAATCTATCGCTTCTAACCAATTTGTACTACGGGCGTCAAATGGTGTTGGTATTGGCACAAACCTAACAGCAGGAAATGGACTTACCGTAGCATCAGATCTTAATGATACTTACATCATAAATGCTCTTAAACCAAATGGCACAAGCGCCATGATCGTCAATGTATCCGGAAATGTTGGGTTGGGAACAACTGAACCAGGGATTTCGAGGCTTGCTGTCATGAACGGAAAAGTTGGCATTGGAACAACGACCCCAATCGCTCAATTAACTGTCTCAGGAAATACTCCCGAAGGATTTCTATTCGTTGCCTATAAAAACAATGGTCAACCCGGCTTATTTATAAAAAATGATGGAAAAATCGGTCTCGGAAAACCTCTAAGCTATGTCTTTCCAGACGATGTCTACTTGGCCATTTCAGGTGCCGTAGTAGGGAATGCATTTGCAATCCAAAACCCCAACGGAAGTACAACCCCAATAGAAAGTAACCCTGGATCACCTTGGGCAATCCCCTCTGAAAATCTTAGTAGCACGTTCTTTAATAAAGGCTTTGTAGGAATAGGAACCCGAGCACCCGCAAGTCTATTAGAGTTATCTAACGCAGCCTCAGCAACTCGAAATCCAGTCATAACATTCGACACAGATGGCGTAAAACGATTTAGTTTAGGCACCACTGCCAATGTCTTTACCATTCAAAAGGGCGGCAATATCAATAGTAAAAACCCGCTTTTCGCGCTCACAGATAATGGCAGTGGTGGCGGCGGTCTTGGCATTGGAATTGGCTACAAAACACCTAGCGCGTCCTTACATGTCAGTGGCAATTCTATGTTTACAAGTAAAGTCGTTATTGCAACCACCAATACAGCACAGATCTACGACTTAACTGTAGCAGGAGCAGTGAATGTCAAAACACTCTTCATAAACGGGGATCAATTTATCCCCCAACCTAACCCATGGAAAACAAATAACCTCGACATCTACTACACAAGCGGAAACGTGGGGATCGGAACACGAACACCTTCTGCAAAACTTGAAGTTATTGGAACCGTGTCCGCAAACCAAATCATTCAAAGCGGTACATTTACGCTCAATGGAAGCTTAACGGCAAATAAATTAAGACTCAAAGATACCAGTGCCAATGTAACCCAATACGGAGAACTTGCAGTCACAAACGAAGAACTGGTTTACAAAGATCCAGCTGGCAATCTCAAGGTTATTTCGTCGCCTCTAAGAAGAGATTCAAGCGCAACCCTTGATGGAAACCTTGCGTATTGGATCGATAGGTCAACCGTTGGTGTCAGCAATATTGTATGGAAACATGCTACGAACGAATTAGTGGTATCAGGTAATCTAATCGTTAATGCCTTAGCGCAAGAAACCGACGGATTCACAGCACGCTCCCACATTTCAATGGGACTTCCTAATGCACTCGAACTCACAAGCACCATTAATCATGGCGGAGATTTAAGAAATGTCAGGAGCTACACAGGGCAAAACATCCTCGTAAACGTACAAAGAAATTGGGGAAATATTAACACCCCCGTATCAGTAAGAGGCCTAGATATTGTTATAAAACAAACTGATAACAACCTGTTTTTAAACAGAGCAAGTGCTATTGGCCTCAACGTAGATGTATCCAAAGTAAATGTCGATGTCGCTGGCGGTGGAAAAAAAGCAGCCGCTATCTTCACAGGAGGCTTTGTTGGCATTGGAACAACAACCCCACGTGCAGCACTTGAAGTAGTAGGAACCGTTTCAGCAAATTATTTTAATCTAACCGGCGGATTAACTGTACCTGAACTCTTTATTAATACAGATGCTCTCGTTGCCTACAAAGACCCATCCACACAAGCACCCCGAGTGGGCGTAGGTACCACAACCCCCAGAACAGAATTAGATGTTGTAGGTACCGTCTCTGCAAACGTATTTAATGTCGCAAACAATCTGACAGCAGCTATTCTCAATGTCAATAAAGGTGCTCTCTTTGTAAATAGTGCCGGAAATGTTGGAATTGGAACCACACAACCCAATGGCCAAATTGAATTAAAAAAAACAATTACCACTACACCAAGCACCCCTTTCTTTGCTGAAAAAATTGGTGTCACGATAGACGGTGCTGGAAAAGATCAAACGTTTGCCTTTAATAAAATTTTAAGTGGCTTAGATATTACATTAGATTCAGGAACAGGAAGTCAAATCGGAAGTGGGAAAATCGCAACAGGTGTGAGTGTTAATTTAACAAATCTAGAACTGGATCCCGCAAGTACCGCGGTAGGGCTTAATGTAAATGTAACGGGTACAACAGGTAAACGATATGCCGCTATTTTTACAGGAGGTCGAGTAGGCATCGGTATCACAGAACCCCAAGCAGAACTACATGTAAGCGGCAGTATTAAGGCCGACAACTTGATACTTGAAGGTACATTAGAAGCAAATATAGCCACGTTCAACAAGTTAACAATCAATAGAACAGGTTTATTTAACGGATCCGTTACTATTAATACACTTGCAGTTCTTGGGAAACTAAGTGCAAACAGTCTTACGCTTAGCACCCCTTTAACAGCAGCTCAAGGAACCTTTTCAACGCTCAACGCCCAAGTTGCATCCTTCAACAAAGTATCCATCAATACACTGCGCGTAAACAATATAAATGGTCCCTCTGCAACAGCCACGCTTAACACCCTCACGGTGACAGAAAAAACGCGTGCACAATCGGTTGCAATCACCAACAGCCTCACCCTCTTAAATGCAACCATGAATATTAATAGCAATACGTTAGTAATAACACCCAGCAAAAATGTAGGAATAGGCACCAGTACGCCGCTAACAACACTTCATATCGAAACTACAAGATCTAGTACATTTGCGGCAGACGATAGCAATACGTGGAACGCCATTCGTATTCAAAACAACAACAATGCCATAAATTCAGCAGCGTCAATTTTATTGGTTCCTGACGAACGTCGCCCCTCATTTAGCATAGGGTCTGGCATCTCCGCAGTCAGAAATAATGGTAACGCAAATTCTGGATCAGACTTGGTTTTTGTCACCGATAGAAATAGTGGTGCTCCCGTCGAAGGAATGCGCATTACTGAAGCTGGAAACATAGGTATTGGTACCACAACACCAAGAGCCCAACTTGATGTACAGGGAACAGCTTGGTTCAATAGCACCGTAACAATAAATGGCACATTAGGTGTAGGAACTCTAAATAGCACAGGGAATTTAACAATTAATACACCCGCTGGGAAAAGCATCTTTCAAAATACCGTTTCTGCAAATGCCACTATACAAATACAAAATGGGTTATTCTTCAAAGGCACAACACCACCTACAGAACAAGCAGGTTATGGCGCACTATATATGCTCAGCACAGACAAAAATCTGTACTACCAAAATCCATCCGGTACCAGCATTAACTTAACCGCAGCCTATACCGGAAAAAATGGCGTGATCCCATTCTTTAATTCCAAAAATAGTCTCGATGATACAGCACCTCTTTTCTGGAACAACACCAGCAAGACACTAACAGTCGGAACCAGCAATATCGTGAGCAATGTTAAAATTATAAGCGTCATCGATAACAGTACCAATCCCACTGAATTTTCAGGGCAAAGTATATCCCTTGGATTTGGAAACCGTACAACAGCTGGCACCTCTGTATTTTCAGGATTAAACATACAACTCAAAGGACAAACGCCAAACGATCCCTTTACATTTGGACGCTTAGCACAAAACGAAGTTGCAATCGGATTAAATGTAGATGTTAGTAACCTGGCTGCAAGACGCACCAATTCATTGGGAAGTAGTCTTACAGGATTTAAATATGCCGCCATATTCACAGGAGGCAGTGTAGGTATCGGCACTAAAACACCCATTGCCTCACTACACATTGCAACAGATGTAACAGGAAACCCAAGTCTTATTATAGATAGCAAAAGTTCTGCAGGAACCCTCATCCAAAATGCCCTAGTGGTAAGCAGTAACAGCTTTATTGGTATGGGAACCGCCACTCCATTAGCAAGACTTCATGTCGTTGGATCTGACAGTAGTACAAATAACGCTGCCCTCAGAATTGTAGATACAACAGGCAGCACACTGATGATCGTTAAAAATAACGGGAATATTGGTATCGGAAAAACCAACCCGCAATCCAAACTAGATATAAACGGAACATTAACCGCCACAACCGGTAGCTTTGACGGCGTAACCGCGACAACGTTAAATGTTGGTAATGGAAACCTTTTTGTAAATGCCAGTGGCAATGTAGGTATCGGCACCATCACGCCCACTGGAAATATTAATTTTTTCAAAAGAATTACAGCATCCAACATTCCTGATGGCAGCTTCACTTCACAAAAAATGGACCTTATTATATCTGGAGGAACCGTCAACAACCTATTTAGTCTAAACAAAGACATTACAGGCATAAATCTATCCCTAAGCTCAGAAGCCAACAACGTCCTTGCGGCCAGTAAAACAGCCACTGGGATTAAAATTGATATGAGCACTTTAGGAATACAAACCGGCACAACGGTAACCGGTCTTGATATCAACGTCACAGGAACAACCGGAACACGCTACGCCGCACTTTTCCAAGGTGGAAACGTAGGTATTGGGGTTACGCAACCAACAGCCTCCCTACACGTCTCTGGAAATATCAAAACGACATCATTAATTAGCGATGGCAGCATCAATGTCGGAACTGTCACTGCCAATAGCTTACACATCGCTGGAGACGCGCAATTTACGGGTAGTGTTACTATTAACTCACTGGTAGCTACCACCGTCTCAGCAAACAATTTAACCCTAACCGGAACACTCACATTAGAAAAAGCGAATCTTAATATCCTCACAGGTACAACAGCCAAATTCACGAAGCTAGGTATCGGTGTAACCCCCAATAATGCTTTAGACGTCAGCGGAAACCTAACAGTATCCAAAGGAAGAATAGGTATCGGCACTACCGATCCCACAGCATTACTCCATCTCTCTGCTCTCAACCAAAACGCGCTTGTTATCGATGTAAAAAACGCAACAACGACAACACTAAATGCACTACTCGTAAATAGCTCTGGATACATCGGCATAAGCACAGCCAACCCAACAGCAAAACTCAGTATCGTCGCAGATAACAGTAACGCTACTGGCTATGCTCTAAAAATCAACAACCTCACCAAAACTATTTTAGCCCTACAAAATAATGGAAATATGGGTGTTGGGACAGCCAATCCAAAAGCAATACTGCATACAATAGGCACAGCGAGCACACCTCCCCTACGTGTAGATACAAGCACCCTTTCGTTTGCATTAGTTGCAAGTCAAAATGGCAGAATTGGTGTAGGTACAGCAAATCCACAAGCCCTACTCCATATTGTAAACAGTAGTATTGCTCCATTCAAAGTAGGTACCTCAGCCCAGCCCAATGCACTATGGGTTGATACAAGTGGTCGGGTAGGAATTGGCAGCACTACCTTTACATTTCCATTAAACGTCAGCGGAAACATGTTGCTAGGATCAGATCCTTCAGGTAGCAGTTTACCCTCTTGGGTTACAAGCGCAAAAACAGCCGGTGTACTAGCAAATAGAGGCACTAAATATGCCTTCTTTGGGGCAAAAGAAAAAACAACGATCGCCAATGATTATAATGCCGTCATCAGCTGGAAAACAGCGGACACATTAACATTCGAAAACACCACAAAACCTCTCTTCTTTATTCAAGGAAGTGGCCAAGTAGGTATAGGGGCAACGTCAAATGCACAATTAAATGTGAGTGGAAACGGTACCACCCCAGTTCTTCAAATTGGCACTGCAAGTGCGCCTTTTGCTCTAATCGTTTCGGCTAATGGTCGTGTAGGAATCGCAACTTCCAACCCCTCCGCAGAACTAGCTATTAACGGGACATTAATGGCCAAAAAACTAACTATTTTAAGCGATACAGTTAGCGTATCCACTCTCAACGTCACAAAACAGCTAACCATATCCCGAACCATTACAAATGCGACTAAACCAGCAACGGCTCAAAGTATTACAGTCAATCTTGGGGCAGACGTCGCCAAAAATATTGTCGGAGTAGACATCACGCTCAAATCTTCTCAACATAGCTCTTTAGCGAGAAACAATTCTCTCTACAATGCCAATGCATATGGATTAAAAGTGGATATGACTGATCTTGAAAACCAAGACCCTACACTTGGAAATGCAGCCAATGGCAATAAATATGCGGCCACATTTACAGGGGGCGCAGTCGGCATCGGAACACTCAGACCCTCCGTTCTATTCCAAGTGATCGGAGATGCCGGCGGAGACATTGCACAATTTGGCACAGTTGAAAATGCAGCCCTTACGATACAAGATGTGGACGCAGGATTAATGCGTATCAACCTAGTAGACCAAACAGACGTTTTAACCAAACATGAAACCCTCGTCTTTTATAAAGATATTGTTGGAATCGGCACCAATACAGATACCATCAAAGCAGAAGATGCCAACACCAAATTGCTTGTAAATGGAGATGTTCGTGTTGGGGTACTAAGAAACAGCGGACAACTTAACATGGCTGGAGTCGCTGACCCAACAAATGAACCCAGAGCCTATGGTGCTAAACTGTACTTTTCAGGAGCGGCAGACGTATCAACTCAGTATGATAACGACAATAACAGTCCCCTTTGGATGGCTAGATACAACCGTGGCAACCAAATTTCTGAATTACGTGTCAATGTCGGAAATGGAGACGGTGATAAATTTGTTGTGGGCACCGCAGTGGGTGGCAGTAATTTCAAACCCATCTTACTTGCTATTCCAAAAAGTACGACCGGCGCAAACAGAGTAGGTATAACAGACGGAACCCTATCAAGCTTTACCCCCACAGCACCATTACATGTCATCGGTAGTACGTCAGGCTCTTCAGAATCAGCATCAAGCCACCTCGTCGTAATAGAAAATACAGGCGGTGCAAGTTCTGACAGTCTTGTTATCTGGCATAATGGTTACCAAACACCATCAAATGCATCAAAAGTACCTACAACATCTAACTTTATTACCTTTATGGATAAAACAGCAGTGTTAGGTGAAATCGAAGGTAGCGGTGGAAACGGAGTACGGTTTAAAACAGCCGGAGCGGACTATGCAGAGTATCTTCCGAAAATAGATCCTACAGAAAAAATTAATAAAGGAGATATCGTCGGTGTCTTCAACGGCAAGATCAGCAAAAACACAGCTGGGGCAACACAAATTATGGTTCGAAGTACAGACGCAGGTGTTGCAGGAAACTGGCCTGGAAAGAAAAATGTCGGCAACTATGAACTCATCGCATTTTTTGGACAAGTTAAAGTCAATGTTTCTGGTCCTGCTCATAAAGGTGATTTCATTTTACCGTCCAATAAAAATGACGGGACTGGTGTAGCTGTATCAGAACAAAGAATTCATTCAGAACAAATCCCACAAATACTAGGACGCGTTTGGGAAGATAAGCCTGGAAATGAGACCGCCAGCGTTCTAACGGCAGTTGGATTTAATTTTAGTATTCCATCACTCAGAAGTGAGAGTGCAGCCATCTCTACACTTAAAAATGAGTTAGAAACCCTCAGAAATAAGCAACAGGATTTAAGCACCCAATTTGAGGAAAAACTTGAGGCCCAAAATAAAGAAATTGACGCATTGATACTAAAGCTGAAAAAATAAAGCACTAATCCCCAGGAGGATACACCATTATGTATGTCAACCGATCTGTAGAACTATCATCTGAAAACGAACATCGTTTTCAAAACTTCATTGTATTTGAACCTGCCTCATCCAGAGTAGGCGACTGTGACATCCTCATCAAAAGTGAAAAAGTAAGAGACCTGTATGAGCGCATCTACACCAATCTCGAAGAAAGCCACGCAATCAAAGATCGTATTCTCAAAAATAGGCTTGTTAAAATAGGCCAAATGTTAGATCTACTTGTTGTGTATGATCACGTCATTATTACCAAATTTTTCGACCGGATCTGGAGACGCTATTCGTACATCAGCAATATCGGAGAACTCTTTTTAGATTACCCTACCTTCATACACCATTTCCCAGAATACAAAGAGAAAAAGACAGAATTACTCGCCCAACGCATTGAC
Source organism: bacterium UBP8_UBA817 (assembly GCA_945898045.1). GTDB lineage: Bacteria > Margulisbacteria > Marinamargulisbacteria > SXXA01 > SICP01 > SICP01. Next base: position 38,157 of record CAMDGG010000006.1, read on the forward strand.
GATGACGATGACGAAGAAGCTGACGGAGATGACGTCGAAATCGCAGATCCAGTAAAAACAGAAGAATAAACATGGCCTTATCTGTCGGTATCGTCGGCCTGCCAAACGTCGGAAAATCCACCTTATTCAATGCCATTACAAACGCATCCGTCGACGCACAAAATTATCCATTTTGTACGATTGAACCCAATTCAGGCATCGTCCCCATCAATGACCCACGCATTGATAAGCTATCTGAAATTAGTCAGACCCAAAAACGCATCTATGCAACCATCGAATTTACAGATATTGCAGGGCTTGTAAAAGGAGCCTCAAAGGGTGAAGGTCTAGGAAATAAATTCTTAACCAACATCCGAGAAACATCTTCGATTGCACACATTGTACGTTGTTTTGAAGACGATAATATCATCCATGTAGAAGGCAAAGTAAACCCCATTGCAGATATTGAAATCATCAATTTAGAATTAATTTTAGCCGACTACGATATGGTCGAAAAATTAGTCGACTCTCAAAGAAAACGCACAAAATCTAATCAAAAAGATGAAGTCAAAAAACTAGAACTCTTAGAACGCATTAAAGCACAGCTTGAAAAAGAAAAACCCATCCGACATCTTCAATTTACAGAAGAAGAATCGCTCATATTAAAAGGCATCCATTTTTTAACTGCCAAAAAAGTCATCTACGTTGCAAATATCTCCGAAGGTATGATTGGACAACCCAATCCACTAGTTGATATCGTCAAAAATTATGCAGCAGAAAATGGCGAGACTTGCTTGGAAATATGTGCCAAACTTGAATCTGAACTTTCTCAATTATCATCTGAAGAAAAACAAGCCTATCTACAAGAATTTGAGCTTGAACATACCGGTTTAGATCGATTAGCCACCGCTTGTTTTTCATTACTTGATCTACAAACTTATCTCACAACAGGCGTCAAAGAAACACGTGCCTGGACTATTCCATTGGGATGCACCGCACCCCAAGCCGCCGGCGTCATTCATACCGATTTTGAAAAAGGGTTCATCCGCGCCAATATCATGAGCTATGAACAATTCGTAAGCTGTGGTGGATGGAAAAATGGCAAAGACAAAGGACTCGTCAGACAAGAAGGGAAAGAATACATCATGCAAGATGGAGACGTGGTTGAATTTCTATTCAACGTTTAAACTTCTTTTAAAGGGCATATTGATCGGTCTCACCGCCGTCATACCTAGCATTAATTTTTCTGCGATGAGTGTAATCACAGGCACCTATGACAAACTAATCCTCCTGATTACTCACCCCACCCATAAAAAACCCTGGCCGTTTCTAATCTTTTTGATCAGCGGCATTCTGATTGGCATCTTCTACATTTCAAAAATAACGGACCATCTCTTAACCCAATATCCCCAACCAGGTTACTTCCTCATGATCGGGCTCATTCTAGGAACCCTTCCAGGCCTATACAAAAGCAAACGAGAGATGAAATTTTCAATAACAAAATGCATAGCACTTGTAGCAACATTTGCCATTATCCTAGCGCTCAATTTATTCCCAGGCGCCGCAGACGTAACCACCTCGGAACAGTTCAACCCAGCATCAACGGGCAACATCGCCTATTTATTTTTATCAGGCCTCGTCACCGGTGCCAGCCTCTTACTTCCAGGTACAAACGGCTCCTTCATGCTCCTCATGCTCGGCAGCTATCACATTATCGCCGGATCTCTTATGAGCTGGAATATTTCTGTCTTACTCCCCTCAGCATTCGGCATGATTATTGGTCTCCTCTTAATTCTTAAACTACTAGAATGGGGAATCAAAAAATTCAGAGGGCATACTCATTACGCACTGCTCGGCCTCGTCATTGGCAGCATCCCTAAATTATGGCCAGGCGTAGACTTCAATCTCACAACCCTCCTAAGTATCGCCATAGGAATCTTAGGCATTGGAATCGGGTATCAGTTACAGGAACATTAGAACAATATTCTTATTTCTGAAAAACAAACACCTGCGGATTTACCAAATATTTTTTAGCTGTTTGAATCACATCTTCTTTTTTTAATTTAGAAATTTCGTCCAAAACCCGTACATAATAATCTTGTCCCAATCCATACAAAAGATCCGTTGAAGACGCCATCAATTTTGATTCTAAAGAAGACACACGATCCTGATACGAAAACCTCAACTGCGCAATCGCCTCAGAAAATTCTGTATCACTAATCGGCTTTTGTTTAATATCTTCGATCTGAGCCAACATGATTTTCTGAACCTCATCTACCTTATCTGGACTCGTCAACGCATTGGCCACAAAAACACCTCTTTCTAGCCCCGCCTGACTATCCGCGTGCACCATATACACATACCCTTTATCACGCAAAATATGATGAAATCTGCCACCTGGATAACTTGCCCCAGACAAAACCGCATCCACCAAATCCAATTTTAAAACCTCACGAGGATCTTCATAAGATACCCCATCAAACGCAATAAAAAGCCCCGAAACATCTTGGGAAATTTTTGGCTTTTCTACAGACGATTGCGTATGAAGAATACGATCTGTTTTAGCCGTCGCATTGAACAAATTTTGAGAAGGCTTAAACGCTAAAAATTGTTTCTCAATTTCTTTCAAAACCGTTTTTTCATCAAAATCACCAAAGACACTCACTACCATTGCACTCGGGTTGAGCAAATACTGATAATGTGCTTTCACATCTGCCAATGAAATCAACTTTACAGAAGCGTCTTCGCCTAAGGCAGAAAGACCATAGGAATGCCCAGCAAAAAACGCCTTACGCGTGTAATAACTACCATAACGAAACCAATCATCCTGACGCTGACCAATAGATTTAAGAACCTTACGACGGGTCTCATCACATTCGGCTTTATCTACAAATTTCGCATGTAAAAAAGTATGAAAAAAAACAGGGAATAATGTCCCCACATCTTCAGACAAACAATCTAATCCATAATAAAAAGTATTTTGGCCCATACTTGCATGCATAATTGCACCATTATCTTCCATCAACGTTTGAATTTTTTGCTTCGAATAAAGATCTGAATCTTTTCCCATTAAATCTGCAAGAAAATTCCCTATGCCATTCTGCGAAGCCGTTTCTGCGCGTAATCCACCCAAAACAAAAATTTTAGTAAACACCTGAGGCAACGCATGATCAGGATACAGCAAGACGCGAACGCCATTTTTCAATACATGCTCCTGAGGAGTCGGAAGTACAACCCCTGCGACATTCTTAGTAGAACTTAACAATTTATCTTTCTTATCGGGATACATAACGGTACTTACCATGCGCTCTGGATCCAAATAGTGCGTCGCTACATCCACCACATCCTGCTTTTTCACACCACGAAATCTGCGAATATAATCATCATAAAAGGACGTCGAATGACCGTACAAAACACCCGTTCCAAAACGTGAGACACGGTCATCAATAGACGTGATTGAAAAAATATCTTCTGCCAATTTTTGCTTACACGCACGCGCCAAACGCGCCTCATCAAACTTACCGGCTTTGATAGAAGCCAAAATACTCAGAACTTCTTTTTTTGCAGCCTCTACTTTATCTGCATCCACTTCCATCACAACCTCAAAATATCCAGTCGTAAAAGAAGGCGTATACGACGATGCGCGAACAGCGTACGCCAATTTTTTCTCTTCAACAATTTGCCGATGTAAAAAAGAATCTTCTCCCTCAGATATAATGAATTCCAATAAATCCAACGCATACAAATCTTTAGAAAATAAATCGATCGTTGGAAAACGTATACTTAGAAACGTAACCGATGTGTCACCTTTAGTCTCAATTGACCGGGCTGAAAATGGCATGGGCTCACTACCCACTTGTACTTTAGGAGGAGCTACAGTGGGTGCTTTACCAAAAGTTTCTCTAACCTGAGCCATCACCACATCTTCATTAAAATTACCGCCAATAACCAACAACATATTCGACGCAACATATCGGGATTGGTAATACGCACGCACATTATCCTGAGTAAGACGCTTAAAATTATCCAAATAACCAATCACAGGATAACGAATCGGATTTACTTTATAAAAATTTTCATTTGAAATTTGATAAAACTTGCGATGAACACTTGCATCATCTTTTTCAATTTCTTTTATAATCACGTCCCGTTCACGCTTAAATTCTGAGTTCGAAAACTCACACTGAAACATCCACTCAGATAACATCGCAATCGCAGTACCCATTTCAGACGGTACGGTATTAATAAAATACGACGTATGATCGACAGTGGTATAAGCGTTATAGGCGCCACCCAATTGGGCGATTAAACGACGATAGGTTTCTTCCGAACGCGCTTTCGTAGTTCCACCAGCCACCAAGTGTTCTAAGTAATGCGACACTCCAGAACCCAACACCGCATCCTCATCAATCGAACCAGCCCTAATAAACGTCCGAACCGAAACCAGTGACGCACTCGGATCATTAACCAAAACCACTTTCAAGCCATTATCTAATAAAATTTCTTTAACCATCTGCTTACCCCAAACCATCGGCGAACCCAAAAAGAGAACTCCCAAAAAAATTAATACAAGTCGTTTTATACCAAACATCTCGTGATAGTAAATCATTTAAGATTGCCATACAATACAACATTCGTATGAAAGACACCCTATTCCAAAACCCAACCAATCGGCCCTTTGCTTTCGACGCCGATGTCACCTATGTTTTTGATGACATGATCGAACGCAGCGTCCCCTTCTATAACGAAATTCAAAACCAAATCCAAGAACTCACACATCGATTCGCCCAACCCCATACGACCATTTACGATTTGGGATGTTCCACTGGTACAACTCTCGCTAAACTCAAGCAAGACACACTTACTTTAGTCGGCATCGACTCTAGCGAATCCATGCTTGAAAAAGCCAAAAAGAAATACCCAGAAGCCACCTACATCCTACATGATTTAAATACACCTCCCCCACTTCCAAATGCGAGCATCATCATCATGAATTTATGTCTACAATTTATTCACCCGGAAAATAGAACTCCATTACTAAATCATATTTACCAACACCTTTTACCAGGAGGCCTGTTTATTCTTATAGAAAAAGTAACGCCAGACGCACCAGAAAATACAGCTTTATTCGAAACCCTTTACCACGCGTTCAAAAAACGAAATGGCTATAGTGACAATGAAATTCAACACAAAAAAAAGGCCTTGAAAAACGTCTTAATCCCACTCACACCAGAACAAAATAAAGACCTATTAAAACAAAGTGGATTCACCTGTATCGATACCTTTTTTCAATGGTATTCTTTCATAGGACTACTAGCCATCAAGGAGCATTAAAGACATGAACACCTTACTCGAAAAAATCAAACCGTATCAAAAACTAATCGCTATTGTCATTATCATTCTCGTCTCTCTCACCATGGGTCTACGCTATATGATGACAACATCTGCATCGAGTAAGCCCCATTTTTTACCCGCCCTTAAAACCGAACAAAAAACGCCAACAGCCTCCACAAAAATACAGATTACTCACATCAAAACCCCTGCATCCATGCGTGCCATCTACATCACAAGCTGGGTTTCCTCACAAAAACAATGGCGTGAAAATCTCATTAAATTTGTTGAAAAATCAGAAATAAATAGTGTCATCATCGACATCAAAGATTATTCCGGATATGTCACATTCGACACAAAAGACCCTTATATCAAAGCTCTAAATACAGAACAAATACGCGTAAAAGATCTAAAAGAATGGATTGAGGATCTTCACAAGCGTGGCATCTATACCATTGCCAGAATTACCGTTTTTCAGGATCCCATTTACGCAAACTCACATCCTAAAGAAGCTGTACAAACCAAACAAGGCACCGTCTGGACCGATAAACACAAACTCGCCTACGTCGACGTCGCATCAAAACCTTTTTGGACCTACATCGTTCATATCGCACAAGCTGCTGAACAAGTAGGTTTCGACGAAGTCAATTTTGACTACATCCGATACCCTACAGACGGTAATCTAAAAAATATTCAATTTCCCCTCTCAGGCCCAAGTGTCCTCATCAAAGACTCGCGTCTTTATGCCACAGCCTCTCCCAATGCAGGCACAAAAAATATCGCATCACGACGGATCTCTCCTAGAGAAAAACATCTCAGCGAATTTTTCATCTACCTTCGCCAAGAGTTAAAAAACATTGGTATCCCCATGTCCGCAGACGTCTTTGGTATGACAATGACCAATTACGATGACATTGGCATTGGCCAAGTACTAGAAAGCGTAGAACCCAATTTTGATTATATATACCCAATGGTCTATCCCTCCCATTACCCACCAGGATTCAACAAGTTTGCAAAGCCCGCGGAACACCCTTACGAAATAGTGCACTATGCCATGAAATACGGTGCGGAAAGACTCAGAAAACAAGGTAAAAATCCCAATAAGTTAAGACCCTGGCTACAAGATTTTAACCTAGGCGCAAAATATGATGCCGCGAAAATACGGGCTCAGATCAAGGCAACCCGTGACGCAAATCTTACAGGTTACTTAATATGGGATCCCAGAAATAAATACACACAAGAGGCCTATCTTCCCTCAAAAAACGAACAGCTCTAACCAATATTCAATAAATGATCCTGCACAAGATCGCCATGCACAACCACTAAATCTAGACGCATGGCGCCCTTGTGTGTAGGATGACTCAAAAGATAATATTCTGCAGTCTTGTGAATACGTTTTAATTTCGTAGCTGTTACGGCTGCAAATGGCGATACAAAGCTTTTAAATTTATAGGTTTTAACTTCACAAAAAACCAAAACATTTTGAGGATCATACGCAATAATATCGATCTCTCCCAATCGAGAAAAAAAATTAGTTTCAACGATGCTATACCCCTTCTTCACCAAATAAAGCCCCGCAACTCGCTCCCCCTCACGTCCCTTTTTCGTCGACATCAGAATAAACTCTGCTGCCGATGCAAGTTAAACGTCTTCCGATGTACATCCGAAATTCCATGCGCAAACAAAGCCTCATAATGCAACGCCGTTCCATATCCCTTATGAATCTGAAATCCATAGGCCGGAAACTTTTTATCCAAACAATCCATCATACGATCACGCAATACTTTCGCTACAATTGACGCAGCTGAAATCTCTGGAATTAAGCGATCTCCATGCACAATCGCCCGCATGCTAAACCTAGGCAAAGTCGGGATTTTATTGCCATCAATTAACACCTCATCCGGCGTGCAGGACAATGCCATAATACTACGAGACATAGCAGACAAGGTCGCCTTCAAAATATTTTTCTGGTCCACATAAAAAGCACTATGAACCCCAACGCCAATATGCGACTCAGACGCCTCTAAAATAATAAACAAAGCCTCTCGCTTAGCAGCCGTTAGTTGTTTTGAATCTAAAAATAAATCTGGGGGAAGTGCAGGATCTAATACAACAGCGGCGGCGACAACAGGACCAGCCAAAGCGCCTCGTCCTGCCTCATCAACCCCCGCAATCACCTAGCTAAATTTTTTAAGAACCAAAACCCCGTTATGACCACCAAATCCAAAAGAATTTGAAATAGCCACGTTAATATCTCGGGCAATCGCTTTATTAGGCGTATAGTTCAAATCACACTCAGGATCAGCTGTTTCATAGTTCATAGTAGGTGGCACAATACCGTTTTTAATTGCTAGTGCAGAGGCAATCAATTCAATACCACCCGCAGCTCCCAACAAATGTCCGGTCATAGACTTCGTAGAACTGACAGCCATCTTATAAGCATGGTCACCAAAAGCGGTTTTAATCGCCGCTGTTTCATTTTTATCATTTAAGTAAGTAGACGTACCATGTGCATTCACATAATCCACATCTTCTGGAGAAATCTTAGCCATCGCCAATGCCATCTTAATCGCACGAGCGGCCCCCTCACCTTCTGGCGCAGGAGCAGTCAAATGATAGGCATCGCCACTAGATCCAAAACCAACAACTTCCGCATAAATCTGCGCACCTCTAGCTTTAGCATGTTCCAACTCTTCAAATACCAAAATCCCAGCACCCTCACCCATCACAAACCCATCTCTGGTTTTATCAAAAGGACGAGACGCATGTTCTGGATCATCATTTGCAGAAGACAAAGACCGGGCCGCACAAAAAGAACCCAAGCCCAATGGTGTAATACAGGCTTCAGATCCGCCTGTAATCATTGCGACTGCATCACCAAGTTGAATTAATCTAAATGCGTTACTCATCGAATGTGCAGAAGACGCACACGCCGTAACTGAACAAGAATTAGGCCCTTTCGCGCCTGTTTTCATTGCCACCTGGCCAGCAGCCATATCGCAAATCATCATCGGCACTGTAAACGGACTGATTTTGGAAGGTCCGCGATTAAGCAAAATTTCACAAGCCTGTTCTAAAATTTCAATACCACCAATACCTGATCCAATCTCAACCCCAATACGCTCAGGGTCTTTAGAAATATCTAAACCAGAATCACGAACCGCCTCTTGAGCCGCTGCAACTGCAAGCAAAATAAAGCGTGACGAACGACGCACTTCTTTTGCATCAAAAAAAGGAGAAAAATCAAAATCAAGAACTTCCGCTGCAATTTGTGTAGAAAATTGAGAAGTATCAAAAGCCTGAATTTTACCCACGCCGTTACGACCTGAAATCAACCCTTCCCAAAAATCAGGAACGTTGGCGCCAATGGGGGTAACCGCCCCCATACCGGTAATAACGACGCGTTTCAACATAGGTTACTTAACAGTAGAAAGAATGAAATCAACCGTTTTACCAACAGTCGTCAATTTCTCAGCTTCCTCGTCCGCAATCTCAGTACCAAATTCTTCTTCTAAAGCCATAACCAATTCAACTGTATCCAAAGAGTCTGCACCTAAGTCATCTGTAAAAGACGCTTCACGTGCTACTTCTTCTTCCGACACGCCCAACTGTTCAACGATAACTGATTTAACTTTTTCATAAACTTCTTGTTCTGATAATGCCATATTAGTACACCTTCCTTAACGTAATTGAATGATATTGCTAGTGTAACATGCAGACCTACATCTGCATCCCCCCATCAACATGAAGTACCTGGCCTGTTGTGTAAGCTGCTAAATCAGAGGCCAAAAACGAAACCATCTGTGCAACTTCACGAGCAGAACCTAATCGCTTCTGAGGGATAGAGGCCATTATAGTATCAAGATAATCTTTAGGTAAAGATTGAATCATGTCTGTCTCAATAAATCCGGGGGCTACAACATTGCACGTAATATTTTTCGCACCAAATTCACGCGCAATCGATTTACTAAATCCAATGATGCCCGCTTTAGATGCCGCATAGTTAGCCTGCCCCGCGTTACCCATCACCCCAACAACCGAACTAATATTCACAATCCGGCCATACCGATTTTTAAGCATGGGTTTTAAAACGGCCTTCGTAAAATTAAATACCGAATTCAAATTAACAGAAATAACATTGGTCCATTCTTCCAAAGACATACGCAACATCAAATTATCCCGCGTAATCCCCGCGTTATTGATCAAAATATCAACGCGCCCAAATTTTTCTAAAACAGTTTTCACAACAGAGGCCCCGTCTTCAAAAGAAGACACATCCGCCGCAATACCTATACAGGCTACGCCATACGTTTCCTGCAATGCAGCCGCCACTTCATCACATACAGACTGACGCGTCGCCACACACACGACATTGGCACCATATGACGCCAACGTATCCGCAATCGCATATCCAATCCCACGCGACGCACCTGTTACAATTGCAACTTTATTACTGAGGTCCATTTTCAATTCCCTTTATACTTTCTAAGTCCGATACAGAAACCATCGCCAAGTCCGGCACAATTTTCCGACACAATCCCGACAACACTTTCCCAGGTCCACACTCAATCAGACGATCCACATGCTGCGCCATAACCTGCATGGAACCAATCCACTGAACAGGAGAAACCACTTGCAAAGGCAAATTTTTCTTCAAAACATCCGCATCCGTTTCGGGTAACGCGGTACGATTTAAAATAATAGGAAGCTGCGCAGAAGCAAAGACTTTATCTTGCAAAAAAACAGCTAATTTTTCAGATCCAGCCGCCATCAATGGCGAGTGAAAAGCCCCGCTCACATTGAGCATAATCGCACGCCCACCTTCTTTTGATAAAAGATCACAGGCTTCAGTAACGCCAGCTTTTTTTCCAGAGATAACAATCTGGCCAGGACAGTTCAAATTCGCAGCTACAACCGGCCCGTCTTCAACAGAAGAAACAATCCGTTGAATGACATCCAGCTCCACTTTCATAATCGCCGCCATCGCAGAATCATCCGACGGATAAGACGCCGCCATTGCAGTCCCTCTAGCCTGAATCACACGCAACGCATCCTCAAACCTCAAAACCCCAGCCGCATAATACGCCGTGATTTCACCCAAACTATGTCCTGCCACAAAAGCCGGCACAACACCTTTTCTTTTCAACAACAGCAACAACGCCGCCGATACCAAAAAAATAGCAGGCTGGGCATTCGCAGTCTGCGTTAAAATTTCATCCGGTCCCTCAAAACAAATAGCCGAAATATCGTAGCCCAAAATCTTATTAGCGCTTAAAAATAACTCTCGCACTTCAAGATCTTGATCATAAAGATCTTTCCCCATCCCCACTTTTTGAGAGCCCTGTCCGGGAAAAACAAATCCAATCTTCATATCTATTTACTCCAAATTAACGAATCCAATTTTCAAGCTTCAATCCAGAAATTCGCTGAAAATGTTTCGTGTTTCCTGTAATAAGCGCCTCCATCTTTTCTAAAGCAGTCGCAGCAATAAAAAGATCTGCATCAGGAAGCAATAAATGTTGCTTTTTTAGCACCGACTTCAACTCACCAAATCTTCGCATAATCTCCACGTCCGATTGAATAACCCCGATAGTTAATAAAAACTTATCTACGAGTAACCGATTTTCAACCACATTAGAAGAATTTTCAACCCCATAATACAACTCAGCCACCGTCATAAAACTAATAAAGACATCACCAGAATACGCACGCCGCCTATCAATAAGAACCTTATTCCCACGCAATAACTCTATACAAATATCAGTATCAAACAGAATCACAAAACAACATCCCGCCCCAACGTCCGAGTCTCATAAATATCCCGAATCACCGCTTTAGTAGTCCGTTTATCCTTCCATTTCCCAGAAAGCTCTTGCCAAAGCGCAACCTGCATTTCAACACTAATCGGGCGTTGCGTCTTGGGAAATTCTGATTCCAACAAAAATGCCCCACGCTCAATAGCAATCAAAAATTCACTATTAAGGCTCCGCCTACTTCTTCCGGCCAAAAACTTTAGCTTCTCAAAAATAGACTCCGGAATATTTCGAATCGTCAAACTAGACATGATAATATTTTAGTTACAAAATAAAACCATGTCAACGTTTCTCACAACCCCTTCTGCCCTTCCAACCGAACCACACGCTTCAACAAATCGTCCTGGGCCTCTTTCAATTTCTTATTCTCTTTTTCAAGAGCAATCACATAAAGCGTCAATTCTTCAATTTTCTGCATATGCAATTTCTGCATAGAAGCCACACTCATCCCTTTTGAAACCACTTCTTTTTCAGAAGGCACATCAGGTAAATGTTTTTGGGTCAAAATAAACGATTCTAATTCAGGTAACGACCTCAAACGATAACCAGGCTCAAGCACAAAATCCGCCCAACTTGTTTGAGAAATAATAATGTCTTTAGCTTTAATTGAACCGCTCACCGTTAACTCATTCGTAGGATAAATATCCCCAATACCCACTTTTCCATTTTGATTAATAACAAAAATCGGTTTCCTAAACGTCGTGCCCCCAGGCACCGTAGAAGATGCAATTTCAAAACCACCATCTACAACTTCTTGCGTTGATATTTTCCAATTATAGTGTGCTGGGGCCGCATCAGATCGCAGATACAAACCACTCGCACTACCCTCATTTTGGTTGACCAAAATTTGGCCTTTAACTTGGAGTTTTTGAGTGGGGGTTTTTGTAGCAATTCCCACTTTCCCAGACGAATCAATAACCAATTTTGAAGAAAAGTCCCCTCCAGGCGTTTGAAAATGGAGAGTCCCAGAACTATCGTTTCCAATGAATGCATTTTGTCCGGCCGCATTCTTTAGTCCGATGTACGCCAAATTTGCCGCACTAGTAGATTCAAAGGATGAAATGGTTGTGCCGGATGATACTACGTGTAAGCTTGTAGAAGGGGCAGCAGTCCCAATCCCAACATTACTCCCATTCACATAAATAGGGCTACTCTGTGCGAATGCTAGGGACTGCATGCCACAGAAAAGAAAAATTAAACTTAGGTTTTTGATTTTCATGATATCTCCTTTTTCTCTAAAAGGTACACGACATCATCTCGTAACGTCAATATATTTTTCAATAAAAATAAAGACTTACGGCCTAATAAGCCCAGCGGAACAAGGTCGTGCCCCATGTAAACCCTGCGCCGAAACCTGCCAAGAGCACCACGTCTCCCCGCTTCAGACGACCAGCCTGTTTTGCATCGCATAATGCCATCGGAATCGACGCCGCTGACGTATTACCATAGATCTCAATCGTTTTCATGACACGGTCTTCAGGAATGCCCAAACGCTCACGAGTGGCTTCGATGATACGCAAATTTGCTTGATGCAGAACCAGTAAATCCACATCAGAGCCCGACAATCCATTCTTTTGTAAAATCGCCTCAACAGCTGGAACCACCGCGTTGACCGCCACCTTAAATACGGCACGTCCATCCATGTAAATATGAGACGGCCCATCGGGCTTCACTTGTAAAATATCGGCATAAGATCCATCCGAATATAATTTCGAATCGATCAGGCCCAAGCCCTCCGGAACTTGGCCAACAACACAAGCACCGGCACCATCTCCAAACAAAATACAAATGCTGCGATCCGTCCAATCCAAATGACGACTCAACACATCACCCGCCACAACCAAAACGTATCGACAAGATCCCGTCGCCACATATTGCTCAGCCATAGAAAGTGCATAATTAAATCCCGTACAGGCAGCCGAAACATCCACCGCCCCAATATCTTTGCGCAACCCCAAACGATCTTGAAGCAAACAGGCCGTCGATGGGAATAGTGCAAAATCCGGTGTTGACGTGGCTACAATCACCATATCAATATCCGTAGGCGAAATCCCTGCATCTTTAATAGCATCTTGAGAGGCGCCATACGCTAAGTGAGACGTCCGAGTCTCAGCGTCCGCAATACGTCTCTCACGAATACCCGTACGAGAAACAATCCACTCATCTGTTGTATCCAACCCACCCGCCACAAGATCCTGATTGGTCACAATGGTATCGGGCACACACTTTCCTATACCAATAATCCCAACAGGAAAAATCATGAATGCAATGCAGCAGAAATCTGCTGAACAATCTGACCCTCTACCGAACGCATCGCCGTACCAATGGCATTTTTCATAGAAACTGCACTTGAGCTTCCATGCGCGATAATAGAAACCCCATCCACACCCAATAACGGCGCACCGCCATATTGTTCGTGATCATATCGTTTTATAAATCTCTTCAAACTCGACTTCAGCAACAAAAGACCCAGCATAGAGAGCACAGATCTTTTTGCTTCCGTTTTGAAAAAATTCATAAAAAGAGACGTCACCCCTTCACCAAATTTAAGTAACGTATTTCCTACAAAACCATCGCACACCACCACATCTACGTTACCAGACAAAATATATTTACTCTCAATATTCCCCACAAAATGAAGAGGCAATTGCTGAAGTAATTCAAAGGCAGCCTGTGTTTGCTGGTTTCCTTTTTCAACTTCTTCACCAATATTTAATAACGCTACCCTGGGTTTTTCGACACCCAACATAATTTTCGAAAAACAATTACCCATCGTCGCAAACTGCGCCAAATGATCCGGCTTGCAATCAACTGAAGACCCAATATCTAACAAAATAAACGGCGTAGTCTTTGTCGGCAAAACAGACGCAATTGCAGGACGTTCTACATTGGCAATTCTACCCAAGATAAACGTAGACGCCATCATTACAGCACCCGTATTACCAGCAGACACAAACGCGTCCGCCCCACCCTCTTTAACCAAGCGCAAGCCCACCTGAATAGACGACTCTTTTTTCTTACGAAAAGACACCGCTGGGGATTCCCCCATACCCACCACTTCTGGGGCATGATGAATTGAAAGACGCGGGTGGGGCCAATGCGATTTAAATTCAGACGCAGAAAGAGCAGCCAAAAGCTGCTCTTGTGGACCCACTAATATAATATCAACAGAAAATTCTTCAACCGCTAGAAAAGCACCCTTAAGAACTTCTCCAGGGGCATAATCACCGCCCATCGCGTCTAGTGCGATTTTAAGCAATTAATCTGCCTTTTTGGTTTTTTCTTTGATAACCAATACTTGCTTCCCGTTGTATACACCACAGTCAGGACACACACGGTGTTGAATAATCAACGCGCGGCAAGCTGCACAAGGAACCAAATTTGGTGTTTCAATTTTCCAATTAGCGTGATGTGAACGTTTTTTAGACTTGGATCGTCTACGTTTTGGTACTGGCATTTTTTTTCCTACCTACTAAAAATTAAAAACAAGAGAGCTCATCATACGGGCTCTCGCAACTATCGTCAATAAAGGTCTATACGTCGTAATAAAGAGCAAACTCCCAAGGATGTGGGCGCAAGTTCATTTCATGAACTTCTTTTGTCATCTTGTATTGAATCCATGTTTCGATAACGTCTTCTGTAAATACGTCCCCTTTCAACAAAAACGCATGATCTTTTTCAAGTTCAGCCAACGCCTCTCTCAATGTCTCAGGTGTTTGAGGGATCTTGGATAACTCTTCAGGCGGAAGATCATAGATATCTTTGTCCATAGGTTCGCCCGGATCAATTTTATTGGCAATACCATCAAGCGCTGCCATTAAGATCGCTGAAAACGCCAAATACGGGTTGCTGCTTGCATCAGGACATCTAAACTCAAACCGCTTTGCCTTCTCTGAAGAATGGTACATTGGGATCCGAATAGCCGCACTTCTGTTACGTCTTGAATACGCTAAATTAACAGGCGCTTCAAATCCAGGCACCAACCGTTTGTAGCTATTGGTAGTGGGGTTAGTAAATGCCAACAAGGCTCGCGCATGCTTTAAAATACCACCAATCGCATACATCGCGGTCTCAGTCATTCCGCCATACCCATCACCAGCAAATAAATTTTTATTGGCTTTCCAAATTGAAAAGTGAACGTGCATACCCGATCCATTATCGTTATATAAAGGCTTCGGCATAAATGTAACCGTCTTATCATGTTGATTGGCCACATTTTTAATAACGTATTTATATTTCATCAAATTATCAGCCATCGTCACAAGCGAATTAAAACGAATAGCAATTTCACCTTGTCCACCTGTTGCCACTTCATGGTGCTGAGCTTCTGTCTCAATCCCAACCTCTTGTAGCGTCAACATCATCTCACTTCGAAGATCATGATGTTTATCCGTAGGAGGCACTGGAAAGTACCCTTCTTTGTTACGTGGCTTATATCCTAAGTTAGGATATTCTTCGCGACCAGTATTCCAACGCCCTTCAACAGAATCTAAATGATAAAACCCTTGATTTTGTGTTTGATCAAAGCGAACATCATCAAAAATGAAAAATTCTGCTTCCGGCCCAAAAAAGGCAATGTCACCTACACCTGTAGATGCCAAATACTTTTCAGCTTTCTTGGCGATATTACGCGGATCCCGACTATAATCTTCGCCTGTAACAGGGTCGCAAATATCACAGACCATAACCAACGTCTTATGCTCCATGAACGGATCAATAAACGCCGTATTAGCAACGGGTTTAACCAACATGTCCGACTCATTAATTGCCTGCCATCCCCGCATACTTGATCCATCAAAACCAAAACCAGTTTCAAAAGCATCTTCGTCAATTCGATGAGAAGGCACGGTGAAATGTTGCCAAGCCCCCAAAAAATCAACAAATCTTAAATCAACCAGCGCAATCTCTTCTCGCTTAAGTAAATCCACAACATCTTTGGGTAATTTTATATCCAAGACAAGCCTCCTAATTGATAAAACAGAATATTTTAGAGCATTATAGCGATAACTTTACGGATTTTGAATAGACCTATTGGGCTTTTAAAGAGGCTTTTATAAAATCACGAAACAACGGATGTGCTCTATAGGGCCTGGACTTAAATTCCGGATGAAATTGACACGCTAAAAACCAAGGATGCTCTGGAATCTCAACAACTTCCACCAAAGTACCTTCTGGAGAAAGCCCTGAAAATACCAAGCCGTTAGCTTCTAACAATTGCTTAAATTCATTATTAAACTCATACCGGTGACGATGGCGCTCCTGAATTTTTGTTGCGTTGTAAGCGGAAAATAACAATGTATCTTTCTTCACTTTACAAGGATATCCACCCAAACGCATCGTGCCGCCTTTTTGAGAAAGCGTCCGCTGGTCCGGCAGAAAATCAATCACAGGATACGGTGTACCATCATTAAATTCGGAGCTATGCGCAGACTCCAAACCTGCCACATGACGTGCAAAATCAATCACCGCCACATGCATCCCCAAACACAACCCAAAGTAAGGAATCTTATGCTCTCTCGCATATTTAGAGGCCAGGATTTTACCTTCAATACCACGATCGCCAAATCCACCAGGAACTACAACGCCATCTGCGTATTCCAAGAAATGCTTTGCGCCATGACGCTCTACTTCTTCTGCTTCTACCCACAAGATTTTGGCATGACATTGATTAGCTGCAGCCGCATGACGGATCGCTTCTACCACACTCAAATAAGAATCTGACAAACTAGTATATTTTCCAACAATCGCAATTTTCACTTCGGGAGAATCTTTTTTATGAATCATTTCTACATAAGATTTCCACTCTTCCATTTGATTTGGACGATGGGTTAATCCCAATTTTTTACAAACGGTCTGATCTAATTTTTCGGCTTCCATCATCAATGGCACATCATAAATACTAGGGGCATCCACACAAGCGACAACCGCCTCTGGCGCCACATCACAAAACAACGCAATTTTATGACGCACTTCTAAAGTAATCGGTGCTTCAGACCGGCAGACAATCACATCCGCATGGATACCAATTTCGCGAAGTTCTTTAACACTGTGTTGTGTCGGCTTTGTTTTAAATTCACCTGAGGTTTTTAAGAAAGGCACCAACGTCAAATGTAAATGTGCACAATCATCCCGATGCACATATTGAAACTGACGAATCGCTTCCAAAAACGGCAAGCTTTCAATATCACCCACGGTCCCACCAATCTCAGTAATAACTACATCAAAATGATCGTGATCCAAAACTTTTGTAATACGATCTTTAATCTCATTGGTCACATGCGGAATAATCTGAACTGTATGTCCCAAATAATCACCACGACGTTCTTTGGTCAAAACTTCCCAATAAATCATGCCAGATGTCACGTTATTTACACGAGATAAATTCTGGTCAATAAACCGTTCATAATGACCCAAATCCAAATCCGTTTCACAGCCGTCTTCAGTCACAAAAACTTCACCATGCTGAAAAGGACTCATTGTTCCAGGATCTAAATTTAAATACGGATCAAACTTCTGAATCGTGACTTTATAGCCCTGATTCTTCAAAAGCACGCCCAACGACGCCGCAACGATCCCTTTACCCAAAGACGATACAACACCGCCTGTAATAAAAATATATTTGGTTTTTTTCTTAGGCATTTTTACACTTCAATTCGGGGGAATAATACGGGAGTTCACTGTAACACATACCAAACGTAGTTTGCAATTTAGAACTTTTAAAAACAAGGCAAATTACCAAATTTTCACAAACACGTCACATAAAATTCAAATAAACGTATATGCTTGACATTACAAAAATAGACAAAGTAATATAAAATATATATGCCTATCGAAGAAATAGAATTTGAATGGGATCAATGGAATATACAAAAAAACGAAACCAAACATGGTGTCTCTTCTGTAGAAGCTGAAAGCGTTTTTTCGGATCCGAAATTAAAACTCTATGAAGACATCAAACACAGTACTGAAAAAGAAAAACGATTTATCTGCTATGGGAAAAGTCGTTTACATCGCATCCTAATGATCGCATTTACACTTCGTAAACAAAAAGTCAGAATCATTAGCGCACGATCTGCATCAAAAAGTGAAAGGAGCGCTTACCAATGAAAAAAACACCCTCTAAAAAAACAGAAATAACACTTTACGATGACTACGACACAACCTCATTCATCAACAAAAAAAAGCCGCTCTCATTAAAAGATATCGGACTCAAGTTACCCACAGAATCTCCGACAACAGTCATCAGTATCCGCCTACCCAATAAAATGCTCAACGCCATTCGCGCCTTTTCATCAGAAAATGACCTCCCTTACCAAAGCGTCATCAAACTTTTTTTACAAAAAGAAATCAAGCGAAACAAACTAATTAAGCATTAAAGAACCCCTATAAAAGACTGCAACCGCCCAGCTAACTCGCCCTCCCTCCGATACGAGTAAAATAAATCTGGCTGCTCGGCTGTACATAACCCAGACTCTATAATTTCATAGGAACCCAATTTCAAAACCGACATAATTTGTTTTTTATTTTCACCCACCAAATCATAATGCAAATCCAAATCTCGATCGATCTGATAACACCCTTCACAAATCGCCGGGCCAAACCAAAATTTCAGGCCATCCAATACCCCAAATGCCTCTGTCATACACCGCAGAGTCTCAATAAGAATCCCAGATTCCGTCCCCTTCCGTCCCGCATGTACAGCTCCAATTACACCCGATTCATGTGCAATCAAAATCGGCAAACAATCTGCAGTCCGAACCGACACCAAGACGCCAGGCTCTTTTGTCACAAGTGCATCTACATTTTCAATTAAAACATGTTTATCTTTTGCTAACATTTCAGACGTAACAGCCACACACGTTGCCGAATGAACTTGTTTCATCGACACCCAGTACCGATAGTCAAATTGCTGATAAAAAAGTGAGGAAGCTGGATACTCGCGCTGCGTCACACCAAATCTTAGTCCGGGGAAAGAAAAACTCATTTTAAATTCAAAAAAGGGCGATACGTATCGCGCGAAACAGAATCAAAATGGGCTTCAGGATAGGCTGCTGTCCAAGCGGCAGGCGGATTAGAAATTTTTCGAGAAAATTTAAACTCATATCCACTAAGCTCCACACCAGATTCTTCTATATAGTCTAACTCCGCACCCGTATGAATTCTCCAAAAATAGGAACGAACTATTTTCCCCTGATATGCATTCTGTTTCAGCCGCTCTATTATGAGCATGTTCTCCCAAAGTGCCCCTCGATCTGCCCTAAGATTCAACGGGGAGAAATTCTGAATAAGACTATTACGAATACCCAAATCATAAAAATAAATCTTATTCATTTTTGTCACTTCTTTTCTTAAATTTCTACTAAACCCTGATAATCGAAAAATAACAAAAGATTTTTCAAGTAAATCAATATAATGCGCAATCGTGTCTTTATTCATTTCAAGCTTCTGACCTAGTTCAGAAAGCGATACTTCAGACCCAATCTGGAAAGCTAACAATTTAAGTAAGTCCTGTAATTTACTCGCATACTTAATAGACTTTAACTCCAAAATATCTTGATACAAATACGACGAACTTAACTCATTGAGATCTCGAATTTTTTCTGCTTGGTTTTCACACACCAGCACATCAGGATACCCACCATAAATCATATGCGCCTCAAGATATCGATCAAGCTCATAAGGTGGATACACAGCGTCAAGCTCTTTAAGCGCAATCGGAAACAAAGTATAGGTACGCGTCCTACCTGTAAGCGGTTCTTTAATTTTATTAGCCAAATCAAAAGAAGAAGACCCTGTTGCAATAATTTTAAGCTCGGGCATATTGTCATACATTAGTTTGAGGGTAAGCCCAATATTTTCAATACGCTGGGCTTCATCAATACAAACAATGTCATAGCCTGCCGTCAGAAGACGAAGCTGATTTAAATCTTGAGAAGATAAAATCCGAGAAATCTCACGATCATCTGTAGTAAAAAGAACAGATTTTTTTGACAACTTGGAGAAAACAGTTTTAACAAGCGTTGTCTTCCCAACCTGCCTTGGACCATACAAAACAATAATTTTTGATTTTTTCTGGGATAAAATCTGTATGATTTCTACTTCAATTTGGCGTATAACAATCATATCAAGATAGTACCACAAAAAACAAAAGTAGCCTAATTCGCGCGATTTCCGCTAGTCGACTAGCCTAATTAGCGCGATTTCCGCTAATACGCCTGTTTCCGAAACCCCTGTCCCGATATCTGCTCCACAAGCCCCCTCACTTCAAATACCGTTAACGACTGCAACACCTGCGCAATATCCAACTCTGTTTTATCAACCAAGGCATCCAAAGAAACAGACGCGACGCCAAGCGCATCCCAAATTTTTTGCTCAGACTCTGTTAACTCCCAATCCGGCCCAATTATTTTCTCTGATTTAGGGGACATTCTGGCTGGCTTAATCAAATAAGAAAATTCAGTCACAACATCTTCATACGACATCACCAATTTGGCGCCATCCTGAATCAACCGATGGTTGCCATAAGTTAGTGGGGAAAAAATAGATCCCGGCACCACAAACACATCCCGATTTTCTTCCATCGCCAAACGAGCTGTAATCAAAGACCCACTTTTTTCGCCCGCTTCAACCACCAATAACCCCTGACACAGCCCGCTCACAATGCGATTACGCTGGGGAAACCGATACGCAAGACCAGAAACTCCTAATGGAAACTCTGAAAGAACCACGCCATTAGAAATAATTTCTCCAAATAATCCCGTATTAGAAGTCGGATAGACGACATCCAATCCCGTCCCAACCACCGACACCGTCGGATGCCCTGCTTCCAAAGTTGTACGATGCGCAACCGTATCAATCCCTTCTGCCATACCCGATACAATCAAGAAATACGGGGCCAATTCTGCCACCAACTTCTCAGTCGCACGACGCCCATAATCCGACATCTTACGCGTCCCAACAACGCCTAGCATCGCGCGAGAAAGCAACGACACATCCCCACGATAATAAAGCAATAACGGTGCCTGATGAATCTCCAAAACCTGTGACGGAAATAGCTCATCGTCAGCATACAAAACACCGATATCTCTAGAGGCTAAAGCTGCCAAGACCTTTTCTGGATCAAAATTTTGAATACGCTCACGATAATACCCCAGAGATTTTTCAGAAATCCCTTCTCGAACAAAAAAATCTTCAAGGCCAACCCGACAACTTTCCCAATCAGAAAATAGCCCCGCCAACTTTCGCATTCTGGCTGGGGAATCATGAAAAAGAAAACTTAAAAACAACCACAAGTGCCTATGCAAAACGACACCCCACTTCCTCTCGAACACGATGATCCAACGCCACAATATCTTCAAACGTAGGACACTGCTCCTGACTCAATCTTGCAACAGTATCGCGAACCAAATTCGCAATATCTAAAAATTTTATTTTCTCATCCAAAAATAACCTCACCGCCACTTCATTAGCGGCATTCATAACAAGCGGTGCAGCTCCGCCTTGTCGCCCAGCATCAAACGCCAATTGCAATAACGGAAATTTCTTAAAATCAGGCGCATGAAACGTCAATGATTTTAATGCCGAAAGCTGCATTTTTGGCCAAGGATTCGGGAGCTTTTCAGGATACGTCAACACGTACTGAATTGGAAATCGCATATCGGGTAATCCCATCTGCGCCAAAAAAGTTCCGTCCGAAAACTCTACCAGACTATGCACAATACTCGTCGGATGAATAATTATATCCAGTCGATCATACTCAATACCAAATAAATGATGCGCCTCAATCACTTCTAAGCCTTTATTCATCATCGTTGCAGAATCAATCGTAATTTTAGACCCCATTGTCCAATTGGGATGCTGCAGAGCCTCTTCCCGAGTAATGTCAGAAAACGTCTCTAATGGACGATCCCAAAAGGGCCCACCCGATGCCGTCAAAACCAATTTAGACACTTGTTTTTCATCTTCCAAAATTCCCGCCAAACATTGTTTGATAGCTGCATGCTCAGAATCTATCGGTAAAATAGAAACTTTTTTTTCACGTGCAAGCGACATCACATAATCGCCAGCCGCAACCAGAATTTCCTTGCAAGCAAGTCCAATAGAAATTCCCTGTCGAATCGCATGTACCGTCGGCATCAAAGCAGCTGTACCCACAATCGCAACAACCAACAAATCAGGGTCTCCGAAAACAGCCAATTCCAATAACCCAGAGTCTCCCCAAACAACCTGCGTCGAAAGAGCCTGCACACTACAAAAACTAGTCATAATTTCAGCATCAGCCTGTGTTAAAACACAAACAATTTGAGGCCGAAAAATCAAAACCTGTTCTTGCAACAAAACAATGTTAGACCCAGCCGAAAGACCTATCACCCGAAAGCGTTCCGGAAAAGCACGAATCACTTCCAGAGCCTGACACCCTATAGATCCTGTTGACCCTAAAATGGAAACCGATTTAATGGAGAAAGATGAGGAAGACATAATAGACAAAAGGACTCACCAATAAAAAGCTATCCGCACGATCATAAAATCCACCATGTCCCGGTAAAAAATCAGAAGAATCTTTGACGTGATAAAAACGCTTAGTTAGCGACTCATGCAAATCACCCAATTGTGCTAAAAATCCAATCGCTATCGCTGTTAAAAAATACACACAAAAAGGTAATCCAAAAAACCAAATATATAAAGCAGACACTGCTAACGACCCAAAAAATCCGATCACAGAACCTTCTACCGTTTTATTAGGACTCAATTCAGACAAAGGGGTTTTTCCGAATTTTCTGCCGCCAAAAAGAGCAAATGTATCGCTGGATGTCACAGCCAACAAACAAAAAAACATCGCATATCCACCATAAGGCAACGTCCTCACCAAATAAATATAGGGGCATGTAAAACAAATAAATATGACACTTCTTAAAAAACTCAAAAACGGATGGTGCTGAAACCATAGCCTGCGAAAAACCAACTCAATAACCGCCATACCAATCATGAGTAACGCCATACCCATCGCATAAGGAGACTTCCATAAATTCTGTAATCCAGGCAATAACGCAAACGACATTGCAATCGCGATACCGCCCAATCCCGTCACCAACATCCAAAAAGGCAAAGGCTTTACAGAGAGCTGCAACAACTCAAACATACAAAAAAGAGAAACCATTAAAACAAATAACCAAAACCAAAAATCACCAACCGTGATAACAAGCATTCCTAAAGAAAACAACACAATCGCGGTGATCCATCGTTTCAACATTTACACACCTCCAAACCGACGTGTACGCGTCTGGAACTGTGATACGACTTGTGCCAAAGCAGCACGATCAAAATCAGGCCACAGCGTATCCAAAAAGAAAATTTCGCTATAGGCCGATTGCCACAACAAGAAATTACTCAGGCGATGCTCTCCCCCAGGACGAATCACTATATCCGGATCCGGAATATCTGCCGTGTACAAATAGCGAGAAAAAACGTCTTCCGTTACTGATTCAGAAGCTAAAACTCCAGATGCAATATCCTCAGAAAGCCGCCTCACCGCCGACGTCATTTCAGCACGAGATCCATAATTCAATAAAATATTAAACTGCATCACCGTATTATGTTCAGTCGTGTCATGCGCATATCGCACCAAATCACGAAGGTCTTTATCCAAACCTTCTACATCACCTAAAATACGAACACGAACCCCTTCTTTATGAAGCTTAGGAATTTCACGTGCAATCAACTCGCGAAAAAATTTCATCAAGAATCCCACTTCCTCAGCAGGCCGCGTCCAATTTTCAGTTGAAAACGCATACACAGATAAATAATGAACATGAAAATCCGCACAGGCACGAATAATTTCGCGAAGCGACTCAGCACCCTGCTTATGCCCCATCACACGAGGCAACCCTTTTTTGGCAGCCCAACGACCGTTTCCATCCATCACAATCGCAACATGCTGGGGAATTTTAGAAGGCTCTAATCCAAACGAACGACATAACTCCTGAAACTTGGCATCCTGACCTTGTTCGCCAAGAATGGGCATCAGACCTTCATAATCTCAACTTCCTTTTCTTTTGCCAAATGCTCGATCTGGCTAATAAAAGAATCAGTCGTCTTTTGAATATCGTCTTGAAATCTCTTGAAATCGTCTTCAGAAATCTCATTGTTTTTCTCAGAAAGTTTCAATGCATCAATCGCATCACGACGAATATTGCGAATCGCAACCCGCCCTTCTTCGGCCTCTTGCTTCACCAATTTCACCAAATCTTTGCGGCGTTGCTCCGTCAACTCTGGAAGACGTAAGCGAATCAAAGTCCCCTCAGTTTGAGGCGTCAAATTAAGATCCGAAGAAGAAATCGCACGCTCTACATGAATAACCGCACTCTTATCAAAAATACTCAAAGCCAATAAATTATTTTCTGGAACCGACACATTGGCAACCTGTTGAAGAGGCACCAAAGACCCATAATATTCCACCATAATTTTTGACAAAATAGCCGGATTAGCACGACCTGTACGAAAGCCCATAAAATTATCTTTGACACGCGCAATCGTCTTATCCATCTTATCTTTTAAATCTTGACTATTCACTACCTAACCTCCAATCAACGTTCCTACAGATTCTCCCTGTAGAACCCGCACCAAATTATCTGGCTCATTCATATCAAAAACCACTATCGGAATTTTATTATCCATACTCAACGAAAGTGCCGTACTATCCATCACTTTCAATCTATTTTTCAAAACATCCATATAACTCAAAGACTCATAACGCACAGCGTCAGGATTTTTCTTAGGATCAGAATCATAAACTCCGTCAACTTGCGTCGCTTTCAAAATAACATCAGCCAAAATCTCAGCCCCACGTAATGCCGCAGTCGTATCCGTCGTAAAATACGGATTCCCTGTACCGCCCGCAAAAATAACCATTCGGCCACGGTCTAAATGACGCAATGCCCGTCTTAAAATATACGGCTCTGCCACCGCTCTAATTTCAAAAGAAGTTTGTACCCGAGAATCAACGCCTACTTTTTGCAACGCATCTTGTAACGCCAATGCATTCATAATCGTCGCTAACATCCCCGAAAAATCCGCAGTCACACGATCCATACCATTTTCCGCAGCCGCTTCGCCACGAAAAATATTACCGCCACCAATCACAAGTCCAATCTGGACGCCAAGCGCCAATCCCTTCTTAAGCTCATTGGCAATAAATACCAAATACGCAGGATCGATACCATATTCGCGTTCGCCCTTAAAGGCCTCGCCACTCAATTTTAGAAGAATTCGTTTATACGGGGAATTTGTCATAGTTAGGATGGCATTCTAGCAAGCGGGCTCCAGATTTAGCAACGATTTCCTTGATTCTGTGTCCAAACAAAATTTCTGTAAGAGTTTATTTTCTTTTTCATTTAAGGCTTTACACTTTTCTTCTAAGCTCAACGTTGATTTCACACTCACAGAACGTTCTTTCAATAAAGATTTGGCATCAAACGATTTATTACGATCAAAATCATAAATTTTTTCTTTTCTACATTCATAACGATCAAGTCCATTAGAAATCCTATAGATGTATCGACACGCTAGCTCAAAATTTTCTGGGCAAAGCACGCGAATAAATTCGCGGGATTGAAAAGGCTCCATCGAACTTCCCTTTTTAGAAAGTTTGGCTTGATAGTCATCCCATCCATACACCAGCTCTTCTTTTTGCAGACCCTCAGCCTTTTTAAACACTCCCCACTTCACAATCTTTCCAGACAAATTCAGCACTTGTTTATACTCATAATGATCAGCAGAGTTTGGCGAGATAAGATATTTTACAGTTTGAGTGATTGGAGCCGGAAGTAGTTCCACTAGAGGAGGAACAGATAACTGTTTGGGTACAGTTTTAGTACCAACAGCTACTTTTCTACTATCTGGCGACGCGTTTAAAACTACAGAGGGTTTACTTTGGAAAGTAGTAACCACTTTCCCTCCGCGCAAAGACCCTTTCTCAACGGCAGGATCTGTAGCCTGAGTAATTTTTGAAACTTTTGAAACTATAGGAAGAGGTTGTTTTTTGGGGGGAGGAGTCATAACACGAGGGAGCCCCGCTATAGGCTGCTTCGGATCTTTAGGTTTTTTTGAGTTATCAGCTTTTACAGGTGTACGCGCCAACTTAACCCCACGAGAAACAGGTACAGAATCCAACTTTGATGGTGAATCAAATTGTGTAAGCGGCTTCACAGAAAGCGGTGCATAAACATGATCCCGCCTCATGGCCCAAGTGTATTGCATCCTACGCTCCCTCAACTCCTGAGCACGTTTAAAAGCTTTTTCATCTTTGTACACAGAAGAAACGCGAATATTATCTGGTCGTTTTAATGTATACTTATGTTCATCCTCTCCGCTTTTAATTGTTGGACTTGATCTCTTACTAGAAGATGCACTAGCACTAGCAATTGCACTATCCCTTCTAGGGGTTGACTCTCTCACATCTTTACTTTCAATAAAAGCAGGATTAGAATTTGGCCATAACCAACTGATGGGCAGATCTAAATCATCTCCAGAACGATCAACACGAGTCTTCAATTCTCCAAATCTAAACCCATTAATTCCCTCTATCATTTTTTTAAATGAGTTCGAACACTCACCTAACAACAACTTAGCAATATACGATTTAAACTCTTCGAAACTTTTTTTCAAAAGAACCTTATCAGAATCACAAACCTGATCAGCATTACCCACCATACTACTATGAATAATCTTAAAATAGTCAAAAATCGCTTTCATATACTTAGGCAAATCAGTAGCAAGAGAACTCTCTTCATTCTTACAAAACAACCGAACATGTTCAGAAAAATCAGCGATATGATCTGTAAGTTCATCTAGTTTCAAAGAAAAATCTTTTCCAGACACTTCTTTTAAGAAAGTGTCGTTTTGAGTAGTAGACGGAATCAGCCTTTTAAAGGCTCTTAACTTTTGATCAAATAGAAAATTATAGAAAACCTTTGCCCCATGAGGCATCTTTTTTAATTTTAAAGCATTAGCATGAATCCGATTAAATTGCTCCAAAATAACCCGAGCCCCTTTAATATCGTGAAACACAAACGTATCAAGTTTCTTGCTAAGAAAGCTAATGTCTGACAGCACTTTACGCCACTGAGGATTTCTTGGAAAATCAGAACTCTTTACCTGGTTCTCTAAATGTAATTCATAGAATTTTTTTTCTAAAATCGTATGAGGATACGAAACAACTTTAAAATACATAACAGGAAGCCCCTTCTTTTCTTAGCCCCCTTCTAAGTAATTTTTTTATTTACTATAGAAGTGTCGAAAAAAAAGAAGAGAAAATTTCACCTATTATTTATGTTTTTTTATTTCAGGGAAATAAACGTCGTCTCTGCCATTCATCGCCATCCCGTTTTTCATACAAAAAACGATCATGCAAACGAAAAGGCCGATCCATCCAAAACTCAATTTTATTCGGCACAATACGCTGACCAAACCAATAGTCCGGACGCGGCACATCACGCCCCTCAAACTGACGCTCATATTCAGACACTCGTAACTCTAACGCCGATCGACTATCCAACCCCTCACTCTGCCGCGACGCCCAAGCCCCAATCTGACTCAGCCTCGGCCGCGATGCAAAATACACATCCGACTCCCCATCCGACACCTTCACCACA
The DNA here is from genome assembly GCA_945898045.1 of bacterium UBP8_UBA817. Classification (GTDB taxonomy): domain Bacteria; phylum Margulisbacteria; class Marinamargulisbacteria; order SXXA01; family SICP01; genus SICP01. The sequence goes on from CAMDGG010000006.1 coordinate 65,929, forward strand.
TCACCCTGAACCCGCACCTGATACCCCAAAGGTTCCCAATACATCGTCATCGCAGCCCTCGGCACCCGCGCCAAAGACCGCCCCTTCACCGATTCACTATTCGTAAAAAACACAAACCCTCTTTCATCAATTCCACGCAACAACACAATACGAGAATCAGGGTAGCCATCCAAATCTATCGTCGACAAACACATGACTTCAGGATGAGGGATTCGCACATCATCCCAAGCCATCCCAAACCACGCTTTAAACTGAACAATAGGATCTACATCCAAAATTATTTCCGAATTCATGCGCAAACTATAGCACAAACCACATTTCTACGTTAATATATCGACCCGTTTACAAACCATTTCCACCTAGCGCCTGTAGCTCATTTGGATAGAGCGTCTGACTACGGATCAGAAGGCGGGGGGTTCGAATCCCTCCAGGCGCACCACATTCAAGCAAGCTCATACCAAGCCCCCCTCCCACTGCCCCGCTGATTCAAATGCCCACGCTCCACCAACGCCCGAAAATGCACCTTAAGCGTATTCCGACTCGCACCCGTCAACTTAGTCGCAACACCAATCGTAATCCGCCCATGCTCACGGGCAAACTCGACTATTTGAAGCGACAACTCCGGCAGTGAGGCCAATACAATCTTTTCCCTCTCCACTTTCTTTTCAAGTCTCCTCACCTGTTCGGCAAGAGACCTAAGAAAAAATTCCAGCCACGGTTGCCAATTAGGAGTTTCGGTACGAATGGTCCCTTGGGTTTGTCGCAACGCCAAATAATAGTCTTCTTTATTTTGCTCAATAACAGTCTCCAAAGAACTAAAGGGGACATACGCATACCCTGCCTGCAAAAGCAGGAGTGTAGTAATCGCTCTAGAAAGTCGACCATTGCCATCTTGAAAAGGATGAATTTCTAAAAAAATAACGATCGATAGTGCAATAACAAGCAAAGGATGAAGACGACCTGTCTCACGCTCTACCATAATCCATTCAAACCATTCACTCATCAATCGAGGCGTATCAAACGGAGTCGCTGTTTGAAAAACAATGCCTATCTGAACACCTTTTTCATCAAAAGCGGCAACACTATTTGGATTGGTTTTATAACTACCCCGATGCCAAGCATCTTTCTCGCTATACTGAAGTAAAATTTGATGCAGTTGCTTAATATGATTCTCAACCAGAGGAATATCGTTCCAAGAACTAAACACGAACTCCATCAACTCCGCATATCCAGCAACTTCTTGTTCATCCCGTGTCTCAAAAGACTTAATCTGCAAATTGGCTAAAAGATGCTCAACCTCTCGATCGGAAAGCTTACTTCCCTCAATTCGAGTAGAGGACCCAATACTTTCAATTGTAGCCACGCGACGTAACGCCAACAAACGCTCCGGCGCAAGCATACCTAGAGCTCGCCAAGCACCTTTAAATTCATCAATTTTAGCAATTAAACTGAGGATTTCTGGAGAAATCACAAGGGTATTAGTCGATAGCATTACCCAATAATACACCCAATTACACCCATTTCAAGCAAACACCCCTAAAAAGACCCATTTACACCCAATTAACCCCTCTAAATTTTCTATAAAAAATCCCAAAAATCATCAAAAAACAACCTAAATCAACACCACCCAACCACACAATTCCGAGTTCAAATCCCCCCCAAAAAAAACCTCATCGAACAAGCCAAAAATAAATTTTCCATCATTTTTCTATAACTACATTTTCTATTACAAATGAACGTAGTGTGCATCCACAATCTTTTGACATCAAATATGATGCAGATAGCTTAGAACTCTTGAAACAGGCGATCTAACGCTACCCAAAAAGAAATGAGTAATTTTTGTTTGGAGGGGACTACAACAGGGAATTATCAACATTATGTTTGATAGTACACCTCCTATTAATATATATAAGCAAGCAGCTAATCCTGTACCTAGACGAGTGCCCAGTACAGGAGCAAATTCAGATTCCACTTTACCCGCTATTATAAAGACAAAAATCCCCCCCCACCCTGCGACCACTTTTAAAAGACCTTCTGAGCAAGAATTGGAACTACCTAGAGTCTCTACAATATCTGCACAGAGACCGTCTCTTCCAGTTGATAAGCGATTTGATGCGACTGTAAGGAGACAAGTTTCAATACAAAAAGTTCCGAATTTAGAAGCTAAAAAACGGCATGGGGCTGCTCCAACGGATTTGCCGGTGAAGGGGGAGCCTGTAAGTGTGCGAACATTGCTACCACCAAGATTGCCATCCATTCCCAAAACAACAGCCAATCGGCTAGCTTTACCAATTTTAGAAAAAAAAGCTGAGGAGGCACTTCGCAGCGTTGGATCGGCTACAACAACTTTTACAACTCCCAATCCTGAAGATGCTTCAACCAATTTAGTCTGGTTTCTCTCAACACCTAAAGCGAATTTTGTACTTAAGATTAATAGCGACCCATTTACTGAATGTCTTTGGTCAGATGGACATGCCGCGCAGGCATATGCAGAATTAGGCTTTAATCCTCCCAGTACAGTGCCTATTATGGGTGAAGAAAAGAAAAAAGATCCGATAACTGAAGAACACCCCCTCATAAGGGCATTCAAAGATGCACTCATCACCACACAAACAAATTTACAGAAAAAAATCGAATCACCACAAAAAGCTATCACTCATTTAACGGATACACCCGTAGAGATATTTGGGATGGGTATGAGCAAAGAACAATTAAAAACTCAGTTCAAAGATTTCCCCTCTATTGTTAATGCAATAAAGTTTTTAGACAGAACTGTATTTGAATCAGGAGATCAGCAGGAAATAAAAGATGCCATTCTAGAGATTATGGAAACGAAGCTAAAACAATTGAGTGGACAACTTCAGTCTTCAACAACATCTTTAGATCTATTAAGAAATGGAAAATGTATTGTGATGACAATGGTACAAGGACAAACTTTAAATGAAATTTCGGATAATCCGGAACTTTTAAAATGTTTACTAACACAAACTGAGTTTCTTAAAAAGTATTCCGAGTTGGTTGTTGCTGATATTTTTTTGGGGAATACAGATCGAGCAGCAATAGACAGAAAAGTATTATCCGATAAATCGAGCGATACATATGGAATACAACCTAGAATTGAGGGCAACAATAACAACATTATGTTTGTGGTCGAAAATGATACGATTAAAGAAATGGTTCCCATCGACCAAGGCGTTTTGAGCTTGGCACTATATGCAGATTTTCAAGGAAACCAAAATTTAGAAAAAGCTCTCAAAGAGTATTCCGCAACTTGGGACCACTATTTACAAGCCAACAAACTTCAATCATTTCAGGATATGGCTCAAAAAATTTACAATGGGCTTCCAGAAAATGTTAAAGTATATTATAGCAGTGAGGGTAGAGATCCAAGCCTCGCCATTATAGAAATTGAACAAGGTCTAAAAAGAGGATTTGAACAAGTTAAAGATAAGGGCGCACTCGCCATCGCTCGCCTAGAAAAACAGTTAGAAACCGACCTATCATCAAAGATCATAAGTGCAGGGTCTGATGTAGAGAAAAATTTACGAGAGGTTATTTCCAGACTTAAACAGTCTTTGAAATCATTAAAAACATGAAATTTAAAGTCATTGCACAGCCAATAGAAAATACCACCACAAAATCCGCTGATATCATAAGTTTCTTATCCCCTCACATTAAGGTTTTAGGAAAATTTAATGTGCAGGCCATACGCGAGTTTTGCGAACAAAATGAAGGGATAACGGTTCTAGATAACTTGCTTGCGATTCTACCTCAAAGCAATTTTCTCTCTACTGAACAAAAACGTCCAATTCGCGAATACTTTGCTAATCTACAGGTGTTTTGAATCCTTTGAGAAGGGCAGCCCCCCCAGTCGAAATGGGAAATCCTCAAAACAATTCAGGAAACCAGAGAAGCTCGAATACCCTCTAAAAACTGCTGAATAACTTCTGGCTGAACCACACTTTTTCGCCAGTAAAGGGCAATGGTTCTTTTAAGCTGAGGTTTCTTAATGGGGATATAGCTGATGAGAGGATTTTCATCGAGACAAATTTTAGGCACAAATGTAACTCCCCAATCTGAAGAAACCATCGCACGCAATGTCTCAAGGCTAGTCGAACGATAATTGGGATCCACATGCAACAATTGGTGATGACAAATATCCAGCGCTTGATCTCGCAAGCAATGCCCTTCGTCCATCAACAAAATCGTTTCATCTTTCAAATCGTTTAACGAAATCATACGTTTTTTTGAGAGCTTATTTTTGTTTGAAACCGCCAAATAAAATGGATCATCAAACACAATCTGATGCAGCAACTGGGCATTGTCTTCCAGAGGATACGCCACCAAAATACAATCCAACTCTCCCCGTAGTAACTGGGCCGTAATTCCATTCGTTTTATCTTCTGAAACATAAACTGTAAGCGATGACAAAATCGATTTAAGTTTAGGAATAAATTTTGGCAGGAAAAAAGGTGCGAGCGTAGGAAAAATTCCTAGGCGCAGGGTCTGACCAGCCTGATCATCACGCAATCCCTCAAGCTGCTTCAAAGAAGCTAAAACATTCAAAAATTTCTCTGTCACAAGCTTACCTTTAGGAGTAAGCATCACACGTTTATTCGTCCGCTCAAACAAGACAATAGCGAGCGATTTTTCTACTTTTTGTAT